>JANNUH010000002.1:0-56149 GCA_031395015.1 Desulfobacterales bacterium | reverse complement strand
GGCTTATCTGGAGGAGTTCACTTTTAGATTCAACAGACGTACTTCTCGGAGCCGTGGCCTTGTGTTCAGAAGATTGCTTGAACGGGCGGTTGCAACGGGTCCGGTTACTGAAAATGATGTAAAGCACGGATATAACTGGGTTTAACTTTTTTTGGGGCACTAACCGACTACCCCCCATGATTAATTCACGCACGCTTGCCGAAGGGACACGATATGCCACTTTTTTGTGTTGCACCCGTATTAAATGATGAATATAAAAAGTCAAGGGAGTTTAATGGTTTAAAATATAAAAAGTCAAGGGAGCTATCGTCCTTTCATGCAGCATTTTTTGTATTTTTTATTGCTGCCGCAGGGGCATTTTTCATTCCGCCCGATTTTTTTCATCTGTTTTCCAGCCATCATATATTCAGACGGCGAAATGGGAGGGATTCGGCTGCCGGTCTGCTCCAGCAGATCGGAATGAAAGGAGAGATAACTCTCCATGATCTCTTTTGCCGTGAGTTGGATGTCCTTACAGATCAACGGGCGTTTCAGATAGGGACGACCATTTTCCAGCCATTGTAAAGCGGTTTTCAAATCCTTTTTATTATATTCTATCTCTGCCAGAGACAAATAGGGCTCAATATAAAACGGACCATGCGAAATGGCATATTTATAATGTTCTTCAGCAAATGTATATTGATTCATCGTTTTATAAATATTGCCAAGACCGATATAATGATCCGGGTTTTTAGGCATTTTCCGGATTTCTTCTTTGTAGAGTGCAATGCCCTGGGATATAGACATCTGCTTTCCCCTGACGGCCGAGTTTAAAAACCTGAGTGCTCCGGTAAAGGGAATATCTTTGGTTTCATGCTGGTTTTTCAGGGCTGTCAGGCGGATAAGTTCGGCAGATGCAGCCATTTTTCCCATGGGGGTTATGGTGAATTCAGTGATCCGATTGCAGGAGATGCAGGTCAGTTCATCTGCAACATAGTTGTCTCCATCAGGGGATGCAATAACGTTTCGGCATTCATAATCACTGATATCAAAGCAATGGCTGCATTCCAACGCCAGGGTCAACACGGACTGGGCTATACCGGAATTCAGCAGTTCCATGGTCGCATTGAGACTTTCCATAGGGAGCGGAAGGGTATCAAGGATCCTTTGGGTTTTCTCATCGGCTTTTCCCTGGAGGGTATTGACAATCACATAGAGTTCGTCAATACCCTTTTGCTTTTTACCGACCTTATGATCCAGAAGGGCCAGGGCCTTTTGGCTGACCAGGCTTTGGCAGGTTGACAGGGTGTCTGCCCGAAAAGATTTGATAAAGCGGTCAAAATGTTTGATAAGAAATTCTTCGGCCCTTTCGGTTCCGACTTTCCGGATAATGGTCAACACATCCAGAAGTCTTGATTCGGGTATTCCCCCCATTTTTGAATCAAGACAATCAATGGCGGCATCGCCGAAGCCGGACAGGGGATTGATCGCCTTTTTAGGGAGCCAGTCATCATCTCCGGAATTATATAAAAAGACATTGACAATCCCCGGAACAAAAGACGGGTCCCTGAAATGCGCCATCAGTTCCATAACGGTTGCAATGGCATAGTCTCCGCGCCTTTCCCGCTCCTGAATATCCAGGCTTTTTTCCAGGGCCGTGCATAAAAGAGCGGTCATGCGCTGGGTCGCAATGCCTGAAAGATAGGTTTTGATCTGGGCCATTAAGGGAATATACTCAAAATCAAGGGTGATGAATTCCATTACATTGGCATCGGTAAACCTTGCCGGATCTATTTCATCTTTACGGTGAAATTGACGGATGATGGATGCAAAAACAGCCGAGACGGCGCGGTGCAGATCATATGATTCCAGAAGAAGCATCAATGCCTTGTCCTGGATTAATGTCCGGATGATGCTGGTCAAAAGCGGTTCATTGATGTCGGTCAGATGTTCCGGGATCATTGAATTTTCAGATAAATTTTCCGTCTGGAGAATGTTACTGTAAAGGTCAAACAATTTTGCACCGCTCCAGCCGTCCTGATAGAGATGGTCTAAAAGTTCCGGGGCAGTGGTTAATTCATTGTCTTCCAGGGCGAAAAACAGATCAAGTTCAAACGGATACACGCTCATAAACCGTTCAGGTGTCAATCCCAGCCGAAAATAGCGGCAGAATTCATAGTAATTGAGGTCACCCCCATCATAATTCCGGATCAGGTGTTCCAGGCAATTTTTTGCCAAAGGAACCGCTTCAGGGCGGTTCAGTATTAAAGCGGCAGATGTCTGGTTTAAGAGAAAAGCACGGAAGTCGGGCGAATCTTCCAGGGATTCCGATGCCTTGTAGAAAAGAGGAAGGGTCTGATCAAAGTATTCATGTTTCAAATCCAAAGGAAGATCTTCAAAATAATTATGCCAATAAAAGGTATGGATAGTGACCTGTTCCTGCTTGATCTGTTCCTGAAATTTCTGTTTCAGGTGGTCAAGGAACAGACCTGGTGCATGGGCCTTTATGATGATGTCGATTTTTTTACCATAATCCGAAAGGGACCCGTTTTTGAAACGATCGGTCAGTTCATCCATAATCGGGGTAAAGAATTCGGACGGCACATGGGTAAACATCAGACTGAGCATGAACAGATCCCCGTTGTCCAGGATGTTCAGTAAAAATGACCGGGTAAATACACGGGCTTCAATTTTACGAGCCGATTCAGGGTCAGTCTTTTTAAGATCCCGGTATTTATCCAGAATAAAATCGGCAAACAGGGGGACTTGATAATCCGCCCGACTGAGTATCAGGTCAATATCCATAAGGTTTTCACACATACCATTAAATGTTCTGATTTAGTTAAAAGGGGTGGTAATTCAATGCATGTCCTTTCGGCAGGCCTTCTGACCTTACATCTGCCCCAATACTTTTTTGGCCTCTTCCGAGCCCTGGAAATCCTTTTGAAGGTCCAGGGCTTTTTTCAATGCAGTTTCGGCTTTGCCATAATTTCCCTTTTTATAGTAGGCAAGTCCCAGATGGTAATTGAAGATTGGGTTTTTCGGCTCTTTTTCCACACAGGCTTCGAATTCTGTTACAGCAGAATCATAGATTTCTTTTTTATAATAAACCCAACCCAGGGTATCCATGATGGCCGGCAGTTTTCCCATCCGTTCCTTGGCCTGGCGGGCAAGGTCCAGGGCTTTGTCCAGTTCCTTTCCCTGCTCGGCATAAAAAAAAGCAAGGTTGTTAACGGCCGGGATATACCCCGGATCAATGTCCAGGGCATTTTTATAATGCTTTTCGGCAAGATCGTATTTCTGCTGTTTTTCATACAGGGTTCCGACAAGGCTGTGGGGGGAAGCCTGATCCGGTCGTTTTTCAATCAAGGCCTGATACAGGCCGATGGCTTCATCCATTTTCCCTTCGCTGTTGTAAAGATTGGCCAGGGTGAGATAGGGAGTGATAAAGCCGGGGTTTTTTTCAATGGATTGCCTGAGCATGTTTTTTGCCGGATCAATCTCCTTGGATGCCAGAAAGAGATTTGCCTTGAGATTCAGGATAATTGAGACAATGACAGGAGAAGAATCCCCCACTTTTTTTAATTGATCATCACAGAGGCCGATGGCTTTTGAGAATTCTTTTTCCGATGCATGAACCGATATCAGGTTTGTAAAGACATCCATGAGATTGGGATTCAGTTCCAGGGCTTTATTATAATTTTTCAATGCTTCCGGATTGTTTTTTTCAGACTGATGGACCATTCCCAGCCGGTACCAGGCCGATGGATTGCCTGGTTCAAGCTCGGTCAGATCTTCAAAGATGGCTTTGGCAAGAGCATTCTTTTTATTGGCCATCTCGATATTGCCCATCAGAATATTGGCATTGTAATGTTTGGGAAACTGTTTCAGCACTTTTTTGACGTTATCTTCAGCAAGATAAAGGTCGCCTCCTCGAAAATGCATATCAGCCATCATCAGCCTTGCCTGGAAAAGCTCGGGATTTTTTTCCAGGGCTTTTGAAAGCACGGGTTTGGCCTGATCAAAATCATTTTTTTCAAACAAGGCAGACCCTAAAAGAAAATTGAACAGGCCGGATTCCGGCTCATCCTTGACAAGACCCTGGAATATGTTAACGGCTTTGTCATAGTCTTTTTTAGCAGCAAGAATCTTGCCCTTTAAGAGTTTTGCCGGTTGATAATCTTGCCGCTTTGCTAAAATCTCATCCACCAGGGGTTCTGCTTTGGCTATGTCATTATTGGAAAAATGAAAATCCGCATAGGCATTTTTAACTTCAAAATTTTCCGGCTCAATTTCCAAAGCTTTTTGAATATATGCTTCAGCTTCCTTTGTCTTTTTCTGACTGTTCATGAGTTTTGCCAGAAACATATAGGCATTCAAATTTTTAGGATCAATCTCAACGGCTTGTAAAAGTCTTTTTTCCGCTTCATCGGCCTTGCCCTGGGCAGCATAAAAATTACCGGAGATCAGAAGGGGTTCAACTTCCTTTGGCTTTTTCTGAATCAGGCTTTCCAGAACCTTTTCAGCAGACCCAAGGTCTTTTCTGGACAGATAGAACTCAAACAATGCCCTGTAAATACCCGTATCCTCAGGGGCGATGCTCAAGGCCTGTTTCAGATTGCCTTCGGCTTCCTCGGGTTTATTCTGGGCCATATTGATTTTTGAAATTACCAGAAGCGCTTTGGCCTGGGTTTTATCAATTTCCAGGATTTTTTCATATACAGCCTTGACGGAATTCAGGTCCTCGCTTTTTAAACCCAGGATGCCGGCATGCAGATAAAGGGCTTTAATATTTCCAGGCTCTTTTTCAAGAACCTCATTGACTCTTTTTTCAGCTTCCTGGCGTTCTTTGGAAAGCAGATAAAAAGAAGCGACCTGGAGTTTATATTCCATATTTTCCGGAGCCAGTTGCTCCAGCCTCAGAAACACTTTAAAGGTTTCCGGGGCATCCTGGAGTTTCAGATATACCTTGGACAGAAGATCATGGGCTTCCACAGAATTAGGAACCAGTTTGACGGCATTCTGGATCTGGATCTTGGCCTTTGCATAATCTTCTTTTTCAAAATAGGTTTGTGCTTCCTTAAGAAAATTCTCGGCTTTTTTCTGGTCGGAAGAGCAACCCATAAACAAGAACCCAAAGAAGATAAGAACAATAAAAAATTTAACAGGCAGACGTTTCATTTGTTTTTTACTCCGGAAAAAGTGTTAACAAAAAAATATTTTCACTTTAACATTGATAATAGTGCTTTTTCAATGGTCTTTTTGACTTTCTGGATATGACGGGCTGATCAGGTCAGACAGCCTTCACGGCAAATGTCTGTAGGGATAGGCAAATCTGAACCAGAACCGGATAAAATTATCTTTGATGATATACAGGCCGCTTGTTTTTACCGAATGAATATCGGTTGACAGTTTTTCCTATAGAATGTACACTATTGCTGTACATCAAATCAGGAGGTTGATATGTCCATACAGACTACATATACAAATGCCAGAGCGAATCTTGCGTCTTTATTAAATGAAGTCACTGAAAATCGGGAGGTTGTGATTATCCAGCGACGGGGCAGTGAAGATGTCGCCATGATTGCTGCCAATGAATTGGCCGGTATTCTCGAAACCGCACACTTGCTTCGTTCACCTCAAAATGCAAAGCGGATCCTTGCGACACTGGGTAATGTTCGAAAAAAAACAGGCTCTCCTCAAAGTATTGATGAACTGCGCAATAAGGTCGGCTTTGAGTAAGGGAGAACCAAGAGAGGCTGTTTTTCAACCGGAGTTTAGAGAGGATCTACGATACTGGGTAGAGACGGACAGCAAAACAACGCTCCGTATTTTTCAATTGATCGAGGCCATCATGCGCGATCCTTTTCTCGGGATCGGTAAACCTGAGCCGCTGAGATTCCTTGGATCAGGTGTCTGGTCCCGCCGAATTACACAGGAGCATCGTCTGGTGTATGTGGTCGGGCATGAAAGAATTGATTTTGTGCAGGCGCGGTATCATTATTGATTGAAGATTTTTTATCCCTTGACGAGTCCGTAATAACCTCTGCAAATTAATGATTTAAAACAATATAGCTGCAAAAAAAATACATTTATATCCAGTTCTCAATATTAAGTGTTGGGACTCTTTTAAAATGCTTTTCATTATTTGTAACCAGTGTCATTTTTTGGCTTACAGCATGGGCAGCAATCATCATATCCATTGCACCTATGATATTACCACCGGCTTGAAGAAATGCCCTGATTTTTCCATAGTGTTCTGCTGCGGATTTGTCCCATTCAATTATGTTCAGATGATTTGCAAAATCATCCACAATGGACCTGTTTATTTTTTTTGATGATGAATGTTCAACGCCATAAATCAGTTCTGCATAAGTAATCACAGAGATGCAAAGCTGATCCATTTCCAAAGTCTCAAACCGTTCAAAAACCTTTATCGGTTTTTCTCGGATAATATAGCTGCAAATATCAGTATCAAGCATATATTGAATCATTGGAAAATATCCCTTTCCTCTAAATCCAAGTCCTGTCTGTCTATCATAAAATCAGGAGATACTTTTTCATCAGAAAAGAAGAAATCTTTCCAAGAATCGGGTTTGCTTGATAAAATAACATCTGAGCCTATTTTTTTAATATAGACTTCTTTGCCTTTAAACCTGTACTCTTTTGGTAATTCGTTAAAATGGTATAAAACAATCCCTTTTTTTCTTTCTGCCAGTTCAATGAGTTCCGGCGTAAATCCCGACCTGCTGAAGAGAACATACAATTTTTGTGCATCTTTTTTACAGGGCACTTTTTCTGATTTTTCTTTCAAACGATAATAGACACCCGGATCAACCTTCCGAGCGGTATATTTGCATTCCCCGAACAGTATTGAATCTTCTTTTGAATCAAGGGCCACAATATCGATTTCAGTGTTTTTGTCCCACCATTGGCCTGCCTTTGACAGGGTGAAATCCGGAAGATCCCGGCTGATCAGGTCAGGCAGCCTTTCACGGCAAATATCTTCATAAATATAGCTCACATGATTATCATTAAAATTCTGTCTGATTTTATGGATGACAAAGTCTATATTTTCCATTTCAAGGTAATGTCTGTAGGGATAGACAAATCTGAACCAGAACCGGATAAAATTATCTTTGATGATATACAGGCCGTTTTTGCTTTTTTCCGGGTTGGTTTCTGTGACAGGGGTGATCCTTTCAAGAATGTCCAGCTCCATCAGGGTTTTTAGATATTTTGTGGCACCGGATTGGTTGATGCCGATATGGGCTGCTATTTTCCCGATTTTATGATGGCCCGCTGCAATGGATTTTATAATGGAGAAATATGTTCCGATTTCCCCGACTTCCCTTTCCAGCAGAAAGATGGGTTCTTCATATAAAAAACATTGCTTTGAAAGAATATTTGTTTTTATGGCTTCAAAGATATCAGACATTGGCTTAAACAATTCAATATATTTCGGAACGCCGCCGGTGACTGAATAATAGGCGATCAGATCATGATTTTCCTTTTCATCGAAAAACAGATGATAATTTTTAAAGGCAATCTGTTTCATCCTGATCTGACCGGTTCTTCGGCCATACAAGGGGCTCGAATAAGAAAGGGTCTGGTGAACCATCATACTGACCAGGGACCCGCATAAAATGACCATGACATTGGCATTCACTAGAATTTCATCCCATATTTTCTGGAAGACGGATGGGAAGGCCTTATTGATTTTGCCCAGGTATTGAAATTCATCTAGGATCAGAATTTTTTTGACATCGGTCGCATGGTCGGCAAAGAGGGAAAAAATTTCATGCCATTCCAGCAGAAGGTCTTTTTTAAGAAGAGTGTTGTTTGCAAATTCAGCCAAAAGGTGCTGAATACTTTTTTTGTTTTCGCGCTCAGACTCCTCGGTGGCCATGAAATACAGAGCGGTTTTTCCGGAGATGAACTGTTTGATGAGGGTGGTTTTTCCGATTCTCCGTCGGCCGTAAATAATGACAAGAGAGGATTTTTCCTGATGGAAAGTCTCGTTCAGAAAATCAATTTCCGGCTCTCTGTTGATAAATCTGGCGGGCATGGTCATAAAAACTCCGATAGTTATAATTTGGATTATAATAATTTAGATTATAACTCATGTCAACGATTCGGAATTTTTTTACAGTCTATCTCCCGTATTTATCATCAAAGGAATTCCAGAAGCTTCTGTCCCTGTCCCGCCATCCTTTGCCAAAGGATTTGTCAAAGAAAGGTTTCAGGTTTCCGAACCAGGCGCCGTAGCCCTGTTTACCTTCAATACGGGCCTTGATGACGTCGGCCACATGGCGGACGAGGTTGGCAAGTTCATCTTTGGGGATATAGGAATCCGCACCTTTTACAATGGATTCCTTCAGGTTTTCCGGGGTCAGGGCATGGGCAGTCAGCATGAGGGCCGGGATGTCTTTTTTCCTTGCCAGTTCCAGAACATCATAGCCTGAAACTCCCATGATATCGAGAATGGCAATATCATACCGGTTTTTTTCAAGCAGTTTTTTTGCTTCTTCAAAGGTGGCGGCTTTATCAATGGAGCACATGTCGAGAAGTTCTTCAACGGTTTCAAGGATGTCGGGCTCATCGTCCACCACAAGAACCCGCCGATCCCTGAGAAGCGTTTCCGTTTTGATCGTGTCCAGTTCAAATTTGATGGTGGTGACAGGGCAGGGGGCTTTTAAAACCACATAGCGGGCTGTGGAGCCCAGGATGGCTTTCTGGGCCTTGGATTTTTTCTTTATGCCGAGAAAAATATGATCAATCTCATTTTCTTCGGCAAACCGGACCAGGTCTTCCCCGGCGGAAAGTCCCCGGACGCTTTGCTGGGCATCATGGGGAATTCCTGAGTCTTTCATGAGCTTTCTTGCAGCATCCAGCTCTTCTTCGGCCCGGATGATATCCGACTGTTTTTCAGAAGTTCCCCCTTCCATCGAGGTGATGATATAGATAAACGCATTTGCCATCCTTGCATAATCCCTTGCAAGGGACAAGGTCAGCCTTCCGACTTCACCGCCATTATACCCGACCAGTATCTTCATGTTGAACTCCTTGAAATTACAATCTACATCCAGCGTTTACGGCGTTTATAGGATTTTACATTCTTAAAGGATTTTCTCCCGCCGCCCTTGGTGATCCCCATATAAAATTCTTTGACATCCGGGTTGTTCTGCAATTCAATGGATGGGCCTTCCAGAACGATTTTGCCTGATTCCATAATATAGGCATAATCGGATACGGCCAGGGCCACCTTTGCATTCTGTTCCACAACCAGGATGGTGGTTTCAAGTTCTTTATTGATTTTTAAAATATTATCAAATATTTCTTTCACCAGAAGAGGCGCAAGCCCGAGAGAGGGTTCATCCAGCATCAGCATCTGGGGAGCTGCCATCAGGGCTCTTGCAATGGCTATCATCTGCTGCTCTCCGCCGGAACTGTAGCCGGCCATCCTATTGGTCACCTTGGACAGTCTCGGGAAATGTTTGTACATCAGTTCATTGTCTTCCCGGATTCTGGCTGCCCCGTCTTTTCGTGTAATGGACCCCACAAGGATGTTTTCATTCACGGTCAGGTGTTTGAATACCCGTCTGCCTTCGGGCACCATGACGGCACCAAGTTTCACAATATCCGTACCCATGAGCTGGGTGGTATCGGTATTGTTGAATTTGATATATCCTTCCTTGATAGCTCCGTTTTCCGGTTTTAAAAGGCCGCTGATGGCCCGCAAAGTGGTTGTTTTCCCGGCTCCGTTGGTTCCGAGAAGGGCGACGATACTGCCTTTTGGGACATTCAGACTGACGCCGCGCAGTACCTGGATGATATCATTGTAGACAACTTCAATATTGTTGACTTCAAGCAGGTTTTTTTCCATATGCATTTTCTTTGGCTTTTTTGGGTTAACCTTACCGGGAATATTCGATATATTTCAATATTCCCGGTAAGTTCAGTTCTTTGTCTGTATGGTAAACGATTTATTTACCGACTCTGATTTTTTTCATGTATTCCGATGAGACGGATTTGATGGTTTTAAACTGTCCGCCCTGGGCCTGATAAATATTCTGCACGTCAACCCCGATATGATCCTTCGGGGAGTAGGAAAGAGGGCCTACCGCTGCAAAGGACTTAAACTCTTTTGCACCGTTCATTTCATTCAGCATTTTGTAAAGATTTGCCGGGGTGATTTCCAGTTTTGCCTCTATTGCTCTTTTAATGGCTTCCGTGGGGATCTGCGCCATCAGGATTCCGGTTCCATAATTGTGGGAATTGGCAGCTTTGTCATCACGGCCATATTTTTTTGCCAGTTCCAGTTGTTTTTTTGCACCTTCATTATTTTCCGAGGTCATATTATAGGAACATGCCCAGAGAAATCCTTCTGCTGCGTCGCCGGCAAGGGCGATCAAATCATTACCACCGGTATAATGGGCGCCCATGAAAGTGAGTTTACCCTTTTCACCAAAGGATTTTGCAGTCATGCCCAGACGCTGTGCATCCTTTAACAGGGTTGCAACAGGAGTCTGGACTGTATGACACATCACATACTGAACCCCCTTGCTCTGGAGCCTTGTCAACATGGCCGTACTGTCAAGATCTTTACCATGTTCAACGGTTTCAACGATTTCTATTTTCAGACCGGCTGCGATTGCTTTCTGAGTATCTTCCAGAGGGCCTCTACCAAAAGCTGAGGGATGGATAAAAAAGGCGACTTTGGGGATTCCGTCACCTTTATGATTGGCTACGATATATTCTGCAAGTCCGACAACGTTTTCAGAATAGGTTGCAACCGGCAGGAAAATCTGGGTTGAGTCAATGAGGTTGCCTTCATGGTAAGATGCCGGAACAACTGGAATTTTTGCATCTTCAAAGTCTTTTTTAAGGGCCAGCGTGCTTCCCGTCGAATAATTCAGATAGAAAACAATCTTTGAATCAAGAAAGGCTTCAAAATTTCTTTTGGTGTTATCGTTCTCGTATTGATCGTCTTTTATGACACACTCGATGGTGTCTTCCCCTAACATTTTCGTATCATTTACAAATTTAAACCAATCTTCAACACCTTTGGAAACAGGGTTCCCGGCATCGGATGTGGGGCCTGTGATGGCGAGAGACATTCCTAGTTTATAAACTTTTCCTCCTGCCTGAACTGATGCGGTGAATGCGACCATTAACACAAGAACCAGTAATACGTTGAATAACACTGCTTTTTTGCTTTTCATGTCACTTCTCCTCCTAGGTTTGGGTTATGACTCACAACATATTTGTAAAGCCGGTGCGCTTCCCTGATCCGTCAGTAGCGGAAGGGCCACAGCTTGGTATAGGATTTGGTGATTCTCCACCAGTTTGCAATTCCCCTGGGTTCGAACATCAGAAACAGAACAATGACAAGGCCGAATGTAAATGGCTTCAAGGCCGTTGCAACATTCATGGCAGGGGGCAGATATTGTTTGGACACCTCTGAAAGGTGTTCGACCTGAAGATCCAGAAGTTTGATGGCCACAGGTCCCCAGAAGGACCCGTTCAGGGTCCCGAGGCCCCCGACAATGGCCATGGCCAGATAGGAAACCGATACCTTCAGGGTAAAGGAGTCAAATCCGACCCCGCGATAGAGATAGGCATGCAGGGCTCCGGCAACACCGGCAAAAAAACCGGCCAGGGCAAAGGCATAGACCTTTGTGAGTCCCGGATTCATCCCCATGGCATCGGCGGCCCGGTCATTGTCTCTGACAGCGATGAGGCATCGCCCATAGCGGGTTTTCATGAGGTTCCGGACCCCGAAACCAAGAAGCACAACAAGGGTCAGGATAATATAATACCAGAATACATAATGCTGGTTTCTGCCGATTTCTCCCGTCAGCCAGAACGCTCTTCCCACGGATATGGTCTGACCCTGGTTGAAAAAGCTCATGAAATTGATGACCCATTGAAAAATCATCTGAAAAGACAGGGTGGCGATGGCCAGGTACAGGTGTTTCAGGCGCAGGGCCGGAAGTCCGACAAGGGCGCCGAAGAAAGCACCGAAAAGGCCGCTGAAGAGGATGAGCAGGGGCCAGAAATGGGTGACCATGATGTGGTCTGCCCCCAGGGTTCGGCAAAAGGATGCCACGGTATAGGCACCGATTCCCACGAACGCGGCATGACCGATGGAAATAAGACCGGCAAAACCCGTAACCAGGTTCAGCCCCATGACGGCCACAATGGCAATAAGGATATTATCCGCCACCAGCATATATTTATTGCTCAGGGGATAGAAAACCGGCCATGCAAAAAGAAGGAGGAGAAAAAATGCAAAGAACGACCGGTCCAGGCTGGTATAAAATGTTTTTTGTTCCTGCTGATAGGTCGTGTGAAAATTACCTGTTGCTAACCAAGAATTTGCTGACATGGATTACACCCGCTCAATTTCATGAATTCCAAATAAACCGTGGGGTTTAAATAGAAGGATGATTAATAAAACAAGGTACGGCATGATATCTCCGGTACCGCTCAATCCGAAATTACCATCCAGATAGCCTCCTGCAAACTGCTGGATCAGGCCCATGATGATGCCCCCGACAACTGCCCCGAGGATGGAATCAAGCCCCCCTAGGATGACGACGGGAAAGACAACGATGCCGAAGGCATGAAGGGTTTCGAAATTAAGCCCGGTTATATTACCGATAATACATCCGGCTGCCGCAGCCGACAACCCTGCCGTGGCCCAGGCAAGCCCGAAGACCCTGGGGACGGATATCCCGATGGACATGGAGCCGAGCTGGTCGTCGGAAACCGCACGCATGGAAATGCCGATGGTGGATTTTTTAAAAAACCATGAAAAGGCCCCGATGAGTAAAGAGGTGATGATAAGCCCCACCAATTGGGTCCAGGAAATGGAAACACCTCCAAGGCTGATGGGTTCCTGGGGAAGGAAGGCCGGGAAGGAAAAGTTTTCCGATCCGAAGGGGGTGAAATAGATGAGCCCGTCAATAATGGAGGCAAGTCCGATGGTGACCATGATCACCGATATGATGGGTTCACCGATGAGGCGACGCAAAAATATTCTCTCCACACTCATGGCCAGAAAAAAGGTGAAGACCATGCTGGCGATGAATGAAAAGAAAATCGGCACACCGACCTTGACCGTCAGAAAAAAGGTGATAAAGGCCCCGGCAGCAATGATCTGACCATGGGCAAAATTGGCCACCCGGCTGGATTTGTAAATAAGTACCAGGCCCAGAGCAGCCAGTGCATAAATGGAGCCCACAACAACCCCACTGATGATAATCTGGAAAAAATAAGTCATCAGACTCCTTTCACCGTATAGAACGCTATGCTTGTTTTCACTGTGGTTGACTGTCCGTCCTGGTACTGGAAGGAGGCTTCAACCTCTTTTTTGTCAATGCTTTCATCATAAAGCGCATCATACAGGTTCTGATATCTTTCCTGTACATATTTACGACGGATCTTACCGGTTTTGGTCAACTCCCCGTCATCCACATCCAGAAGTTTATAGAGAAGGGCAAACCGTTTGATCCTGAAATGTTCCTTTTCCGCCCGTGAATTGACATCCAATACCTCTCGCATGACCAGTTCGGCCACTTCGGGTTTGCCGGATAAATCCATATAGGTTGAAAAAGAAATACCCCTGTCCTCGGCCCATTTTCCCACAACCACAGGATCAATATTGAGCAGGCAGGCTACAAAATCTTCTTTGTTTCCGTAGATGACGGCTTCTTTGATATAGGGGCTGAATTTGAGGGCATTTTCAAGGAACATGGGAGAGAACATGTCCCCTTTTTTACTGTGCATGACATCGGAAATCCGGTCAATGACGACCAGATGGCCGTGTTCATCAATAAATCCTGCATCTCCCGAGTGAAGCCATCCGCCTTCCAGGAGTTCCGCCGATTTTTCAGGCAGTTCAAAATATCCCGGAGTGACGGAATCGGATCTGGAAAGGATTTCCCCGATGTCGGAAATTTTACACTGGGTCCCGGGCAGTGGTTTTCCAACGGTTTCAGGCCGGATATCGCCATCTCGGTGCATGTAAGCGATACCGACAATCTCGGTTTGTCCATAAATCTGTTTTAAATTCACTCCGATGGCCTGGTAAAAGGTAAAGAGCTCCGGGCCAAGGGCTGCACCGCCGGTATAGGCTCGCCGCAAGCGTAAAAAACCGATCTGGTTCACGAGGGGCCGGAAAATGATCTGCTTTCCCAGCCAGGATTTGATTTTCAGTCCCACGGACATGGCTTTGCCGCGCATCCTGAACTGTGCCGCTTTAATACCGACTTTCATAAAATAATTATACAGAAATTTATTCAACCAATAGGACTGATCAATCTTCAGCCAGATCTGGGACCGGATGGCTTCATAAATCCTTGGGGCTCCGAACATGAAATGGGGCCCGATTTCCTTTAAATCCGACATGGCGGTTTCAACGGATTCCGGGAAATTAAGGGTGATTCCCGTGGCCATGGCCACTCCAAAGGAATTCATCTGCTCGCCTATCCATGCAAATGGCAGAAAGGAAACATATTCATCCGTGGGCTCCAGGTGATCAACTTCTGTGAGCTGTACACCCATGTTGATATAATTCTTATGGGTCAGCATGGTCCCCTTGGGCAGACCCGTGGTTCCGGAGGTGAGGCAGAGATGACAGACATCATCGGGTTTGCCCTGATCCACAAGGGATTCAAACAGGTCGGGACTTTTTTCATGTTCCAGATCCCCCAGTCTGTACAATTCCCGGATATTAATGAACCAGTTATCGGACATGTATTCTCTCATGCCACGCGGATCTTCAAAAATTACTTTTTTTACATTGGGAATTTGATCCCTGACATCCAGAACCTTATCCACCTGTTCCTGGTTGTCACAGAAAACTGCCGTGACTTTAAGAGATTGAAGAATCTGGGCAATTTCATGGGGCATGCTGGTCTGGTAGATACCGGCAGACACAGCCCCTATGGAATGGGCACCAATGGCGGTAAACAAAAGTTCCGGGATATTGTCGCTGATAAGGGCAATGGTGCTGCCTTTGCCAAGTCCTATGGCCCTGAGGCCCAGAGCGGTTTTCCGGACATGATCATAATAATCCTGCCAGGTATAGGTGTTCCAGATCCCGAAATCCTTTTCTCGTAAAGCCGGACGGTTGGGGCTGGTTTTGACCCGCCATCGAAGCAGTTGGGGGATAGAGTATGTAAGCAGGTGTTTATTGTCAGTCATTTTAAATTAACCCTCTCCAATATAAGCTTCAATTACTTTGGGATTCCGGGCAACCTCTTCAGGGGTTCCCGAGCCGATAAGCTCGCCAAAATCCAGAACATAGATCCGATCGGAAATATCCATGACAACGCCAAGATCATGCTCCACAAGCACCACGGTAATTTCCCGTTCTTTTTGAATGTCTAAAACAAACCGGACAATATCTTCTTTTTCCTCCTGGTTCATTCCGGCCATGGGCTCGTCCAGTAGCAGAATATCCGGTGCAAGGGTCAGTGCGCGCGCCACCTCGACTTTTTTCCGGACTCCGTAGCTTAAATTTCCCACAAGGCTTTTCCGGTAGGGCTCAAGCTCCATGAAGTCAATGATGTCCTCGACATAGGCCCTGTTTTCCGCCTCAATCCGGGACGCCTTGCCGTAAAAGAAAACCGCATGCAGAAAACCGTATTTCAGGTTCTGGTGCCGGGCTAAAAGGAGGTTGTCCAGAACCGTCAGGCCGGAAAAAAGCTCAAGGTTCTGAAAGGCCCTGGCAATGCCCATGTTGGAGACTTCATGGGGGGATGCATGGGTGAGCTTTTTATCCTTGTAGAAAATGTCACCCCGGGTCGGGTGATAAAATCCGGATACGCAGTTGAGCATACTGGTTTTACCAGCTCCATTGGGGCCGATGATGGAGGTGATCAGACCCGGTTCGATGGTCATATTGACCTCGGATAGGGCCTTGAGTCCGCCAAAAGAGAGTGTAACGTCTGAAATTGTTAAATGTGCCATATAATATCCAAATTCTTTAATTAAATAGGATTAAAGAAAACCTGATTCCCGGAAAACTGAAACGGAGTAAGTCATCCATAATAAATCAGCCTTGCAGTGTCAAGATCAAAACCATGTTCCGGAAAAAGCAGGCCTTATTTCATGCATATTCCGTTTTTATTTTCTGCCGGTCGATGGTGCCGTTTTCTGCCTTGGGAAGCTCTTTCACAAACTCAACATATCTTGGCTTTTTATAACCGGCAATGAGGGAGCCGCAAAATTTGATCAGGTCCTCCTTTGTCAGGCTTTTGCCGGGGTTGAGCGAGCAGACCGCTTTTATGCCTTCACCGAATTTGGGGTCAGGCACACCGAAGACACAGACTTCCCGAACAGATCCATGCTTTAGAATGGCTTTTTCCACCTCTGCCGGAAATACATTTTCTCCTCCGGGCTTGATCAATTCTCTTTCCGCTTTCCGGCCTTTGAAAAACAAAAAGCCTTCAGAATCCATCATCCCGAGGTCTCCGGTGTGGTGCCGGCCTTCCCTGAAGGTAAGGGCATTGAGTTCTTCTGCATTCCAATATCCCTGGAACACCAGGGGTCCCCGGACCACTATTTCTCCGGTGGCCCCGGTGGGCAGAACAGTGTCAAATTCATCGACAATCTTAATATCGGCAAGCACCGCGACAGCACCGGCTGAACCTGGTTTTTTAAAATATTCGGCAAAGGTGATCAGGCCTGAGGTTTCGGTCTGCCCGTACATGGTCCAGAATTTGGAACCGGTACAGGACTCCCATTTTTTTGCAGTTTCAGGCGTTTCAAGCCCTGCTGCGATTTCAAGGCTTGAGAGGTCAAAATTTCCATCCTGCATGGCATCCATCAGGTTGGATAATATGGGCGGGAAGGAACCAAAAAGATTAACTTTCTGTTCCTGGATAAGGGCTAAGGTTTGTTTTGGATCAAATTTTTCCTGTAATATATTTTTACCACCGGCCTGAATCGTCCCAAGGCTCATATTGATCCCCATGATATGAAACAGGGGCAATATGTTCAAATAGGCTTTGGTGCGGTCAAGGCCATAGGTCTGGATAATCTGCTGGTTGGAAAGGACGATGTTTTCCTGGGAGAGAACAGCGCCTCTGGGTTTGCCCTGTACCGCCGCCGTATGAATAATGAGATACGGGTCTTTCGGGCCTGCAGGACAAGGTTTTTCAAGAGGGGGAGAGTCATAAAGAGCTGAAAAGTCCGGTTCATCCACCACATAACAGTGCCTGATATGTGGAAAAGACTTTGCAGCAGCTCTTGCCTGATCTGCCATTTCACTGTCGCAGATGATCACCGCCGGTGTCGTGTCCTCAATGATATAAGAGACTTCATCCCGGCTCAGGCGTCTGTTGATGAGCACCAGCGCCATATTAAGAGCGGAGGCTGCACCAAAGAGGTGAAAGAAAACCGGATGGTTTTTGCATAGGACGGCGATTCTGCTTTTGTCAGGGAGATTCAGGCTTTTCAGACCGCCGGCAAGGCGGGCGGTTTGCATGAAAAGATCAGCATACGTGATATCTTTGTCATTCCAGTGAATGGCAGAGGCAGATCCATTATAGAGCGCATTTTTTTCAAAGATGTCAAAACAGGTCAGGCTGTGAAGACTGTTCATGAAGCATGACTCCTTTTCAATTCATTTATAGCAATCTTTTTAGGAACTCAACTTCTACTGAAGCACCTGCAAACCAAACGAGCGCTCAGTCTCAATTCATACTCTCTATTAATTTAATTTGTTCAGGTTTGTCAAAGACTTTTTTTATTTTTTTTCCGCCGGGAAAAATACTGTAAAAACTGAATGTCCTGAATTGAGACAATCTTCAATGCCCTTGCAGAATCCGCATTCCTCAATATCACCCGGACAAACCGCGTCTTCATTTTCCAGAAGGAATCGACACCTCCGGGATTCCATTTTCAGAATAAATCCATGACGATCTGAAAAGATCTTTATCCTGAGCAGATCCGCCCCTTTTCCACCGGCATTAAAGGCAAAAGGCGTTTTGGTGGAATACAGAAGCGTTTCCTGGGTGGTGAAGAAACCTTCAAAGATTCGTTTTTGGGCATCTTCTTCGATTCCGACTCCGAAATCATGGACACTGAACAGCACCCCGGAATCTTTTTTCGTGATGGAAATATCAATCTTCCCCTTATCCGGGGTGTTTTCAATGGCATTCTTGATAATCCCGGTCATCATTTTGGTAATAATTTCTTCAGGCAGGCGAAGAATCGGCAGATCTTCATCCACACAGGTCTGAATATGGATATGCCTGAACTCAAACAGGGGTTTGAGGGAATTGAAAAGTCCATTGAAATAGTCAAGGAAATGAATGGGTTTAAAAACAATGGATCTGGGTCCGAATTTGTCATCGATGAGTTTTCTGACCGATTGTTCAAGCAAGTCGGTCCCCATATTCTGCTGAATCAGGGTTTCAAGTTCATCCTGGCAGGCTTCAAACAATCTCAGCAACAGGGTCTGGGCCGAATAAGTCTTGTCATCCATGATATCGGCCACCTCATCCTGGATATCGATGATCCTGTTCAGGTTTCTTTCAATCCTGCTCAGGGTGGCATCCATCTTGAGCTGGGGCAGGGAGTCCAGTTTCTTTTTCAGAATCTGAAGGGAACCTGTCAGGACGGCCACCGGGGTTTTGAGTTCATGGGACAGATGATTGATGGCTTTGCCCTTGGCCCGGTTCATGGAGGCCACATCCCGATAGGCATCCCGGACCGCTTCCGAGAACCGTGCATTCTCAATGGAAATGGCACAGGTGCCGGCAATCATGGTCATAAGTTCCATATCCTGATAATCAAACAGGTTCTGTTTTTTGTTGATGGCACAGAGGACACCGATAATCCGGTCATCACTTTTAATGGGCACTTCCAGAAGGCTCCGGGTTTTATAGCCCAGCCGTTCATCCCGTTCCGGGTAATCCTTCAGGAGTTTTTCAGCATCGTTGACCAGGGCATATTCTCCGGTCTTGATGATTTCTCCGGCCAAGATGGAAGACGCGGGGAACCGGAAGGTTTTGGCTCTTCTGTCCGTCGCTGAATCATCATAGGCCCCGCCTTTGAAAAACAGCTCATCCCGGATTTCATCATACAGGAGAACAAGGGCGCCTTCCGTATTCAAAAGAGCTTTGACTTCCTTTGAAATATAGGTCATCAGGTCTTCAAGTTCCGGGTATTCCGGAAGGACGGCGCTGATCCTCATGATGGTTTTATTGTTGGCTTCAAGCCTTTTTTCTTCCGTGATGTCCCTTAAAATAACAAAGGTCTGGGTGGACTCTGCTTGAATATCAGAATGAGAGGCGGCCCAGAGAACGACATCCAGGATTTTTCCGGATCTTGTCAGGCGTTGGGTTACATAGCGGGTCAGGTTTTTGTTTTCACGGAATTTATCGAGCATGCGGCTGGTTTCAGCCTTTAATTCCTCCGGGACAAAGGGGACGGGGTGGCCCCTCAGTTCATCCAGAGTCCATCCGAATGTGGTTGAAAAAGACGGGTTGACATAGGACACAAGTCCGTTGTCATCGTACACGACAATGGGGTAGGGAACAAATTCCAGGATTTTCCGGTAGACCCGGTAGAGTTCTCTTGTTTTTCTCAGGGCTGATTTTTTTTCCGTGACATCCTGGAGGGTTTCAACGGCTCCCGCAATCTCACCCTTGCCGTTGGTAAATGTAGAGGCCGTAAAATAAAGCCATTTTCCTCCCTCACAGATGTCCTGGAAAAAATCCGTGGCCGCAAACCGTTCCTTGTCTTTGGAGGATCGGTCATATTTTAGTCCGTAATGTTCAACAATTTCAGCATCGGAAGACCGGTCGATGATGAGGTCGGCCATGACCGGCCGGGGGTTTGAATAAAACGCCTTCCATTGATCCCTTGAGCCGATGATGTCTTTGGCAGACAGTCCCGAGAGTTCTTCAAGGGCCTGGTTGAAATGGGTGATGGTGTGGTTTTTATCCAGGACAAAGATGGGGATGGGCGCTTTATATAGGATATTGCTCAGGATTTTATTTTCTTGTTCCAGTTTTTTTAACCGGGTTTCCAGTTCTGATATGTCAGCGTCACTGCTTTTCATAAATAAAACTCCATAAAACTCAAAAGACTTTACAAGATTGAATGATCCTCGTATAACAAAATTTTATGATTTTAAAGATCCTATACGGTCTTTGCCCGAATCAGCCGGGAGTGTTTCAATCGGCACCACTATATAAAATCATTGACTGAAATTGCAAGGATTTTAAAGGTAAAAGAAACAAATGCCAGATACCACCATTAAAACAGAGATTCTGATTCACGATCTAAAGGTTCCCCTTTCAGTCATTGATGCCGGAGCCAAATCCCTCCTCAATCGCCCGGAAACCTATGGCCCCCTGACCGAGAAACAGATCAAGGTGCTCAAGAGAATTATCCGGAACGCATTGGCAACCCAGCGTCTCGTCAATGATGTGCTGGAACTCGGGCGGTCCAGGGAAGGGGTCATGATCACACGGGATTTTTATGTTTCTTCTCTTGTGATGACGGTTCTAGTTGAAATCTTCGACCTTGCCGATCCGGGTGCGGTGGATGTGATCCGGAAGATTCAATCCTATGAGGAGCTTTGCCGGGTGGTGACCGATTACGGGGTCAAACTGGTTTTTGATTCAAAGGTCTGGAAAACCGTGGTTCATCTGGATGAAGCCAAGGTCCGGCAGATTTTACGGAACCTTGTGACCAATGCATTCAAATATAAGGCGGTTTTTGTCGAGATTTCCGGAGGTATTGAGGGAAAACTGCTCACATTATGCGTAAGGGATGACGGCAGAGGAATTCCGCCTTCAGACCACCAGAAAATTTTCCAAACTTATTTCACCACCGGATCATCTATTGACAACGCCATCAAAAGTCATGGCCTCGGGCTTGCCGGTGTCATGGTTCTGTTAAAGGATATGGGCGGAGAAATGACCTTGAATTCCAATGCCGGAAAGGGTGCTGAATTTATTGTAAAAATTCCCCTGTAGGAGTGTTCTGTCAGGCTTATTCCATTTTCTGGATATCGTCCCGGGCCGACATCTGTTTTTCATCAAATTCATCCCAGAAGGCCCTGTCTTTCTTTCTCCACCCTTCCCCGAACAATTTGTCAAATACCGGCTTTAAAAGTGAGAACCATTTTACGTGAGCTTTGCCTCCCCTTTGCCTTGCATTCAGGATATCGGCCACATAGAGGGTAATATCGCTGAGTTTATCTTTCGGCACATAGGCATCGGCGCCCTGCTCAATGGAGATTTTAAGATTGTCCGGGGTCAGGGCATGGGCTGTCAGCATCAGGGCAGGGATATCAATCTTATGGGTGATTTTTAAAAGATCATACCCTTTCACCCCCATGATATCCAGGATAGCCGCGTCATAGGATTTTGTTTTTAAAAAACAAACGGCTTCATCAAAGGTCGAGGCCTTGTCCACCGCACACATATAAAGCAGCTCTTCAAGGGTATCCAGGATATCCGGCTCATCATCCACCACCAGGACTTTTTTATTTTCAAGAATGCTTTCGCGGTTCATAAAGACTCCCAAGGTTATCTTTCACCAAACCATGGATTACTCTATTTGAAATTTTTTAATAATTCAATAACATATTCAATATCCGTAACCGTATGGCAGGCATTGATCTGGAACCGGATGGTCTCATCTCCCCTGGGAACAACGGGAAAGGTCAGTCCCACCACCAGCACTCCCTGATCAAATAAATATTTTACAAGGTCATGGGTTTTCTGGGTGTCCCTCACCATTAAAGGAACCACCGGGTGTGGGCCGGGTATGGATTCTCTGCCCTGGTTTTCCAATCCCTTGCGGAATTGGGCCGTCCTTTTTTTGAGGTTTTTCAGGAGGGCAAGGCCTTCATTCCCGTCACAGATATCCAGAGCTTTCACCGCAGCCGCACAGTCTGCAACGCTTAAGGGATTGGTGTAAATATAGGTGTCGGCCTTCTGGCGGACGGTTTCGATGAGGGTGGGACTTGCCGCAATAAATCCTCCGTTGACGCCAAAGGCTTTTCCAAAGGTGCCGATAATGATGTCCGGCGAGGCCCCGCAAAAATCCGGAGTGCCCCGGCCTTTGTCGCCGTAGGCCCCGATCCCATGGGAATCATCCACCACGGTGATGACGCCGTCTTTGAATTTTTTATCATAGGCCCTGCATACCTCATTAATTTCATGGATGGGGGCAAAATCCCCCCTCATGCTGAAGATCCCGTCAAAGATGACCACCACCCGTTCCATATCCAGAGGTATTTCATCCAGGCAGCGCCTCAGGTCGGCCATGTCATTGTGTTTGTAGATGGCTTTGTTTTTACTGGGGATATTGCTGATCCGCATGGCCCGGATAATACTGTTGTGGTTGAGCTGATCCCCGATCCAATAGGTTTTGGCATGGGAAATGGACAGGGCCAGCCCGCAGTTGGCGGTATAGGCGGAATTGAAGATTTTGGCCGCGGGTTTACCCACAAAGGCTGCCACTCGTTTTTCAAGGGCGATGTGATGGATAAAGGTGCCGTCGATGAACCGCACCGCGCCGGGCCCGACGCCGAATTCATGGGTGGCCTGATCCGCCGCAGCCACAAGATCGGGATGCTTAGAAAGGGAAAGATAGGAATTGGAATTCAGCCGGATAAATTCCTTATCGCTCCCCACGAGCTTATACCGTGGGCCTTTTGAGCCCTTGGGAGGGATATATGTTTCAATGATGCGTTCCGGAGCCTTGGCCCTGCCTTCTTTTTTCAGCGACTCCAGTTCCTGTGAAAGGGATAGGTCGAGTTTGTCTGTGCTCATTTTTTTTCCTATGGAAATAAGGATGATGAAGGATCAGTTCCTGTTCCATTCAGAACGAATTGTATCAAAATCAGGAAGATCCGTACGATCCTTCCAGATCCCGGCAGTTTTGCGTAATACAGATTCCCTGTGTCCGCCACCTGTTTGATGAATGAGCTGATCAATGGCTTCTCTAATGAGTTCACTTTGTTTCTTGCCGATGGACTTTGCAATAGCAGCCAGCTCGTCCCGTTGATTTTCCGTCAGATATATTTGTGTTCTTACCATGATGGTCTCCTATGTTGTATACATCATTATTATACACCATTTTGATCCAAGTCAAGACAGACAAAATCCCTGCCTGCAGCTCCGGTCTGAATATGGCATGTACCGCATCCATCAGTATGACGGAATTGTTTATGGGACCCATCTTCAAGAAGCATTTCAATAACCTCTTTCAGGTTTTTATTGAGTTCATCTAAGATTTCGCCCTGAGTATGCGCTCCGGGAAAACCTGGAACATAACCCACATAAAGGCCTGTATCCGAACATTTTTCCACGACTGCTGTAAATACTTTCATCTTGTCAATCTCCAATTATTTCATTCAATCCGTCAATGATGAGAGCCAGTTCTTCTTTACCCCTTAATATTCCGGCCATTCTTTCAATTCCGATGAAAAGTCTTCTTCGGCTAAGGATTGTTCGAATTTCGGGTCCAGCTTGGCGCATTCTTTGGAAAGGCGTCTTTTCTCCATGCGCATCAGTTTTTCATTAACCGCCTGCTGGATGGCTTTGCTGCGGTTTGCGAAAAAATTAGATTGAACGAGAAGATCGATTTGTTTAAGCGTCTTGTCGTCAATTGTAACTGCAATTTTTGATGCTGCCATTTTCATCACCTCGTAGAATGGCAATATATCATACAGGAAGGTTTTTCAGGCATCAATTTCCTGGAAGTTAATGCCGAATTATTCCTATGTGGCTTTTTGCGATCCGCTTGCCATAGTTTTAACCATGAAGATCATGAAGGGCATGAAGTTTTTGTCTTCAGGTTTTTCACGGTGATTATAAAATTATTGCTCTGACTCGGGCAATAGTTAATTTCAAAAGGTCGCTTGTCCCTCCCCATAAGTCTTCAACATTATCTTCAGAGAATCGTTCCCTGGATTCTCGAACCGCCTCAAGAATGTCATTTGTGGTTGCTTTGGTTTGAATGCCTGGAACATCAAAAGGAGATTTTTTGCTCTTTCTGAAAATAATTGAAAAGGTTTCTCCACCTTTTCTCCTGATGACCACTTCTTCAGTTTTTGCAATATTAAGGACATTGGCAAGACTTTGTTTTGCTTCAGAATACGTATATACTTTCAGGTTAGATCTCCTTGACGGTTTGCCCATTTTTCATCAGTCAGGTGCAGACAAAAGTTGGTTGGATTTGTTTATAAATTCGTGAACCAGTCCTTATCGACAGTAACTTTTTCTATCAGTTCCGTTTTTATTCCTAATTGAAGTTCTTTTAATTTTTCAGAGAGTTGCTCTCCGTCAACAAGGTCTATCGGAGGTGCTCCATCTCGTGTTGCTTCTTTAACGGCTGCTGGTGTAAAAGTTCCTGTAGTAATGAACAAGCCTTTGTCAGCTCTTCCAACCATGGCACCTCGGAAATCACGGATATCGCCTGCAGACACGGAACCTTGATATTTTTTGCATTGAAATATGACATGAAAGCTCATGAATCCATGTATTTTAGCAATACCTTTACCATCAATGCCTCCATCACCAGTTCGACCTGTCACTTCAACTTGAACAAAACCTGATTCTCTTAAAAGGCGCTGTGTGAGCCTTTCAAAAGCATCGGGAGAAATCTCTTTAGTGAGCAGAGTGTAAAGTTCTTCCTTCCATCCCTGTGCTTCTGGTGTATTGGTATCCTCTAGTTCGATAGACTCGTTTTTATTCTTTTTGTTTTTAGGCTTCGATTCAGCCTTATCCACTTCCCTCACTTGTTTTACTACCATGTGAGGGGTTACCTGTTTTTGTTCTTTAGCCAACTTTGTTAACGCCCACACACCTCTACTGGAGTTTTCTAAGAAACCATATTTTTTCAGATAAGTTCGCGCCCAGGCTAAACGGTAAGCAATTTCTGTCTGGTTGCTTTTTTCTGTGTTATGCGGGACAGACGCTATTTCCTCATCAATTTTTTCCTGTTCCAATACTTTTTCATAAATTTCATCAATTGAACCAGAATCCCCAAGTGCAAATAGTGCGTCCAATAGTGGATTCATTAATGAATCGAACGTTGGTATTTGTTTAGTCATGTGTATTCCTTATTTTTATATCAAACAAGGCCATAATTGGGTTAAACCCAGTCCAGAATCACCTTTCCAGAATTCCCGGACCGCATGATATCAAAGCCTTTTTCAAAATCCGTGTAATGGAATTTGTGGGTGATCAGGGGTGAGATATCCAGCCCTGACTGGAGCATGCTGGTCATCTTGTACCAGGTCTCATACATTTCCCGGCCGTAAATGCCCTTGATGGTCAGCATATTGAACACCACCTTGTTCCAGTCGATTTCCGTTTTTTCCGGCATGATGCCGAGCAGGGCGATTTTTCCGCCATGGCACATATTGTCCAGGATGGAGTTCAGGGCTGCCGGGCTGCCGGACATTTCCATGGCCACATCAAAGCCTTCCTTCATGCCCAGGTCCTTCTGGACATCGGCAAGATTCTGTTTTGTCACATCCACGGCCAGGGTGGCACCGGCTTTCCTTGCCAGGTCTAGGCGGTAGGGATTGATGTCCGTGACCACCACATACCTTGCGCCGGAATGTTTTGCAATGGCCGTGGCCATGCATCCGATGGGGCCTGCGCCCGTGATGAGGACATCTTCGCCCAGGACATCAAAGGAGAGGGCCGTGTGGGTGGCATTGCCCAGGGGATCAAAACAGGCCAGGACATCCAGGGGGATGGTTTTGTTGCAGTACCAGACATTGGTGACCGGGATGGCCAGGTATTCGGCAAAGGCTCCGGGCCGGTTGACGCCTACGCCCTTGGTGTCGCGGCAGAGATGGCGCCGCCCGGCCAGGCAGTTGCGGCAATGGCCGCAAACGATGTGGCCTTCGCCGGAAACCAGATCGCCGGGTTTGAAATCCACCACATGGGAGCCGATTTTTTCAATGGTTCCCACATATTCATGGCCGATGTGCATGGGAACGGGAATGGTGGCCTCAGACCATTTGTCCCAGTTGTAAATGTGGACATCTGTTCCGCAGATGGCGGTTTTAAGGATTTTGATGAGAACTTCGTTGTGGCTGATATCGGGAACAGGGACCTTATCCAGCCACAGGCCTTTTTCAGGTTTTACCTTTACCAGTGCTTTCATTGTTTTCATGATATCCATATCCGAGTGAGGGTTAAACGAGTTTGTCTATAAAACCGTGTATATCACACCTCAAAGGGGAATTCCATTTATAAAACGCCTTCCCGTGGTTCATGGCAGGGTCAGTCTTTAAACCCCTTGGTGTTAAACATAACAGGCTCATGAAGACTTTTGTTGAACCGGGTATTCAAAGGGTGGCATTTTGACAGTAGCATAAAGGTGACCGGGGTTTTCAGATCAGGCACCTCTTCACTCAGGCTGTCATAATTTCCTCCGCCCTTGGAAATAATCAAATCCGATTCATCGGCAAGCGCTCTTACCTCTGGGGAACACCTTTTCAAAAGGGTTCCGGGAAAGGGGCCGTCAATGCCGTTTTCCATGAGAGCCCCCACTTGATCAAGCCCGGCATCCAGGGCCTCTTTCAAGGTAGCATCATTCAGGGTCGGCATGCCTCGCACCACAAAGACAACAGCCACATCATATTGTTTTTTCAGGGTCTGGACAAAGAGCCGGTCAAATACGATTTCTCCGGCATTATCCGTGAAATATAAAATTTTCCGGGTTTTTGAGAGTTGCCGGCAGAACTGGTCAAAATCGTCTCGTGATAAGGAGGTGGTTTCAAGCTTTTCCAGGATGAATTTTTTCAGGGAAGAAAGTCCTTCCGGCATCATGATATCCATGGAATTTCCCAGGATGGCGATCCTTGCCGCCGTATAAAGGGGATCGGCAGATTCTTCCACCAATTTTTCCAGGAGAGGGAAAAGGTTTAATGCCTGGATGTTGAGAAGGGTTTTTTCCTTAAGAAACGGGTCAGGATCATGAACCGTTTTTGTGATAAGGGTCATGATGATTTCAATAATGGCCGGGCTGGTCTGATTCCAGTCAAGCCCCCGTAGACCGGGGATTTTTAAAATTTCGGAAAAAAGATTTTGTTCCACCTCTGCCGAAAGAGAAAGATTTCGGATGGCCTTTATGGTCATATTGAGAATACAGGGGATGCAATCCGGTTGAATCAGCATGGGATTCTCCTTTCCGGCTTAAAAATCATGAATAATACTGAATACCGCTTTTAATCAGGGCCAGCACCTGGGCCTTTTGTTCAGGAAAGCGATAGCCTTCGTAGCTCTGGCTCAAGAGAAGCCTGCCGTCCTGGCCAGTCCAGTAATTTCCGGCATGGTCAAAACAGATTCTGGAGGTGACCTCCAGTGCTTCCAGGGTTTGATGGATTTCCAGGAGCTGGTCCCTGGGCGACATGCGTTCAAGGTCATTTTGGGTCGCCTTGTCGTAAAAAATGGTTCCGGGTCTGGGGGTAAAGGGCCGGGACCGGATATAATGGGGATTGATGAGATTCAGAACCCTTGCCGTGTTCAGGCTATGATCCTTTGAACGCAAGTTTCCGCCCAGGCCCGGCATCCGGTATTCCGATACCTGAAAGCCTGCATCCATGGCCTTTTTGCCTCCCTTGACATGATCTTCCGGGGTTGATCCCTTTTTTATGATTTTCAGCAAATCAGGATCTCCGGTTTCAAGCCCGATGTGAATCCGGTTGAGACCGGCTTTTCGGATGCGAACCAGGTCCTCTGACGGTTTTCGGGCAAGGGTTCTGGAGCGGCCATAGGAGGTGATTCTTTCAATGGAGGGAAAGGTGGTTTTCAGATGCGTAAGGACTTCCACCAGATCTTCAACTTTCATGATGAGGCTGTCGGCATCCTGAAGAAATGCGGTTTTTCCTCCTGCCGCAAGAAAGCTGATGAGCATTCCCAAACCGGGATGAAAATAGAGATCCGGTTTTTTTTTAAAGAATTCAGACACAACCGAGGATGTAATTGATCCTTTTTTCCCGTTGCGGATAGAGATATCTGCCAATTCAACGCTGATGCGGTGCATGGCATTGATGTCATGAATGATCCCGGAGGGGGGGCGGAGTTCAAATTTTTCATTTTTGTACATGGCGCAGAAGGTGCAATGGTTCCAGGGACAGTTCCGGGTCAGTCTCACCAGAAGAGAAGAACTGCCGCCTTCACTGGGCGGCCGGTACTCCCCGGTTTCAAAATGATAGGAGTCTTTTATGGCATGTTGCATGGACTCACCTTCCAACTGAGACAGGGTCAATTTTTATTTCCATCATGATATTTCACGGTTTTAAAAGATACAACAATCAGGTATGAAACAAAAGGGCTTTCGCGAGATATTGCACTCATGAATTTTTCAAGGTAGAGTTGGTTTTTCTGAATCACCCTGAATCATAAGGAAGGAAGGTTAGAAATGATAGAGGTAAAAAGAAGACTTCGGATTTTTATTGTGCTGCTCATCAGTGTTGCCTTGATCGGCACGCTGGGATTTATGACCATTGAAAAACTGTCTTTTGTTGAGGCCCTATATTTTAACATTGTAACCATGGCAACGGTCGGTTATGGCGATATCCACCCGACCCATCAATCCACCCGGCTTCTGACCATGTTTATTATTATTTTCGGCGGTGGCGCTTTTATCGGGTTTGTTGCCAATGCCACGGAACTGATGCTGTTGAGAAGGGATGCCGCGCAGAGAATGAAAAAACAGAATATTGTCCTGGGTGTTTTTTTTACTGAGATCGGATATCGGCTGCTGGGGCTTTTTTCTTCCTGTGACAAGAACAAGGATAATTTCCCCGATCTTAAAAAAATTGATGTCAATTTTTCTGTGGCTCAATTGTCTAACCTTATCAAAGGTCTGAAACAATACACCGGAAAGGTGGATATTGAAAAATTGGATCTGGAAAAACTGAACCAGTTTTTAAGTGCAAAGCACCATTTTATTTTGAATCTCCTTGAAAATCCGGTTGCGGTTGAGCATGAAGGGTTTACCGAACTGCTTTTGTCCGTGGCCCATATCAATGAAGAACTCAGAAGCAGGGAGAACCTGACCGCGCTCCCCAAAGCCGATCTGAATCATCTTGCAGGGGATATGAACCGGGGGTATGCCCTGTTGATCGAAGAATGGCTTGTATATCTGATCCATTTGAAAACTAATTATCTGTACCTGTATTCACTGGCGGCAAGGAAGAACCCCTTTAACCCGGAGGCTTCCGCGGTTATCAAAGACGCCTGAGCCATAAGGCCATCTTTTAGAAAATGGGCTTATGATTTTTAAATTCCTCTATAGGCTTTTTGTAAACCGGGAAAATAAAAAGTTGACAAAAGTTGACGGTTTGTTTATGTTTCGGTCATGAATACGGAATCAAATAAAATCATTAATGCTGGAAATGTTGCAAAGCAGCTTGAAATTCTTGGGTTGTCTCAATCCGTCATTGCTGAAAAGCTTGGGGTGACAAGACAAAGTGTTTCAAACTGGATGCAGGGGAAAAAGTTTCCAAGACCGGGCGTCCTATTGAAACTGGCTAATCTATTGAAATTATCCTTTGATGACATCATCATCAAGAAAGAGTCTCTTTATGAACCGGTTGTGGCTTTCAGAAAAAAAGGAAGTCATCGGATATCACCGACATATATGGAGGCGGCAAAAGACAAAGGATTCCTCTTGGAGCAGCTTGTCCCCTATTTGCCCTATGACAGGCTTTCTGCGCCGCCGACATTAATATCACCGGAATTGGGGTATGATTATGTCCAGGAGGCAGCGGCTGAAGTCAGAAAAGCCGTTGGAAAACAGAATGAGCTTAAAATTGGTTTTATGGATCTGATCGATTTTTTTAACCGGCATCATGCCGTTATCATTCCTGTTTTCTGGGGAGACAAAAGCAATCATGAAAATGCTCTCCATATTTATCTGCCAAGATCCAGAACCACATGGATCTATCTGAATCTGGACAGCAAGATCCATGATTTTAAATTTTGGATGGCCCATGAGCTTGGGCATGTCAAAACCCCCGGCCTTAAGAATGAAGAAGGGGAAGATTTTGCAGATTTTTTTGCCGGGGCGCTGCTGGTCGGTCAGGAAACGGCAAAAACTGAATATGCGTTTCTCAAAAATATTTCAAACAAATCCCTTCAGCTTTCAAGAATCAAGGAAAAAGCTGAGGAGCTGACCATTGCCCCCTTAACCATGTATTATGAAATCAACAGATATGCTGAACACACAGGGCAGGGCAAAATCGACCTGGAAAAGAACAGAGAGATTTTTAAGGTTAATACTGTTTTCTGTAATCCCTATAAATCCCTTGCAGAACATCTCTTTGACGCCTTACCGCCGAATCCGGCAGATTATATCGAATCTGCTCGGAGATATTTTGACAGCCCTATTTTTGAGGCACTTCAAACACTGATAAAGGGAAAAAAGAAAACCGTCGGTTTTCTTCAAGCAGTTCTGAATTTATCACCACCTGATGCCCACGCCCTTTATGAAAGCCTTGTTGCATGAATGCGACAATCCTTGTGGATTCATGTGCATATTTCAGACTGGCAAAAAGCATTCATCCATTATTGAAGATGCCCTTTGGTGAAGAAAAACATGTGCTGGGCGTCATAAGAGAACTCAATGAAGAATACAAACAAAATCCGTCTCTCAAACACAAATTTTTCTGGGTTAGCCAGCCTGACTATGCAGAGAACCGGCAACGGTGTTTCAGCCTGAATCCGCAGCAGAAATCCGATATCGCCAATACGTTTTATTTTTTGAGGGAAACAGCCCGCGACCAGAGATACGGTGTTTCAAAGGTTGATCTGACCGCATTGTCCTATGCCTATGTTCTTTCCATCCCCATAGTGACGGATGATCATGACATGCTGCTGCTTGCCAGGGAATATGATATTAAAACCTTTACTTCCCTGGAACTGTTAAAGCTTTTATATGACTGCCGGTTTATCAGTATGGAAAAAATCCGCTCCATTGCCGCCTACTGGGTTTATCAGAACGACACCCCGAAATCCTATAAAATAAGTTATACCAGGCTGTTCAAGGAACCCGCACCAGAATAGGGATCTTCACCGGCTGTTGTGGTTCCCTTTGCACTAGTGTTCAGAATTTTGGTTTACTCTTTTCAATAAATATCATAGTAGAGATTAGTTTTGGAAAGAACCGCACCCTTTTGCGTAACCCTTAGAGCTGCTTTGATAAAACAAATGAAACAAATCGTTGATAAAGACAAATTAAACAATCTGACCAATGAAATATGGAAGTCTGCAGAGCGGCTGCGGGGAAAATTCAAGGCCTATGAATACCAGACCGTTGTTCTTCCCATTATTGTTCTCCGCCGCCTGGAATGCGTCTTGATCCAGTGGCGGGAAAATCAGGCGGCTGAACTCCGGGCAAAACGCCCCGGCCTGACGGATGAATCCCTATGGGAGCTGGTCAAAAAGCTTGAACAGAATTCAAAAAAGGCGCCTTTTTACAATACCACAACCTGGACCCTTGAAAAAATATGTCAGGAAGACCCCAGTCTGATGGAAAAAAATTTCAGGGACTATATCAAAGGCTTCTCGGAAAATGTCCAGGAAATTATCTATCATTTTAATTTCAAGGAAGTCATCAGCCTCATGGTCAGGAATTCAAGATTGTCCCCCATCCTCAACCAGTATGCCAGGGAGCCGCTGGGGCCGGACAATCTGACCAACCTTGAAATGGGATATGTCTATGAAGAGCTGCTCCGCCGGTTTTCAGAGCAGAGCGGCGAGGAAGCCGGGGAACATTTTACCCCCAGGGAAGTGATCCGGCTCATGGTGGAGCTTCTGGATATTCCCCAGCCTCAAAAGCATATTTCTGTCTATGACCCGGCCTGCGGCACCGGCGGTATGCTCACCGTAACCAAGGAATACCTGTATGAGAGGGCCGGCACTGAAGAAGACAAGGCCCGTGTTCAGCAGTTTGTCACCCTGCACGGCCATGAACTCCAGCCCGGCAATTATGCCATCTGCAAGTCGGACATGCTCATCAAGGAAGAAAAGGATGCAAAGATTTTTTTCGGTAACTCCCTGATCCCGAACTCACCCAACAGCCCGGAACCCGGAGATCAATTGTCCGGCCCCCAGTATAAATTCGATTATATGCTGTCCAACCCGCCTTTTGGCGTGACCTGGGGCGGCAAGGACGGGTATGAAACCGAGGCGGCAAAATTCAGGACTACCCGGTATGCCGCAGGGTTTCCCCGTACCAATGACGGGGCCTTTCTGTTTCTCCAGACCATGCTGGCCAAAATAAAGCCTGCGGAAACCGGAGGTAGCCGGATCGCCATTGTTTTTAACGGCTCACCTTTGAGCAACGGGGACTGCGGTTCGGGAGAGAGCGAGATCCGGAGATGGATTCTTGAACATGACTGGCTGGATGCCATTGTCATGCTGCCAGACCAGCTTTTTTACAATACCGGCATTTTTACCTATATCTGGCTCCTGACCAATCAAAAACCGGAAACCCATAAAAACCGGGTCATGCTCATTGACGGCCGGGCCTGTTTTGAAAAAGAGCCCAAATCTTTTGGAAATAAACGCAACCGGATTTCACCCCGGCATATGGATATTATCCGGACCCATTATCAACAGGGGTGGGAAAAAGGATATGCAGACGATTGTGTAAAAATTTTCAATACCACAGCTTTTGCCTATCACAAGGTCTCGGTGGTGTTCTGGCAGACAGATGAAAAAGATGAACCCGGATTTATCGCCGAGACTTATACCAAACCGCTTACCCCGGCCAATATCAGAAAGGAACAGGACTTTTACGACAGCGATTTGATATTTTCCATTTGCCTGAAATCCGGGGATCTGGATGGCCGGATTTCCTTTACCCTTAAGCCGGAGGTTACCTTTGCCGTTCTTTTTGAAAAACAGGTGAAAACCGCTTTTCAAAAAGAGATTCAGAATCTCACTCGGGAGATGAAAACCGACCAAGAAAAGAAAAAGGAGATGGATAAATTTATCAAGGCATTAAAGATCGATGCTGTTTATACCCACCGGCACTATGTGTCGGATACGGAATATATCCCCCACGGTGAGGATATAGAAACCTTCCTGAAACGGGAGATCGAAAAACCTGTGATCCGCTGGCAGGACAGCCCTCAGTTAGGCTATGAAATCCTGCCCAACAAGTATTTTTATAAATACGAGCCGCCAAGACCGGCGGATGACCTGCTGAAGGAGTTCTGGAAATTGGAGAAAGAGGCGGCGGATCTGTTAGGGAAATTGGGCGGGATGTAAAAAAATGAACTCCTATAAAAGTATTAGAGACTTAGATGAATATTGGATTGGCGAAGTGCCAAAGACATGGAAGTCTTCCAGAATAAAAAATGTTGTATGTATTTCACCGAATTTTTCGGAGGCCCCACCTGAAAAAGGAGAAGAGTGCACCATTGTTCCGATGGAGGCAGTAACGGTTAAAGGAGATATTGATAACAGTAGGAAAGAAAAATTTGAAAATATCATGGCAGGTTTAACATATTTTGAAAATGGGGATGTCCTTTTTGCTAAAATAACTCCTTGCATGGAAAACGGAAAGGGTGCCTATGTCAAAAATATTGATACAAGATATGGTTTTGGGAGTACTGAATTTCATGTATTACGACCAACTCATAGAATTAATGGTGAGTTCTTGTATTATTGTATTTTTAACACCCAATACCGTGAGTTTGCTGCTTTAAACATGACTGGAGCCGCCGGTCAAAAGAGAGTTCCATCCAAATTTCTTGCCTATACCAGAATATATCTGCCAGAGATTAAACAACAAGTTCGAATAGCAGGGTTTTTAAATGACGCTTATGCATCAATCAACACCACCATCGGGATCAAACAAAAACAATTAGAAACTCTGGAAGCACTGAAAAAGACCATCATTAACAAAGCCGTGACCCAAGGGTTGGATGATTCGGTTGAGATGAAGGATTCCGGGGTGGACTGGGTAGGGAAAATTCCAGCACATTGGAAAGCGATAAAGCTGAAAAGAATATCTCAGGCTCAAAGTGGTTTGACTCTGGGAAAGCAGTATATCGGGTCTTTGATTACAAGGCCGTATTTAAGAGTTGCGAATGTTCAAGACGGGTATTTAAATTTGGAGGATGTGACTACGATTTTATTACCTGAATCGGTGGCAAAAGGAACCGAGCTGAAAAAAGGGGATGTACTCATGACGGAGGGGGGAGACCTTGATAAGCTTGGTCGAGGCTTTTTATGGGAAGGGCAGATAGAAAACTGCCTTCATCAAAATCATATTTTTGCGATTCGACCAGATAAACATAAGCTAAAGGCCGAGTTTTTAACTTTTTTAACGACATCACTTTATGGAAGAATATATTTTGAGGCGACCGGGAAAAAAACAACTAATCTTGCATCGACCAACATGTCAAAAATAAAGGCATTCCCCATCCCTTTACCGCCGATGAATGAACAAATTTTTATTGTGGAATTTTTGAACCAAAAAACCACAGAAATCGAAAAACTGAAAAAAAATATCATCAAACAGATAGAAACGCTTGAACTTTATCGCAAATCCATCATACATGAATGCGTGACCGGAAAAAGAAGGGTTGCAGTGGAATGATTTAAGGGAGCAGGAGCCATGCCGGACGGACCGGAAAAAAAGTTTCAGAAGCATATTGCGAAATTTTTCAGGGAGGCCCACGGATATATTCCCCTTGAGCCTTCTGATATAACTGATCCGGAATGGTATTTTGCTGAAGGCCATCTGCTGTCCTTTATCCGGGCCACCCAGAAAGAGGCCTTTCGTTCTCTTGAGAAAAATTACGGCAGCGATGCCGGGGATGAAATTTTTCTGGCCCTGAAAAAAGAGCTGGGGTTTCAACCGCTTTGGCGGGTCATCAAAAACGGGTTGATGGTCCGGGGACTCAGGTTCCACCTGTATTATCCGGAGCCCCGGTCAGAGCAGAGTGTGGCAGCCCGGTATGTTGATCAGAATCGAATCTGTTTTAGGGAAGAGCTGGTCATCAAAAGGGGGAAGCGGCCGGATTTTGTATTGTTTTTAAACGGTCTGCCCATTATTACCCTGGAACTCAAACATGAGAAAAACCAGACCGTTCATGATGCCGCGGCCCAGTATGCGGACCGGGATCACAGGGACCGGATTTTTAACCTTCCCTTTCTCCATATTGCAGCAGACACCTCAGATGTCATGGTGGCCACGGACCCGTCCAGGGCGAACAATTTCCGCTGGCATAATTCCGGGTTGAGAAATGAACCGTTCACACCGGGCGAATACCCGGTGGAATTTCTCTATCGCGAAGTCCTGTCCAGGGAATCCATTTTAAAGGCGCTGTCATTTTACCTTATTTATGTGTCGCCCAGGGATGCTTCTGCAGACCGGCACGCCCAATCGGCCATTACGATTTTTCCCAGGTTTCATCAGGCCAGAATGGTTGAAAACCTGGCAATGGATCTTGAGACTTCGTTTTCAGACCAGAGGCATCTGGGTAAAAAATATATGATCCATCATTCTGCAGGTTCCGGCAAGACCCTGTCCATCTGCTGGCTGGCGGATCGCATTCACAGCCTTTACCGGTCCGGCACCAACGAAAAAATCATCCACATGGTGTTTATTCTGACGGATCGCAAATCCCTGGATAAAAACATCAAGGAAGATATGGAAAAACTAGCCCATCTGAAAGATGTGGTGGGCATTGCCAAAACATCAAGGGACCTGAAGTCCTTTATCAACGGCAGAAAGGCAGGGATCATTGTTACAACCCAGCAGAAATTTAAATATATTCTGGAGGAGATCCAGGGAGACGACTCATTAAAACACATCCGGGTTGCCTTTCTTATTGACGAAGCCCACCGCTCGCAGGAAGGCAGGACGGCCATGGCCGTAAAATTGCCGTTCCGTGGCCCGGAGACTGAAGATATGGAGCCGGAAGATCCCGACCCGGAAGAAGACATGGCACGGATCATCCAGGCCCATGACCGGAATCATATTTTTGTGGCCTTTACGGCAACGCCTTCAAAATCAACTCTGACCCTTTTCGGAGAACCCTTTGATGTTTATACGGAAGATGAAGCCATCCAGGAAGGATATATCGTTGACGTGGCCACTGGCATCATTTCCTATAAAACCCTTTATCATCTTCATTGCCCGGTGATACCGGAATTGGATGAAAAATTGTATCCGGCCGGGGTTGTGGCCAAAGCCCTTAAGAATGTGGCATTTCAAGATGATGGGTTGATCCAGTACAAGGCCGAGGTGATGCTCAGAATTTTTGAGGAAAAGATTGCAGGCCTGGTCAATGGCCGGGCAAAGGCCATGATTGTGGCCACATCCAGGATTGCCGGGCTCCGGTATTTTAATATCTTCAAAGAAAAGCTGTTGGAAAGAAAAAGCAGGTATAAGGTCTTGTATGCCTTTTCGCCTTTTGTTCATCCTGATACCAATGAAATTCTGACCGAAGCCGGCGTTAATGAAATAAATTCCGGAGAGGCCATTGAGGACCGGTTTGAAAGAGAAGACTACCGGTTGCTGGTGGTGGCCAATAAATTCCAGGAAGGTTTTGATCAGCCGCTGCTGGCAGGAATGTTCCTGGATAAGGCAGTGGTTGACCGCAATGCGGTCCAGACTGTATCCCGTCTGAACCGATGTCATGAGAACAAGGATAGTGTTGTGGTTGTGGATTTTACCAACAATGCCAAAAATATTCTGAAAGCGTTTCAGAAATATCGCAAAACAACACCGTTTGAACCGGAGGAGCCTGATAAAAAAGATTGTACAGACCTGTATGAAAGCATTCTTGCCGGAAAGATATTTGATCAGGCCGATGCAGACAAAATTGTGGATTTGATGGATCAGGCTGAAGATGCCCGGCTACAGGATGAGGTTGCAAGCCTGAGGGCTCGTTTTCAGAATAGCCTGCCGGATATGGAGGATCGAAAAACCTTTGTTTATATGCTGGAAAAATTTGTAAAGGTCTATTATTTTATGGCGGTATTTTTTCAATACCCCAGGAATATAGAGGCTTTTACAGCCTTTGCCGAATATGTCGGACCTCAGTTGATCAAAAAGGCTTCCGTATCTGACCTGATGCGATTGATTCGGAAAACAAAAGTCATCAAAGCCAATGTTAAATATGTGGAAGAGGTCAAGAGCGGCGGCTCTGTCAAACTTAAAGGCAAAACCCGGCAGGGGGCTCCCCTGCCGATAAAAAAAGTGACGGTTCAGGATGCCATTGACAAGATCCGGGAAACCTTTGCCATATCCGATGATGAGGCTATCATTATCCGGGATATCACAGAAGAAAAAATCCATGATGAAAAAATTATAAACACCATCCGCATTCACCGGGATGACGAATTTTTTATCCGGGAAACCTACAAGGGGGAAATCGATCGCCTGATTCAGGAAGCCTATGAAGAAAGGGATAAATATGAGGCTTTATGGGATCCTAAATATACGGATGCCGGGGCTATTTTTGATATCATGGCCTTTACCGTTATTGAAAGTGGACTCCAGACCGTAAGGGCGGAATAAATTATGGTAAAAAATGAATTTCGGCAGATTCCCCGGGAAGAACGGCCCCGGGAAAAACTTCTGAAAAATGGCGCAAGGACCCTTATGGATAGGGAACTCCTGGCGATTCTGCTGGGAAAAGGTACGAAGGATCAGGATGTGCTGGCCCTGGCAGATAAATTAATTCCGGTGATTGATAAAAAAGGGTTCCGGCTCACAGCAGAGGATCTTAATTCCTTTAAAGGGATAGGTAATGCAAAGGCAACCCTTATTCTTGCAGCCATTGAATTTACACGACGCAGGGTGAAGCCTGAAGGATTTAAAATCAACAGGCCTGAAGATATCTTTCCCCATATTCGTCATTATGCCGACAGAAAGCAGGAACATTTTTTATGCGCCGCCATCAACGGAGCCAATGAAATCATGGCCATCCGGGTGGTTTCCATCGGCCTGGTCAACAGCACCCAGGTTCACCCGCGGGAGGTCTTTGCCGATCCTCTCGTGGACAGGGCTTCGGCTGTTATTGTTGCCCATAACCATCCCTCAGGAGATTTAACCCCGAGCGGGAATGATATAGAAATAACCCAGCGTCTCATCCGTGCTGCAAATATTCTGGGTATTCGTTTTCTGGACCATGTGATTTTTAATACAAAGGAATACTACAGCTTTAAAGAACATGCTGTTCTGGATGAACTAAATCCATAAATCTATTCGGCCTTTTCATAAACAGACAAAAGGAACAGGGTTGCAAAGGGCTGGAGCAGAATAAAACCGATAAAGGATGAACCGCCGATGGCTGTCAGGGCAAAAAAGAGAATAAAAACGATGAGATGGTCCATCATATGGGAACCGGTGACCAGGGCCGCACTTTTTTTCACTGCATCCAGAAGCCCGAATTTCTTATCCACCATGAGGGGGATCATGTAAAGGCAGGTGTACCCGACAATCAAAGTGAACACAATACCGGGAACCACCAGGATGGTAAATCCGATGAGGCTGACAATAAAGACGATCAGGGTGAAGGCAAATAAAGGAAGAAATAAACGAAGCTCGGAAAAAACATCCTGAACCTTAGGCTCCCGATTAACCCTCAGCAATTGAAGAAGGGAATGGGAATACCCGGCAAAGGCCACGGGTGCCAGGATTCCGAGGGAAACAACACTGACCGCAGCAGCCACAAGGGTGATCAGAATCAAAGACAAGGCATTCGCCAGGCAGAGTTTCCAGGCAGCTTCAACATGGTATTTGATGTCCATTCTTTTTTCCTTTGTTTTAAGGGGTTAAATATTTTAGTATAGTATCCGGAAAAAAAGGGCTTCGTCAATAAAAAGGGTAAAATTATCTTGACAGAGAAGAGATGAAGCGACCATATTAATTTTGAAAAATAAATTTAATTCAATGGATGGAGGACGGAATGGAAATAAAAATCAGCCGGGCAGAAACCGACAGGACAAGGCCAAAGGATTCAGCCTTGGGGTTTGGCCAGGTGTTTACGGATCATATGTTTGTCATGGACTATTCAAAGGATGCGGGCTGGCATGACGCGCGGATTGTCCCCTATGCAGATTTCAGCATTTCCCCGGCCGCCATGGTGTTTCATTACGGCCAGGCCATCTTTGAGGGGTTGAAAGCATATAAGACCCCGGATAAGAAAATCTGCCTGTTCAGGCCCAGGGATAATTTTGAAAGAATGAACCGGTCTGCCAAAGGCATGTGCATCCCTGAGATTGATATTGACTTTGTCATGAAGGCCCTGAAACAGTTGATCCTTCTGGAAGAAAAATGGATCCCGGAAACCCTGGGTACTTCCCTTTATATCCGGCCCACCATTATTGCAACCGATCCTTTCCTGGGGGTCCGGGCATCCCTGACCTACCGGTTTTTTATCATTCTTTCTTCCGTGGGTGCCTATTATGCCGAAGGCTTGAATCCTGTGAAAATCTGGGTGGCCAGGGACCATGTCCGGGCAGTCCGGGGCGGTGTGGGCGAGTTCAAGACCGCCGGCAATTATGCCGCCAGCCTCATTGCCTCGGAAAAGGCAAAAAAGGAGGGGTATGCCCAGGTTCTCTGGCTGGACGCCCTGGAACGAAAATATATCGAAGAAGTCGGTGCCATGAATATCTTTTTCCTCATGAAGGATGAACTGGTCACCCCCAACCTGAGCGGGAGCATTCTGCCGGGAATCACCCGGTATTCGGTCATTACCCTGGCAAAAAAATGGGGCATGCCCATGAATGAAAGAAAAATCAGCATTGATGAAGTGTTCGAGGCCCATGCCTCGGGACGGCTTTTAGAAGTGTTCGGTTCCGGAACAGCGGCGGTGATTTCCCCTGTGGGTGAAATCCGGTATGGGGAAAGAAAAATTTCCATCGGGGACGGCACACCCGGCAAAACAGCCATGAAATTTTATGATGCATTGACGGCAATTCAATACGGAAAGGCAGAAGATACGGAAAACTGGATTCAAATCATCGGCTGATCTTTTTTAAAAGAATTTCGAAAGAAGAGATCGGGCCGGTTTTTTATGACCCTGTTTGTGAACGAGCGCTCAATCTTTTAAGGCGGCTCTTAACCGGAATGTGGAGAGAATATGGCAATGAAAAAAGGCATCACACCCATCGGTAAAAGGATCAAAAAGACAAGATTGGATAAGAAGATCAGCCTTGAGGCAATGGCCAATGAAACCGGGCTGTCAAAGGAGGCCATCACAAAAATAGAGTCAGGGGAAAAAAGGCCGTCGGTCGGGAACCTGCTTCAGATTTCAAGGGCCCTTCATATTGATTCCAGCCTGTTTTTAAAGGAGCCGGACGAAGCCGTGGAAGAAAGGTCCAAGGCCTATACCAAAAGAACCGATAAATATGCCTATACCCCCCTCACCCCCAATGCTGAAAATAAACATTTGAAAGCCTTCAGGATTGTGGTTGAAGCAGAGAAAAGCCATGACGGTGTGGGTTTCCAGCATGAAGGCGAGGAATTTGTCCATGTGCTGAAAGGGACTGTGGAATATCAGGTCGGCGATCATGTCAATACATTGAAAAAAGGAGATTCCCTTCATTTTAATTCAGGTATCAAACATGATTTAAGGAATATTGGTAAAACCGATGCAGAACTCATTGTCGTGGTATATGCACCCTAAAGGTTCAGACAAATAAGGGAGAGAGGTCATGTTATTCAAGCTCACCGATGAACAATTGATGATCCAGAATATGGTCAGGGAATTTTCCCGTAAAGTGGTTGGGCCAACCGCGGCGGAAAGGGACAAGACCAAGGAATTTCCGGCTGAAAATTTCAGGCAGATGGGGGAACTCGGGCTCATGGGAATGATGATTCCTGAAAAATATGGCGGTGAATCTGCCGACACGATTTCCTATGTCCTGGCCTTGTCTGAAATTGCCTATTCCTGCGCCTCCACCTCTGTGGTCATGTCGGTCCAGAATTCCATTGTCTGTGAAAGCCTTTACAAATTCGGGACTGAAGAGCAGAAACAAAAATTTCTAGTTCCCCTTGCTTCGGGCGAGATGATCGGCGCCTTTGGCCTCACAGAACCCGAAGCCGGGTCTGATCCGGTGAGCCAGCAGACAACTGCGGTAAAAGATAAGGATGGCTGGGTCATTAACGGCACCAAACGCTTTATTACCTCGGGCAAATATTCCAAAGTGGTTTTGATTACGGCCAAAACCGATGAAAGCCAGGGCCACCGGGGAATCAGTTGTTTTATTATTCCCAAGGGCACACCCGGCCTCATTGTGGGTCATATGGAAGATAAAATGGGGCTCAGGGCCTCGGACACAACAGACCTGATCCTGGAAAACTGCCGGGTCCCGGAAAACCAGATGCTGGGCAGAGCCGGGGATGGATTTAAAATCGCCATGTCCGGCCTTGACAGCGGCAGGATCGGCATTGCGGCCCAATCCTACGGGGTTGCCCTGGCTGCCTTTGATGCGGCCGTTAAATACGCAAAAACACGAAAACAGTTTGGTGTTCCCATTGCCAAGCACCAGGCCATCCGGTTCCAGATTGCAGATATGGCCGTCCAGATCGAGGCGGCCAAACAATTGATTTTTTCCGCTGCCTCCATGAAGGACAGGGGCGAGGTTTACACAAAGGAAGCCTCCATTGCCAAGCTCTTTGCCTCGGAAATGGTGAACGAGATCACGGCCAGGGCCATCCAGATCCACGGGGGATACGGATTCACAAAAGACTATGATGTGGAAAGATTCTACCGGGATGCCAGGGTGTTCACCATCTATGAAGGGACCAGCGAAATCCAGAGAATCGTCATCTCAAACCAGGTTCTCAAAGATAAGAGAAAACCTTGATCAGATCGTTTTTTTTGATGGGTTTTGAAATATAATCGTCCATCCCGGCCTCGATGAACCGTTCTCTATCGCCGATCATTGCGTTGGCGGTCAAGGCAATGATGGGGGTATGGATGGAGAGCTGTTTTTCAAGGTTCCGGATCTTTTGCGTGGCTTCTTCTCCGCCCATGATCGGCATCTGGATATCCATGAGGATGATATCAATGGTATCATGACTCTTTTCAAATATCTCCACGGCTTCAAGGCCGTTATGGACTTCAAGAACTTCATGGCCCATTTTTTCCAGCATTTTTACGGCCACCTTCCGGTTCATCATATTGTCTTCAACTAGCATGACACGCTGTTTTTCCGCCTGAACCACCCGGCTTTCCCTTGATTCCCGGATGCTGAAACTCGTCACAAAGGGTTTTGTACTTCCGGGAATACTCGTTTCAGACAAACTGATCACCGTTTTTAAGCAGTCAAGCAATTGCCCCTTTTTTACCGGTTTGGTCAGAAAACCCTGGAAACCCGTATTCTTTAATCTTGCAGAGTCCCCCCGATGCCCAATGGAAGACAGCATGATCAGGATGGTGTCTTTGATATCGGGATGTTGAAGAATGGCTCGCCCCAGTTCTTCCCCGTTCATTTCAGACATCTGCATATCGATCAACGCAATTTTATAGGGATTTCCGGCGGCCGCATGCCTCAGCATTTCCAGGGCCTGGCCGGGACGATAGGCACTGTCGGGAAGGCAGCCCATGGATTTTAAATAGGCCGTGAAAACCTCATGGTTCATCCGATTGTCATCCACCACCAGTACCCGGGTGTCTTTAATATCATCCATGGGAAGGAAGACCTCGGCCTGCTTTTTCTGTTTATGGAACAGGGCTGAAAAAAAGAAGGTAGACCCTTCATTGACTTTGCTCCGAACGCTGATTTCACCATCCATGAGTTCCACCAGTTGTTTTGAGATGGCAAGGCCAAGGCCGGTTCCCCCGTATTTGCGGGTGGTGGATGCATCCACCTGGGAAAAAGAATTGAAAAGAAGCCCGAGTTTATCTTCCGGAATCCCGATGCCCGTATCTTTGACTTCAAACAGAAGCTCAACCATGGTATCGGATTCCAGGCGCCTCGATACCCGGATGAAGACCTCCCCTTTTTCAACAAATTTGACCGCGTTTCCTGCAAGATTGGTAAGGATCTGCCGGAGTCTACCCGGATCACCTATTAAATTCACCGGCACATCATCCTGGATCAGGCAGGCAAATTCCACTCCTTTTTCATTGGCCTTGATGCCCATGATATCGCTGATGGAATCCATGGTGACGCTGAGATTAAAATCAATTTTTTCAATCTCAAGCATACCGGCTTCGATTTTTGAGAAATCAAGAATATCGTTGACAAGGATCAAAAGCGAATCCGCACTCTGCTGGGCTGAGAGGGCAAAATCTTTCTGCTCGGGGAGAAGGGCGGTCTCGCAGAGAAGATCCAGCATGCCGATGACCCCATTCATGGGCGTCCTGATTTCATGGGACATATTGGCCAGAAATTCCGATTTTGTCTGGGTTGCTTTTTCTGCGTCCTCCTTGGCCTTTTCGATTTCCCTGTAGGTGTCGAAAAACTCTTTTTCAAGTCTCTGGTAATTGAGTTGGATCAGACCGATAATCAACGTGATCAATAAAACCATGAGAATCAGGGGAACAAAGGGTTCCATGATCAGACTCCGGGATGGACCGGTATCCGTGACGGTGATGACGAGGTTATAGACGACTCTGAACAGTGAAAACAGGACAAAAATAATCAATGTACCGGACAGCATGGGATTGCTTTTTCCGAGGATGGCCTTGATGTCCTTTGACAGGATGCGGAGGATGAACAGAAAATAAAGGGCCATGAGAACTGAAATCATGATGATTCTGATCAACAGATAGGGAATGATATAGGTGAAAAACGAGAGGCAGAAGGTATAAATGATTAAGACGGAAAGATGGCCATAGAGGTTGATCTTTTTTTGGACAAAGGCCATAAACCCTGAATAAAAAATGATGATGGAACTTAAAATCAGGGTATTGGCAAGAATAATGGAGACAAAATCGGAAAGAAATTCCCTGAGGCAGATAAAGGACATTCCTGTGCTGAACAGCAGGAGCCCCATGGCCCAGTTTAAAAACCCGGGATAGGTTTTCCGTTCGTTCAGAAAATAGAACATGCACAGGGTCAGCGTAACGGCTACAACGACAAGGCAAAGAATCAGGGAACGTAAATCCGGTATCATCACAGGGTTATTTCACCTCAAGGATTAATAGCCGTCCTTGAAAATGGCGGCAGCCGATGCCACATCCTCAGGGCAGAATACAAAAAGGCATTTGCCGTCGGAGTCGGAAACAGATCCGTAGACATAATTGATATTGATTTCTTCCTCTCCGAATTTTTTCGTGATCTTTGCAAATTCACCTGGTTTATTGGTCACATCAAGGGTGACCACTTCATTGGAATCAAAGAGATAGTCCCTGGCCTTTAAGAGATCCATGGCCGTGTCCGGCTTGTCAACAACGAGGCGGATCAGGGCAAAGGCGGCAGAATCCCGTCTCATGGAGCTGTAACTGGCTGAAGAAGCCAGCCGCTTCAGGGATTTTCCCCTGGCTTCAAAAAGGTTTTGAACATAGGCCGATGCATCCTGGATGGTAATGGCATCAATATTAATACCGTTACTGCCCAGAAGCTCGGTTAATTTTCCCAGCTCACCCGGAACATTTTTCATGAAAAGAGAAATTTCGATTCTGATCATACTGCTCCTCCCCTGCGGTCTGTTTAATTGGCTTTAACTCATGTTTGCGATATTCACACCCTCGTCAAAGGCTTTCATGTTCAGCGGAATGATTTTGGGTTTGGCTGAAAATTCTTCCATGACACAGTGTCGAAGAACCTCCATATCAACCACCTTTGCCTTGGCGGCAAAGGCACTTAAGGCAATGATATTGGCGCATTTGACGCTGCCCACCTGGATGGCGCTGTCATTGGCCGGAACGATCAATTCGATGATATCCGTCCGGTTGCTCCGGGTCGGAATCAGGGAGCTGTTGATCAGGATCACGCCGCCGGGTTTCACGTCATTGGCAAATTTTTCCAGGGACGGACGGTTCATGGCCACCAGATGGGATGGATTTTTGATAATGGGGGAGCCGATCCGTTTGTCACCGATAACCACCGTACAATAGGCGGTTCCGCCCCTCATTTCAGGTCCGTAGGAAGGGACCCAGGCGACAAAAAAGCCCTGTTTCATGGCGGCATAGGCCAGAAGTTTTGCGCTGAGTAAGATTCCCTGGCCGCCGAATCCTGCAAATTTTATTTCTGTTTGCATTGGTTTCTCCAAAAACAACGATAAATTAAAATAGGGTTCTTATCCTATTCAGGAATTTTGTAATCTCCCAGTTCATAATAGGGCAGAAGGGTATCTTCAGCCCATTTCAAGGCATCCAGCGGTGTGAGACCCCAATTGGTGGGGCAGGTAGAGATGACTTCCACAAAACTGAAACATTTATTTGCCACCTGGTATTCAAAGGCTTTTTTAATGGCCTTTTTGGCCTTGTTGATCTGTTTCGGATTCAGGACTGCCTGCCGGGTGATGTAACCGGGGGTGACCAGTTCCTTTAACAGGTTGGCCATGCGGATGGGCATACCGGTCTCTTCCGTATTCCGGCCAGTGGGTGCTGTGGTGGCCCGCTGCCCCGGCATGGTCGTCGGGGCCATCTGGCCGCCTGTCATACCGTAGATGGCATTGTTGATAAATATGGTGGTGAATTTTTCACCCCGGTTGGCTGCATGGATGATTTCCCCCATGCCGATGCTGGCAAGATCCCCGTCTCCCTGGTAGGTAAAGACAATCAAATCCGGCCGTACCCGTTTGATCCCTGTGGCCATGGCCGGTGCCCGCCCGTGGGCTGCTTCCTGGAAATCAAAATCAAAATAATTATAGCACAGCACCGCACACCCCACCGGAGCAATGCCCACGGTTCTTCCCCGGATGCCCAGCTCATCAATGGCTTCCGCCACAAGACGGTGAACAATGCCGTGGGTGCAGCCGGGACAATAATGCGTCATGGTGTTGCTCATGGCTTCCGGCTTTGAAAATGTTTTTCCCATTTTTTTTATCTCCTAAATCATGCGGTTAGAGCAGTTCTTTGACAACTTCAATGATTTTTTCAGGTGTCGGAATATCTCCGCCGCATTCGCCATAGAAATCGACTTTCCTCTGCCCCTTGACACATCGTTCCACATCTTCCACCATCTGGCCCATGCTCATTTCAATGCTGATGACGGCTTTGCAGCTCTCTTTGACGGCTGCCTTGAAAATCGCTTCCTCAGGGAAGGGAAAAAGGGTTCTGGGCCGCAAAAGCCCGACCTCAATCCCTTCTTCCTTCATCATGTCGATGGAGGTCTTGCACACCCGGCTCATGGTGCCGTAACTCACAATCAGGACCTTATAATCCGAATCCGTATTGTATCCTTCATACAGGACCTCCTCTTTTTTCATCTGCGTATATTTGGCTTTCAGGGCCAGGTTGTTATTGTTGAGTTCCGTCGGGTCAAGAAAAAGAGACCGGACCAGATTCCGCTTATTGGATTTTCTTTTGTCCATGCCGTTGGTGGCCCAGGAATCCTTGTTGGAGGGTTCGGATTTGAGATTATCCGGAAATTCCACCGGCTCCATCATCTGTCCGATCATGCCGTCGCCGAGAATCATCACCGGCCCCCGGTATTTTTCCGCCAGGGTAAAGGCGTTCATGGTCATTTCCACGGCTTCCTGGACCCCGTCCGGTGCAAAGACCAGGAGATGGTAATCCCCGTGTCCACCGCCCTTTGTGGCCTGGAAATAATCGCCCTGGGACGGGAGAATCCCGCCAAGACCGGGACCGCCGCGCATGATATTGACAAATACCGCCGGGCACTGGGCCGCGGCAATATAGGACAGGGCTTCACTCATGAGACTTACGCCGGGACTGGATGACGTGGTCATGACCCTTTCCCCGCAACCGGCAGCACCGAAAATCATATACCCGACCGCTACTTCACTTTCGCCTTGAAGAAAGACACCGCCCACTTCCGGCAGTCGTTTGGCCAGGTACTCGGCCACTTCAGACTGGGGGGTGATGGGATATGCAAAATAATTTAAGCAGCCGGCACGGATGGCAGCTTCACCGATTGCTTCATTTCCTTTCATTAACACTTTTGCCATGATGATGGTTCCTTATGGATTATTTTTATTTGAAGTGTTGAGCAGTGAGCCACTACCCGGCACTCACTTCTTTTGTCTCAACAATGCTGATGGCCACATCCGGGCACATGATGCAGCACATGGTGCAGTGGATGCAGTCGTCCGGTCTGGCCTGGTACACGGGAAAATGTCCTTTTGCATTGACCTTGTCCGTGATTTCAAGCACATTTTTGGGGCAGACACTGACACAGAGCCCGCATCCCTTGCATCGTTCAGAATCAACAATATGTTTATACGCCATTAAATAACACTCCTTTACTGCTTAAACGTTTCCAGGGCGGATTCATTTTCCTCTCTATTTCCAGCACAGGACAGGAAAAGTGATCCGGGTCAAGTTGGGGTAATATATTGGAACAGGCTGTAATAAATTCAATTTTCAGGCCCGTTGCAGAAGAGACCTCTTTTAACAGGTCGTATCCTTTATAAATATGGTCGGGCAGGGTTTCGTCAATGAGATTGGCATTGCCCACAAGCCCTGTGATCTTTATTTTTGAAGAGGCTTCGATCTCTTCTTTTATCCTGATGCATCCCTTGACGTCTTCCGTGAAGGGCCTGAAGGGGTTGATCACCTGGAGCATATGGACTTTTTTTTTTGACAGATGGTTCTCAAGGGAGGCGAGTACCGTGACGCCCACATCATCTCCGCCTGCATCCAGAATGGTCAGCTCCGAGGGCTGCCTGATCATCCCGGCCACGGCCGGGGCCAGGATAGGAAGATCGGCATGCATATACTGCCGGTCCGGCAGGATGACGGAAATACCCAGACTTTCCAGGAGAACCCGCACTTCACGGGTCCGAAAATAGGGATTCACGAGATCCAGATCCGCAATCTTGACCTCGATGCCGTCCATCTTGCGTTTAATGGCCAGATTCACGGCCGTCTCGGTTTTTCCACTGCCGTAATTCCCGCAGATAATGACAATGCCTTTAATATCGATATTCAAACCATAACCCTTTTGTTATTTTATTCAGCCCATCATTTAAAACAGATTATGACCGGTTTTGCAATGTCTTTATTTGTGCTCTGGATATTTGCCATCAAAAAAAACAGGCAATGGATTTTGGTTGAACTCCCTTTTCTTTCATGCGATAAAGCATGATGTCCTGTGAAAATATTTCAGATGACCATAGACTGAAAGGATACGGGAGATGATATGAAACAATTTGTTGTTCCTTTTATGGCGTTTATTTTTGTGGTCTTCGGCTCTCCCGGTTGGTCGGAAGATGCCCCACGGCCAGCGCATCAGGTGACCATAACCGCTGCCGGGTCCGGGGCCAATCTGGGCATCACCCGTCTCCTGGCCCAAGCCTTTTCCAAGCAGAATCAGAATATTACCATAGATATCCCAGGCAGTATCGGGACTCAGGGTGCAATAACGGCTGTTGCCGACGGGGCCATTGCCCTGGGCCTGATCTCCCGTTCCCTCAAAGAGGATGAAAAAGAGCTGGGTATCGCTGAACAACCCTATGCCCGCGTGGCAATCATTGTGGGTGCTCATTTTGAGGTTCGGGAAGAAACCATTACCTCCCGTGAATTGATTGAGATTTTCAAGGGAACAAAGACAACATGGAAAGACGGCAATTTAATCATCGTGCAGGCAAGGGAAAAGTCCGACAGCGGCTTTCTGGTGCTTCAGAACACTATTCCCGGATTTAAGGAAGTGTATGCTGAAAGTCATCAGGCCAAACGCTGGACCCTCTATTTTAATGACCAGGAAGCGAACCGGGCCCTTTCAAACACTCCCTGTGCCATCGGCGTAACAGATCTTGGGATGGTCGCCACAGAATATCTGAATGTCAAGGCATTGAAACTTGACGGCATTGCTCCTGATCAGAAAAACGTCATTAACGGTACCTATCCGTTGAGCCGCCGGCTTTCCTTTATCTATCGCCCGGAAACGCTTTCGGACGGAGCAAAACGGTTTCTTGGTTTTACTGCTTCCGAGACGGGGAGGGGTATTTTACAGGCAAACGGGTATACTCCCTTACCCTAGAGGAAACCCAATGGTTCAACTCGACAAACAAATCAGCATCAGCAGGGAGCTTGCCGGAAATCTTTTCCCGCTGGCCCTGAGCATCTGCCTGCTGATAAGCCTCATTGTTCCCGGAGTCTATTGTTATCTTGAATTCCATAGATTGAGAAAAGAGGCAGGGTTGTATTCCAGACAGCTTTCGGACAGTATCAGGCAATTGGCAGCCGGCTCTCCAGGCCTTTGGAAATATCAGTCAACTAAGTATTCAGAGATCATTGAAAGCTTTGTACCCAACAAAAGAATTCTAAGTATTGCCGTGCTGGATGAGCAATCAAACCCCATCAATCAGTTCAGCCATAGGGAAAATACCCAGGGTCTGTTCAGGCAATTCGGGATAAACGGAGAGCCTGCACAGATCATATTCAACAACAACAGGATCGGTGAAATACGGATTCGCCTGGCTGCCGAGCCTTTTCTGATCACGGCCCTTACCCTTTTCATGGGCTGCCTTGTCACCGGGTTGAGCCTATCTGTGCTGGTATACAGAATGCCCATAGGCGTTGCCACAAGGTTGGAACAAAGGGTCCTGGAACGTACACGGGAACTTGAATCACAGGTTGTTGCCAAGGAACAGGCCCTGGCAGAACTGGCCGCAGCCCAGAGTTCCCTTGTGGAAATGTCCCGGGCCGCCGGCATGGCCGAGGTGGCCACCAGCGTGCTTCACAATGTGGGCAATGTGCTGAACAGCGTCAATGTGTCCTGCAATCTGATCATGAATCAGATCCGGGAGTCTCGCATGGTTAATATCACCAAGGTGACCGACCTGATGGCCCAGGCCGGGAACAACCTTGGCCGGTTTCTTACAGAGGACCCCCGGGGTCGTCAGATCCCGGCCTATCTGATCTCTCTATCCCCTGTGCTTAAGAAAGAACAACAGCTCATTTTGAGGGAATCAGAAGTGCTGCACCAGCGGATCGATCACATCAAGGAAATTGTGACCATGCAGCAGACTTACGGCCATGTCTCGGGTGTTCTTGAAAGCATCGCACCGGAACAGTTGATGGAGGATGCACTGGAACTTAGTGCCGGCGCATTGACCCGGCATGAAATTACCGTATTTCGTCAATACCGGGAAATGCCGCCCATCACCGTGGACAAACACAAGGTTCTGCAGACCCTGCTGAATCTGATCAACAATGCCAAATATGCATGCACCGGGATGGAGAAGGAAAAAATCATCACTTTGCGGATTTTCCCCTCCAGCCCTGATCGTTTGAGCCTGCAGGTCTCAGATAACGGCGTGGGCATTCCTTCTGAAAACATGACCCGGATTTTCCAGCACGGGTTTACCACACGTAAAACAGGACACGGTTTTGGCCTGCATAGCGGGGCCATCGCCGCCAAAGAAATCGGTGGCAGGTTGACCGCACACAGTGACGGTCCCGGTCTGGGTGCAACCTTTACCCTTGAGCTACCTTTTTTTTCAGGAGATAAAGCATAATGTCCAGAGAAAACATTCCGGCTAAACGAATACTGATAATCGATGACAATGCTGCGATCCACGAGGATTTTCGCAAAATTTTGATGAAGCCCCAGGCATTGGATGACGGCCTTTTAGACATGGAGTCCGCACTCTTTGGTGCCAAAATCCAAACCAGGACATCCGTCTCTTTTGAAATCGATTCCGCTTTCCAGGGCAGAGAGGGTCTGGCCCTGGTCCAAAAAGCCCTTTCCGAGGGCCGCCCTTATTCCCTGGCATTTGTGGACGGCCGCATGCCGCCGGGCTGGGACGGCATTGAAACCATCCATCATCTCTGGCAGAAATGCCCGGATTTACAGGTCGTGCTCTGCACGGCATATGCAGACTATTCCTGGCCGGAGATCTGCCGTGTGCTCGGGGAAACCGACAATCTGCTGATTCTGAAAAAACCCTTTGATGATGTGGAAGTACTCCAACTCGCCTACGCCCTGACCCGAAAATGGGAATTGAATAGTGAGGTCCAGGACCGGATCATCAATCTGGACGATATGGTTCAACGGAAAACAGAGGAGAAAGACCATATCAGAGCCATGCTGGAGACTGCTCTCGATCATTCACCGGCAGGTATCATTATCTCGGATACAAGCGATGCCGCCATCCGCTGGGCCAATCCCGAGGCCTTGCGCATCCTGGGAAATGCCCTTCTGTTTTGCCCGGCAAATCAGAAAATAAGCCATGACGAGGATTGGAAAGCGTTCCGGCCGGATGGGATACCGTATCTCCCGGAAGATCTTCCCCTTTTCCGGGCAACGGCAAAGGGCGAGATCATCCGGAATGAGGAGTTCATCATCCGCAATGCCCAGGGCCATGAAAAATGGATTTCATCCAATGCCGCTCCTGTCCGTGATTCGGACGGCATCATTTCTGCGGGAATTTTTATTTTTGAGGACATCACTGAACTGCGAAGGGTCCGGACAGAAAAAATTGAGGCAATTACCATTGCGGCCGAAGCCCAGAAATTTGCCCTGGTGGGGCAGATTGCCGGAAAAATGGCCCATGATTTTAATAATATTCTGGGTGTCATCATGGGCAATTCGGAACTGGCCATGAGGACCTGCCCGCATACCCAGACAAGAGAAACGCTGGAGTTGATTTTTGAGCAGACCCTTCGGGGGAAAAACCTGACCCGGAATCTTGTAGCCTTTGCCAGGGACCATGAACCGAAACAGGAATTCTTTAAGATTGATGAGAAAATCGAACTGGTCATCAATCTGTTGAAAAAGGATCTGGAAGATGTTCATTTGATCCGTGAATACAGTCCGGGCGTGCCTGAACTCCTGGCAGATCCCGGCATGATAGAACATGCCGTCGTCAATCTGATTCAAAATTCAATCCATGCCGTAAGCCTTGTTGAACACCCTGAAATCATGGTCCGTACCTATCATCAGGGGGAATTCATTGTTTTGGAAATTAAAGATAACGGGTGCGGCATTCCTCCTGAATTTCTCGGGGAGATTTTTGAACCTTCCTTTACCCTTAAGGGCAGCAAAGATAAGGCCCATATGTATAAACTCGGCATCAAGGGAACCGGCTACGGCATGTCCAATGTAAAAAAATATATCGACCGGCATAAGGGTAAAATTTTGATTCACTCCAAGCTTCATAAGGGGACAAGGATAACCATAACCCTGCCGGTCATACAAAAAGAACTGGCCGATGAAGAAAAGGCTGCCGTGAAAAAAGAAATTATCTGCTGTGAAAAGGATATCCTGCTGGTTGAAGATGAGCGGGCCATCTCGGAAATCCAGTACAGGATACTGAGTCAGGATCCCTGCTATCACAGGGTGGATATTGCTGCAAACGGACAGATCGCCATGTCTTTATTAAAGAAAAGGAAATATGATGTGATCAGCCTGGATTATATGCTTCCCGGCGAAATAAATGGTATGGATGTATACCATCATATCCGGAAAAAAAACAAAACCGTTCCAGTGCTTTTTATTTCCGGCAATATAGAATTCCTGGAATCCATTAAAGAGTTGAAGCAAAAAGACCCCAATGTTGAACATCTGTCAAAACCGTGTAAGAATATCGATTATGTGAGCTGTATCAATCATCTGCTTGGGATGAGTCAAAAAATCAAGGGGTGATTTTGTCCTTGAATGAAGAAATGAGAATTTGAATTTCATCGGGTAAGAGACACCGATTCAGGCGGATACTTTCCGATTTGACGGCCAGGGTCAGGTCATCCAGGAGCCGGGCCGGGCAGCTCAGGTGGTGAAGGATGAGATATTTTTGAACCAGATGCCTGCCGCAGAGCACATTAAGGTAAAAATCAGCTTCCACTGACGACCCGTATTGCCCGTCGGCATGGGTTCCGGCCACATGGGTTCTGACCCCATGGCCGAAAACAGGGGTGTTAAAGGTCATCAGGTGATCGCCGGTCTGTTCATGGACAATGGCATCCACATATTCATAATATTCCCGGAATAAGGAGAGGTCGTCAATCTTAAGGTTCATATCAACCCCCCGGCTTTTTAATATCTTTGCCGTGGTATACAGATCGGCAATCCCGTTTCTTTCCCCCATGCCGAGAACGGAGGCTTCCAGAACCCGTCCTCCGGCCAGAATTCCCATAATGGAATTGGCCGAGGCCATGCCAAGATCATTGTGGCAGTGGATGGAGATCCGTGAGGCCCCGGCCAGGGCCGAAAGCGTACTGATTTTTTCATGGACCTCATGGGGCGCCATGATCCCCGAGGTATCGGGAAGGGAAAGGATGTCGATCTTATGACGGCTTAAAAAGGACACACAATGCTCCAGGACATCGTCCTTTGATCTTCCCATATCCAGCAGGGCCATGGACACCACGGCATGGGGGGTTTTCTGCCTCACCAAGTTAATGGTTTTTAAAAGATCGGAAAGAATAGCCTCAAGCTCATCCGGCCCGGCTTCAGGTTTAACAGACAGGTGAAAATGCAGATCCTGAATGCCGGTATCCAGAAGAATTCCGGCATCATGGAGATTCGCCCGTCCCATGGCTGCCACCCGGATTTTGTAGCCGCTTTTTTTCCCATGTTCAAAAAGAGCCTGAACAATCCCTGCTTCAAGTTCATGGGCTGGCGGATACCCGGCCTGGCAGATATCCATCTCCAGGGCTTCCTGGAATTCAAGGAGTTTCATCCGCTGTCCAAGGGAGAACATCATGCCCCGGTACTGCATGCCTTCCCTTAAGGTTTCGTCAATGATGATGATTTTATTTTCCATGGGCTTGCTTTTACTTTTTTTTCGGCGGGTTAAAATACCCGTGAATCAAATTTGGGAAATGGTCTGAAATCTTTTTTATCACGCCCGCCATGCCAAGGGGGCGGCCGGGGTCCTCGATTTCTTTCATGAGCCTGAAATATTGCCTGGGGTCAAAATTCAAATTCCGCCACTGGATCATGTCAATGCCCGTGCTTTTGGCAAAGGCAAGAAAGGCTTTTGTTTCCTTTTCAGAATCTGTAAATCCCGGGCAGTTGAGATAATTGATGGAGACAAATTTTCCAAGGCCTTTGGCAATCTTTATGCTTTCCAGGACATGGGAAAATGTATAGGACCGGGGCCGGAAATAGGCAGTATAGCAGTTTTCCCGGACCGAGTTCATGCTGACCCGCATGGAGTCGAGGCCTGCCCGGCACAGGGCTTCCACCTGCCGGGGCAGGCTTGCATTGGTGTTAAGATTGATGGTGCCCTTGTCCGTCTTTTCCCGGATGAGACGGATGGCGGGTTCTATGGCGGAAAAAGCCATGAGGGGGTCTCCTTCACATCCCTGGCCGAAGCTGACCACGGCCTTTTCCACATTGGAGATGTGCTCGAGACTCAGTTCTGCAATTTCCTTTGGTGACGGGGTAAAGCTGATTCTTTCCTGGCAGGCGGAAAGATTGTTTTTCGTCTGAAGGGAAATGCAGCCGAGACAATCGGCATTGCATACCCTGGATGTGGGAAGGGGGGCTTCATAGCGTTTCAGGAAAAAATTTTTCCCGGCCGGGCAGCCGAATCGAAGGGCGCAGGATTCAAGGTGTCGCATGAGCCTGTTATTCGGGTATTTTTTCTGCATTTCCTTGACGCCCTTCAGGATTTTGTTTTGGGGCATGAGCCTTAAATCCTGGCGGGGTTCGGAATCCACCAGGATGGCCGAGGACCTGAACCCATTTTTTAAAAATCCCACAGCCCCATAGGAAAAAAGGGGCAGCGGGTCTTTGATTCCTTCATCCTCATAGGCGCAGAAATGCCGGTTCACATAGCCGGGAGAATTAAACACAGCCACGGGAAAAATTTTTTTTCCCGGCTCAAAGGGGTTTTGCCCCAGGATTTCAAAGGCATCTGAGGCCAAATTGTAAACCAGGGGCTGCCGGTGCGGCAGCAGCATAAGCTCGCTGCCCTGGGGCATGGGAAGGGTTTCTTCCTTTTTCAGGACAAAGGGCGTGTCCCCGGACATGCCCGCGGCCCCATAGCCTTCCAGGTCAACGATTTCCCCGTTTTCAGCAGCCACCACAGCGGTCAGGATGTTTTTATGGATGGGGTTAATGTCTTGACTCCTGTAAAATTTTTTCTATTTAAGATTCAAGTCCGACGGTTTAAGCTTGTAGTAGGTGATTTAATTTCAAATATTATTTTCAGGCCGGTTCCAAAGTCATGTTGATTCTGGGTACTTCCTGCCAGTCTGTTGTATTGTGCATGGCGCACCACAGATCATGGTTTTTCTGCAGATTAGCCCATAAATCCGGCGTTGTATCAAAGGCCTGGGAAAGCCTCAACGCCATATCCGGCGTAACAGCTTTGTGTTCATTAACAATTGCAGAAACAGCCTTTCTTGAAACACCTAAGGTTTCTGATAGTTTTGTAATGGATAAGTTTAAAGGCTCTAAATAATGCTTTCTTAAAATGCGTCCTGGATGGGCTGGTTTCCGATGGCTTATCATTTTTAATCCTTGTTTTAGTATTTTCAAATGCCTCTTGATTGCGGGTCTTAAAAAAATTTTTCATTCTTAATGGTAATTCGTATAGTCTATGATATGAACATTCCCGCTTTTAATCTTAAATGTCACCCGCCAGGCCCCGGAAACGGAGAGAGCATAAATTTCATCTTTCTTAGGTTCTAATATGTGTAAACCTGAACCTGGGTAATTCATATCTCTTATTTCTACTGCCGCATCAAGCCTGTCTAAAATATCGTTTAATTTTTCTGCGTGACCGGGATCAATGCCTTTTTTTGTCCCTTTATAAAAAAAGTTTTTCAACCCCTTGTGCCTAAACGATTTGATCAATTTGTTTTTTTGATCTCCTTTTGTTTAGGGCATTATAATTTAGTAACCCTTACAGTTACAAAATTATAACCGATAAATGAATATGTCAAGAATTATAAAGTAGCACTGGATATTTGCCATAGGAAATTTTGCATAACCCGTTCCAGGGTGATCACCTTACGTCCGCTGGATGGATATTGCTACAAATTCTAAGATTACCTTTGCTGACCGCCATGAACTCGCTCATGCTTCGCTCAAACAGCATGGCGGCTTAACCGCTACGGTAATCAAGAATTTGTAAGCAAAAATCCATAATGCTCCCG
>JANNUH010000120.1:0-34388 GCA_031395015.1 Desulfobacterales bacterium | reverse complement strand
CTATCCTCCGGAAGGATAAACATAGAAAACACAACAAAGTTGATTTTGCAAGTATTATTTAATTAAAGCAATGAGTTATATAAAATGAAAAACGGGAATTCTAATTGTCGTTACAGGGAAAAAATAATTGTCGTTGATCAGGGTGGTTAGTATTTCTTTAATGGGAGTAATTTCATGCATAATTTTTGCAAGATTTGGTGTTCTTTTGTTCTTCTTTGGCGATTCAAAAGGCGATAGCTGAAAACATAACTCATCTTCAGTTTTGTTAAGCGATCGTCGAGTTTCCAACTTAATCAATAAATAATTCAAGAGCCAACACTGCAAATACTGCTCAAACAATGTAAAGTGAAGAATTACAGCACTCTTTTTGAGCTGCTCATGTGCAACGACCAAATCGTTTGCAATATTGGAATAGATTGGCAGCTTTGTTCTTCCATCAGAATACCTTTCTGTTTGGCATTTCACATAATTTCGCCATGCTCTTTGCGACTTATTACGGCTGGGAATTACCAAGAACTCTTCAAGTGTTTTGCCTTCACTTCTCGCTTTCTTGTAATCAAAATAATATTTTTCATTACAAAGAACAGAAATAAGGTACATTCTCATGTGTTTTTTGTGAATCATAAGGAAGTTGTGGAAAGGAGCACGAGAGTCCCATATTCCAGAAGGCCTAACGATAATTGGTTTTGGTATTTTGTCGTAATCGAATTTAGCCATTTTTGATCTATGACGCCGAACGAATTAATGTACAGATCTGCCCATTCCTCATGGTTTTTATTTACTTGACTCAAATATTGCTGTCAAGCATAAAAAATCTACCTGGATAACACCAAAATCTGAATAATATTGAAGAAATATATCATGCTGAAGTTTCCGGAAGCCCTTCTTATAAAATATCAACAGCTTTTAGAAAAAGAGAGCATTTCCTCTAAGGAATTCTGACAGACGGGAACCGGGATGCATCGGTGTGGGGATAGAATTTGGCGCCGGAAAACATGTTCATGAATTCCTGGTTCACGTTGAGTTCAATATAGGTGATGGACTGGCGGATGTTCAGAATCCGGTCAAAGGCATGGGGTGAGGTTAAAAGCAGCTTAGCACCGCCAAGGGAGCTGTTGCCCAGGACTTCAAAGGTCGGGAGCGGTATATCGGGCAGCATGCCGATGGAAATGGCGGAGACGGGATTGATGAAGGACCCGAAGGTGCCGGCCACGTAGAATTTTTTCAGATCTATAAATTCCAGTCCTGCTGTATTTTTCACGATGACTTCCAGGATGGTGTACATGGCAGCCTTGGAGCTGGTGAGAGAATTTAAATCCACCTGGCTGAGAACAATGGGCTCTCCGGTGCCGGAAACCGTTTCGTCCACCAGGATAAAGGCGTTGATGCCATCCTTCTCAATCAGGTTTTTGCCGCAGGCCGTTTCTGAAAATTTCCCCCGGATATCGATGCGGCCGGACACAAAAAGGGCGGCAGCCAGATCAATCATGCCGGAGCCGCAGATGCCGGCGGGTTTTTGATCCTCAATGGCATGAAATATTATCTCGCGGGAGTTTGGGTCCACCCAGACCCGGTCGATGACTCCCGGTTTTGCCGTCATGCCCATTTTGCTCATCCCGCCCTCCAGGGCTGGACCGGCGGCTCCTGCACAGGCAATGAGAAACTCCTTTGATCCCACCACAATCTCGGCATTGGTGCCCACATCCACCATGAGGCAGGGCTCCTCTTTTTTGTCCAGATCTGAAAACAGAATTCCTGCAATCAGATCCCCTCCAAAATAGGACCCGATATTGGGAAAAAGATAGACCAGGGCGTTTTCATGGAGTTCAAGAGCGAGGCTCTGAGCTGAAATCGTACCCGGAATATTGGTACAGGGGATATAGGGCTCTTTGATGATTTCAAAGGATTCAATGCCCATGAAAAGATGGGTCATGGCGGTATTGCCCGCAGCCGTGACAATATAGATATTTTCATTTTGATATCCGTGGGTTTGGCAGAGCGATGCGAGGTTCCGGTTTATGGCTTCGATGACAAGGCAGTTCAATTCCTTAAGCCCGCCAGGTTTGGCTGAATAATGAATTCTTGTGAGAACATCGGGCCCGATGAGGGCCTGGGGATTATCAAATCCGATTTTGCCGACCTCAAGGCCGGTTTCAAGGTTGATCAAGGCCATCTCAATTCTTGTGGTACCGATATCAATGGCTGCCCCCAGAATGACCTTTTCCGAATCAGGAGGAAGCAGGTCGATGAGACTCCAGGATTCCCTGTCCCTGAACAGGACCGCCTTTGCCCTGAACCCCCAGGATCGAAGATTTGACGGCAGGCTTCGGATCAAGGGCAGGGGTATACGGACGTGCCCGGCCCCAAGTTCATTCATGAGGCTTTTTTCCAGCCTCTGGACATCGGCCGTATTATCTCTCAGGCTGGGTCTTTCAACCTCCACCCGGCGGACCCATCCCTTGCCCGGCATCATTTTCTCAGCTTCTCCAGGCGCGCCTTTACTTTGGGGAAATAATTCATTTCCGTGTGGGGCAAAAAAAGTGCGCCCATATAGTGATCCATGTATGAACGGGTGGAGGCCAGTTCAAAATTGGTCATCATATTGACCACCTTCATGACATCCCGGCGAAGGGCATTGGTCAGGGCATTGATCTTGCACCCGAGAAGGGAGCCGTTGCCGAGATAGGTGACCTTTTCCGGTTCGATTTCCGGCAGAAGGCCAATGGTAATGGCGCTCTGAAGATCCACATAGCTTCCGAACCCGCCGGCAAGAATGATTCTCTCAATATCGGTGATGGACATCCCGATTTCTTCCAGCAAGGTCAGGGCTGCGCTGAACATGGCGCCCTTGGCCCGGATCAGATTGTCAAGATCCGGTTCGGTAATGGTGATATCCCGGTCAATGGCGGTATTTTCCTTATACACCAGGACATATTCCCAGATCTCATCGGTCTGCCGTATTCTGGGCGTGTTCAGGGTCCGGTTGAATTTGCCCCTGGAGTCGATGACCCCGGTTTCAAGGAGCTTGGCCGCAAGGGTGATCATGCCGGACCCGCAGATGCCCTTGGCCTTTTTATTGCCCACGGTGATGATCATGGGTTCATAGGTTTCAGGATTGATGGAAAAATCCTCGATGGCGCCTTTGGTGGCCCTCATGCCGAATTTCACCCCCCCGCCTTCAAAGGCCGGGCCTGCCGATGCTGCCGTGCACACCATCCAGTCCTTATGGCCGATGGCGATTTCCGCATTGGTTCCGATGTCCATGTAGAGGGTCAACTCGCCGGATCGGTACATGCCCGAGGCCATGACCCCGGAAATAATATCGCCGCCCACATAGCTGGATACGCCGGGGTAGATCAGGGCAATGGTGTGGTCCGCAAGATCAATGTCAATTTCTCTCGCCCTGAACGGCGGATACATGACCGAGGCCGGAACATAGGGCTCACGACGGATATAGGCCGGGTTTATTTTTAAAAGAAGCTGGGTCATGGTGGAGTTGCCGGCAATGGTAATGGTGGTGATCTCGTGTTTGCCGACCTTGCCCTCGGAAAGAATTTCCAGGATGATTTTATTGATGGTTTCAATGATTTTTTTGTGAAGAATTTCAAGGCCGTCCCCTTTTTCTGCAAATACAATCCTTGAAATGACATCTTCTCCATAACTGATCTGGCTGTTGAACTCCCCATGCTGGGCCAGAACCTCTCCTGTATTCAGATCCAGAAGCTGGCCATAGACCGTGGTGGTCCCCACATCCACGGCAATGCCGAAATTCCGGGCAGTGGTGTCAAAGGGCTCAATATTGACGATTTCATTTTTACCGTCTTCCCGCACAGGTCTTACAATGGTGGCGGTTACCTTGAAATCTCCCTGCCGGATGAGGTCGGGAATCTTCCGGATAAGGTCCAGGTTCATATTCAGACGGTGCTCATGGTGGTTGAACCGCAAATGATTGATGATACGGGCCATGTCGGCCTGGTTATCTCCGACCACTGCCGGGGCCAGTTCCAGGTAAATCTTTTCCACGGGCGGGATGAAAAGGCCGTCCTGCCGGAGTTCATCCACATCCGCATAAACGGCCCTGGCAGTATGGCGACGGCCTGACTGTTCATTGAGGCGGCTGGTATCCACCTGGGACTCCACCGGAATCCGGATGGTGATATCCGAAGAGATCTGTGACAGGCAGGCCAGCCGATATCCTTTTTCCCGGTCTTCAACGGAAAGATGCTCGGATATCCCTCCGTCCATGGTTCCTTGTTCCAGAAGAACCCTGCATTTGCCGCAGACGCCGGTGCCGCCGCAGGAGGCGTTGATATGAACGCCGGCTTCCATGGCGGCCCGAATCAGGCTTTCGTTGGGTTCAACATTAACACTGATATTGTGAGGTAGAAATTTTACCGTATAGGTCATGATTTTATCCTTATGTTTAAATGCAGTCACTAAAATTCTGAAACCTTGAAAAAAGTATAAACATTCTCCTGGCGGTTTGGCAAGTTAAGACTCCCGGAGCAAGTTAAATAATTATATGAAAAATCATGAATATGAATTGAAATTTTCAAATCTTTATGGAAGTATGGGATGTTTGCCGCTAAAAAGAATTTAGCAAATATAACCGATTCATCAAAAAGGGGAATTTGAATGAAGACAGTTGATGAAGAAAAATTAAGACAGATCGTCGGTGACGCCAATATCAAGACAGACCCTTCCGACCTCTATATCTACGGCTCGGACTCATCGGTCCATCATGCCATGCCCTGGGCCGTTGTAAGGCCGAAAACCACGGAACAGGTCCAGGCCATCATGAGATATGCCAATGAAAACCTGATCCCGGTCATTGCCAGGGGAGGCGGTTCCGGCATGTGTGGCCAGACCGTCCCGGTCATGGGCGGTATCATCCTGGATATGAAGGGAATGAATAAAATTCTTGAGATTAACCTTGAAGATGTTTACTGCCGGGTTGAACCCGGTGTGGTGGACGATGATCTGAACCTTGCCCTGAAACCCCATGGCGTCTTTTTCCCGCCAACACCGGCATCGAGCCGGATTGCCACCATCGGCGGTGAAATCGCCAACAATGCCAGCGGGGTCAGGTCTGTTAAATACGGTGCCACACGGGATGCCGTCCTTGGCATGAAAGTGGTTCTGCCCAATGGAGATCTGGTGAACCTGGGTGCCCGGACACGGGTTGAGGCCTCCGGGTACCAGCTCCATAAACTCATGGTGGGATCTGAAGGAACCCTTGGCATTGTGGTTGAAGCCACCCTGAGCTTTGTTCCCATCCCGGAATTTCGGTGCATGGGGATTGCCAATTTTAACACCCTGAAGGATGCCGGAGAAGCCATCGGCTCCATCATGGCGTCCGGTGCCGGCCCTTCCATGCTGGAACTGGTGGATGATGTGGCCATCAAAGCCGTCAATAAGACCATGAATCTCGGATTAAAAGAAGTGGCGGCGGCCCTGATTTTTGAGGCCGACGGCATGGTCAGAGAAGCCGTGGATTATGAAATCAATAAAATGAAGGCCATCTGTGAAAAACATAATGGCGAAGATATTTATGCCAGCTATGACCCCAAGGAAAGAGATAAGATATTCCTGGGAAGAAAATCCCTTTTCCCGGCCTTGTCAAAATATGACGACAATCTGGCCTCCACGGCCCTGGCCGATGACATGGCCGTGCCCTATTCCAAGATGGCGGAAATGGCCGGAAAAATCCATGAAATTGCCGACAAATATGGCATTGTCATGACCGCCTATGGTCACTGCGGTTCAGGATGCATGCACACCAAAATCCTCATGGACACAAGGCGCAAAGACCAGTGGGAATCAGCCAGAAAAGCCATCACCGAGGTCTATGAATATGTCCGGTCCGTCAATGGAACCACCAGTGCAGAACACGGTATCGGCCTTTCCAAGGCTGAATCCTTTAAGATTGAAAAGGCAGACTCCCTGCATCTTCTCAGCCTCATCAAAAAGGCCATCGACCCCAATAATATTCTGAATCCGGGGAAACTCTCCCAGGCCCCGGAAGACTGGGTAACGGCAACCAACCTCAGATATTCTGTGAACAGCTAACATAAAAGGGTATGTCAATGGAAACTAAAATAATAAAAGAATTCAAACATCTTGAAAAATGGCAAAAGACCCTCGCCAATTGCATCCGGTGCGGATACTGTTTTGAGCATTGCCCCATGTTCAAGCATACGGGATGGGAATCCGATGCGCCCAGGGCAAAAATCATCACAGCCTTCGGGCTCTTATCCGGAGAGGTTGAGCCTTCCGAATCCTCAGCCCATAAAATGTTTTCCTGTTTTTACTGCAAACGGTGCGAGGCTGCCTGCTCTTCCGGGGTAAATCTCACGGATATTTTTACAGACGCCAAAAAAGACCTGGTTGAAATGGGTCTTAAAGGACCCGGCACCACATCCACTACCAAAATGTCCTGTGCCCGGTGCCTGATCTGTATGGGCGCCTGCCCCCATGAAGCCAGATCCTATGACGGCAAAGGCATTGCCGTTGACCCTGTCAAATGCCGGGCCTGCGGAATCTGCATTGAAGTCTGCCCTGCCGGGGCCGCAACCATTGAAAACAGTTTCGGAACCGACAGGGAAGCTCTGATGGATCGGGCCACTGCATTTCTTACCACCCATGCATCAGCTAAAGCCATTATTTTTGCCTGTAACTGGTCCTATTATCCCGAACTTCAGGCCTCGGTTCTGCCCGACGCCGAGACAAAAGACAAGAGCTATGAAATCCTTGTCAATATGTGCGGCGGACGTCTTGAGCCCCAACTGCTCATGGCGCCTTTTCTTCATAATGCCTGGGGGGTCATGGCCGCCGTATGTCCGGATGATAAATGCGATCATAAGGGCAATATCCAGGCAAAAAAAATAGTTGAAAGCCTTCGCAATACTTTTAAAAGCATTGATATTGATCCGGAAAGGATTCAGCTCGTCCAGATCGCGGCCGGAGACAAGAATAAATTCCAGATGGAAATCGACACCTTTGTAGACAAATTGAATGGAATGGGTCCCATCCGGTAAAGGAAAATTATTATGAAAATTGATGTGCCATACGGGAAAGACGGCTCCATGTCAGTGGTGATCAGGGATGATATCAAGATTAGTTTTCTTGAGGCCAATGATGTTGCCATCGGTGATGAAGACCGGAATATCAGGGATGCCATTGCCCTTCCCATCAACAGCAGAAATTTCAAAAGCTTTTTAAGTGATGCAAAAAAAGTGCTGGTCATTGTCAACGATGCCACAAGGCCCACACCCACAAAAAAAATCCTGGAATTTATCTTTGATGATTTATCAAAGACGGATTTTAATTTCATCATTGCCACCGGAGCCCACAGGGGTCCCACTGAAGAGGAATATGTCCAGATTTTCGGTGCTTTTTATGAAAAAATCAGGAACAGGATCATTGTCCATGATGCAAGGGCCGATAAAGACATGGTGTTCCTGGGCACCTCCACCAACGGAACCCCCATGTATATCAACAAGGCCGGGGTCGAGGCTGACAAGATCATTATTATTTCATCGGTGGAACCCCATTATTTTGCAGGCTACACCGGCGGCAGAAAATCCTTTCTGCCGGGAATTGCCGGGTATAAAACCATTGAGATGAACCATAAACTGGCCCTTTCACCAAAAGCTAAAGCCCTGGCCCTGAACGGCAACCCGGTGCATGAGGACATGATGGATGCCATCAAAACCGTGAAGCAGGAGATCTTTTCCATCATGACGGTGCTGGACAAGCATCACAAGGTGTATGCCACATGCTGCGGTCACATCCATGATTCCTTCCACGCCGCCATAACCCTTGCCAATGAAGTCTTTGCCGCTCCGCTGAAGGAAAAGGCGGATATTGTGGTATCTGTGGTGAAATTCCCTCAGGACATTGACCTTTACCAAGCCCAGAAAGGGATTGACAATGCAAAGCTGGCCCTGAAAAAAGGCGGAGTCCTGATTCTGGTCGCAAAATGCAGACACGGCATCGGCGGAAAAGCCTTTGCCGATCTCCTGGGGTCCAGCGATACTCCCAAAGCCGCCCTTGACACCATTGAAAAGGGCTATGTCCTCGGGTACCACAAGGCTGCCAAAATGGCGGAAATCGGACTCTGGGCAGAGATGTGGGGGGTTACGGATGTGGCGCCCGAAATCATTTCAAAACTGTTCATCAAGCCGTTCAGTAATCTTCAGGATGCTGTTGATGCAGCGCTTCTGAAAAAAGGCCCGGATGCCACCGTCCTCTTTCTCATGGATGGCGGGTTAACGGTTCCCATGGTGCAATAAAAATCAAAAGAGCCTGAATCCCTTCATTCAAAGATCAGGGAGGCCGGGCTCTTTTAATACTGCATGTTCCGAAACTGTTTTTCAGTTGATATTATATTTTTTCAGTTTTGAATACAGTCTGGATTTTGATATTCCGGAAATATCACAGGCTTCTTTTACATTGTGCCCTGTATGTGACAAAAGGGCGGCAAGATAATCTTTTTCCGTGGTTTCCAGCAATTCGGTCAGCAAAGGGAAATTCCCCTGATCATACTCTTGCGACAAAGTCTTTTTGTTTTTCGGATTCGACATAAAAGATTTTCTGATCACTTTTGCCCTGACATAGGATGGCAGATGGATGGAATAGAGTGTGGGTTCATGTTTTGCCGATGCCACGGCCTTTCCCATGGCACTGGTCAATTCCCTTATATTTCCCGGCCATTCGTAGGCGCTCAGGATATCCAGAAATTCAGGCGAAATTCCCTTTGTATCAATTTTATATTTCTTACAGTACTGATCCAGATAATACAGGGCCATTTTAATCGTATCTTCCTGCATCCGCCTCAAAGGAGGCAGATCCATACAGATCCCTTTTAACCTGAATAAAAGATCTTTCCTGAATTTTCCCTGGTCGCTCAATCCATCAAGATCTTTGCTGGTGGATGCAATCACCCTGAAATTGCTTGTTTCTTCTGTTTTCCCACCTGCCGGAGTAAATGTCCGACTTTCTATCACCCGAAGCAGGGATCTTTGAACCTGCATGGGAAGTTCCGAAATTTCATCAAGAAAAAGAGTCCCGTTGTCTGCAAGTTTGATGAGCCCTGTTCTATTCGCAACAGCTCCTGGAAAGGCGCCTTTTTTATGACCATAGAGCATGCTTTCAACAACAGCCTCGTTAATGGCGGAACAGTCCACAATGATAAAATTTTTTTCACTCCGGCTGCTGTTCAGATGAATGGTCTTTGCCCAGAGTTCCTTTCCTGTTCCCTCTTCTCCTGAAATCAGAACACTGGTATCGGAATAGGCCGCAATGGAGGTCTGTTCAAGGCAGGACCGGATTTCCTGGGATTCGCCGATAATGCCGTTTCGTTTCAGGATGCCGGGACTGGATACCTTCCCCTTTTCCTTTCGAAACTGCAAGGCCCGGCTCACCTGGAGATTCAGTTCCTGCCGCAGGAAGGGTTTGCACAGATAATTCCAGGCGCCGCTGTTAATGGCCATTTCTGCGGCGTCAGGGTCACTGTCGCCGGTAATGATAATGATTTCAGGTGAAGAAGGCGCTGTTTTAAGAATTTTAATAAGGTCAAGACCGTTGGCATCCGGGAGGTTAACATCCAGAAAAACAATATCAAACCGTCCGTTTTTCGAAAGCTCCAGGCCGGCTTTTCCGGTCAATGCAGAACGGCTCTCATGGCCGAAGCTCTCCATCATCTTTGCCAGGATATCGCATATCAATTTATCATCATCAATAATCAGTATGTCTGCCATTTTCTCTTCCCATATAAATTGAGCCGGATAAACCTTTTTTCATGAACACAACCGAGACCCTTGTGAAGAATAACAGTAAATTGGCCGGAAATGGAATAAAGAGCAAAGTCTCTGTAACGATATAATTCTATTACATGATCCGGAAATGGTTGTCAAACCCAATATAAAACACTGGATATTTGCCATAAGAAACTTTGCATAACCCGTTCCAGGGTGATCACCTTACGTACGCTGGATGGATATTGCTACAAATTCTAAGATTACCTTTGCTGACCGCCATGAACTCGCTCATTCTTCGCTCAAACAGCATGGCGGCTTAACCGCTACGGTAATCAAGAATTTGTAAGCAAAAATCCATAATGCTCCCGTAAGGCAATCACCCTTGCACTGGAAGATCTCGCAAGATCACCTGAAAACCCAATCCATGTCAGAGTGATAAACAAACGCTATCATTGGTGGAATTTATTCTTTGTTTGAGGGAAGCATGACCGAGTTTCCGCCGTTTAATGGAAGGCCTTTCTGAACTTTAAAAAATCGTTCAGGCACTAGGGAGTGCAAGGTGATCAGACCGGAACGGGTATTGACGTAAATTGGTTGGAAAATATGATTCTTATGGCAAATATCCAGATGAAAAATTAGTTCTGGTTTAACACCGGTGAAGGTGATATGATGCCTTGGTTTTAAGCCTCTATGGGTGTGAAGTCTGACCCATGCTTGAAGGCATGCCCTCCGGGATTCTGAGGGCTTATACAGGCATGAGTTTCAGACCAATTTTAAAAACCAGCGACCGGGAAAGACGGCAGTGAAAACAAAAACCGGAAAAAAACAAATCCCTGTTGTGAGCAAGACCCTTGCATCATGGATCATGGATGGGAATATCAAGCTCCAGATTCTTCTGGTAATCATTATTCTGATTACCGTTGCCATCCGGGTGGTTCCCCTTGAAATGCAAAAACGCATCGTCAATGAAGCCATCAATTTAAGAAAACCCGATCTTCTGGTGAAATATTGCAGCATCTACCTTTTGGCCGTTGTTTCCGCCTCAGTACTGAAATTCGTCATTACTCTTGTTCAAACCCGGATCAGTGAGAAGGTCACGGCTGAGATGCGAAAGCAGTTATATCACCATATCCTGAACATCCCCCTGGGCTTTTTCAGAACAACCCCGCCCGGAACAGTGGTCAATTCCCTGCTCAATGAACTGAATATTCCCGGCAATTTTGTGGGCATGGCCATAGCCGTCCCCCTGATCAATATCGTTACTCTTCTGGCCTTTGCCGGATACCTGATTGTGCTGAACCCCATGCTGGGAATGGTATCGTTTTCACTGTATCCAATCATGCTGTATATCATCCCGCTTCTGCAAAAACGGGCGAACCGGAATAACAAGGAGAGACTGAATTCTTCCCAGGTATTATCATCCAAAATCGTTGAATCCGTTTCCGGTATCCACGAAGTCCAGGCCAATGGGGCCTTTGACATAGAAAACAATAAATTTGATAAAATTGTCGGCAATCTGATGAAAATCAGGATAAAATGGACTCTATACAAATATGCCATAAAAATCATCAACAATTTTTTCGTCAATATGGGACCTTTCCTCATCTTTATTATCGGCGGATATCTGGCCATTAACGGACAATTGGGGCTGGGAGCCCTGGTGGCTTTCCTGTCTGCCCAGGAAAAATTGTCTGACCCGTGGAAAGAACTCATTGAATTCTACCAGGTGTATCAGGATGGCTCCACCAATTATTATAAAACCATGGGCTATTTTGATGTCCCCATTGATACGGTGCTGATTGCCGAAGACCGGGAAGCCCATATACTGAAGGGCTCTGTTCATGTAGACCATATGAGTCTTTCGACACCCGATGGAATAAAGCTGCTGGATGATGTCAGCCTTGATATTGCCCCGGGTGAACAGGTGGCACTGGTGGGGTTTTCAGGAAGCGGGAAGAGTTCCCTGGCCCTGTGTATTGCCCAGCTTTATCGATATACCTCGGGCCATGCAACCATTGGGGACAAAGAAATTTTCGATTTGACCAAGGCAGATATCACCCGGAATATGGGCCTGGTATCCCAGTCCCCCTTCATATTTGAAGGCACCATCAGGGAGAATCTAATCTACTCCTATATGGCACTTCATGGCGAAGCATGCACCATGGAAGGGGAATGCGCCCCTGAACTGGATGGCCTGGTTCAGGTGCTTCAGCAATCGGGTCTGTTTGTGGATGTGTTAAGATTCGGGTTGAATACGATTATTCAGGAAAACGAAGAAGAGATCCTTCCCATTATCATCAAAATGAGAAAAACCTTTCAGCAGGAATATGGGGACGCCATAGCCGAATGGGTGGAATTTTTCGATGAAAAACAATTTCTTTCCTATACCGGCGTTGCGGAAAATATTATTTTTGGGGCGCCCATGGCAGAGGATTTTAAAAATGATCATCTCATGGAAAATCAATTCTTTTTAGACTTTCTGGGGGAGGCGGATCTGACCCGTCCGCTCCTGACACTGGGCAGGGAAATTGCCTATCAGACCGTGGATATTTTAAAAAATCTCACCCTGGACCGGATGTTTTTTGAACAAACCCCCATAAAGCCGGAAGAATTCGATGAATATGAGGAAATCGTGAGGATTACCAAAAATAAAAGTCTCCATCAAATCAATAAAAAACAGACCTTGGCACTATTGGATCTAGCATTGCGGTTTTCACCCGGAAAGCATCGAATTGCCGTTATTCCTGAATTTATGATCAATCTGATTCTGGAAGGAAGGTTCCTGTTCAAGGAAAAAATCAAACAGAAAAATGCCGATGCCGTGGCATTTTTCAGAAATGACCAGTATATTCATTCCCAGACCATATTTAACAATATTCTGTTTGGCATAGTCAAAACCAGCAATCTTGCGGCCCAGGAAAAAATCAATCAATTCATGAATGCCCTGCTCATTGGTGAAGATTTCCTTGAAAAAATGATTGAAATCGGCATGAATTTCAATGTGGGAACACAAGGAAATAACCTTTCAGGAGGACAGCGCCAGAAACTGGCCATTGCCAGAACCTTTTTAAAATCACCGGCCATCATGATCCTGGATGAAGCAACTTCGGCCCTTGACAATAATTCTCAAAAAAGGATCCAGAATGTGTTGTCCCGCCAATGGAAGGGAAAGAGCACATTGATCGCTGTGGTACACAGGCTTGATATTGTAAAGGACTATGACAAGATCGCTTTTTTAAAGGCCGGTAAAATAGTGGAAATGGGAACCTATGACGAACTGATGGCAAAAAAGGGGTATTTTTATGAGCTCGCTTATGGACACAACTGATGCTGAAAATAAAAGTGAATTTTTAGCAAATCTTAATGTATTCAGACAGATAGAATTTTTTTCCGGCATTTCCATGGATGTCATGAAGCTCTTTGCCTTTCTCTGCAAAAGACAGTCATATAAGGCCGGGGACATTATTTTTCTTCAGGACGATGATGACCAATGCGCCTATTATATTTTATCAGGGACCGCAACCCTTATTCTGAAAAAAGATGAGAAAGAACATGTGATTCGTGAATATGGGGCTGAAAATTATCTGGGTGTTCTTTCCCTCATGGCGCCCATGGTAAAACAATTTTCGCTTGTGGCCAAAGAAGACACCACCTGCATTGTGATGACCCGTAAGGCCTTTTCAAAAATTGTGGATCAGTTCCCGGATACGCCCATGAAAATAGCACGGCCCATGGGCCAGAAACTTGCAAATGCCGAGAGAAGATGTATTCTGGAATTTGAATCCGATAATCAAGAGGTCTTAAGACATCTTCTGGGCATCAGCCTGATCTAGATGGATTTGAGGTTGACAAACGGATGGGAGGTTATTAGGGTAAATGCCATGGGAAAAGTAAAATTGTCCATTACATTAAAAAACCGGTTGTCGGATCTGGATAAGATTAAAGCAGCCGTTTCAAAGATGTCCGGGGCCATTGACTGCACCCGGCGTAAGGTCAAGGAAATAGACCTGATCCTTGAGGAGCTGTTTACCAACGTGGTCTGCCATGGGTTCACCGATAACAAGGAACACGATATCGATATCTCTTTGTCCTGTGATGATACCGTCTTGGAGATCCGCATGGAAGACGATGGCGAGCCCTTTGATATAACTGCCTCACCACCGCCCGATACCTGCTGCGCCCTTGAGAAAAGAGGAATCGGCGGCCTGGGGATACACCTTGTAAAACATTTTATTGATGAATGTAAGTATTCTCGTAAAAAAGACAAAAATATCATTGTATTAAAAAAGAATATTGCAGAAAAAAATAATTTAAAAACCGATTCAAAAAAAGAATCTTAAAGGAACGGCGCCCATGGAAATTTTTCAAGAAAATGTGAATGGTGTTGAAATATTCAGTGTAAACGGCAGCCTTGACTCCAACACCTCGCCGGAATTTGAAAGCCGGGTATATATGGCTCTTGAAAACGGTCAGAAAAAACTGGTCCTGAATCTCGAAAACCTTGAATATATCTCCAGTGCCGGGATAAGGGTAATGCTGAAGACAACAAAGGATTTAAAACGCATGGAGGGAAATATCGTCCTTTGCAGCCTCCAGGACTATGTCAGGGAAGTCTTTGATATAGCGGGGTTTGACGGTTATCTGTCCATTGAAAAAAATATTGATGAAGCCATGTTGAAGATCTAGTATCTCAAGGTTCTCTTATTCTGATCAATCCTTTTTCACCCAATGAACGTAAAAAAAGCGTGACCGAAATTTCAGCTTCCTTATCATCCAGCCTGTGAAGTGTTGCAAAGGCTTTAATGATTGTTCTGACATCCTTTTTGCCATCCAGAAGAGACCAGACATCAATTCCCAGACGATCAATCTGGATTTTACGGGTGAATGTTTTTTGCGGATTTGTCCGAAGGATACGTTGAAGCCGCATGAAGAACGCTTTATACCTCACCTGAAAGGAAAGGATCAGATCTCCGGTATCCAGAAAAATTTCCTCAACCCCTGTGTTTTTTTCAGGTATGCACAAAAGGGCATCGCTTTTAGTCCATTTTTTTTCCTTACCGGCCACCGATGATGGATCCTTTCATCAAATCGGTTTCAAATCTTTTGGGGGAGTCAATCTTAACCCCGTATATTCTATTGTTTTCAGTATCCTGGCATATTCTGAAAAGGATGAACCTGGAATGCGAGGAAAAAAAAGGCAGGACCCCGGCATTCTTAAAGGGTCCTTGCCGGTAGGACCATTCAAGATAGTTGCCCCGGTCACAGGTCCCTGCTGTTGCGGACCCGCTCAATTCAGGAAGTCTTTCCCCGGCAAAATCAGCCAAAGTTTTCCCTGAAAGTAAAAACAAAGCAGGGCCCCAGCTTGAAAGTGTCATATGGATTTTACCATACTCAAATCCCATGATAAAACAGCCTGGTTTGAAGCTGTAATCTGAAAGTATGAAATTCACCGGCGTTGAAAAAGCCATGCCGAACAATTGCCAGGAAACCTGGTCGGTTATCGGGTGGTCGGTAAAGGAGGATAGAATCAAATGGGGTGATGAATTCAATATCAGGCAGGAATCAAAAAAAAACCGAAACAAGGTAAGCCGCCGGCAATGGGTGCAGAAGATAAGTGCGCCGTCTCCTTTAGAAGATGGGCTTTCCCAGGAAAAGAAAAAAAATTTAAAGCCTGGGATTGAATGTGAAAAAAAAGGGGGTGAGACCTGCTCATGAATTTTGATATTGAGCAGTTTTTGAGACCGGGAAATAAATTTTTTTAAATGCTTTTCCAGTGTAAAGGACTGGGGCGACTCCGTCCATTTGATCTCTGCCCTGGGTGATCCATTCTCACTGACAATCAGGTGGGTGTTATCAAGACTGTCTATTTCCCAGGATTCCGGGATTTTAAACGCAACCCCGTTCCAGGCAATCGGTTTGTTCAGGTGTATGGGGTCATTTATCATATCAGCAGATTCAAGCCGTCAATAGGGAACAAATAATTTCCAGGCTTCTTTCCCAAGCTTTTTTGGCTGGATCTGCGGGAGTTCTTTTTCCGGAAATTTTTTTAAAAAACAATCCCTTTCCTGATCCATCCGGCTGGTCAGGGTAAGCTTGACGGAATTGCCTATTTTCTCATCATCAACCATGATATTGTGCTGGAGGATGAGGCTGATTTTCTCATTCTGATCATTTACAAAGGACCATTTCCAGGCAATCATGGTTTGAAAGGGATCACCCTTATATTCATCGGGCGGGCCCAGTTGTTCCTTGTAATTTTTCAAGAGGGCTTCAAAAAAATCCTTGGAAGGATCGCTGAATTTTAATTTTATTCTGACTATTTTTTTGGGGTTATTGCAAACGCCATAGGCAATCAATCCTGATTTAAATCCGGGTTGAGGGATGATCTGTCCTTCTTCCAGGTATTGATTAAAGGGCAATTCACGACAGGTTTCCATATCCATCAGATGTTGATACTTGGATATATCCTCTCCCAATATAAACCCTCCCAGATGAACAGGAAATTTTGCATGGGCGGAATGATATGAAAACACCATTGTAAAAAAACAAAAAATAAATATTTTTTTTCTCATTAACGCCTCCTGTTTACATTTCCGATACCCGGAACCTATGGGTTATAAAATGAATATATCACATCTTCATTGATTTAAAAACTGCTGCTGCTGAGAGATTTTAATATCAGCGTAAAGCCCATGGCAAACATTCCCATCAATCCCATACCGCAGGAAAAACCGGCCAGAAGCACTGGTGCGTATTGTCTCCATTGTTTTCCATACCGTTTTAAAAAAAAGAACCTGCCCAGAAAGGCGCCCAACACTTCCAGGATGAGGCCATGGGGAGTACTCTGACCCAGGCCCCGCACAATGCCGTAAACCAGCAGTACCGGTAAGCCGAAAAAACTGAGAAGGGCATAGGTCAGCAGGCCAAGGCCCATACCGGAAAACACGGTGAATGAATTGAGCGCCTGGTAGAACAGAGAATTGCCCTCAAGGGTGGAGGACTGCATCAAAAGGGTATTCAATGCCTGCAAATGCCATAATTCCTGGGCATAGGGGTAGTTGGCCGAGGGGATGGGTGCCAGGCGCCAGATAAATTGAGAAAATAAAAGGCTGGCGATCATCACCACCGGGAAAACAATGAACTCTGCTTTGATAATCCCTTTCAGGCTTGTGCCGGTGAGCTCAATCTGCCTGAAATTCACCGTTGCTTCACCATAATTGTGGAAAGGAATGGGGGCATACCAGATTTCAATCCCCTGGTACCCGAAATATTTTGCACCGGCAATAAAACTGGCTTCCCTGACCATGGGCAGACTGACAAACTGACCGGCAATCCCCTCCATTCTTGCCGTGATATAGGAAATCACCGGCGTATAAATAAATCCGTAAATTAAAAAGAAAACCCATGGAAACGTGGGGACTAAAATTGCACAGAGAATCACATAGGCCAGGGTGGAAAACAAATAAATGGCAATGGCGATTCTGAAATCGAAATCCCCTCTTCCCGGTGGCGGATTTAAAAGCAATTTCCAGTTGCTCCGGATATTCCGAGGCCCCAGGAAAGATTTGACCACCTGCCAAAGCCCGATGATTCCGATGGAAAGGCCGAGACCGATACCAAAACTCATGTAAAAGTCGAAATTGTTTGCAAAAACGGTTTCAACCGTCGCCATTCCCGGATGCCAGCTTGTCAGAATTCCCTTGTGATACAATACCGGGTTGATGGCAAAGGTGATCAAAAGTCCCACAAGACCACCCATGACAGCCCAGAAAGGGAGAACCATTCCAAGAAAAACAAGTCCCAGATCAAGCTGGATACCTGTGGCAACAGCGGGCAGAAGACCCTCTGTATGCCGTGTCAACTCGATCCAGGGGATGGGAATCAATCGGACCGGTTCCATAAAAATAAGACCGGATACAGCGGGTAAAAGGATATACACACTCCCGAAAACCAGTCCGATGACCCCGCCTATGGAAAAAACCCGCCATTTCCATGAGCTTGCCTTCTCTTCCCTGGATTCTGCCAGGGCAATGGTTCCGAGAGCACCCACAGGGGCCATGGGGAAAGGCAATTTTTCAACATCGGAAGTAATCCTGTACAGGGCATAGCCCAGTCCGAACTGATCGATTCTCTGAATGATCTGGGACCCGACCAGGAGCAGGATAGGGATCAGCCAGTCCGGGTGCAGAAAGGTTCTCTCAAGAAGGGCAAGGGATTCCGGCTGTGGCGCCACCCACGAGGGAATTAATTCGGTCAGCCCCAGCATTTTTGCAGCATCGGATTGAACCAGGTATTGATTCCACAACAGGCCTTGAAAAGGGGAAGACATGGCCGCACCGGCCATGTAATACAGCAGAAAAATCTCCTGTTGTTTTAAATCAGTATAGGCCCGCTTGGCAATTTCAGCAAAAAGGATGATGGTGACCCACCTTGCAGCGGGTCCGATCCCCGTGCCAATTACCAATTGGAGATACATGCTTCCGGGCATCATGAGAAAACCGATAAAAATAGCGCCGACTATGGTTTTCCAGTTAAACCCGTCTTCAAATTGATCCGGAGGCTTTAAAAGATCCCGGTATTCGTTCAGCTCTTTATCATCATACATTTACGCTAAGCCCTGGCAATATGGTCCATTACAGCGGCAGGACCTGGTACCCGCCTGTTTCCGTAAACAGGCCGATGATGGCCCAGGTTCCGCCCATTAGAAAATCTCCCATGATCAATCCCACAAAAAAATTTCTCATTTTTGCAAAAAGGCCGACCCCTCCATATCTCATACACAATGCATTAAACATCCATCCGATGAAAAAACTCAACCATAAAATTTTCATGGCCGAGCTGTACACCATCAAATACCCGATGGGGTGGAGGGGCCACCAGTAAAACCTGTGGTATAAGATCACAAGAAGGCCCATGAAAAGGGCGCCGGTAAGGGCAAAATATTTAATGGAACTGCCCTGTTCCATATGATTCTGAAAAACCGGCAGAAGATTGTTATATACCGATACCGTGGTTCGGGTGGCCCAGTCCATGTGAAGGTCCCGGATTCCGTATTTATAGCATAAAAGAATCATGGAAACCGCGGAAACAAACAGGCAGGCCACCATGGCGAAAAAAACGGCAACGGCAATCCAGCCCTTTGCTTTGGCCCGTCTTGTGATTCTGTGCACATGAAGAATGGAAGGGGCAACGGATTCCCTTAAATCCAGAAACAGGATTTTCTGACTGATGCTGCCCATGAGCAGTGCCAGGCTGGAGAATATTTTTAATCCGAAAATGGTATTGATGGCGTCAAGGGGGGCAACCGTCAAGGTAAAATAGGTGATGCCGCCCTGGCAGATGACCCGTGTGGCAACCATGGTAAATAAAAAGAAAAATACAATGAGCAGGATGCTCTGCCATACTGCCACCCCATGGAAAGAAAACCAGAGTACAAGGAAAAAAAATCCTGCCCCGGTTCCCCAGAAAGCGATTTTATCAATGGTATGATCAACATTGGAATTTTGATGCCTGAAACCGAATGCATTCCGGGTGATTCCCATAAAATGGAACCGGGCCAGCCAGATCAGGAAAAATGCAAAAATGATGAAAGCACCAATCATCTGTGTCTCTTCAGGACTCGATAGCGTAGGACCAAAGGTGGTCCCCAGTTCCGATGCCGGAAAGCTCCATCCGGCAACGGATAAAGCCCCGGTAAAAAATGCCCCCAGGATATAAAAAAACCAGAATGAAAAGGAGACCTGTTTGGATGCAAGAAAGGCAAACCCGATAAATGCAGGGTAAAAATAGAGTTTGAGTTTTATAAATCCGCTGAAGATTCCCTGCTGGGGGAAATATGAGCCTGCCGGAATCAGGGTGTTGATCTGGGGAAAAGAGGGAAAGTAAAAACTCAACCCGTTCAGCAAATGTAAACAGACCGGGATACTGACCCCGGCCAGGAGGAACCGGTTACAGAAAAAAGACCCTGGATTTTTTTCATCCAGCGCTGTCTGTATCATTTTGGGCACAATCAGAAGGGGAAAATTCATCCGTTCATTTTCCATGGCCTGATGGGAAATGATGTGGATCATACAAAGAATCAGAAAATAGCAGAGGACCATGAAAATCCCCCAGGAAAAAAAAGGCAGGGCCCAGGCAGCCCATGGGATATTTGAAGCCAGCTCCATCACGCCCATATCCCTGCCCCCTTCAAGGCCATTGTAAATCAGTTCGATGGCTTCATTGCTGCGGGGAAATAAATTATCCGGCAAGAGCGGTTGAATGATCTCCTGCCATCGGTTCTCGACACTTGCAAAATAAAAAGGAGCCGTGAGATTGACAAAAAAGGTTCTGGCAAAACCGGTATAGGCAATCCCTGAAACCAGCAGCATTAGCCCCCAGGTAAAAATCAGTTCCAGCCCCGTCAAAAGTGGTTCTGTTTTTAACCATTTCCCGGCAGATACTGTTATCAGGGTCAGCCAGAACAAAACGTAAAACGGTGCCAGGGGAAAATAACCGCCTCCCAGCGGGGTTGCATTCCGGTATACATTGTTAAAAGGGGTGACCGCACAGATGATGACCGCCAGAACAAATCCAAGGATAAATGCCCTGGGCCGGATGGTCTCTCCCTCTTTTCTTTCTTTAAACAATGGATATATCCTTAAATGTTTCTTTTTCGATGATGGGCATTGATCGCCAGATCAACAATTGTTTACGTATCAGATTTACAAATCTTTTGTTCACTCGCCACCAGGTATTTTGCTCCCCTGCATTTCTGGTAATGGTCAGCCTGATTTCCATGTAATTGTCAAAATGAGGTGAAGACCGGACATCAAAATGAACCTGCTGCATCACCCCCAGATCAAAGGGTGCGAGCCATGCTGTAAAATCAATCTGAAAATCACCCAATGGCCCGTTCCCTTTGTTCTTTTCTTCATCAGCAGACTTTCCGGGCAGAGGTCCCATTTCCAGCCGGCCCACTGAGAAAATACCATGGGATATGGTGCGGTGGGAATCAAATAATTGATAAAGAAATCCGCAAAGGCTTAATGCCTCACTCTCTTTGATCAGAAACGGCAGTGCAATATGAAGCGTATTCCCCTCTGCTTTTGCCATTTCCCATGATTTTTCAACATCGGGGATAGCAATGGCGGCAGCAATCCGGGAGGGATATATGGCAGATAAAACAACGACCAGCATGACCATTGCCATGGCAAAAACACCGCCAAGAGATGAATAATTAACCGTCAGCCCATTGAGCAGAGCAGTCCCTGCAAACACCTTCACAACCAGTTGTGCCAGGATATAGCCCAGCACCACGCTTAATACGGCATAGGAAACGGCTTCAGCGATAAAAATGATGGATACGTGGGAGGGGGCCATGCCAATGGAGGTATAGATTCCGATTTCCCTTTTCCGTTCCTGCACACTGCCGATCATGGTATTCAGAACAATGAGGATGGAAATCAGGACCGGAATAAAAATATTGGGCAATCCGCTGTAATTCAGACTGTCGCTGGCGCTGTAAAGATAAACGCCTTTTTTCTCACCGGAAAAAAGCCATAGTCCGAATCGATCCACCAGTTGAAAGGTTGAGGTATTGTCCACAGGTTCCGTTTTATATTTTAATGCAATACTCTTAAGGCCTCCACCCAGTGAAATCAGCGTGTCATAGGGGATAATGGCGGTTTGATCAAAAGGTATATGCTTATAACGGCTTTGAAGGGCCCGGATATCACCTCCGGACTCCATGGCATCAATCTCGGCCTCACTGGTTTTCTGAAATACTTCATCCGGGAAAATGGCAGGGGTCAGGGGCTCTCCATCCAGGTCCATGAATTGATCAAAGGTCTTACCGGAAAATGTACCGATAACCTTAAAGGGAATGGACCAGAGGGTGATAAAGGTATCCTTCCTGCCTGGATCGGGAAGATTCAGGTGAAGGGCCATTCTTTCCGGAATGATAATGGCATACCGGTCCCCGGGGGAAAACCATCGCCCCTGGGTGATGAGATCTGAAAGGCCGCTGATGTCGGGCTCATTGGACGATAAACCGATCAGTCCGTTGGCTTCAAAACTTTCTTTGCCTGCCATCAGGGAAATTTTTGCGGATTGGGTTCGGTCATCGGTTTCAAGCCAGGCCCTTGGCGCAGCGATCATGGTAGAGGCCAATGAATTTTCAATAATTTTAAATGCCCGTCCCGGAAGGGTCTGCCAGTTGATTTGTTTTACCAGGAGTCCCTGATAAGGGGTTTTGTCATTGTATAATAGCCGGGAATGCTGACGGATGCTTTTAACAGAGGTGAAACTCATGATGGTAAAGGTTAGAATAATCAGGGTGGTGCAGGTTAAAAAGGTTCTGATCCGCCTGCGCCGAAGATTGTTGACGCCCATGAAAAAAGAAGCTGAAAAGGCTTTAAATAAACTGATTTCCCCTTCATTTTTTCTCGTTCCATGCTGCTGAAACCGTTTCATCTCATTTTCAAAACGATTAAAAATAATCCAGGTCACAATGGCTGATAATCCGATAATGAAAAAGGCCAGGATGACGACGATGGGACTATAGGCCAGATCAAAGGCCGGATGGACATTGTAAATGATCGTCGTCAGAAGGACCAGGATACCGATAAATCCTGCAATCCTTTTATAAATATTAATAAATGCAAACACCAGCCGCTCCATGCAAAAGGCAAAGGGAGCGAATAAAACAATATAAAACAGGACGCCGTAGAGCACATCCTTTTGAATGTTCAGCACATGATCATATACCCTCCCGGCAAGGGCCAGCGCATTGCCGGAGGAACTGAAAAACCTGTTGTATGTCCCCTGTTCAAAATAGGTTTCAGCCTCTTTCAATGCCTGATTCCCCTGGAATTGGAGATCCCTGATTTTCTGACTGTTGATTCCCTTGTCTTCCAGGTTATTGATTCTCGGATTCAACAGGGACCACATGTCCCGTGCTGCCAGATACTGGGTGGGGGCAATCATGGAGGCATTATCCACCGGGTATCCGTTCCCTTCAGGATGTTCTTTATCAGAATGGGTCAATAGGAATTTTTTTGTCAGGGGCGTGTCGGACAATGCCAGTTTCATCCGGGTTCCCGGTTGAAGATAGATGGAGCTGATCAAGGATGATCTTGTGTCGATCCGGCTGTACCAGTGACGCACAGGGGTGGCGTCCATCCTTGCATCCAACACCTGCAATTGTGTCATATATCGAAAGGTTCTGGGCTCCAGAAGATCCAGAAGGGTGGTCTGGCTGCAAGGGAACATCACCAGGCTGGTTTCAGCCTGACCGCTTTTCATTCTGACCCGATACCTGTCCTTGCCGGTCATTTTCTTATCAATGGCCCAGAGGGTATCCCCTGTTATCTCATCGAATTTATAGCCTTCCAGGATGACTTTATGGACGGTCAGATTTCTTGTGGCAAGGCCCTTGATTGAAAAATCCCCTGAATCATCCACCATGGTATAGAAAACTCCCGGGCCCTGGAATGAAAGAATAATGCTTCCCGGAGCCGGTGCATCCGGAAACACCGCCCCATACCGCATGAAATGAGCCCTTCCCGAGAGGGTTGCAAATCCGTTCTGGGGAAGCCTTGGAAAAGTTATGCCCGGGGCGGAAGCCATGGTTTCAATCAAATTGGAAATGAACCGGCTTTGATGGGCGGCATAGGGCAGATTGACCTTTTCCATTGTATCTTCCGGTGTCTCCCAGAATTGCCTGGCATCATCGGTGGTGACAAGACTGAGCCCGGGATAGCCGGCCAGATTGCTGACCTCTCCGCCCAGAGGAGGGGTGTCTTTAAAATAGCTCCGCCATGAACGGTGAAGGGAGGGTCTCAAGGTGTCCTTTAAAAGATTTTCCGTATTCAGCCTGCCAGCCACCTGCTCCCCGCCGGCAAGGAGGGTTTCATTAAGCTTTACATAGGGTGCAAATGTATTGACGGATTCATCAATTTCATAGAGCCATCCCTCATTAAAAGCCCCTATACCGGCCCCATGGCTTGAAAGATGCAGAGAAAGAACCATCTGAACATTTTTTTCCTGAACCTTTTGTTTAAATTCCCTTGCGGAAATGATGTTTTTTTGATGTATCTTTGCATCTTTTAAGGTATCTTCAAGTTTTCTTTTGGCAGGCGATATTAACGACATCATTAAATCCAGCTCATCCTGAGTAAGACCGGTGAGATCATTTCGACTTTCAAGCCTCTTCAGGGCCATTCTCTGGCCGGCCAGCCGTTTAATACCGATTTCATCGGGATTTTTTTCAAGACGAAACCGCATCAGTTGGTTGCTCTGGCTGTCTATCCTTGTTTTGATGGCGTCCTGAATAATTTTCTGAACCCGGCCAAGCTGATCCCTGTCCAGGGCCTGCTGCTGACGATACTGATCCAGTAATTCAAGACTCTGTTCAGATTCGGCAATGATTTGTTCATACTGCAACCGCTTCTTTTTGAGCTGGCCGGATTTGATATCCATGCTCCAGATCATTTCCCGCATTCCTGAAAGGCCGTTGCCATGCCCGGCTGTGGCAACCAGAAGAATGGACCGTTCCGGCGGACTGGTTTTCAGGAAGGCTGCCAGATCCAGAAGAGATGCAATGGAGCAGGATTGATCCGCACCGGGTGAATTTCCGGGAATAAATCCGGAAGTGTCATAAAAGCCTTCTACAATAATTAATTCATCCTTTAGCGTGTCACTCTGACCCGGTATCATGCAATAGATATTTTCAAGTGCCGCATTGGTCCATTTCACGTCCGAAATAATCCTTACAAGGGTTTCCTCGTTTGACGGCCCTTGTTTTTTGAATCCCGGAAACAAAAGTTCAGCTTTTTCTCCGGAAAGGATGAATTTTGGAAATTTTACAGGAGACAGTTCCAGTTTGTCTTCAAATAAAAATTTATCAGGCGGTTGTTCAAAGACATAAATAATCGCTTGAGCCCCCAGGGCCAAGGCATTGATCCAGTTTTCTCCGGAATCAAGATCCATCAGGACAATGGCGTTTTTAATCCCCTTATGATTAAAATTGTCCATTTCCCCCTTGCCGACATATACCACGGGGCCTTTGATGCCGGGTTCGGCTATGGTATCAGGAGAAATCGCATTGGACACAAATGGGTCCATGTCAAAAGACTGGCCTGTTTTTTCCAATGTGAGACGTGTTTTTGTTTCCAGCCGGATGGGCATTGAAAATGTCTGGGACCCCATGGTTTTATATCCCAGATCTTTAAAAAAAGATTTGATATGGGCTGCGGCCTGGGCCGCACCTTCCGTGCCGCTGCTTCTGTCATGAATTTCGGAAAACTGCCGGACAAACTGCGAAAATCTTTGTTGCTGATCGTCATGGCTGTCTTGTTGAGCATGGAGTTCAGGATGAAAAAGAAGGGAAAAAACAAATAAAAGACAAGATAAGAAGATCCATTGATTCGCAGGTGGAGTTACCTTCATTTTTCACCGATCTGCCCCAGGGAAATGGAAAGCTCTTCCCGTTTTTCAATTTTTTCTATCTTTCCGTCACTGATCCAGATCACCCGGTCTGAAACATTCAGCATTTTCAGATCATGGGTGGCGGAGATAATGGTGACCTCTTTTTCCCGGCTCAACATTTTCAGTAATGTGATGATTTCCTCTCCGGTTGTGAGGTCCAGATTGCCGGTGGGTTCATCGGCCAGGATAATGGCCGGATCATTGGCAAGAGCCCGGGCAATGGCGACACGCTGCTGTTGACCACCGGAAAGCTCAAAGGGTTTATGCTGAAATCTTTCTTTTAATCCGACAATGTCCAGAAGTTTCATTCCCCTTTCTCTGGCTTCGTCATCGGGAACCCCTGCAAAAATCATCGGTAGAGTTACGTTTTCCAGGGCCGTCATGACCTGGATGATATTAAAGGTCTGGAAAATATATCCGATTTTCCGGCAACGCAGCCAGGCCAGTTCATAGGCATCAAGCTGGGAGATATCGATTTCATCTATAAAAACGGAACCGACAGAGGGTTTATCAAGCCCGCCGATCATATTAAACAGGGTTGTTTTGCCTGATCCTGAAGGCCCCATGATGGAAACATATTCACCGGCTTTGATTTTAAGATCAATTCCTTTTAATACCTGGACAATGGTTTTGCCCATGGTAAAATCTTTCATCACCCCTGATACACGGACAATGTTGTTTGAATGTGTCATAAATGATCCCAAGTCATCAATCCCTTCCCCTCATGGCTTCCACCGGCTGCATTTTGGCAGCCAGCAGGGCCGGGTAAAGCACACCGATAATGCTTAACATGCACCCCAGAAAAACAGCAGAGAGAATGGATGTTAATATTTGATTTATATTGATAAGGGCAGCAATGGAGCCCCCATATTTTATCAGGGCGCCGACAAAGGCGATGAAGGCTCCTGCTACCGCACCCACGGCAGATCCGATGAGTCCCTGAAGCGTAGCTTCAATCAAAAAAAGCCTCAGGATAAACCGGTCAAGGGCGCCCAGGCATTTCATGGTTCCGATTTCCCTGAACCGGTCGGCGACTGCCATCAACTGAGTGTTGACAATCCCGACAACGCAAACCAGTAAAGATAGAAAGAGTATCCATCGTTCCTGGGGTGACGGACCATGGGCCTGGCCCTCCCCCGGAAGTTCAACACCCTGGAGGGTGAGCCTCTGGATAGCGTTTTTATCTTCAGAAGACGCAATACTCGATATAATATGAGCGTTCACTTTGATATAGGCATAGAAAGAAATGGCCAGAACCAGGCTCATGGTGGTGATCAAGGTGCGGAAAAATCTGGATCTTATGCTTTTAACAGCGATTTCAACAGATTTTTTAAACGGCAGCACCACCTGTTTCTGTGGAAGATCTGCTTTGGTTTTTTTCTGCATCAATTCCTGAAATGACCTAAAATGAATTGTTTTTCAGTTTTATTCCACTGTCTCTTTGATAATAAAAATTCTTCAGGAAGTCAAGGAATAGGCAATCGGAATAGGCAATCGGACGCGGGCCATTGAAGCGGGTCAATATTTCGATTAAAAACTCCGGAAAAAATAAAGCCGGCTGATTTATTCACAGATTTCTTGACTTGGTCCATCAGTTTGGATAAAAATAAATTTTTCAGCTTTTATGCCAAAGGAGAAAAATCATAATCCCATGGATAAATATTCATCTTTCAATATTCTCATGTATTCCCACGACACATATGGGTTGGGTCATATCAGAAGAACCATGGCCATTGCCGAACAGTTAAGAAAAGATGACACCAATATTCTGATTTTGACAGGATCACCCATTGCAGGCCGGCTGACCTTTCCCAAATATGTCGATTATGTCCGGATTCCCGGAATGATCAAAAAGGCAAACGATGAATATTTTCCTTTGACCATCCGGATCGATCCGGTACAGGCCATGGATATCCGGCAGAGTATCATCATGGCAACAGTGAAAACATTCCTGCCGGATCTGTTTATCGTGGACAAGGAACCCCAGGGGTTGAAAAGAGAAGTGCTGCCAGCCCTTGAATGGATAAAAGAAAATTTAAAAGATACAAAAACCATTCTTGGACTCAGGGACATCATGGATGATGCGGAAAGCGTCATATCAGACTGGAAAAAGAAAAATATCTATTCCACCATAGAGGAATTTTACAGTGAGGTCTGGGTCTATGGACAAAAAAACATCTATGACCCTGTTGCTGAATATGAAATACCAGAGTCCATTGAAAAAAAACTCCATTTTACCGGTTATATCCCCAGGAAAGTGCCCATGGAAGGGATGCCGGAAGCCTTACGGCTGCAATTGAACGTCATGAAAAACGAAAATCTGATTACCGTCACCACTGGTGGCGGCGGTGACGGATTCCATGTTCTGGATTCATATTTGAAAATGCTGGAGAGAATGAAGGAGCAATCCATTCTGCCGGCCTTCCAAAGCATTCTGGTCGCAGGGCCATTTCTATCTAAAACCGACACAGACCTGGTATTGGAAAGGGCCAGTGCGCTTGGAATTCAGGCCTATGATTTTTTCCCGGATATGGAAACCCTCATCGCTGCCTCGGATCTTGTCGTGTGCATGGGGGGATACAATACGATCTGTGAGGTGCTGTCATCAAAAATCATGAGTCTTGTGATTCCAAGAGAACTCCCGAGAAAAGAGCAGTATATCCGGGCAAGGGCCTTTAGTGATGAGCATCTGGTTGAGCATATTCCCTGGAGCCAACTGAATGCATCAAACCTGGAAGAAAAAATTCTTTATATGCTAGATCATAAGGAGTCTTTTGTAAAGGCCATGAACGAATTTGAAATGACCGGAATCGTAAAAATCTGTGAGCGCATATCAAACTTTTGGAACGGTAAAAATGGAAAAAAATGCACCCCCGACGCTATGTATGGTTTTGAAAGGCTACCCAAGGATCTCTGAAACCTTTATTTCCAATGAAATCCTGCTTCTGGAATCTCTGGGCTTTTCTATCCATATCATCTCCATGCGCGAGCCAAGGGAAACCTTTTCCCATGCTGTCGTGGGGAAAATTAAAGCAGAGGTCCAATACCTGCCCAGCACCATCCTCAATCACCTGGTGAGCCTGGGATATCATAATCTTATGCTGGCTTTAAAACAGCCCAAAATTTATTTTAAGGCCCTTAAAACAGCCGGGGCAAGATGGTGGCGGACGAAAACATCGGCTACTTTAAAACACCTTCTGCAAGCCGGGTATCTTGTCCACCAGTGTCTGCCGGGAAAAAATATTATTCATTTCCAGGCCCATTTTGCCCATTCGCCCACATCCGTGGCCATGTTTTCAAGCATTTTAAGCGGCATCCCCTTTAGTTTTTTTGCCCATGCCAAGGATATTTATACTTCTGACCCGCGGCAACTAAAGGAAAAAATGGATATGGCCAAATTTGTCGTGACCTGCACCCGGTATAATCAGAAATATCTGAAAAAATTGGCCGGTGAGGGCAACACCCCTATTTTCTGTGTCTATCACGGCATCAATCTTGACTATTTTTCTCCCCGGGCAAAACCTGTCTCCTGCATTCCGCCCTATAAAATTCTAACGGTGGCCAGAATGATTGAAAAAAAGGGCCTTGACATTGTCTACCAGGCCCTGGCCATCCTCAAAGACAGAGGCGTCCGGTTCAAACACACCCTGATCGGTGAGGGAGCAGACAATGAAAGGATTGTCCTTCTGATTAAAACCCTGGGGCTTGAATCCGTTACAGAACTTGCCGGTACCCTGACCCATGAAGCCGTCATCGAGTATTATGCCGGAGCAGATCTCTTTGTCCTGGGGTGCAAGATTGCCGGGAATGGCGACCGGGACGGCATCCCCAATGTCATGGCGGAAAGCATGGCCATGAATGTGCCGGTTGTGGCCACCGATGTCTCGGGAATCCCTGAATTTCTCGAAGATGAGGTGTCCGGGAAAATGGTGCCTGAGAATGATCCTTCTGCCCTGGCCAATGCCATGGAATTATTATTGACCGATGATGCATTGAGAAAACAGGTCATCCCGGAAGCAAGAAAAAGAATTGTCAGGGATTTTAACAATAAAGAACTGATCCAGGATCTGGCACGGATCTATTGTGACCGGATTCCCGGGCTCATGGCCTGCCCGATGCCGCCGGCAACATGAAAATCGCCTTTTATGCCCCGTTCAAACCCCTGGACCATGATCACCCCTCGGGCGATCTGGCCATTGCCCGGGGTCTGGTTCAATTCCTCAAAGAACAAGGCCATACCATTGACATTCAAAGCCGTTTAAGGGCCCGGTGGATCTATTTCAAACCCTGGCTCTGGCCCTGGCTGGCGGCTGATTTTATCCAAAGCCTGAAAAAACTGCGCAAAAATCCGCCGTCGGTCTGGTTAACCTACCATACCTATTACAAGGCCCCGGATCTTCTGGGGCCCTTGATCTGTAAACTATTGGGGATAAAATATATCATTTTCCAAGGCATTTTTTCCACAAAACAAAAAAGAAGAATAAAAACCATCATGGGGTTCTATCTGAACCGGTACGCCTTGAAAAGCGCCCATCATATTTTTACCAACAAAGGCTCTGATTTTAAAAATCTTCAACGCCTCATTCCTGCCGATCGCCTGACCTATATCCGGCCCGGCATCAAACCGGATGCGTTTATGAGAGATGAAACCGCTGGAAATGAATATAGAAAAGCATGGGGGTTGGATTCCTGCCCCACCCTTCTGACGGCCGCCATGTTCAGGGATGATGTCAAAACTGAGGGTCTGGCCTGGCTGATCCAATGCTGTGCAAAGCTGCCGGCCGCAGATTTTGATTTTCACCTGGTCATTGCCGGCAGCGGCAGAATGGAAAATGATCTGAAAGCCCTTGCCCAAAAATATATCCCGGGGCATTATACCTTTGCCGGGAAAATAGACCCAAAAGACATGGCCAAATTTTACAGTTCAGGGGATGTATTTGCATTCCCGGGCATTCGTGAGTCCCTGGGGATGGTATATCTGGAGGCCCAGGCCTGCTGCCTGCCGGTGGTGGCCTTTAAAAACGGGGGAATCCCGGAAGTGGTCCAGGACAAAAAAACAGGGTTTCTTGTTCCCATGTATGATATCCCCTTGTTTTTGCAGGCATTAAAGGATCTTTTGCAGGACAAAAAACTCCATGGGCAGATGGGGAAAAATGCAATGGACTATGTCAGGGCATTTCATGATATTGATAAAAATTATAAAACAGTTGAAACCCTTCTGCTGAAAGAGGTTTCCTAAAATGATCAAACTGGGATTGATCCGGCATGCCAGGACCCCATGGAACCTGGAAAAAAAAATCCAGGGCAGCACCGATATCGCTTTAAGTCCTGAAGGAAAAATCGAGGCTGCCCGCTGGGGAGAGCTTCTGAAGTCTGAGCCCTTTGATTTGATTCTGTCAAGCCCCTTGATACGGGCCAGAGAGACATCACAGATCCTTTCGGATAAGATGGGGGTGCCGGTAATATATGATACAAATTTAAGGGAACAGGACTTTGGCGACTGGGAAGGCCAAAGGATAGCAGACATCAGAAAAAAAAATCCAGGAGAAATCGAATCCAGGGAATCAGGGGGGTGGGCCTTCCGGCCTCCCGGGGGCGAGTCCAGAACCAGAGTGCTGGAACGGATTTCACAAGCCCTTGAACGGGCAGCAAAAACCTTTGAGAACCAATATATTCTGGTGGTCACCCACAAGAGCGTGATCAAAATTTTAATATATGATGCCTTGAAGAGAAATTTCAGCCCGGATGAAACCCCTTTATTAAAAGATTATTACCTCCATGTTCTGACATGGAATGAAAAAATTCAGATCCAAAGGATGAACCGCCTCCGGCTGAAATAGCTGATAGACTTTGATGAAAGGCTTTCATTGGCGGCCATGAATATGATACCGATGATACAGGAATGAATTGTGAAAATTCTTATTTATTGCCAGCATGTACTGGGAGTGGGGCATTTTTTCAGGACCCTTGAAATTGCAAAGGCCATGAAAGAGGCTGATGTGATTCTGGTGACCGGCGGAGACCAGGTCTCGGCACCCCTTCCGGACCATGTAAGAAAGGTGGCGCTTCCGGGCCTGATGATGGACAGCACCTTTTCCACGCTTCATTGTGTAGATCCTCTCCGCAACCTGGAAGATGTAAAAATCGAGAGACAGAAAATCCTGCTGGATCTGATCAAAACCGAAAATCCGGACTTTTTTCTGGTGGAGCTTTACCCCTTTGGCCGGAGGGCCTTTGAATTTGAATTGGTCCCGGCTTTGAATTTTATCAAAACCCGGCCGGGCACAGACTGTAAAGTGGTCTGCAGCCTGAGGGACATCCTGGTTGAGAAAAAAAACCCCATCAAATATGAAACCCGGGTGATCCAGGCGCTTCATACCTGGTTTGATGCCGTACTGGTCCATTCCGATCCCCAATTGATAAAACTGGATGCCACCTTTTCAGGAATGGACAGAATCAAAATTCCCCTTGTTTACACAGGGTTTGTAACCCCGGTTCCTGATCTTGAAAAAGTCCGGCAGATCAGGGAAAATCATGGGCTGAACATGGGTAAAAAATTAATTACCGCCAGCCTGGGCGGCGGGAATGTGGGGGCGCCCCTGCTCAAGGCAGTGGTCCATGCCTGCAATGACGTCTTGTCCGGAAAAGATCTGCTGCTTAAAGCCTATACCGGGCCGTATATGGAAAAACAAGATCAGGACTATCTGAAATCCTTTGAAAATGATAGGATCAGGGTCGAGACTTTTACCCAGGATTTTGTGTCCCTTCTGGGAGCATCGGATCTTTCCGTCTCCATGGCCGGATACAATACCTGTATGAATATTGTGGCCGCCAGGGTACCGGCACTGATCCGGCCCTTTGGTCAGAACAGGGAACAATGGGAACGGGCTGTAAAAATTGCCGGGTTTGCACCCATCACCATACTCAAGGATAAGGATTTGGAGCCGTTAACCCTGGCCCGAATGATTGAGGCGGCATGGGTCACTATCCCCTCCACGGGTCCCAAACTGAATCTGGACGGGGCCACCAATACCATGAAATGGATGAGGGGCAGATGACATGCGGATATCAACCATCTATCAGACCCATGAACATCCATTGCCCCCTGATATAACCAAGGCAATCCAAAAACAGATCCAGGAAGCAATGGCAGATAATGAAATCAAGGTTTTTTTCAGGGCCGATGATATTGCAGTGCCTTCGAAAAATTTTTCAAAAATGATGGGGCTTTTTTTAAAATATCAGATCCCCCTTTGCCTGGCCGTGGTGCCGACCTGGATGACAAAAAGGCGGTGGAAGGCCATGGCTGAGTTCCGTGAAAAGGGAAAGGATCTTTTCTGCTGGCATATGCATGGCTACAGGCATATGAATCATGAACCCGCGGGGAAAAAACAGGAATTCGGGCCGGCACGGTCGCACCGGGATCTTTTCAATGACCTGTTCAAGGGACAGAAAAGGCTTCAAACAATCATGGGAAAGGCTCTGACTCCGGTCTTCACCCCCCCCTGGAACCGATGCAGCATGGATGCCATGATGATATTGAAAAAAATCGGTTTTGCCGGTATTTCCAGAAGCCATGGGAATCATCCGCCTGCGCCCGGAGGGCTTTTGGATATTCCGGTTCATGTGGACCTGCATACCCGGAAAGAAACATCAGCCCGTGACGGGTGGCGGAATATGTTGACGGAATTACAGACAGGGCTGACTTCCCGGAATTGCGGCATCATGCTCCACCATATGTGCATGAATGATCAGGCATTTTTCCTGCTTGAATATCTGCTTGATCTTTTCTCCGGATATGAGCAGATCAAAAAAATCACTTATACCGATATAATCTCAAAACAATGGAAGAATCGATAATCCATGGACTTTAAAATCATTCATACCACCTGTCATACAGAGTTCGGCGGTCTTGAAAAACGAATTTTCAACGAATCCTGCTGGATGGCTAAAAGAGGTCATGAGATTATCATTGCAGCACCCCGGAATACCCCATTGTATGATAAATCAAAAGAAAATGGGTTTTTGACCCTGGATGCTGAATTCAAAAGGACGAGCCTTGTCAGGGATTTCTTTGCTTTAAAAACGCTTTTCAAGAAATTCAGGCCCCATATCCTGAATACCCATGGAAATGAAGATTCAAAAATTGCATTGTCTGCCGCCATGGGCACCGGGATTCCCTTAAGGATACTGTCCCGCCATATCAGCGCCCATGTTAAAAAATCATGGTACAATACCCTGCTTTATAAACACCTGTGTCACCAGGTATTTACAACAGCCGATTATACCACCCGCCACCTCATGGAGACCTTCGATATCCCGAAAGAAAGAGTTCAGACGGTTTCTTCCGGAATTATACCACCGGAACGTCTGTTGGACAAAACAGGAGCCAGGGAAAACCTGACCAGGGAGTTTGGACTTGATTCTCCCACCCGGTTTGTCGGGTTTGTGGGCCGGGTCTCCCGTGACAAGGGGGTTGATATCATTATCCGGGCCTTTCACAGGGTTGCCTCCCAAATACCGCATCACCTTGCCGTCATTGGTACAGGAACGGATGGATACCTGGCAGAACTAAAGGCCTGTGCAAAGGATCTTGACATCGGACACAGAGTCCATTTTACGGGTTTCAGGGAAGATATCTGGCCCTATTACAGGGGCCTTGACTGCAGCATGCTGGCATCCCGTGATATCAACGGCATTCCCTTTGAGGGCATCCCCCAGTCCATTCTGGAGGCCATGTATGCCGGATGCCCGGTCATCGGCTCCATGAGCGGCGGGATACCGGATGTTATCAGACATGACAGCACCGGTCTTCTTTTCCGGACCGACGATGAAGAGGATCTTTCGGAAAAACTTTTGCAGACATTGAATGACAAGGGGGCGACCCGAAACAGGCTGGAAAAAGCCTTCAGGATGGTTCAGGACCATCACACCATCAATGCCATGGGAAACAAAATCCTGGGAATTTACCAAAATTTCCTTTTCTGAGCCTGGGTCGACCTTCTGGGTTTCGGGGAATTTCCACCAATTGATAGTGTTTGTTTATCACTCTGACATGGATTGGGTTTTCAGGTGATCTTGCGACATCTTCCAGTGCAAGGGTGATTGCCTTACGGGAGCATTATGGATTTTTGCTTACAAATTCTTGATTACCGTAGC
>JANNUH010000096.1:0-19985 GCA_031395015.1 Desulfobacterales bacterium | reverse complement strand
GCTCCCGTTCTATCTCCAAGCTTTCAATAGTCACTTCCATCGGCTCCCTCCTATTATCTGTATGCTTACTTTGCAATCAGATAATAGAGGAAAATCCATACTCCGTCAACCCTTTACCTATATTAATGTCGCAGACCCAATAGCATCTTCAAATGTTGCGTAAAACCTTTTATCATGCTATTTAAGATCAGGTTCATGGACTTGCGCGCCCATAGCTCAGCTGGATAGAGCGTCGGACTTCGAATCCGTAGGCCGGGGGTTCGAATCCCTCTGGGCGCGCCATAAAAAAATCATGTTTTCCTTGACAAGTGGCGGACTCCTGTCTTACTGATAGTCCATCATAAAACCTAAAGGCCCGCCAGGGCAGGAGGACAAGATGAGTTCTGACACTGCAAAATCACCAAACGAATCTGATTATGTTGTTATCGACAGTGGCAAAACCACTTTCAAAGACCTTTACACCAAGGAAGACTGGATGGCGATATGGATGGGATTTTTACTTCTCATCGTTGGGCTGTTTATTTTTTTACCCAACCCACCCGCCAACCTGAAAGAGGATTTGACCAAGTACAATACCGCCTTAAAAGAAGAGGCTGCCAAGGCGCCGTTCAAAACCATCGAATGGCATAATGCCTCGTCGGCCAAGAAGGGGATCAGGGCGACCAACCAGGACTATGCCAAGAAAATTGCCGAATTTCTTGCCGCTCCGGGCGACTGGAAAGACAATCCCCTGGATGCACTCTACAGAAGCAAGGAAACCGCCGCCGCCATGAACGCATCGGCTAAAGAACCCTTTGAAAAGGCCAAAGCTGCCGAGGGAGCAGCTCTTGAGGTATCAAAGACTGCCCAGGCAGAGGCAGTCGCCGCTTCTTTCAAGGATACTGTCCTGAATGAAAGGGCTGACAAGGAAATAAAGGCCTGGCAGGATGCAAAAGCAAAAACATCCAAAGCCAAGGCCAAGGCGTCCATCAAACCGTTCAACCGTTTTCCCTATCTGATCGGACTCTGCATTATTCTGGGTGCCTTTTTCGGCATGGGTAAAGCCATCATGGGCCAGTCATTCATCAAATTTTTCATTGGGTTTTTCGTCGTCTTCTTCATCGCCGTACTGGCCTATATGGCTGAAACCCAGGCCCTAATGAAATACTGGGGATTTGGCTTCCCATTGTGGGCCATTGTCTTCGGCCTCTTGATCAGCAACACCATTGGAACACCCAAATGGGTGCAACCGGCCGTTGCCACTGAATTTTTCATCAAGACCGGTCTGGTTCTGCTGGGTGCCGAGATTCTTTTCAACAAGATTCTGGCCATTGGCAAACCCGGCATATTTGTCGCCTGGGTCTGCACGCCCATAACACTTATTCTCACTTACTGGGTCGGTCAGAGATTCATAAAAATGCCGTCCAAGACCCTGAATATTACCATTTCAGCCGATATGTCGGTCTGCGGTGTTTCCGCCGCCATTGCCACTGCTGCTGCCTGTAAGGCAAAAAAGGAGGAATTGACCCTTGCCATTGGCCTTTCCATGGTGTTCACCGCCATCTGCATGGTGGGGCAGCCGGCCATTGCCAAATTGTTCGAATTCCCTGAAATCCTTGCCGGTGCATGGATGGGGAGCACCATTGATTCAACGGGTGCTGTTGCAGCCGCCGGGGCTTTTTATGGAGAAAAAGCCCTTTATGTTGCCGCCACCATCAAGATGATCCAGAATGTTCTCATCGGCGTCACCGCCTTTGGCGTCGCCGTTTACTGGTGCGCCAGGGTGGAATGCAAAGAAGGACAGACGGTGAGCTGGTGGGAAATATGGTATCGTTTCCCGAAATTCGTTGTCGGGTTCATCATTGCTTCCATCTTATTTTCCATCCTGGATCAAAATATAGGCAAGGATTTGAGCACGATCATGATCGACCACGGCGTATTGCGCGGCTTCACCCGGATTGCGCGTGAATGGTTTTTTGCGCTGGCCTTTACCTCCATCGGGCTTGAAACCAATTTCAAGGAATTCAAACCCTATTTCAAGGGGGGAAAGCCCATCACCCTGTATGTGTTTGGCCAGACCTTCCAGCTCATTCTGACCTTGATCGTGGGGTATATCATGTTCTATATGGTATTCCCGGAAGTTACGGCTGCAATCTGATCCATGCGTGCAAAAGAAATTGAAACGCCATGCCCGGCCTGCGAGGACACCCTCCCGCAGGCCGGGTTTCATCCTGTCCTGAAACTGATGATCGGAATCGCATTGATCCTGACCTTTATTTTTGGAATAGGGTCCCTTGCCCAACTGATCCCCGGTGCACGTCACATGGCCCACGTCATTGACGAGCGCAATTTAAGGGCCACAGCCATTTATTATACCGACTTTGAAGAGCCTGCCGAAGGCTCGGAATCCATCCGCCACAGCCTTGACTACAGGCCGAGTTTCAAACCGTGACCCTAGAAAATTTAACCCGGAAAAAGGACATCATTCTCACCAGTGAGCTGATCTTTGCCAATGAGATCGGCGCTGTATTGTTCGAGAAGCCCAAGGTCAGTTACTGGATGATTTTTATCCCGATTCTCTTTCTTTATTTCATTTTCAGAATGCAGAAATTCAAGAATGATCGCATTAAATTCAGCGAAGAGTTCATGTCTGTCCGACATGAGGCAATGGATTTCGCTCTTAACGCTCTTGATGCGTCAGCGTCGGACGGTTCCCTGGATATGAACGCTGCAAACCGATATGAAAAATTTCCAGAGCCGCTTCGGGAACCCTATGCTTCATGGATTAAATCTCTTTCCTCCCTTTATCAGGATCTGCTGGCAGCGGACGGCCATGATTTCGAGTCCCTGATCCGCAGGGCTTACCGTAACAAAAGCAACTACCAGGAGGCGCTGGAGAAATTGAACCATGCGGAAAAAGAATTTTATATGGCTCTCAAGCCGATGATGACCGAGGTCGAAGGCACAGCCGCCATCATAGCCAAAATGGAATCCGAGTCCCGGCGACTGCGCGCAGAAACGGCGACCCGCATTTTCAATTGAATATCATATGGTTTGGCTGAGCAACGCTTTTCAGGAGAATAGAGAATATGCTCGGATGTTGGAACCGATATCATAAGCATAAGCCTTGCCGGTACACATCCGGAAACCCATAACCGGATACGGAAAGGAACGGACCTCACGAAGATTATTAAAAATCTGGAACTCATGCAGCAGATCAAGGAGGAAAAGAAGGCACAGCGCCCCGTGATCCATTTTGCCTATCTCATGCTGGCTTCAAACCTCAATGAACTTCAGGAAGTGGTCGGGCTTGCGAAAAGGCTGGGAGTCAAACAGATTGTATGCAGCAATCTGTCATTGATTCTGCATGAAAACCTCGGGCCGGAAGCGCTTTTCAACCGGGAGGAAGAACAGCATCGGTTCACCGGCATACTGGATGCAACGGCTGCAGAGGCGCAAAGAGAAAACCTGGTGTTTGCCTTCAGCAGGCCGGTATTGCAGAAACATACCGCATATTGCAGTGAAAATATCAGCCGGGCATGCGTTGTCAGTGTCACCGGAGAAGTCGGGACTTGTGTTTTTACTTCGCCCACACTTTCTCAGAACAACGGGCAAAGCGGGCACATCCCACTGCCCCATTTGTTTCAGAACCGCTCTGAGCCGTGTCACCCCTTGTCTTTTGGCAATATCGCCCATGAAAGCCTGACACAGATCTGGAATAAAAAAGAATATCAGCAGTTCAGAAATTTACATGATCCCTGTATCACACGACACGATACTGGCGCACAGCTTTTGCCGCCGGCATGCAGAAACTGCCATAAGAGAGAAGCATAGGGCCGGAATTTCCAGTCTCATGGAATCTTAATTTTTCATTCACTGATGATGGCGGGCCGCTTGCCTTTCTGATAGCCGCGTTATTGGAAATAATTCAAAAACAGGCGGAAGAAATTCAGATGTTAAAAGATGAGATCGCCAGATTGAAGGGCCAGAAACCCAAGCCTGACATTAAGCCATCAAACCTTGATAAGAGTACAGATAAACTTTCTAAGAACAACACCTTTGCCCGCTATCTTGCCGGCACGTCAAACGTCATTATGGATTGACAAAAGGCAGAGAAATTTCTTATAAAATAACATTCTCGATCAGGAACTATTCAAGGATCATGAAAACTCAGGAGGGTCAAGATGAATAAATTTGCTTTTTTACTGTTGACGGCAGCGCTTGTTTCATGTCTTGCGGCTTCCACCCTGGTTACTGCCTCGGAACCTTTGACAGGGGAATCCATTGCCCGGCAGGTTTTTGACAGGGATCGCGGGAAAAATTCAATTTCCTCGGCCACCATGATTCTGGAAAATGAAAAAGGCGACAAAAGATCAAGAAGCTTTACAAACCAGCGTATCCTCGAAGGCGGACTGGAAAAACAATTGATCCGGTTCACTGAACCGGCGGACATCAATGGCACCGGGTTTCTCACCATTGAAAAACCAGGGTATGAAACCGAGCAATTCTTGTATCTGCCTGCATTGCGGCGTTCCAGAAGAATTGTCTCTTCCCAGAAATCCCATCAATTTGTAAACAGTGATTTAACCTATGAAGATATGGAAAGACATCCGATTGAAAATTATCTGTATGAGATCAAGGGCGAAAAAAAAATTGATGCCACAGACTGTTATATTCTTGAAACCAAGCCCAAAGACATTGTCAACTCTCAGTATTCATTGATAAAGGCGTATATTTCAAAACAGTCGTTTGTGGCCCTTTCTGCTGAATATTATGACAAGAAAGGGACTCATATGAAAACATACCGGGTTCTTGGGCTTGAGCAAAAACAGAACATCTGGACGGAAACCAGGGTTATGATGGAAGATGTGGTAACCCGGCATAAAACCCATATCACTCTTGAACATATTGAATACAATACAGATATGACATCTGATCAGATTTCAAACAACGCCCTTGAAAAATTTTGATGTTTCAAAAAATATTAAAAACGGGTGGGGTTCATTTTTGGCTGATTGCTTTTATCATCGCCTTGAGTTTTCCCGTTGCACTCCATGCAGCGGAAATAGTCTTTTCCGGATCAACGGAATTCGGGTCATCCCTTGATACGGATGACAATTATTCCAGTGAAAACCTGATGTCTTTTAAAAACAGAACCATTATTAAGGCAGATTACAAGCAATTTACCCTGTCAGGGATTTCAGATTATCTGTATTTTGGCGCTGAAGATAAAAAAGAGGATTATGATCTTGATATCTATGAAATGTATTTAAGGTATAGCACGCCATCATTGGATATTGTTCTTGGAAAACAGATTAAGCGGTGGGGTAAAACCGACCAGATCAGCCCGGTTAATACTTTAAATCCTGAAAACAATACAGAATTTATTATTCCCTCCTATGAAGACCGGAAAATTCCGGTCTGGATGGCGGATATCACCTTTCGGAAAAATGATTTTTTCATTGAAGGGGTATTGATTCCATTTTTTGAGCCTTCCCGGTTTGATTATTTCGGAACCGACTGGGCTCTTTTTTCACACCTGAAAAATGATTTCAAAAATTCATCTCTTCCATCTTTTTTGAAATCCTATTTTGATTCGATGCACGTCAAGGAAACAGAGCCTGATTCCGGTTTTGACAGCTTTGAATATGCCGTGCGAATCGGCGGAACAATTGACCGGCTGGATTATGGATTCACCTATCATTATGCCAATGAGGATTTGCCTAATTTTCAGAATTTTCCTGTCAAAAATTTGTCCCTCGACAATTTTGGGTCTGTTCAATCGCTTGTTTCAAATCCCGGGAGTCTGATCCTGACAAAAGAAAACATTGAAACCACCTATCTGCGAACCAGTATTGTCGGATTTGAATTTGAAACCACTGTATCTGATTTTGGCCTTCGCGGGGAAGCCGCTGTAAAAGACAATGAATCTTTTCTGACCGGTTCCCTGACCTCGGTCCGAAATCCCAGTCTGTTCTGGGTTATAGGGGCTGATTATCTGAGTTCCAACCAATGGTATTTTAATTTCCAGTTTGCTCACCAGCATATCTATGATTATGATCCGTCCATTTTATATTTTGCAAGCAACACCTATTCGCTCATCGGGGAAATAAAAAAAGATCTGATTTCAGACTGGCTCAATGCTTCTGTCCAATTTACCCGCATGCTGAATGACAATTCCTATTATCTTTCACCCCGATTAAAATATACCTATATCAAAAATCTTGAGGTGATGCTGGGATTAAATCTTTTCGGAGGCGATGCAGACAGCTTACTGGGGCGATACGATGAAAATGACCAGGTTTTTATTAAAATGAAATATCATTTCTAATGGAAATAAAAAGAAAACTGTGATACTCAGGCTGAATGAAAAAGATCAGCCTGAACTTCATCAAGCGCAAAATCTATAAAGCCTTACCCGGAAAAATCCGTTTAAGGCTTTTACGATATTTTCTGCCTGAGCTGAAACTGGAATTGGATGGTATTGTTTTCAGAACCGCTGTAACGCCTGAGGATTATCTTGCCTCATTCAATCTTGTCTATCGGGTCTTTGTCAGAACCGGCTTTGTCCAACCCGGTCCCACACCTTTCAGGCTGGCGCCCCAGCATTGCAATGAAGACTCCAGAATATTTATCGGCTTTCACACTGAAGCAGACGAAGAAAAGCTGATATATTCCATCAGTTTATTTCCGGATTCCCTTGAAAACGGCCTGCCCATGGACATGGTATTTAAAAAAGAGCTGGATCTTCTGAGATCCCAGGGCCGGTTTCTGGTGGAAGCAGGTCATCTGGCGGCCGATCCCTCCTGTAAAATGAACAATATGACCATTCCCATGCTGGGCAATAAGATCATGTATCAATATGCCTCCCGGCATCTTCATGCCGATGATATTGTCATCACCATTCATCCCAAATACCGATGGTTCTATGAGGATTTTCTTTTATTTGAAAAAATCGGTGAGATTGACGCCTATGACTATGCCAACGGCAACCCGGCAATTGCAATGAGGCTGGATTTAAGAACAATGAAAGATAAATATAAAAAGACTTATAAAAAAATTGCCTCAAAGAACAATTTATATCATTTCTTTTTTATCCTCGAATCGGCCTCCATTATCCTCCCGGATAGCCCAAACAGCATTGAAAAGCGATTGCTGGAAAATCTGAAATCGCTTTACGGTTTTAATTCTTGAAATAGGGTGGGTCGATGGAACACATTTGCAATATTTTGAATCTTTGATAGAATACATTTTCAATAAGCTTCAAAAAGACCATAAAAGGAGTTGAACAATGAATAAAAAACCATTTTTTATACGGGCTGAATGGGATGACGATGCACAAGTGTGGGTCGCAAGCAGTGATGATGTTCCCGGGCTTGCTACTGAAGAAAAAACACTTGAAGGTTTGATCCGGAAACTAAAAACTATGATACCTGAACTTCTTGAAGCCAACGGGTTGGAAACCGGAGATGAAATGCCCTTTGAACTTTTTACCAGACGGTTTGAGATTACTCAAAGGGCGCTTGCCTGATGGCAGCTTTTTTCGGGACTACCTTGAATCAATTTTTAGTACAGGCCGCGATTGAAAAGGAAAGGATCATTAAACTCTCTTACGATGATGCACAAGTCTTCTTTGATGCGCTTGAAAATCCACCTGAACCAAATGAAAAATTGAAAAATATTATCAAAAGTTATAAAGATTCAGGCTTATATGAACAGACTGAAAATCGAGCCCTTAAATGAGTATCATAATAAAAAAAACTTTGACTACGGCGTCAATTTAGAACAAGTTTTCGATTCTATCGATATCGAGCAATCTCGATGAGTGGTAAACTGTTAATATCTCTACCAGTCCTTCTTTTACTCTATAGATTATCCTGTAATTACCAAAAATAATTTCTCTGATTTTTTTGCGATTTAATTCTGGAACCATCCGTCCGGATTCAGGAAATAATTTCAACCGTTCTACTGTGCTAAAAACCTTTTCGGTAAACATCAGTGCATAATAATCCGAATCTCGCGCAATAAAATCTGCTATGGCTTCAATATCATCCAGGGATTGCGGGGTCCATTTTATTGTAGCCATTTTTTCATCTTTTGTTTTGCGTCTTCATGAGAAATGCATTGACCTTCATCTGCCTGAGAAATTCCTTTTTCAATCTTTGCAAGCAAATATAAACGCTCCATTGCCTCTTCAATTGTGCTTTTTTCAGGCAAATCACGTAAACTGTCAATTATTTTTTCCTTATCAAGAGTGATCATTTTCCTGTCTCCTTATTTATTGTCCGATGGCGGATGATACTCTTTTTCCAGTCCTGTCAGCATGATCTTAAGCATGTCGGGATTGTCATTCAGCAGCTTTTTTTCGATTTCATCAATAATACCCAGATAAGGTATCCTTTCCCCATGATATTGAACAGGTTCGCCAATCTGATGGAATAAAAATCCATATTTGGTCAAGGCATTGAAAAGTTTTTTTTCCGTAATCATATACCAGTGGGTGATGTTGCGCCTTCGGCTTTCGTGGTACATGACCTGATAGAGCCCCAGTACAATAATAGGGTTTTTTCTTCCCTTCATTTCATCCGGAATGGTTCCGTCATCCGGCAGAACCCCTCCCTCTTTTTTCATCAGATAGGATTCAACCCCGTACATCCCGTCTTCTTTTCTTCTGCGAAGGTCTTTACTCACCGTCAGTCTTGAAATTTCTCCGATTTTTAATCGATCCGGTTTTTCACCGATAAAGGTTGTCTGAACGGCATGTTCGATGGGAAACCCCTTGTCTGAATCCATGACCAGCCGGATGGTCCCGACAACCGAATCGCTTTCATTCAGGCAGGCAAAATGAACGGATTCATTTTCATATTCATCGGTTTCAAGGCCGCCGGGGTGGTCTTCAGGGTTTTCAAATCTAAATTCCTGGACATAGACTTCATGCCTCATGCGAAATGTATCTTTGAGCACATCCTTATTATTTACAACGCCAAATCTGAAATTTCCATATTGAACAGTCTTATCAATCATCTGAAAGTCCTATATAAACCGGCAAATCCTGAAAAAAATATGCTGAAATTATCGTCTCAACCTTAAGTATTTTGTGTTGCTTTTGTCAAGAAGTTTGTAAAAATTGCGTATTCACAGTTGGCAAAGGAAAATATTTATCGTATAGAATTAGTAAAAATAAATGACTGCTCTTATCAAAGAAGGGTTCGAATGCCGGATACAAAAGATCTAAGACCTGGTTTGACCAAATATGATACAGGCACAAAGGAGGCTTACTATCAGAGTGCTTTTTCCAGAAATATCGGTTTGCTGACCCCCTCTGAACAAAAAAAGCTTGAACGATCAAGGATAGCCATCCCCGGAATGGGCGGGGTGGGTGGTATTCATCTGATCACCATGGTCCGATCCGGGATCGGAAAATTCAATATTTCCGATTTTGATATTTTTGAACCGGCAAATACCAATCGGCAATATGGCGCCAATGTTTCAACATATGGCCGATCTAAAATGGAGGTCATGAAAGAGCAGGCCCTTTTAATCAATCCGTATATTGAAATCAATACTTTTCCGGAAGGAATTCATCCCGGCAACATTGATCATTTTCTTAAAGATGTTGATGTGGTTCTTGATGGACTTGATTTTTTCAATTTTGATATTCGCCGCCTGCTTTTTAAAAAAGCAAGAGAGAAGGGTATTTATGTTGTAACGGCCGGCCCCATGGGATTCAGCTCTGCACTTCTGGTCTTTTCGCCGGAACAGGGGATGGGATTTGACGAATATTTCAATGTAGTTGATGATATGAAATCCGAAGACAAATCATTGGCTTTTGCATTGGGATTGGCTCCAAGACCCACCCATATTCAATATATGGATTTTGCCAAAGTGGATCTTGAAAATAAAGCCGGGCCTTCGCTTAATGTGTCGTGCCAGTTATGCGCCGGTATGGCGGGAACGGAAGTGCTTCGCATTCTCTTGAAAAGAAAAGGGCTTAAGCCTGTTCCCTATTATTTTCAATTTGATCCTTATCTGATGAAATTAAAAAAAGGTAAATTATACTTTGGGAATCGAAATCCGATTCAAAGAATAAAGATGAATATTGTGAAGAGATTGCTTGATTATAATAAAGGCATACCCAAGGAGAACCCGCCTTCAATCCCTGATTATTCTTTTTCTGAAAACAAAATCTTGCCTGAAAATGTAATCCGGTTTTTTCTAAAATCCGGGATTCAGGCACCTTCAGGGGACAATGCCCAGCCATGGAAATTTTCCATACAGGACAACAATAAATTACTGGTTCTGCTTGACCCGGATGCTGACCACTCCTTTTTTAATGTGAATCAGATTGCTTCCATGATTTCCTGCGGAGCCGTTATTGAAAATATAAAAATTGCATCCAATGAATTGGGTATTCAGCCTGAGATTGATTGCTTTTCCAATCATGTCGGTGTCGGCGGGTCTGTTGAATTTCATAAATCCGGGATTCGGAAAGACCCTTTATATGAATTTATCTGGAAACGCCACACCAATCGGACGATGTACTATCAGAAGCCCATTGAAAGCACAACCATAGAAAGCTGCAAAGATTCTATCTTATGTTTTCCGGAAGCAAAACTTTACGCTGTTACACAAAAGGAAAGTCTAAAAAAACTTGCCCGGATAATCTATAAAACAGACCGGATCAGGACTGAAAATCGCTCTTTGCATGAGCATTTGAACCAAATGATCAGGTTTGATTCAAAGGAAGTTTTTGAAACCAATGACGGGCTTCCGTTAAAAAATCTTCAGGCAGGATTTGCCGGAGAACAATTTTTAAAATTCGCAAAACCCTGGCCTGTGATGAATTTATTGAATAAAGCAGGAATCGGCCGTCTTGTTGCGTTTCATTCCTACCAGGGGATCATCAACTCCTCAGCCGTCATGCTTCTGACGGTGGACGGCAGGGCCGACAAAAATTTCATTGAGGGAGGCCGGGCGCTTCAGCGGATATGGCTTGACCTGACCCGCCTGGGTTATCATGTCCAGCCCATGACGGCTCTAACCTTATTTTATATGAGGTGCGCTCTGAATAAGGAATCCGGGTTTCTTCCCAAACACATCCGTCTGTTAAACGCCGTGAAAAACGATTATTTAAATTTATTCCCAGGACTTTCTGATTCCATGGCACAGATAATGCTTTTCAGAGTTGGGAAGGGTCAGGACATCAGACATTTTACCAGACGGAAAAAAGTGGAAGATTTTTTAGTACAGGTATGAAAACAGTCGTTACAACCGAAAATGTTTCAAAGATTTTTTTACTGGGCAAAACAAAGGTCCAGGCACTGACCAATATCAATATAGAGGTCTTTGAAGGCGAATTTCTTGCCATCGCCGGCCCCTCCGGAAGTGGAAAGACCACGCTCCTCAACCTGATCGGCTGTATTGATCAACCCTCCCAAGGCACAATTAAAATTGATGACGACGTTGTAACCGGTTTTTCTTCCAACAGACTTGCCGATATCCGGCTTTCTAAATTATCCTTTATTTTCCAGACTTTTAATCTGATTCCGGTGCTATCGGCCTATGAAAACGTGGAATATCCATTGCTGAAAAAAGTTAAAAATTCCAGGGAGCGTGCTGACCGTGTGGCGGAATCCCTGAAAAATGTCGGGCTGGAAACCTATATGAAGCACCGGCCCGATGAACTCAGCGGCGGACAGCGGCAAAGAGTTGCCATTGCCCGGGCCCTGGTCACCCAACCCCGGATCATTCTGGCCGACGAACCCACAGCCAACCTGGATCAGAAAACCGGGGAAGATGTCCTGAATATCATGAAGCAGATCAATGAGGACAGCCATACACTTTTTATTTTTTCAACTCATGATCCCAAGGTTATGCAGATGGCATCCCGGATCATCCGGATTACGGATGGTGAGATAAAAGATTACAGTCATTTTGACCGGCGTGAAAAAAAAAACCAATTTTCATCTGAATATATCATCAGAAACAAAGGAAGAAGAGACCTTGACAGGTAAATCGATGAAAATCCCCATCAGCATTAAACTGGCCCTGCGCAATGTCTTCAGAAATAAAATCAGGACATTGATCACCCTGGCTGCCATTGCTTTTGGTTCAGTTTCCATCATTATTGCCGGCGGTTTTTTTGAAGATACCTTCATGCAGATGAGAGAAGCCGTCATTCACAGCCATCTGGGACATATTCAAGTCTATCGCAAAGGATATATGGATCATGGTTCATCCGCACCCTTTGACTATTTAATTGAAGCGCCGGATAAAGTAATCGAAGAAATCAAGGCCCTGGACCATGTCAAACTGATAACCCCCAGGATCTCTTTTTCAGGGATGATCAGCACCGGGGATAATACAGTTGCCGTATTTTGTGAGGGAGTTGATCCGGTAGGGGAATTGATCCTCAATAAAATAGAAACCATTAAAAATGCAGAAACCGGTCTTGCCATCCAGGAAGGAGAAAATCTTACAAAGGAGGATCAGATGGCTGTCATTTTAGGCAGAGGTCTGGCCAAAAATCTTGGGGCAAAGCCTGGAGATTCTCTCGTATTATTAACAAATACGGTTGGAGGGTCTTTGAATGCCTTTGATATGAATGTGAAAGGCATTTTTTTTACAGCTTCCAAGGAATTTGATGACCGGGCCTTACGGCTTCCCATTGATATCGCCGGGCAATTGATCCGGACAAAAGGCATCCAGACGCTGGTGGTTTTGCTGGATCAGACGGAAAACACTTTATCAGTCAAAGAAAATATTTTAAAAACCATCCAGTCCATGGATACGGAGCTGGAAATCCGGATATGGAGTCAACTGGCGGATTTTTACAATAAAACCGTTGAATTATACGGCCGGCAGTTTTTCATTCTAAAGCTGATTATTACCATTATCGTGATTTTAAGTATTTTTAATACCATCAATATGGCCATATGGGAAAGAACACGGGAAATCGGAACCATTATGGCCATGGGGTATAAAAAAACAGACATCATGAAGCTTTTTCTGGCCGAAGGGTTTATATTGGGAATTTTGGGCGGGATTGCCGGTATTTTGATCGGGACGCTGCTGGCCTGGGGGATTTCTTTTTTCGGTATTCCCATGCCTCCGCCGCCGGGGGCCACCGTCGGGTGGACAGCCTTTATCAAAGTAGTACCGGATCTATTGGTCTCATCCATGATGATTTCAGTATCCGCCTCCTTGCTTTCATCCGTCTATCCTGCATTTAAAGCGTCTAACCTTATGATTACCGATGCATTAAGACATTATTAGGGAGTGTTTCATGGGACGTTTTTTTTCCGGAGTTTATATTTTTGTAATCGCTATGGTTCTCTTTTACAGCGCCCCGGTTTTATCGGAAGAGATCACAGCCCGGCAAATACTGGAATATTGCGATGAAATAAGAACCCCGCAAACAGACTACAGCGTCCGGGCCACCGTAACCAGCCAGATACCGAACAAAGAGGATAAGATTGCCGTTTATGAAATACTGATGAAAGGGCAGGATAAAACCATTATCAAAACCCTGGCCCCGGAAGCGGATAAAGGCTCCTCTCTATTGATGCTGAGATATGATTTATGGGTTTTTCTGCAGACCATTTCAAAACCGCTCCGGATTTCTTTACAGCAGCGTCTTTTTGGCGAAGCAGCCAACGGGGATATCGCCAGGGCTAATTTTTCAGGCGACTATACCCCTGAAGTGCTGGAAATTGTCATTATCAAGGAAAAATCCTTTTATGTGATGGAACTCACAGCGGTTAACGAAAATGTGACCTATCATAAGGTAAAGCTCTGGGTCATGAAAGACACCTATTATCCTTTAAAAGGCGAATTTTATGCAATTTCCGGAAAGCTTCTGAAAACATGCCAGTATACCCATTATAAGATGATCCTGGATAAAATGCGGCCCACCCGGCTGGTTCTGGATAACCCCCTGGTGACCGGCCAGAGGACCGTTATTGATTATGATAATATGCTTCTGGATGAATTTCCGGAAAAAATGTTTACCCAGGATTATATGAAAAAATTAAAATATTAGGAATAGAATGAAACGGTTATCAGGCGCTATTTTTATCTTCATCGTAACCTTATCGGCAGGGGATACTGCCGCCCTGGGATCGGATCTTCCTATTTGCAAATTGATCAGCGCAGCATACCATCAGACATCGGATATGGAATCCATTGAACTTTTGTTCAACACCCAGCCCGAATATGAGACCTTTCATCTTGAACATCCGGACCGGTTTGTCATTGATATTAAAAATGCTTATTTCCCGAAAGTCAAGGATACCCTCAGCCCGGATTCAGGACATATTAAGACCATCCGGATTTCTCAGTTCCAGCCGGACAGGGTCAGATTGGTGATTGATCAAAAAATTGCCGGCCGGGTTTTTATTCAGAAAAAGGATTTGTCCGCGGGCGCTCTTCTTATTCTGACCCCCCGATTAACTGAATCTTCTGAAATACAAAAAGAGGCATCTTCAGATAAAGATCTGAATTCAATATTCGGTGTCTCAGACCCTGAATCCGTAAAGAAGGATTCATCAGGCCCTGATCCCAAGACCGGCAAGTTATCCTTGACAGGGGATTTGAAAAATGAAACCGCATACCGGACCAAGAAACCCCATCAATTTTCAAAAATTAAGAATTCGCTCAATTTAAAAGCAGCCGGCGCTTTATCAAAGGATTTGTCCTTTGTTCTGGGGTCCCGGGTTTCCTATGATCCGGTGTTTGACTTGACCGACAATTATAATGACAGGGTTGAAAAGGACCAGAGGGTCATGGCCGATCTGAGGGATGCCTATCTGGACGTAGATCTTGGGAATTTTGATCTCAGGCTGGGCAATCAGCAGATTGTATGGGGACAGGCAGTGGGATTATTTTTTGCCGATATCGTTAACCCGTTAAACTTGAGGGAATATATCCTGCCGGATCTGGAACAGCTAAGAACCCCGGTGCCTGCGCTGAATATGGAGTATTACGGCAGTGATGTTTATTTTCAGACGATCTTTATTCCTTTTCCTGAATTTAACGAATTTGGAAAAGCCGGATCAGAATTTGATTTTTCAAAACAGATCTATGCCCAGAATGCAGATATTATTTTAAATGATCCCATAGAACCTTCCAACAGCATGGACAACAGCGAGGTGGGATTCCGGATGTCCAAACTGATCCATGGCTGGGATCTGTCCCTGTTCTATTTGTATGATATGTACAATTTTCCTGTGAATTACAGGTTTATTTCCCTGAATCCTCCGGGTTCCAGTCATCCGGTGACAATCACCTATCAGCCGAAATATGAAAGAGTTCACAGAACCGGCGCCACGTTTTCAAAAGATTATGAAGATGCCATCTTCAAAGGGGAATTTATTTACAGCAGTGATCTGTATTTTTCATCTTCCGATATTGCAGACCTGTACGGCATCAAGACAAGCGACACCTTTGACTGGCTTTTGGGAGTTGATTATACATTTTTCGGCAGATTAGAGACAAATTTTCAACTCATGCAGAATATCATCCTGGATCACAATCCCGGTATGATTCAAAAAGAATATAAAACATCTTTTTCCGTGTGGTTGAAGGCCGGATTTTTTGATAATAAAATTGAGCCTGAACTCTTTTTTGTATCCAGTTTTAATCAGAAGGACTGCCTCTTGCGCCCCAAGGTCTCTTATCATCATAGCGGAAACCTTAAGTTTACCCTTGGGGCAGACCTTTTCTGGGGGGAACCGGATGGTGATTTCGGGATGTTTGATGAGAATGACAGGATTTACTTAGAAGCGTTATACGCTTTTTAACCGGCACAGCCCATGAGAACCATTAAATTTAACGCCATCCTCACTTTTACTTTTTTATTTATCATCATTGTTCTAATGACTTTTTTGTCTTCTTATGTCCCATATGGTTATTATTATAAAGGGTTCCCCGTTCTATTTGTTTTTTTGGGATTTTTGTTATTCTATTTGTATTCTTTCCTGGTCTATCGTTTGTTTTTGTCCTTTTTCCCCTTGAAAGAAGGATATATCAAACCTGATTCAAAACAAGAGTGGGTATATCATATCTATCTTCTTTTTTACCTTATCCTTTTTTATCAACTCATAAGGCCTAAAATCATCCCGGTTCCAATCCTGAAAATTGTATATCTGCTGCTTGGAGCAAAGTTGGGAAAAAACACCTTCTGCAGCGGCACCATTTTAGATCCAATATTTACTGTTGCCGGAGACAATACCATCATCGGAGAGGACTCATGTCTTTTTGCCCATGCCATAGAGGGTAGTAACCTGTCCCATAAACGGATAACTATCGGCAATAATGTTACTATCGGGGCAAAAAGTATTTTGATGTCAGGCGTATCAATTGGCGATCATTCCATCATTGCGGCAGGATCAGTCGTTCTTAAAAATACGGCTATTGGAAAGAAAGAAGTCTGGGGCGGTAATCCGGCTAAGTTTATAAAATCGCTTTAACCCGATGATTCCAAGAATTCAGAAATAATCTGTGCAGCCATTTGAGCGCCGGAAAAACGATTGATTTTTTCTTTAATTGATAACAAATTGGGTTGAAATTTGTCTTTGTTGTTGATGATATGTTTGGCAGCATCAGTGATCAGTTGAGGCGATTTCAGAGCATCCTTCATAGTGACCCGGACTCCGACGCCGAGAGCTTCCACCCGTCTCATATTAAAATCCTGATCCGGGATGGTTGGGATACCGATGATCGGTTTGCCCATGGATAATGCCTGGTAGATGGTACCATTCCCGCCATGGCAGACAACGAGATCTGAATTTTGAAGGATTTTTTCTCCATCCATAAAATTTTCAACATAGATTTTATCCGGAACGGTTTCAAAATTATCTGACTGACCACCGGTAGTTACGATGGAAGTAAAGTCTGAGCGTTTGAACTGATGGTAAATTTTTGAAAAAAGATTGCCTTCTCCGGTTGTTCCCATGGTGATGTATATTTTTTTTGTATTATTTTCAGGCAAAGGCCACCATTCCGGCATAGGGGTAAAACCGGAGCGTTTCCAGGTAATAGGGCCGATGTAGTGGTAATTGTCCGGTTTGTTTTTCACAGGGAAGTATTCCGGTATATCCGCCAGAAAGGTTATATCTTTGCCTTCAAGGCAATTGGTGGCAGTAACTTTTCTGGACAGATTGAATTTTTTGGACAATTTTGTAAACGTGTTCATGAACGCATCAAATACAGCCATTTCTATATTCAAATTAATGGTGTCGCAAAATCCATGTAATTTTTTGCTGTTGATCCTCTTGGACAATTGATCCAATATGGGTATGTACGGAACACTTCGGTATTCAGTGGATGATGCATTGACGATGGCGGCATGGGGGATATTGCAGATCTGTGTTGAGATCATGGCTGAAAACCGGCCATCGGTCAGAATAAGATCGGGTTTTATCCTTTTGAAAAGCAGTATATCCGCTTTTATCATATCCATCAGCGTAGATTTTGAAACAAAAGACAGATCCCCCTGCCGGATATTGTTAAAAAGGATATCAGGATCAGGCTCATAGAGTGGAAGGCATTTAAATCCTTCATCCTCGATAAAGGATGATTTTGATTTTCGGGTATTAAAACCTGCAAAAAGAATTTCAAATCCTTCTGATTTAAGCAGTTTTGCAACTTCAAGGGGCCTTGAAATATGGGACAGGGTGGGGGTGTAGGGTAAGATTAACAGGGTTGATTTTTTCATAAAACATATCCTAAATATAAAAGAGGGCATGTTTGAAACATGCCCTCTTTTTATAGATCAAACCAGGATATAGTTCAACCGAATTTTATTCTTGTTTCTTTCTTGCAACACCTGCGAAACCAAGAAGCCCGATTCCAAGCAATAACATCGTGGTTGGTTCTGGGATTGTAGTAAAACTTGAATTTGCATCTGCTTGGAACTGGAAATCATAAATATTTCCATCTGTAGGCGCAAAGCCATTTACTTTAGTATAAAGTGGGTTGCCAGGAGTCGGTGTAAGATTCGGGAGAATATCGGCTGTACCATTCCAAAATTTTCCCGAAGGATTCGTTTGATCGTACGGAAGAATTTGTGAAGTATTTGAAATCATACTTACAAGAAGATTATCTAAATTAAGCGCATTGAGTATATAGGTGCTATCAACATAGTCAATTGCTGCGGCAAAGTTATTTGAGCCTGTTCCTACAACAGTTCCAATTCCAGGATAATTATTCGATACAAAATTATCAAGGTTGCCAGTTGGTATAGAACCGTCAGGATTTGGAACTATCGTAAAACCACCATTACTTGATATTATATGTCCTGATAAAAGCAAAGAACCTTCATGGTATCCGTTTCCTGTAAGGGAGTTGGATTTAGTATTGCCAACTCCACTAATGTTGGTATCCAAATACAGTTCAACAAAATTAATTGTCCCGGTGGGATCATGTACAAATGTTGCACTGTTTGCAATGGTATATCCAATTTCCCGGAAGCCTGCGACCACAGTAATTTCATAGGCAGCGTTTAGGCCGGTTCCAATTATTGAATCCCCTTCAATATCATTAAACCCACCAAGTGTTGCCTGCATAAAAATATCAAAACTATTTGTACTTGGAGATGCACTTACAGGTACCGAATTTACAGCTAATGCATTACCAACATTCCAGTCTAAAGAATAGACGTCAATAGTACCGTTTGTGTCATTAAACACCATTGGCCCAGCATAGGCTTGTATTGAAATAAGGGTGCCAAATAATAAATAAACTGCTGCTAATAAGAATTTTTTCATTTTGTTTCTCCTAAAAATTAATTTATTGTTTTTGCCATGTTTCATTTTTTAGTTAAGTATAATCCTCCGTTTTTTCAGGTTCATTACCATTCACAACTGTTGAATCATATATGCACCTATCGTGCCATAATAGAGATTAGAAAAAATTAAATTTTGAAATTTATAACTATCTGAAATATAAAAAAATATCATAAACAAAAATAAATACATGATGCTCAGGGATTTATTTTCAATAGGCCTTTGTGAATCAAAGTATCTAAAACTATGAAAAAAAATTCTTAATTTTAGGAAATTTTTTATATACTTTTACATGTCACTTATCAATACTCAGCCAGTTGTGACACATGTCCAGTACAAGCCTCAGGGTAACAACCTTAATCTTTTCCGTCAGGCTGCCCACAGTATATGCGGGAAGTTTGTTTTCTATCCGGGCCAATTGGGCAGGATGAAAAAGGAGGCCGTGATCAACCATCAGGTTCAAAATCAGGCCTCGGATTGATCCCTTGCCTGGATGGTGGGCTTCATTGCCCGAGGACAGGCGGTCATATGTGACCCTTTCTTCCTCGGACTTAAGGCGGCCCAAAGGGCTTCAGTGGTTGTCTGCAGTGGTGGGACAGCGACCACGTATCAGGCCCTTTCCTGGAAACCCCTGTTTTAGGGATTCCCTGCAATTCAGATCAATATCTGAGCATGGAAGCCATTGCCAGGCAGGGCTCAGGAATTCTTATCCGGGCAGGCTTTATCGGGTCTAATCTGATTCGGTCTCTTAAACAGAAAGACTGGGAAATCATTGTTATTGATTCATTAATCCAACAGGTGCATTCGACCGGAAAGTGGGAAGTGCCGGAAGGAGTAACCTTTTTTCAAAATGATATCAAAGATAAAACGGCTGTTGCAAAAGCCCTGGATAAAGTTGAATACATTGTTCATCTGGCGGCAGAAACCGGTGTGGGGCAGTCTTCCTATGAAATTGCCAGATATGTGGGTACCAATGAATATGGAACTGCTGTGCTGCTCGAAGAAGCATCAAAGGTTTTGGGTTCACTCAAAGGGGTGGTTCTGGCATCGTCAAGGGCTGTTTATGGGGAAGGACGATATCATTGCAGTAATTGCGGGGATGTTTTCCCTGAAGTCAGAAACAAGGAAGATTTATCAGCAGGAAAATGGGATCATTCATGCCCTGTTTGCCAAAAAGCGCTTGATCCGGTACCCAGCATGGAAGATCAGCCTTTATCCCCT
>JANNUH010000093.1:0-1811 GCA_031395015.1 Desulfobacterales bacterium | reverse complement strand
GCTCCCGTTCTATCTCCAAGCTTTCAATAGTCACTTCCATCGGCTCCCTCCTATTATCTGTATGCTTACTTTGCAATCAGATAATAGAGGAAAATCCATACTCCGTCAACCCTTTACCTATATTAATGTCGCAGACCCAATGATAATTGACACGTTGACGTCATGTAGTCATGATGCTATAGTTACTTAGCAACAATGGAGGTGACATCATGGCAACAGCAGCACGACGAGCAACGGTGTATTTGGACCCCGACTTACATAAAGCATTGAGGCTAAAAGCCGTTGAAACATCCCGGTCAGTTTCAGACCTCATAAATGATGCCGTAAGAGAAGCCCTCGCCGAGGATGCGGAAGATATCACTGCATTTGAAGAAAGAGCGGGGGAGCCGGTGATCAACTATGACGAAATGGTCAAAAGGCTAAAGAAAGATGGCCGAATATAAGGTCTATTTCAAAGAATCTGTTGAGAAAGACATTAGTACCATACCAAAGAAAGACCTCCAGAAGATCCTCCGCCGCATAGAGATACTCAGCCAAGACCCAAGACCACAAGGGCATGAGAAACTGACAGGACAAGAGAGATACCGGATCCGCCAAGGCAACTATCGAATCGTTTATTCCATTCAGGACCAAGAGCTCACAGTGTGGGTTGTGAAAGTGGGGCATAGAAAGGAAGTATATCGGTGAAGCGAAGCAGCCGCTACAGTGGATCGCCCAAAAAGCCAGCTCCCACTGAGCTTTTCGTTAGTGGCAAAAAAACTTGGAAAAAAAATAATGAAATGATAGGATTTCAATATGGGCAAACTTGAAAAATTATACGAACACATATTGATGAAGATATCTGATTCAAATGTATCTTTCGAATCATACGGTAAAGGAAAGCCCTATCAGATAAAGCAAGCCCGAGAGATTATTTTGAAATATAATATTCGTATTGGAGAATAATGATGGACAAAAAATATGAAATAATTATTTACTGGAGTTCCGAAGATGATGCTTTCATCGCTGAGGTTCCTGAATTATCAGGCTGCATGACGGACGGAGCCACATATCAGGAAGCCCTTAATAATGCAGAGCAAATAATTGAAGAATGGATTGAAACCGCTGAAAAATCAGGCCGCCCCATACCACAGCCCAAAGGTCGCCTTGCATATGCATAACAAAGCCATCGCATCGATTCTTCTGGATGATTAAAAAGCAGGCAACTATGTTATTTATTTCAGATCAAATCAGTATTGAGGAAAATGAAATCCGGTTTGAAGCCATCCGGGCCCAGGGAGCGGGAGGGCAGAACGTCAACAAGGTATCCAGTGCCATTCATTTACGGTTTGATATTCACCATTCAAGTCTGCCCGATCATTTAAAAGAAACATTGTTGACCCTGAGTGACCGGAGAATTTCAAAGGACGGGGTCATCATCATTAAGGCCCAACGGTTCCGCAGCCAGGAAAAAAATAAGGAAGATGCCGTCAATCGTCTTCTGGCATTGATTTCAAAATCCATGACCACCCCAAAAAAAAGAAAACCTACCCGGCCTTCCAGAGCTGCCGGGAAGAAACGAGTGGATGATAAAACCAAGCACGGCCAGATCAAAACCCTGAGAGGCAGGGTGACGCCTGAAGAATAATGTTCCTGGACGTGTCGGACGCCCTGAACGAAAAAATGATCATCTGGATATTTGCCATAAGAAATTTTGCATAACCCGTTCCAGGGTGATCACCCTTGCACTGGAAGATGTCGCAAGATCACCTGAAAACCCAATGTCAGAGTGATAAACAAGCACTATCAATTGGTGGAATTTATTCTTTGTT
>JANNUH010000092.1:0-3059 GCA_031395015.1 Desulfobacterales bacterium | reverse complement strand
GCTCCCGTTCTATCTCCAAGCTTTCAATAGTCACTTCCATCGGCTCCCTCCTATTATCTGTATGCTTACTTTGCAATCAGATAATAGAGGAAAATCCATACTCCGTCAACCCTTTACCTATATTAATGTCGCAGACCCATCAGCCAAAATCCATACTATTCATGATTGAATCTCGATAGAAATCAGATTGGGTTACAGTGGGATGAGGCAGGCTTTTTTATATTTCGCTCCTTTGTCTGGCCTGCCTCTCCGATTTTTTCTATATTTATTTGAAGTGGACCATGGCTTCCTTCAGATGATCCATCCAGATGTCCAGCATATTGTCATATTCGGCAGTGCCTTTCAGGATAGCCTCACATTTGAACCCCTGTTTTTCAAGGATGGATTTCCAGGAGTCGGGCTCGTCTCCGGCCAAGTCGTTTCTCGCATGATCCCCGGCAACAGACATAAAGGGCATGAGCCAGATTTTTTTACTCTTTTTTTCCTTCAGTATGGGGATCAGGTCGTCGATGGTTGGTGACCCTTCCACTGTACCGATCAACACCAGGGGGTCTTTTTTCTGGAGGAGATACATGAGGGCCGTGTAAAAGACATTGGAAGGATGGGGAGTCCCGTGACCCATGAGGACCACGGTCTCTCCTTTTTTGCGCCCGGCCGGGATATTCGTTAGAATGGCCTGTGTCACATCTTCCATGTCTTTTTGGCTTGACAGCAGGGGAGCGCCGGTGGAGATTTTTTCAATACCGCCCGGCAGACCTTCAAAGGCAGCCAGGGTCCTGGTCAGATCGTCAAATTCTTCCCCCCGGATGGTGTGAAGGGACTGGACCGCCACATGGGTAAATCCCTGGTCCGTCATTTTGGCCAGAGCCATGGCCTCGGAGTCCAGGATTTTGCCCTGCCTGGCAAGCTTGTTCCGGATGATGGAAGAGGTATAGGCCCAGAAAACAGGAGTATCCGGGAATTCTTTTTTAACGCGTTTGTCTATGTTGTCAAAGGATACCTGGGCTTCGGGAACGCTTGACCCGAATGCCACCAGAAGGATACCTTTTTTCATTTCCCTTTGTCGGCCATGGCCTGAGGCAAAAACGATTGCGGGAATTAAAAGGCAGGTGAATAATAAGAACAGGATAAGTTTTTTCATGACAGCTCCTTAAACGATTAAAATTTAATCCAATGATCCGGAGCCATAAAAAACCCCCGGACCGATATATAAAACGATCCCGGGGTATCCCTTTTCTTTCCTTAAGATCTTATAGCAATTCCCTTGTCCGCGGGGAATACATCAATTTGTCCGGCAGGTCTTCTGACTTGTGGATCTTTCTATTCGCTTTTGCCTTCCCGTCAATTTTCAAATCTTAATTCATGACTTTAAATTGACAGTGGCTTTTAAAAAGCCTTCGTCCCCACTTACAGCGGCGGGCCCGTCCCTGATTTTCACAGGAGTTCCCTTTTAAGCATCATATGCACCTGAACAACAGATCAGGTTGTATTCAGAAAAAAAACAAAAGTCAATATCAAAAAATCAATAATTCATTTTGTCCGGGATCACCCCGCGGACGCCTCCCCTGGGGTTGGGGGTGTCGTTTTTTCTTCTGGGGATGAGATGAATATGGGTATGAAAAATGGTCTGGCCTGCGGTTTCTCCGCAATTGATGCCGATATTGAATCCTTTGACGGCCGGGTCACGGTGAAGGATCAGGGTTTGAAGCTTTTCGATCAAATCATGGGCATCGCATCTTTCATCACGGGTCATGCCAAAATAGTCGGAACAATGGCGTTTCGGAATGATGAGCATATGGTCGAGGCTCACAGGAGTGCTGTCTTTGATGGCGAATGCGGTCTTGTTCTCAAAGATGACACAAAGGCTTTCTATCCGGCAAAACTGGCATGGGAAGGGTTGTGCCTGTTTGATCTCTGGTGAGACGCCGGGTTTTTTCATTGGATTTCCGATGATTTGTCGATATCAAAAATTGTGCCTTTTATATATCCCTTGGTTTCATAGCGGGTAATATGGGCGAGTTTTTTTGTAATCTGACCAAGCTTTTCAGTCTGTGCCAATAGGGTATTGATCTGGTTCAGATTCGGGTTGTCTTTTTCCATGGTCATCCTCATTATCTCAAGATTTCCAAGGATGACCTGCAATGGCTGGTTCATTTCATGGCAGATGCCGCCGGCCGTCTCAATGGCGGCAAATACTTTTTCGGTTTTTTTCAGGTCAGTGATGTCATTGGCAAACACGCAGATCCTGTCCACCTGGTCGGATTCGTTAAACACCGGATAGAGATGGACATCATAATAGCGCCCTTTGCTTTCTTTCTGATAACTGATGGGGTCGTGGTTTTCAACCACGTCATTGACCAGCACGCCCAGCCTTGAAAAATCGTTTTCACCGAAAAAGGTTTTAAAATTCTGGCCGATCATCTCGTCCGGGCGTTTATCGAAAAGCAGGGCTCCCGGTGTATTCAGGTTGATGATGACGCCTTTGATGTCAAAAAGATACACCAGGCTACGGGTGGCATTGATCATGGCGCGGATGGTGCTTTCACTTTTTTTCAGGGTTTCCAGGGCCATTTTTTTATCACTGATATCATGGACAATGGAATAGAGGACCTTTTTGCTTCCAAATTCAATGGGTCCGCTGTATACTTCTACATCTCTGATATCGCCGGTTTTCAGCCTGTGCCGGAAATGATAATAATTTCCTTTGTTCAGCCGGGTCTTTTCCATTTCTTTTTTTAAGTCTTTTTGGGAAAGGGTGTTGATTTCCGACATTGTCATGGCAAGGATTTCTTTTTCCGAATACTGGTAAAATTTCAGTGCGGCAAGATTGGCATCCAGGATTTGGCCTGTTTCGGGATCAATGATGAGCATGACCGAATGGGAATGTTTAAACAGGCTTTCATATACGGATTGATTGCTTACACTCGATCTTCAAGTTTTTATGATTCCGGTGGAGTGAAGGTGGTGGCTGAGTCTGGCAATACACTCAGGATTCAGTCTTGACCGAAACCTTCATCGGAATATTGATAGGCCAGCTACCAGCTCTGACTTTTACAACT
>JANNUH010000091.1:0-9561 GCA_031395015.1 Desulfobacterales bacterium | reverse complement strand
AAAGTTGTAAAAGCCAGAGCTGGTAGCTGGCCTATCAATATTACTATGAGGGGTTCGGTAGACACTGAATCCTGAGTGTATTGCCAGACTCAGCTACCACCTTCACTCCACCGGAATTATAAAAACTTGAAGATCGAGTATCATGCATTAAGGCGGCTATTCTGAGTTCATCTATCTGGTCATCGGAAAGATGGAGATCGTTAGAAATGGTATCATCCTCATTTATTTTTCCTGCAATCATGATGCAGAGTTCCGTCACCCGTTGGATATGACCCCCGGTATGCTTTGATTTTTCATCTATGGATACGGCAATGGCTTTGATAAAGGCCTCAAACAATTGTTTCATCTCAACGATGAGCCTTTGCTGGGTTAAGATGACCGATGCCTGGTTAGTCAGTGCTGACGCTTTTTCCTGGGCATCTTTGCTGAAAGGGATGATTTTTTTAGAAGAAGGCTCCTTTGAATTGATCAACTGGAGAATCCCGATAATATCATCCTCATGATTTCTCATGGGGATGACAAGCATGGATTTGCTCCTGTAGTTGAGGGCCTCATCAAATTTCCGGGTTCCGTTGAACTGGAATTGATTCGTCTCGTAAACATCGTCAATATTAACAATTTCTCCGGTATGAAATGCATGGGAAGACACGTTTGAAAGATTTGGTGTCCCATCCACATGATACAGCGGAACCCCTGGGAGATCAATGCTTCCCTCTTCCTCATCAATATTAAGGGAATCATTATGAAAAACATGAAAATTCAAACTCTTTTTTTTCTGATCAACAAGATAAAGAGTTCCGCCGTCGGCCTTTGAGAATCTTCTTGCAATGGAAAGGATCATCTTCAGAAGGGCACGGATATCCTTCCCCGTACCCAAAGCTTTGCCGATGGCGGTCAGTTCTGATATTTCCCTTGCCTGCTCTTCAAGGAAGGGGCAGAGTTCATCAAGGATATTCTCAATCACAAGATTAATGCCGGAGTTTTCAGAGAATTTCCCATTGTTCTGCATAAAATATCCTCAATTTGTTTAGGACAGGGTTATATGAGATTAAGACTGAGATATCAAAAATAAAACCATGACACAAGAAAAGAAAAATCAAAATACAGAATTCCATTGATTTTCTTGCTATTTACATCTGTTTGTGGCATCTATAAAAACTTAAAATTACAGCTTTACCATTCAATATATTTAGAAGTTTGTACAAGGAGTTAATACAATGGAGGAACGGTATCATCCTGAATCAGTAGAACCCAAATGGCAGGCATACTGGAAAGAAAATCAATTATTCGAAGTCACCGAAGACCCGTCAAAAGAAAAATACTATCTATTGGAGATGTTTCCTTATCCTTCAGGCAAGATTCATATCGGTCATGTGCGCAATTATACCATAGGCGATGTCGTGGTCCGCTATAAACGGATGAAGGGGTTTAATGTCCTTCATCCCATGGGATGGGACGCTTTCGGCATGCCTGCTGAAAATGCAGCCATTGATAACAATACACATCCCGCAGCCTGGACCTATCATAATATCCGTACCATGAGGGCCCAGCTTAAGAAAATGGGCTTCTCCTATGACTGGGACCGTGAAATTGCAACCTGTACCCCGGAATATTATCGCTGGGAGCAGTGGCTTTTTTTAAGAATGCTGGAAAAAGGCATGGCGTATCGAAAGGAATCCTATGTCAACTGGTGCGAAAAATGTCAGACCGTGCTGGCCAATGAGCAGGTAGAAAATGATAAATGCTGGCGGTGCTCCCAGCCGGTTCAGCAAAAAAAACTGTGGCAGTGGTTTTTCAGGATTACGGATTATGCGGAAGACCTTCTGATTCACTGTGATCAATTGCCGGGATGGCCTGAAAAAGTAACGGTCATGCAGAAAAACTGGATCGGGAAAAGCATTGGATCTGAAATCAAATTTAAAGTGGATGGACGTGATCTGGATATTGAAGTTTTTACCACACGGCCGGATACGGTTTTTGGTGCGACTTTCATGTGCCTTGCCCCTGAACACCCCCTTGTTGAAACGCTTTCTAAAGGTACGCAGATGGAAGGGGAGGTGGCAGCCTTTATCCGGAAGATATCAAGACAGGAGAGATCTGCCGAAGGCCTTGAAAAATACGAAAAAGAAGGGGTTTTTACAGGGGCTTTCTGCATTAACCCTGCAACCAAAGGAAAAATTCCGGTATATACGGCCAATTTCGTGTTGATGGGATATGGAACCGGTGCCATCATGTCGGTTCCGGCCGGTGACCAGCGGGATTTTGATTTTGCACGAAAATACGGGCTTGAAATACGGGTCGTAGTTCAACCGCCAGGCGAAGAACTTGACGGAACAACCATGACAGAGGCGTTTACCGGTGAGGGGATATTGGTCAACTCAGGCGAGTTTAACGGCATGGATAATAAAACCGCCATGGAAGCATTAACCACCTGGTTGGAAAAAGAAGGCCGGGGAAAGAAAACCATTTCCTATCGGCTAAGGGACTGGGGGATATCCAGACAACGCTATTGGGGAGCCCCGATTCCGGTTATTCATTGTCCTGACTGCGGTGTGGTTCCGGTTCCTGAAAAAGATCTTCCCATCAGACTTCCGGAAGAGGCCAATCTTCTTGAAAAAGGAGGGTCACCGCTGCCGACCCTTGATTATTTTGCCGTCACTAACTGTCCACAATGCAACAGGAAAGATGCAAAAAGGGATACAGATACCATGGACACCTTTGTGGAGTCATCATGGTATTATTTAAGATATTGTTCCCCAAAATATGACAAAGCCATGTTTGATCCAAAAGCCGTTAAATACTGGGCACCTGTGGACCAGTATATCGGAGGTGTTGAACATGCAGTTCTTCACCTTCTTTATTCCCGGTATTTCATGAGAGTATTGAACGCTCTTGGGATGATTGATTTTAAAGAGCCTTTTACAAGGCTTCTTACCCAGGGAATGGTATGCAAGGAAACCATGATGTGTCCGGATCATGGTTATCTTTTTCCTGAAGAAGCAATGAAGCATGATGACGGCAGGGTCATCTGCACAAAATGCAGCAAAGATGTTGAAATAGGGCGAGTGATCAAGATGTCCAAGTCCAAGAAAAATGTTGTCGATCCCAACGAGCTGCTGGAAAAATATGGGGCCGATGTCACCCGGTTGTTTTCATTGTTTGCCGCACCGCCGGAAAGAGATCTTGAGTGGAGCGAGGATGGGGTTGAAGGAAGCAACCGGTTTGTCAACAGAGTGTGGCGGCTGGCCATGGACTCAATGGAAAAGATCAAAGGTGTTGAACCCTTTTCAGGTCCGGCTTCCGATCTTGTTTCGGATTCGGCAAAAACGCTTTATATCAAGGCAAATCAGACCATTAAAAAGGTGACCCAGGACATTGATAAAAGTTTTCATTTTAATACTGCTATTTCTGCTGTTATGGAGCTTGTAAACGACATATATGCCATTAATCTTGAAGCTGCCGACACAGAACTGAAAAGAGTGCTTTCATTCAGTCTTGAAAATATTATTTTGCTTTTATCACCGATTATTCCGCATTTTTGTGAAGAAATATTTGAAAAAATAGGCAATAAGGGTTCCCTTCTGCTGCGATCATGGCCTGAATACAGGGAAGATTCCCTTGAGTCAGGTGAAATCACCGTTGTGGTCCAGATCAACGGAAAACTCAGATCAACATTTTCACTCAAGGCAGACAGTGATGAGTCAAAAGTCAGAGAGGCTGCTCTTTCTGATGAGAAAATAAAAAAATATATGGGAGATAAAAAGCCTAAAAAGGTGATTGTCATTACAAAGAAACAAACCCTTGTAAACATAGTGGTCTAATATGAAATATATGAAAAAGCTATTCATTATCAGTCTTTTCTCGGTTATTGCGGCCTGTGGGTATCAGTTCGAGGGAGGCGGGTATATCAATAAAGATATAACTCGTGTGGCAGTAAAAGTTCTGGAGAATAGAAGCGCTGAAACAGGGGCTGATGTTATATTTACAAATGCCCTCATCAGAGAGATCCTGCAAAAGACCGATACCAAAGTCGTGGATGCAGCGACTGCTACAGCAGTCCTTGAAGGGACCATCAAAGCCATTACATTTTCTTCCCTGTCACGGACAACCGTGGAATCCGTTATTGAAAGAAATGTTTCCGCTGTCATGGATCTTCAAATGGTGAATAAAGAAGGAGAAGTGATATGGTCTGCCACGGACTTAAGCTCAAACGAAGCCTATAAAACATCTCAAGACATGGTCACGGATGAAGGTAACAGAGGAACGGCTTTGGGGAAAATTGCCACAAGAAGCGCTGAAAGAATCGTCAGCAGGATGTTAAGCAATTTTTGACATCATCATGAAGACAGGATCTACCATGGTTGATAAATCCTGTCTTGAATTATTATCGTTTGAAAAAGCGTGAGGGTTTATACACTCATAAATTTGAACAGTCTGGAAATTTTTCTGGAAGCGGTCTTTTGATGGATAATGCCTTTCTTGGCGGCTTTGTGAAGCGCAGATTGATTTTTTCTCAGGATTTCATCCGAATTTTCACCCCCAGATTCTTTTACAGCTCGAAGCTTTTTTTCCAGGGTCTTGAGGATGGTTTTAGCGGATCTGTTTCTAAGGCGTCTTCCCTGACTCTGTTTTGCACGTTTTATTGCAGATTTGTGGTTTGCCAACTTAATATAGCTCCTTTATAAGGGTAATAAATTTAATATTCAATTATATTTCAAGTTCGATAACATATAGAGTTTGTTAAATTTTGTCAAGGAAAACTTGTGAGCAGAATACTGAAAAAGACCGCTTTAATCAGCATATTGACTTTTTTGAGCCGCATACTCGGGGTTGTAAGGGATTCCCTTATTGCCGTTTATTTTGGGGCATCATTGCAAAGTGATGCTTTTTTTGTTGCGTTTCGTCCCTTTGATCTTGCACGAAAGCTTTTTTCTGAAGGAATCTTAAGCATATCCTTTATCCCTGCTTTTTCAGAAACCCTTGAAAAAGAAGGACGATCCCAGGCAATAGCAATGATTTTTTCATTTTTTTTCATTTTTTCGATGCTGGGCATTTTCATTGTTTTATCGGGAATCATTTTTGCCCCCCTGGTGATTAAAATCATCGCTCCCGGATTTATCGATCATTCTTATCAGTTCGGACTGACGCTTATATTATTGAAAATTATGCTGCCCTATGTTTTTTTTATTCTTATCACGGCGATTTGCATGGGAGTCTTGAATTCTTTCGGAAATTTCGGTGTTCCTGCTGTTGCCCCTCTTATTTTTAATCTGGTCGTCATCGTGTTTACCCTTTTCATTTCAAGCCGGTTTAATGTTCCGGTGGCAGGATTGGCAGTAGGCGTTACTGTCGGGGGGATGCTTCAGCTTGCCATCCAGGTTCCATCGATGATTCGCCTTGGCATGCTCAAGATTTCCTGTTTTCGTTTTTTTCACCCTGGTGTATTAAGGGTCGCAAAAATTATGATTCCATCCATGATCGGAGCTGCTTCCTATCAGATCAATATCATGGTGGCGTCATTTTTCATCTCCGGACTTGATGAGGGCAGTGTGTCGTTTGTCTATTATGCCGACCGGCTGGTTCAATTTCCCCTGGCTCTTTTTGCGGTTTCCGTTGCAACGGTTCTATTGCCGGAAATATCAAAAAAGGTTGTGCTGGGCCAGTTTGATGAGGTCGGCGACTTGTTTTCCCGGGGGGTAAAATTTGTGTTCTTTATCACCATTCCTGCCATGGCAGGGCTTATGGCGCTCAATGAACCCATTGTCAAGATTTTATTCGGATATGGGGCCTTTGATGCTTTGGCCGTTCAAAAGACGGCAGACTGTCTTTTTTTCCTTGCCATGGGGCTATGGGCATTTACCGGGGCGAGATTGTTTGTAACACTTTATTATTCTTTTATGAATGTATCCATTCCCTTTTATTCCGGAATTATTACCATTGGTCTGAACCTGATTCTCTGCCCTGCATTGATGAGTCTATTCGGGTTGAGGGGGCTTATCCTGTCGGTATCCGTATCTGCAGTAGCAGGTTTTTTCTTTTTATTTATCAATATTCCAGGGACAATGAACATCAGGAAAATTGAGATCATTGTTTCTGCTTGCAGATCTTTTTTTGTATCTGCTATAATGTTTTTCCTTGTCAGGCAGTTGGCGGATCTGGTTTTGCCCCTGCTGCCTTCAAGACTTGGATTTGCGACAGGGGTTGCAGGTTGCATCGGCATTGGAATGATTTTTTATCTCGGAATCAACCAGGTCATGTCAGCCCCTGAATTGGAACTCATAACAAGGAAAAGAAGACATCATGACCACGGTTGAGAAGACAGGTCTTTATTTGGCCATGCTTTTTATTGTCGCCCTGTTATGCCTGATTGCATTTTCCGGAAATGGAATTTTTGATTACAGAGCCATAAGGCAGAAAGAAGAGGTTGTCCAGGACCAGACCCGGAAAGTTGAATTGGAAAACCAGAAACTTGAAAACGAAGTCAATGCTTTGAAAACAGATATGGAATACATTAAACATCTGGCAAAACATGAACATGATATGATCGAAGAAGATGAACTGATGTTTAAGGATAAACCGGATAATAAGGGGAATACGCCATGAATCAGGATATCAGGACGCTTGAACTTGCAAGATTGTATGAATGTCAGGGATATTATCAAGAGGCCCTTGAAACGTATATGCATCTTGACGCCGGGGAAACAGGAAATGAGATCCAGGCAGGGATAACACGCATGAATAAAAAAATGGAAGATGCCGGGCACCAACCCCATGCCCAAGAAAAAATATCTTTTCTTTTTGAAAAATGGCTGATGCTGATGGTATTAAGGCACCGGCTGGACAATTTTATTAAAATTAAAAAAAGACTCTCCTGATAAACCTATTGCATTCCGGCAATTCTGAATCCCAGGCTGCTTTTTTTTGCCACGGGATTATAATAGCCCCGGTAGGCAGATCGCTGATCCGGCATTTTGATAAAACCCTATCACACTATTAAACCCAAGTTCAAAAATGAAATTCAGTAAAAAAATGACTTTATCAGTTGAAAAATCAGGGATAGATGGTATTAAGTTCATATTCGATAAATAAAGGAGTGCGGTAATGAAACTAAAAGAAACCCCTGAGGCAAAAATAACAACGATAAAAACCAATAAGAAGAAATTATCAGACATTCCGGATGATGAAAAAAAAATGGATGTGTCTCTTTTCAAAAAGAATGAATTTACACTGATTCTTTTGGGGGCGCTGTTGTTGACCATTATTATCTTTTTCTTCTTTTTCAGGACTTCTGATCCTGTTTCCCAGCCTGTACCCGCAAGTCCCGTTTCAGCATCTCCCGACCTTGAAAACAGGATTAAAAATATGGAACAAGCCCTCCAGGCCATGGAGAAATCGGCTTCACCCGGGGGGGGTGGTGCTCCAAAGGAAAAGTCGGGTATTAATCCGCTGGAAGAGCGGGTGGCAAGACTTGAAACTGCATTTTCAGTCAAGATGGATTCAATGATTGACAGAATGGGAAAAATTGAAAAACATATCGCCCAATTGACAACAAAGCCGGATGTAGCGCCTGATGTGCCGGTGGTGAAATCGGAATCTGCTGCTGCCGTACCTGAAAAAAAGATTGTAAAAAAAGATAAAAAAGAATCCATGTTTCATACGGTGCAAAAAGGAGAAACGCTTTTCAGCATCAGCAAAAAATATAGTACAAGTGTTGAAACCCTGAGAAAATTGAACAATCTTCCCAATGATGCTGCTATTTTTCCGGGGAATAATATTCTTGTCCGGTGAAGACTGAGGATGGGTCTGGAATCCAGACATTCCATGTCCATATTTTTCGGATTGCCTTAATGTATCGGACCTATAGTTTCTCTTTACCGGCTATGAATAGGGATAGATTAAATGCTTTCAAAAACGCTATCCCTTGTGGTTTAAGTATAATTTAAAAAAAAAGAAAAACAAAGATGCGAATATGTAAACAAGGTATGATGTTTGCTTAAGCGTGTCGTAAGGTCATGGCTCAACAGCCAATGGTCTTGTAAGTTGGAACAGGAAAATTCAACCCATTAGAGACATTTGAAAAGGAGAACAAATGCAAGAGGGACAGTACTCATCCATGGCAACAGCGCTCACTCTGGAAGATGACGAGCCTCCCAGTAGCAGGCTTATCACAATAACCCACCCCCCGGCTTCAACAGCCGTTTCCTACCCGATTTTTTTAAAAAACACCACCATTATCCCGGCAGCAAAAATGCTGCTCAGCCAGCGCAGTCCCAGAACCAGTGTAAAAACAAGGGCTTTCCGGCGTAGATTCTATCCTTTGGTTACAGACAAGGAATGGAATGATTGGCAATGGCAGGTCAGCAATCGTATCCGAACCTATGAAAAACTCAATCGAATATTGGTCCTGTCACCCAATGAAACATTGGTTAACAGTGGCACTCAGCTTCCGTTGAGTATTACACCCTATTACCTCAGCCTTGTCTCGGCCGATGATCCTGATCAACCCCTGCGAAGATCTGTCGTTCCCAGCGTCAATGAATGGATCAAGATGCCGTGTGAGTCTGACGATCCCCTGGGTGAGGATCACCAGAGCCCGATCCCCGGTCTTGTTCACCGCTATCCGGACAGGGTGTTGTTCCTGCTGCTGGATTTTTGTTCCACCTATTGCCGGTATTGCACACGATCAAGGGTTGTGGGACATGGGAATATTCATGCAGGACGGACCAGGTGGGAAAAAGCCATTGACTATATTGCGAGAACCCCGACGATTCGGGATGTACTCTTATCAGGAGGAGATCCTCTGATCCTGAGTGATGATCGTCTGGAATGGGTTCTGTCCAGACTGCGCCGTATCCCTCACGTTGAAATCATCCGCATCGGCACCAAAGTCCCGACCGTTTTACCCCAGAGGATTACACCCAAACTGGTTAAAATGCTCAGGCGTTATCATCCTCTGTGGATGAGCCTTCATTTCGTCCATCCGGATGAATGCACGCCTGAGACAATCAAAGCCTGTACCATGCTTGCCGATGCCGGGATTCCCATAGGGTCCCAGACGGTTCTTTTAAAGAACATTAATGATTCCGTTGATACCATGAAATCTCTTATGCAGAGACTGATGAAAATGAGAGTCCGGCCCTATTATCTTTACCAGTGTGATCCCATCACCGGGTCCGGACATTTCAGGACTTCCATTGAAAAAGGTCTCGACATCATTCGCGGTCTTCGGGGGTTTACAACGGGCTATGCCGTTCCCACCTATGTTGTGGATGCTCCCGGCGGTGGTGGAAAAATTCCTTTGATGCCGGATTATGTTCAGGGGCATACGGATGAAGATATGGTCCTGAACAATTATGAAAATAAAAGTTTCAGATATCCTGATCCTCTTCCCGTGGACCGTGTATTTTGAAAATACATTGGGATGGGTCTGCGACATTAATATAGGTAAAGGGTTGACGGAGTATGGATTTTCCTCTATTATCTGATTGCAAAGTAAGCATACAGATAATAGGAGGGAGCCGATGGAAGTGACTATTGAAAGCTTGGAGATAGAACGGGAGC
>JANNUH010000005.1:0-17510 GCA_031395015.1 Desulfobacterales bacterium | reverse complement strand
ACGGGAGCATTATGGATTTTTGCTTACAAATTCTTGATTACCGTAGCGGTTAAGCCGCCATGCTGTTTGAGCGAAGAATGAGCGAGTTCATGGCGGTCAGCAAAGGTAATCTTAGAATTTGTAGCAATATCCATCCAGCGGACGTAAGGTGATCACTCTGGAACGGGTTATGCAAAATTTCCTATGGCAAATATCCAGAAGTTTAAGAAAAGAATTGACTTTTTACCGGTACTCCTATCCTATATTCCAAGGGTCAGGCCGTCTGATAAAAAAATCCCGATGAACAGCCGTTTCAATTTTAAGCTGCTCAAAAGGGTCAAATCATAGGGGATGACAATGAATAGGACTATACTTTCAACTTTTTTGATAATCCTCCTCTTAATATCAGGATTTTTTGGATGCCAGGATGAGAAGATTCTCGTGCCCATCCCTCCTCTGGTATCGACTGTAGATGACCAGGAAGTGGTATTCGGCTCCTCTCTGGCTTTGCAGGGCCATGCCGGATATCTGGGACAGGAAACCCTCAAAGGGGCCATGTGTTACCTTAAGCATGTGAACGAAAAGGGAGGCGTGCATGGACGGGCCATCCGCCTCATCACCCGTGACGACAGTTATGACCCGCCTAAATGCCTGGCCAATACCCAGCGGTTTATTATTGAAGACAAGGTTTTCGGCCTTTTCTGTTATGTGGGCACACCCACAACGGTTAAAATCCTCACCCTGGTGGAAGAGGCAAAAATTCCCCTCCTGGGCATGTTCACCGGTGCTAATGCCCTTCGCGACCCTTTTCTGCCCTATGTGATCAATGTCAGGGCCTCCTATTATCAAGAAACGGGCACTGCGGTAAACCATATGGTAAAGGATCTCGGGCTCAGCAAAATTGCAGTTTTTTATCAATACGATGCCTTTGGATTTGACGGCCTTACCGGAACCGAACTTGCACTCAAACAACATCATCTTGAACCCGTGGCCAGGGGATCTTATGTGCGGGGAACCCACGATATAAAGGAAGGTCTTGAAAAAATCATGGAATCCGGGGCTGAAGCCGTGGTCATGATCGGCACCTCAGACCCCTGTGCCAATTTTATACGAAAGGCTCTGCAGAATGATTTTTCTCCCATTTTTTATATGGTCTCCTTTGTCGGGGCAAAGGAGCTGTCCAGAAATCTGATGAATGCCGATACTGCGGGAGTGGATATCCTCATGTCCCAGGTGGTGCCTCCACCCAGGACACCGGATGGCGGCATCGCTCCCAGTGCTGTTGAATTCACCCGCCTCCTGGCCCGGTATTATCCTGGAGAAGAACCGAATTTCGTCGGATTTGAGGGGTATATCAATGCCAAGGTCCTGGTGGAGGGGCTGGAACGGGCCGGAGAGCAACTGACCCGGGAATCTTTTCTGGAGGCCATCAATTCCATGAATGATTTTTCCCTGGGACCGGATGTGCGGCTGTCCTTTGGCCCCAAAGACCATCAGGGAATGGACACCATCTATTTCACAAGGCTGCAGCAGGATCGGTTTACCCTTCTGGCAGACTGGACAGAACTGGCTGGAGGTCATCATGGCAGAGGTCAATCAACCGAAGGGGATAAGAAAAAGTGATGCGCTATTACGAGCAGGTCTCGTTAAAAAACCAGATTTTTGTCACGATCCTGGTTGTGATTCTGATCATCAGCGCCACCATTGCCCTTCTGGCCCGCTGGATTCTAATCTCCGGGCTGACCAAGGAGCTTGAATTGCGCGGGATTGCCGTGGCCCACTCCATTGCCGAACGGGGGGCCGGGTTTGTGCTTGAAAAAAATTCCCCTGAACTTTTAACCCTTATTTTTGATGAAGCCAGGCTCAGGGAACGCCAGCACATGATCAATTATATCTATGTGCTGGACCGAAGTGACCAGGTCATCTCCCACACCTTTACCATCCCCTTTCCCCTGGAATTCAGCAAGGCCAACCCCATGCCGGAAAATGCCCTTCACAGTGTCCGGCTGGTGGAGCACGGCAACAACACCTCCTACGATATCGCCGTCCCCATGAGCGAAGGATTGTACCGAATCGGAACCGTTCATGTGGGGTTAAGTAAAGAGCATATTGACAAACTGGTCTCAAAACTCAGGTTTATGTTCCTGGGATTTATCTCGGCCGTCATTATCATTATTTTCTATGTCAGCCACAGGATATCGCGACACATTACCATGCCCATTACGCGGCTGACCCGGATTTCCGATGAACTCAGCCGGGGAAATTTTGATTTTAATCTTAATCCCGAAGGCAATACGGTTGATCTGGAAGAAACTCTGGATTGGGGGGTGACCCATTGTCCGGCTTACAAAGATACCAATATGCCCTGTCGGCATTTTGACCAGCAGAGCAGGCATTTCAGAACCAGGGATGCCGGTAGCGAAGAGGTGTGCCGGGACTGCCTTTTTTACCGCAAGAATCAGGGCCGGGACGAGGTCTCCCAGTTGGCGGATTCTTTTCTGAATATGGTCTGGTCCATCCGCCTTTACAGAAAACGCCTCCAGGAGTCGGAATTAAAATACCGGTCCCTGTTTGACTCGGCCCCCAATCCGATTTTTGTTGTGGATGCTTTAACAGAGACCATTCTGGATGCCAACCCTCGCGCAGAGGAGCTTTATGAATATCCACTTGAAGCGCTTTTCGGCATGTCGTTTCAGAAACTCGGTCAGGATCATATCAAAGACTCTCCTATTTCGGTCCGGCCCTCTGGAAACACAGAAGATTCAGAGCTTGCAAGAGACTATGTCTATTACCCGAGAATCCTTCATCTTAAAAACGGGGGACATCCCTTTTACGTGAATATGCACGCCTGCCCCATCAGTTATGGCGGCCGCCAGGCCATTGTGGTGGCCATCACCGATATTACGGAAATGATTGAAAAAGATGCCCAACTGGTTCAGGCGGCTAAAATGAAAACCCTTGGGGAGATGAGTGCCGGCATTGCCCATGAGATCAATCAGCCCCTGAACACCATCAAAATGGGCAGTGAATATCTGAACCTCCTGCTGGATCAGAAAAAAACAATCACTGAGGCCCAGATCAGGGATATGGTCACGGAGATCAGTGAGCAGGTGGACCGGGCCACAGAGATCATCAACAATCTGAGGGCCTTTGGCAGAAAATCCGATCTGACCATGGAGCTGGTCAGCATGAAAGAACCGATCCAGGGGGTTCTTTCCATTATCGGCCGCCAGTTTTCCATCCAGAAAATCGCCATCCGTCTGGATCTATCAGAGAACCTGCCTCTGGTGAAAGCACAGAACAATCATCTGCAGCAGGTGTTTTTTAATCTGCTCAATAATGCGAGAGATGCCATTCAGGAAAAAATGGAAACCGAGCCTGATCTTTACGGGGATATCCTTGTGCAGACCTATGCTGAAGACGGTAAAGTGGTGGTGGCCGTTACAGACAACGGCTCCGGAATTCCCGAACCTGTCCGGGACAAAATTTTCGAACCTTTTTTCACCACCAAAAAAACCGGTAAAGGGATGGGGCTGGGGCTTGCCATTACCTATGGGATTGTCCGGGATTATGGGGGAACCATTGAAATAGACAGTACACCCGGGCAGGGAACAACCTTTTATTTGATATTTTCAGCAGCATAATACTTCAGTCAAATATCAACTCACCCGAAAATGAGGATAGGGCTTACGATGACAGACATGAAAAAAAAAGAACCGGAAAAAATCCTGGTCATTGATGATGAAAAAGCAACCCTTAAAATGTTCAGGCTGTTTCTGGATCTTTACGGGTTTCAGATTTTTATGGCAGAATCCGGCGAAGAAGGGCTTCTGCTATTTGACCGGGAAAAACCCGGCATCGTCCTGACCGATATTAAAATGCCCGGTATGGACGGCATTGAGGTCCTGAAAGAAATCAAACGACGGTCCCCGGAAACAGAGGTGATTGTTATCACCGGCCATGGAGACATGGACCTTGCCATTCAGGCCCTGAATCTGGATGCGGCTGATTTTATCAATAAACCCATTCAGCGACAGAGTCTGGAAAACGGTCTGGCCAGAGCCCGGGAGCGTCTGAAAATAGCTAGCAGCCTGCAGAATCAGGTCAACAGCAGAATGGCGAATACCGCCCTGGTCATCAAACTTCAGGGCAATATCAGCACCAAGAGTGAGCAATACCTGAGAGATGCCTATGCCGAGGCAGTTTTGAAAGGTGTCAAACGGGTGGTATTCCATTTTGATGACAGCACTTCCGTCAATGGCGCAGGCATTGCCATTTTGACCCAGTTGGTGCTGGACAGTGAAAAAGAGGGAATTGAAATCGTCCTGGCCGGTGTCTCGGAGAATTTTAAACAGGTATTTGATATTGTGGGGTTAAGCCGCAGGGTCAGACTCTATGCCACTGTTGAAGAAGCCTGTGCAACGGAATAGACAAAAAAATGCGCCTGATAAATAACAGGGGGATTGAATGAAAACAATTGGAGCATCCCTGCTCATGATCCTGATTTTCTTTTTTCCGGCATCCTCACAAGCAGAGAATCCACAGCCCGAACCCGGCAAAAAAATGGTTGGGTTAACCTTGCCGGCGCCCCAGGACCCGGCAGGCAAAAAGAGCCTGGGACTTAGCAATCAAGTGACCCATTTCACTATTTCTGATCTTAAATGCGATCTTGTCCTGATGGAGGTCATCGGGGTCTATTGCCCCCAGTGTTTTAAACAGGCGCCGGACTTTAATAAACTCTATGAACGCCTGAACAAAGGAAAAATAAAAGGCCGGATTGCCATGTTTGCTCTGGCGGCCGGGGGTTCGGACCCGGAAATTGAGCAACTCATTACAAGCGGACAATATGGTTTCCCCGTGATCGGTGATGTAAAATATGAAGCCCACAAACTTCTCGGAGAACCCAAGACCCCGTTCACCATTATCTGCCGCCCGGATGGGGCCATCCTCTATACCCATCTCGGAATAATTACCGATATTGACACCTTTTACGAACAGATCAAAGGGTTCCTGAAAAAACCATGAGCGAACCCCTCCCTATGCCCGATGATGTCGAACGGAAACGATACCATCTTTCCATCATCCGGGAAACCGCTGCCGAACTTGGCGGCGTGCGTCATCCCAGACTTATTCTGGAATCCTTTCTCATGTCTGCCCAGGGGGGAATAGGGGCTCTGGGAGGATTTGCCGCACTTACAGATAAAGCATCCGAGGTGACCGATCTCATTGTCAGAGGTTCGGACAAGGTCGGTTATGAAGAGATCAAGGCTTTAATCAAAACGGCTTTTGACCCGATTCCTTCCCTGGCAGAGCGATTTGCGTTTTTCATCTCACAAGAAAAGGCTTTGCCGCTTTCCCATGGCTTCGCCCTCATCCTTGCCTGTCCCTTAGAAACCGGTAGACTGGCGTTTCTGGGGCTGGCTCCGGCCATGCACGGCCGGGATTATGATGAGGATGACCGGCAGCTCTTGATGAGCCTTTCCTCTCTGTTCCAGATCAGCCTCAATTCTGCTCTTTTTTCCACCCGGGTGGAACTTCTGAATGCTGAACTTGATAAACGGAACACGGAACTGGGCCGTCAGGTGTTTCATCTCAACGGACTTAAAGAATTGGCCATGGAAGCAGGCGAATCCATTGATGTGGAAAAGTTTCTCTCCACATTTCTGCCGACCCTTCTGGGGAGATTTTTCAGACATCAGGGCCTGGTTGTGCTTCACAACAGAACCACCGGCTCCACCTGGTTAAAGCGTATGGGGATTGAACCTGAACCGACCATGGCACCCCATGAGGTGGACCGGCTCTTGTTTCTTTGTCTTGCAGGGGTTCAAAACAAACATATACAGCCGCTTCAGGCAGAGCCCGTCATTCAGATGGACCCTCTTTTTTCCCTGATTCCGGGTTTTGTACCGGAAAGCGCCTTTCTGTTTCTTGTAAAAGATCAGATGTACGGGGCTGTTCTGCTTGGGAACCCCCTGGAAGACCGCAGCGTCTCAGATCAGGAAAAAGAGCTGCTCTTTGCCTTTGTGGCTCAGTCTGTTCTCCATCTTAAAAATGCAGACTCCTTTGCTGCCATTGTTGATTTGAATAAAAATCTGGCAGAACAGAATCAGGCATTGCAAGAAACCATTGATGAACTGACCCGTGCCGAGCAGCGTATCAGCGTACTTGAAATGGCGGCCAGACGAATCGCACAGATGGTGAATCGCAATGCCGAGCGGCTCATGCAGGTTCGTCTCCTTGATTTTATCCTTATTATCGGGATCAGCATTGTTCTCGGGGCAGCCTTTAACCTGCAAAACCCCAAGGGAATCTCCTTTTTTCCCCTGGAAAAACCCCATGGGGTGAAATCCGTCACCGTGCAAGAAGCAGATACCCTCTTGACTGAAGAGAATGCGCTTTTGATAGATGCAAGACCCCGTGAATTCTATGAACTGAGTCATGCCGGTGGGGCAGTGAATGTCCCACCGGCTCTTTTTGATACCATCTACACAGCAAGCTTTTCCGATGAAGACCCGGAGCGCCCCCTGATCATCTATGGAAGAAGCTTCAGCCGGCTCTTTGATGAAGCAGTGGCCCGCAGATTTCTGAATCGGGACCATGAACAGGTCTATCTTCTTTCAGGGGATATGAAAGATCTCTCTAGTGCAGGGGGTCAAAAATAATGCCAAACCGCATTTCAACCTGGATCAGACATCCTTTTTCGGCCCTGATCATCCGCTTTTTCATCGGAGGCGTTTTTATCTATGCAAGCCTGAATAAGATCAATTATCCGGCCGAATTTTCAGACAATATTGCATCCTACCTTCTGGTCCCCCACTTTCTTGTCAATCCCATGGCTGTTTTTCTGCCCTGGATCGAGCTGGTGAGCGGCGTCTGCCTTGTGGCCGGTATTCGGGTCAGAGCATCTGCCGCTGTGATCTGCACCCTTTTGGGAATATTTACCATGGCCTTGATGGTCGTCCTTGTAAAAAAAACACCCATTGACTGCGGCTGCTTTCAGAATGTGGGTGATCCTGTCTCCGTGCTCACCCTGGGACGGGACCTCATCTGGCTTGGCATGGGGCTGTATGTTTTCAGATATGACAGCCTGATCCATCTGGACCGTCTTTTCATGATCAGACCCGAAGATCTGTAATCAACCTTAAAAACCTACAAAACAAGCCCGGCCAAAACATAAAGAATTACCGGCATAGACAAGAACAGGTGAGCGCCGTTAACATCCATCAGATCAATTTTCTTTTAAAGAGCATTGAAAAATAAGCGCATTTGTTCCGGGTTCAGTTTTCATCAATAAATATCCTTATCTCTAATCCTTGAAGATCCTCTTTTTGTCAAGCATGCCGGAAGAATTTGGGCTTTATGAATATATATTGTCGCTGACGGGTAATCCAAAAGTACGATTTTTATAAAAAGGCAGGTATATGATCATCCCCATTGATTTTTCATCTCCCCCCCCTTATTCCTTCAGAACCTCCTCAATATCAAGGATACCGATCAACTGTTTTTCTGTTTTAAGGACCCCTTTGAAATATTTTCCCTTTACCCCCCTGATATTGGAAGGAGCCGCTTCAAGGTCTTTTTTCCCGGCCTGAATGACATCACCAATGGCATCCACCAGCAACCCGACGTGCTCATTTTCAGAATCAACAATAATACTGCGGTTGTCATTATTTTTCTGAACAGGGGTCAACCCGAGTTTTTTGCCAAGGTCAATAATGGTAACAATTCTGCCTCTTAAATTTATAATACCGTTTATATAGTCCGGTGATTGCGGAACTTTTGTTATTTCATTTATCTTATTGATTTCCTGGATATGGAGGATATCAATACCGCAAAGGGCTTTTCCCACATAAAACGTTGAATAGCTCAAGTCTTGAGAAGAACTGGATATCGGGGTGTTTTTCATGGCCTCTCCTGGTTTTGGAATAATCATTTTATGACCTCTTTTATCTGAACCATTCCGGCTTTAACATCCGGACCATCTGGTAGATGTCAACCAGCAGGGTTGTGTGCCCGTTGATAATTATGGAGCCGGTAACGGCCGTTCCTTTAAGGGTGGTCACATCAATATTTGGTTCGATTTCCAGCGTATCCACGGGCAGGCTGACCTTCAGGCCGATTTTCCTGCCCCTTACCTTGAAAACAATGAGTTCCTGCTGGTTCTTTTGGGGCACCGGGTTGACATCGGTTACCTCTGACAATTCAAAAAGCGGCAGCGCGCCTCCCCTGTATTGAATCACCTTTTTTCCGCCGATCTGTTCAATGTCTGATGATTGAATTCTTTCAATCCGGTCAACCGTGTCCAAAAGAGCCGCAAAATATTCATTTTCTGAATTTTTAAAGGTGATCATCGCGACTTTTTCTAAAGATGATGTTTTTTCAATTGATTTTACTAGTTGGCGGGTTTCGGACAATGTTGACAGGCCTGCCATCTGGGCCAAATTTGAAATATCCAGGATCAACGATGCTTTTCCATCTCCCATAATGGTTGCACCGCTGTATGCCCTGCATTTTTTCAGATGCCTCCCCACGGGTTTGACCACAATTTCTTCCGAATCATGGAACTGGTCTACTATTAACCCGTATTTATAGACGCCTGCTGAAACAACGGCAATGTGCAGTGCGCTTTTAGCACTGTATCTTCGATCTTTGGCGCTTCTTTGATGCCGGACAGGCTGATCTTCAGCTTTTTCAGATGCTTTATCCGTGTCTGTGAGAAGCAGCCTGGAGCGCCTGTCGGAAATATTTTCACGCCGGTCAATAAATTTGCTGCCGGTTTCAGGATCAATATATATTTTTTCAATACCGAGCATTTTTGAAAGATCCAGAAGGGGCAGTAATTCCCCCCTTAGCCGGACCACATCGGCATCGCCCACCTTTTCGATCCTGTCCTTAATATCGCTCGCAGGGATTCTAATCAGCTCATCCAGGTTGACCTGGGGAACGGCGAACCGTTCGTTTTCCACTGAAGTGATCTGGCTTGGAATAATGGCAAGCGTTAAAGGCAGTTTGATTTGAATGTCGGTTCCCTTGTCCGGGGTTGAATTCATTTCAATATTACCTCCGATCTGTTCAATGCCGCTAAAGACGCAATCCATACCGTCCGCCCTTGCAGGGTCAAATCCTGAGCCGTCATCTGATAAGATGATATTCACCTGGCCGGCATCATGGAAAGCCTTCAGGGTAATCGTTCCTGCAGCTTTTTTGCCCAGGTGTTCCCTTTTCCCGGGCAATTCTATGCCATGGTCCACCGCCATATTCACAAGATGCTTCAGTGGCTCATTTATGGATTCAATAATGGTTCTGTCCAGTTCTACATCATTGCCTTCAATGACCAAATCAATGGATTTATTTAAGCGTTGAGACCGGTCACGGACAATGCGCCTGAATTTATTCAGAATAATGTCAATGGGCTGCATGCGGGTCTGCATAATGGCTTCCTGCAACTCGGAAGTGATCAGATCAATCCGTTGGCAGGATTTTCCCGTGGCTTTGATATTTGATTTATTGACGCCCTGGAGCAACTGGTTCCGGCTTAGAACAAGTTCTCCGGCAAGATTCATCAGTGTGTCTAAAAGTCCTACACTGACCCTTATGGAACCCTTGAGGCTTTCTTCTGAATCAGGCGCTGCCAAATCTGTTGCAGGGATATTGATGTCATTCATCGTGTTTGTCCTTATATTAAAAAATGTCTGCCGGTTCATGAAAACCGGCAGATATTCCTGTGCTTATTTCAACTTGAACCTGCCGACCATTTCATTGAGATTCTCGGCCAGCCTTGACAGTTCTCCAGCACTTTCATTGACCTGAAGGCTCCCTGTCTTCATCTCATCGGCTGCCTGACTCACCTTGTGGATATCGGCGGTTACTTCTCCTGCCACGGCTGATGTCTGGTTGACATTTTCGTTTACTTCCTGAACACCGGCCGCTGCCTGGCTCACATTGCTCGAAATTTCCTGTGTGGTGGCGGACTGTTCCTCAATAGCTGCTGCCACGGAAGTCACAATCGTGTTGATTTCATTAATAATATTGACAATGGATTCAATGGCTTGAACAGACTCCTGGGTGCTGGCCTGGACATTCCCTATTTTTGAACTGATCTCTTTTGTCGCCTCTGCGGTCTGGTGGGCCAGGGCTTTGATTTCCGCTGCAACTACGGCAAAGCCTTTGCCTGCCTCGCCTGCCCTGGCTGCCTCAATGGTCGCATTAAGAGCCAGCAGGTTTGTCTGCTCTGAAATATCTGAAATGGTTTCCGTGACCTTGCTGATTTCCGAGGCAGCCTTGCCCAGTTCCTGTACTTTTCTGGAAATATGCCCGGCCTTTTCAACAGCCTCTGACGTTGTGTGGCTTCCTTTTGCCGTATTTTTGGCGATTTCATTAATCGTAGCCGACATTTCTTCTGCTGCTGAAACAATCATCTGAAGATTGGCTGTGGTCTGTTCTGCAGCAGCGGCAACACTATTCATACTGGTGGCCATTTCTTCTGCTGCGGTGGCCACACTGTTTGCCCGTTCGGATGTATGCTCCGATCCTTGAGCCATCTGGGTTGAAATGGTTGAAAGCTCTGTGGAGGAAGAGGTCAGCGTCTGGACACCTCCGGTAATATCCTTGAACATGAGGGTTAAATTTTGGGTCATCTGTTTCATGTTGGCATATACGCCGGTGATTTTTTTATCATCCACATTGAACTCAACGGTAAGGTCACCGTTGGCGATGCTGTCGGCAATTCTGGCAATTTCAGACGGGTCATTTCCCAGTTGGGCCATAATACCCCGGACAAACCAGAGAACGAAGAGTACCGTGATAATAAGAAAAAAAGCCCCCACAACAAAAATCATATTTCTGATTTCATATACGGATGTCATGAACTCATCCTCATTCTGGGTCACACCCAGACCCCATCCGGTAATGGGAACAGGGGCAAACCCGGATATTTTTTTAACCCCTTTGAAGGTATATTGATCAACTCCGGATTTTCCGCTCAGCATCTTTGATACAAAAGACTCCATTCCTTCAGTTGTTTTCAGGTTCAACTCTAGAATGAAATCCTTTTTCGGGTGAGCAAGCACGATACCGGTTTTGTCCACTAGAAAGGGATAGCCGGTTTGACCCAGTTTCACCCCGGTGATCTTGTCCGACAGCGTGTCAAGCTTGAGGATGGTTGCAAAAATGCCCTTGAATTCTCCGGATGAAGATTTCAAGGGCACGGCAACAGCAGAAACCGGATTGCCGGTTGCCTTGGATTTTACAGGAGAACCTATATTGAGACTCCCGCTCTTTGCTATTTGAAAATATTCTCTATCTGCTATGGAAATTTTCTTTTCCCGTAGGGCACCGCCAAGACTGTCTGCAATGGTTATCCCGTTTTTATCCGTCAAGATAAAGATTTCATAACTGGAGCCGGCCTCCTTGAATGTTGTTGCCAAAAAATTGTCCAATGCCTTGACATTTTCCAATGCGTTATCCAGGCCGTTCTCATTTACTTTGGCGGCCGCCTCCAGCACAAGCGGCGCAACAGCCAGGGACTTGGCGAATTTTACCTCCTGATCCAAATAAAGCTGGGTCATATTGGCAAGATCCAGAGCAATCTGATGAACTCCTGATTTTCCGCTTTCCAGCAGCGCGTTGGATGCTTTGGTGACGGAGAAAACGCCGACAACGGTTAAAGGGACTATTGCTGCAAAAATACCCCCGACAATCAGTTTAAATTTAAGACTTCTTTTTTTCATTTTTAGCTCCTTAACGGTTATTATTTTTTAAATTTCATATTATGGATGACTGGGTTGACGCTTGTTGATGCTTTGATGAATTCAATATCGGCAAGTATATGTGAAACGAACTTCCTTTGCCGGGTTGGCTGTGGGCTGTGATCCCACCGCCATGGTCTTTTAAGATGTTCAGTGTGGTGCTTAGACCGATGCCGGTTCCAAGTCCCTGGGGCCGGGTTGAAAAAAACGGATCAAATATATGATTCAATGTGTCCTGATCCATGCCGCACCCGGTGTCGCTGATGGAAATTTTGACACATTCGGTTTTGTCCATTTGAAGGCTCTTTTTTGTTGCTGCATCGAGATCAACATATGCCGTCGCAACATCAATGGTGCCGGGCCTATTTTGCATGGCGTGCATGGCATTAATACCGATATTCATAATGATCTGTTCGAAGCGCACAGGGTCGGCGAGAACAACACCCTCGTCATATCCAAAAGTTTCCGTGATGGTGATGGCTTTTGGAATCATGATTCGTAAAAAAGCGACAGCCTCCCTGACAAGGGATTGGATTTGGACCTTTTCCGGGTTTGTATTTTCCTGTTTAATATAGGAAAGCAATTTTTCAGAAAGCTTTTTACCCCTTATGCTGACCTGCCTGATCCGCTCAAGCTTGTCTGCAACAGGGCTTGTTTGCGGCAGGTCAATCATGGATAGATCAATATATCCGGGGATAATCATGAACAGATTGTTGAAATCATGCACAACACCGCTTATGAGCATACCAAGAGTTGTCATCTTTTGAGCCTGAATCAACTGCTTCTCTTGTTCTGACAACAACTGTTTTTTTTGTGAATTCCGGGCGGCCTCTTCTATGGTTTTACATAGCTGTAGTTTTCGTACCGGTTTTTCAAGGTATGCAAAAATTTGATGACCAATCCCCTGAGCTGCAGATTGAAAGGTTGGAAAGGCAGAAACAAAGACGACGGTACAGTTTGACTGCACCTTATTAACATACTCTACCAGGGTCATGCCGTCATCTGATTCTAAAAGCCGGTCAACAATGGCCACATCAAGCAGTGTTGAATCAAGGATGATTTTTGCCTCATATATATTGGCCGCTGTAAAGATTGAAAAACCGGCATCCGTCAGTATTGATCCAAAAGAAAACCGGATATTTTCTTCATCATCCACAATCAATACGGTTCTCATCACCATTTCCTTTTCGTTGTTGATATCCATGGCTTTTGACTATTTCAATTTCCGTGCCGGACGGCAAACCGGCAGTCTTAAATATTGGTTGCCTTTTGTTTTCAGATAGTTATGTATTTGCTTGATCTGTTGAGAGGTTGGATAGGAGGGATAAAAAAGTGTGCATGGCACATGTTTGTTTTGCACATACTTGTGCTACGCACACTTAACGCTTAAGATTTTTGAAGATTGAATTCTTCAATTTTCCGATAAATGGTTCGCCTGCCCATGCCAAGCAGGCGGGCTGCTTTAGATTTATTCCAATCTGTTTTTTCAAGTGCGTGAAGAATGTCTTCTTTTACGGTGGCATCCGGTTGTGACCGCAGCGGCTGAAGAGCATTCAAAGATTGCCTTATTTCCATGGGCAGATGCTCGAACAACATGATGTCGGATTGGCAAAGAACAAACCCGTGCTCGATGGCATGTTCAAGCTCCCTGATATTGCCCGGCCAGGGATAGGTCATGAATGCATGGATCACCTCATTGGAAAATCCGGAAAGCTGTTTTTTAAACCGATTGTTGAAAATACCAAGAAAATGTGAAGCCAACAACGGGATATCATCACGCCGCTCTTTTAAGGACGGCAGGAAGATATCAACAACTTTAATCCTATAATAAAGATCCTCCCTGAATTCACCAAGCCTGACTTTTTCTAGCAGATTGCAATTGGTGGCCGCGATCACCCGGACATCTATTTTAATGGTTTCAGAATCGCCTACCCTTTCAAATTCTTTTTCCTGGAGGACCCTTAAAAGCTTGAGCTGCACCAAGGGTGACATATCCCCCAGTTCATCCAGGAAAAGTGTTCCCTTGTCTGCCACTTCAAATCGGCCTTTTTTGTCTTTGATCGCGCCTGTAAATGCGCCCTTAACATGCCCGAACAATTCACTTTCAAGAAGATTTTCAGACAAAGCGCTGCAATTTATTTTGATAAAAGGTTTTTGCCTTCGCAGGCTGTTGTGGTGGATGGCGCTGGCAATCAATTCCTTTCCGGTTCCTGTTTCACCGGTGATAAGAACCGTTGTGTCCGTATCGGAAAGATTTTCCAGAAGCGTGTAAATTTCCTGCATTTTCCGGCTTTTACCGATGATTCGGTGGAATTGATACCGTTCTTTCAATTCTTTTTCTAGGGTCACAAGCTTGGTAATATTCCGAATCACCAGAACTGCCCCGAAAAAGCTGATTTCCTCGGATTTAAGCGGTGTGCAGGTCAGATGTACAACCTGTTTTGCCACATCTGTATGGCGACATTCAATCTGCACCTCTTCAATGGATGTTCCGGTTTTCAGCGTTTCTTTTAATGCGTTGATGCAGGCCCCGTTGCATCGGGTTCGGTTTTTTTCAAGTCTTTTACCGATAATATCCTTGACATTCCACCCACAGATGTCTCCTATGGCCTGGTTGGCCTCAATGACACGAAGGTCTTTATCAACTGTGATAATGCCGTCCTTCAGGCTCCTGAAAATGGCTTCCATGTTCTTGCGGGCTTTTAGGTTCTCCTGTTCCAGATCATGTTTGCTGTCCAGAAGTTTTTTGTGCTGAAGCCCGTGGGTGGCAATTCGCAGAAGGGTTTCCCTGCGGATGGGTTTCGGGATATAATCAAATGCGCCCAGGCGGACCGCTTTTGCAGATGTTTCAATATTGGGCTCACCTGTAATCATGATGACCGGACAATTCAACTGCCTGGTTTTAATTTCAGTTAAAATATCATTACCGGTGTGCCCTCCAAGAAGTATAATATCGGTTATGACAAGATCGGGAGTCTTTTGGGACAAGCATGCCATTGCAGAATCAAAATCCGATGCCGTAATTACATCATACCCTTCATCAACCAGCATCGTTTCAAATGCAAACCGGATATTTTCTTCATCATCAACAATCAAAATTTTTGGTTTCATGTCCACCCCTAATTTGAGGGTTCCTCTGCGGGTACCAGGCCTGGCTCAACCGGCAAATCGACCATTACCTTGGCATATTCCCCTTCCACGCTCTTAAACAAAAGTCGTCCCCCGTGCGCCTTGATAATGCCATGACTGATGGAAAGTCCAAGGCCGGTGCCCTCTCCTTGCGGCTTGGTTGAGAAAAACGGGTCAGTGATTGAATTCAATACATTCCCGAGAATCCCAAGACCGATGTCCAAAAAAGCAATCCGGACGAATACGGTTTGATCGACCTCTATCATCCGGGTTGAAATTTCAAGTTTTTTATTCTCATCGGGGTTTGGATATTTTTGATTTAGAGAATATCTTGCATTACTGATAATATTTAAGAAAACCTGGTGAATTTCCTGGTCGTTTGCCCGTATTTTCGGAAGATCCGGCATAAGGTCAATCGTCAAATGAATCCCGTCCTTAAAGATCTGTTTTTCCACAAGATCAAGGGCCATTTCTAATACCAGGTTAATCTGGACAGAGCTGCGATCACCATTTTTGACCCTTGCAAAAGAAAGCAGATTCTTTACAATCCGGCTGATACGTTCCCCTTCATAGATAATTCTTTCAGGGATTTTTCTATCCCCGCCAAGCTGTTCGAATTTATCCGACAGGATTTCTGCAATACTTATGATCCCTGTGACCGGATTGTTTATTTCATGGGCAACGCCTGCGGCAAGCTCGCCCAGTGATGCCAGATGCCCGGCACGTAAGGCCTCGGCCTGGAGAATTTTTTTATCTGTAATATCGCGCAGCAGCACCACTGTTTTTTTACCCCCCAACTCCTCTTGAAAAGGAGAAAAGGTAATTTCAAAAAATTTTTGGTTAATGATGCCTGTGTCCACATGCTTAATCTTGTTTTCACGCAAGCTTTCCGGCATGAGGCAGAATTCGCAGGGTTCATCATGCTTAAAAATGTTTTTGTAACAGATATTGTCAGTAAGGTCCCCAAAAACTTCTCGGGACAAATCGTTTTGAAACTCGATCCGGTAATCCTTATTGACAATATATAGGCTGTCACCAATACCATTGATGACGCTTTCAATTTTTTCCCGTTCAGCCCGCAGCTTTTCCCCGATCTCTTTTTCATCTGTGATGTCATTGAAAACAGAAACAATTTCACCGGCAGGCAATTTGTAAATATTGTGTTCGACCCATATACTCAGGCGGTCATCCTGATAAAAAATCGCCGGTATGTAAGTAGCTTTACCCGTTTGATATACATGGCATAACCCCTCAATAATTCCTTTATTTAACAAGTCGGGGAAGACCTTGGCAACATCCTTGCCAAACACATCTTGCCGTTTTACCCCGGTAATCTGTTCGGCTGCCCGGTTAAAATCTTTGATCAAAAATTTATTGCCGGATTCCTCGACCGCATAAACCGCAACACCGCTGGTCATATTGTTAAAAAGTTCGCGGTACCTCTCTTCATTGATCTTTAGTGCTTTTTCCGCCATCTGCCGTTCCGTGATATCCCGAGAAATACCGAGCACGCCGATGAGATTACCGGCATGATCATGCATGGGGGTTTTAATCGTTTCAAACAATCCATGATATCCGGTACCGGCAAACGTCAGTTCTTCTTCATTCATACTGGGCCATCCGGTAGCCATTGCTTTGCGGTCATGGTCACGGAAAAAATCCGCAAGGTCTTTGCCCACGAAATCGTAATCAGTCTTCCCGACAATGTCGGATTCTTTTGCACCTAACAAAAGTTCAAAGATTTTGTTGCAGCTCAGGAAAACCCCAGCCTCATCTTTCAACCAGACCAGATCCGGGATGGTATTCACCAATGTCCGATGCAGCACTTCAGAGCGGATCAATGCCTCATGGGTCTTTTTTTGTTCGGAGATATCCGTAATGACGCCCACCAGTGCCCAGAAGCTTCCGTCGGGATGACTCAGGCGCCGTCCGGAGATCTGGCCTGAAAATGTTGATCCATCTGATCGCTGGTATAATCGTTCAAGGGAGACCAGATCAATGTCGCCACGGATCAATTGAAACATTTTTTCCCGGGCTTCGGAGGATTCAGATCCGTGGGTCAGCTCTGCATAGCCTTTTCCCATAAGATTATCCATGGTATAGCCAAACAAATCGGTCATTCTTTTATTTGAAAAAATGATCCGACCTGATTTATCCACCAGGATGACACCGGAAGACATGGCATCAAAAATACCGCGCAACGTTTCTTCACTCTGCTTTAATCTAATCTCGGACTGCTTCCGATCAGTAATGTTATTGACAAATCCTTCCAGGATCAAAGGGCTGGAATCGTTTTCCTGAAAACAAGACCCTCTTTCCCAGACCCATTTTTCAGCGCCGTGCCGGTCAACAATGCGGTATTCCAAAGTAAAAGGGCGGTTTTCGTTCACAGCTGCCGAGATTTCATCCCTGACATATTGGCGGTCCCGGGGCAGGATTAATTCTTCATAGGATATGATATGGTTTGAAACAAGATCCTCTGGTTTATAGCCGGTCAATTTTTCACATTCATCACTTTTATATGAAACACCATAGCCCGGAAATTCATATCTCCACTTCTGCAATGTCTTTTTCAAGTTTTTTATCCGAATTTATTTTGCATTGTTTGGTTTGTATAAAAACCTCCTTTTTGTTACGGCTCAATTAAATAAAATC
>JANNUH010000031.1:0-2283 GCA_031395015.1 Desulfobacterales bacterium | reverse complement strand
CTGGCATAAGTTGGAGAATTAAACGCTACATATTCAAAAATATTGGTAAGGTGATCAATGGCATTCTGGGTCCAGAGAACTCTCATTTTTTAAGTCCGAATTTTCCGCGGACGTCTTTGATATCCATGGTACGGCCTTCATCGCTGTCATTGATACCCGCCTCAATCGTTTGGCGCACATAAATCTGATACATCAGATCATCCCAGGTAGCCTTATCCGAAAGTTGATCCAATATTTTGTAAGCCTCTTGTTTTATACCTTCGGCCTGCATGTCAGCACCTCCTTTTATTTTTTTATCCATTGACACATCATTTATATATACGAATATAGCATACTCGTAAAATGATTAAAATTTTTTCTTGTTAAGATTTTTAAAGGGCCACCGGATAGACAGATCCCGGCTTCCCTAACTTCAAAGTCCTTAAATGCACCCCTCCAAGGCGCTGTAATTTTTCCAATTGCCACGAACGGGAGCAAAACTCTCAATCTCTCCAGGCAGATGATTTTTTGGGGCCAGTCCCTGTTGCTGGAATATATGGTGAAGATAATGATGGAAAAAGAGACCGGTCTGCAATATTTTTAGACCTACGGTATCTATTCAGCTAATCAAGGGCAGCAAGAGAGGCTTTGGGCGCTTTATCAAGTATCTTGAACAAAGATCGGGCTGCACCCGTTGGACATCGTTTCCCCTGTTCCCAATTGCGAATGGTATCAATTGAAACCCCAATGCGCAGAGAAAGTTCAGCCTGGGTCAGGCCAAGGCGTTTCCTTACCCGTCGTGCATATTTTGCAGCATCCTGCATGGCTTCTGCCTTGTCAACTGCTTTTTGATGAGCTATCTCTTCTTCAGTGGTGGCATCCACACGATCAGCGTTTATACGTCCTATAGCAATCAAGGACGCAGTGTCCGGATCAATTGTCACGCGTTGTATCTTCATAATGTTTAACCTCCCGTTTGTTGGCTTTACGTGCCGAAATGATGCGAATCGCATTGTGATCAAAAAAAGCCTGGACAGCATAGGCAAAATCAAAGCCACGCTCAACAAAACATCTCTCGCTTTTGTCCTGTGGTCCCATTCGAATTCCATGTATTGAATATAGTTCATTGGACGACATATCGCAAGGCAATAATTAGGTGACAAATTTATCCAGAGCTAAAATGACCGATCGAAAGCGGTTTTTCCTTGATAATCATCACTGGGCCGAGTTTGAGAAGGCACTGGATCGCCCTGTCCATGACAAACCGAGATTAAGAGAACTTCTCATGACCCCAGGGCTGCTTTTACGCATACTGAAGTTGTGATTGTTCCAGCTTAGAATAAATCGTGACAATAATTAGATCAATAACCGGTCCTTATATTAACCAGACAATTTATGTGGTACAAATCCGGACAATTCATTTGCTCCCGATACTGTGGTGAAAATATTAATTGCTATTGAGCTTTTTTTGAATTATTTTAAATACAAAAGAATACACAATATGAGGTGCCACAATGTCAAAGATAGTAACCATAAGGCTTTCTGAAGAAGAATATATTCTTTTTACTAAAGCAGCAGAGGCTGTGAAAAGGCCTATATCTAATCTTATAAATTATCTGGCTCAACAAAAATTAGAAGAGGATCTTTTTGTTGATCAAATAGAGATGGATGAAATTCTGGGAAACAAAGATTTGGTAGAATCCCTGAGAAAAGGCTCCAAGGATGCGGAATTGAGAAAAGGTGTCTTTGTAGATGTTTAGAATATTTGAAACTGAGACATTTTTAGCTTCGCTTGAGAAAGACTTTGAGGGGCAAAAAGAAAAGATCAAGGTGAAACTCCGAACTCGAGTTTATCAGCAACTCAGGGAGTCACCATCATTTGGCTCCAATATTAAAAAGTTACGAAATTGGGCCCCACCGACTTGGAGGTACAGGATTGGCTCTTACCGTTTTTTTTATGAGATCGATAGCGAAAATAAAATCGTGTCTATGCTTTTAGCTGAACACAGAGGCAGAGCTTATAAAAAATAGCTTATTGGTATAGATCTGAATTTTACTTTAGAGACTCCCTTTTTGGCGTATGGCTTTGAACCCATTTTTTTTTAAAGCTTTTAGAATATCCTCAGCTTTAAACATTGGCTGGTTCATTATCAAGGCTCACTTTATGATTGCGCTCATTATTCCGCAACAATAAACTTCAGATCATTTTTCAGTCCAAATTTTTTGCGGACATCTTTCCTGACACAGGAGGGTTTCACCAAGAATTGTCGGCTGTTGACTTTTTTACTTGTATTATACCCATAT
>JANNUH010000016.1:0-4234 GCA_031395015.1 Desulfobacterales bacterium | reverse complement strand
AATGTGGTATCTAATCTCTTGGTCATAGCTATCTCCTTCATTTTATTGTCGTAAATAAAAAATCTGATAGTTATGACCATCTCTTTATTTTTGCAAGTGTTTCATGCTTTGTTGTGCCCACCTGGGCATGGGGGTTAGGGAAAAAATACTCGGGCCGGAACATCCAGACATTGCCGGAAATTTGAATACATTAGCAGCACTATATTGGGAAATAAGTGATTACGCCAAAGCTGAGCCTTTGTACCAACGAGCTCTTTCCATAAGAGAAAAGGCTTTTGGACCGAAACATCCAGATATTGCCTCATGTCTAAACAACCTGGCAGTGCTGAATGAAGATAAGGGCGATTACGCTAAAGCCGAGACTTTATATAAACGGGCACTTTCTATAATTGAACAAGCCTTCGGACCGGAACACACAGATACCGCCGCATGTCTAAACAACCTGGCTGGACTGTATAAAAACATGGGGGATTACCTTAAATCCGAATCATTGTATAAACGCTCACTTTCTATCCATCAAAAAACTCTTGGGTCAGGACATCAGCTTACTGCCACAAGTCTGAATAACCTGGCCATTTTGAACACCAAACTGGGAAATTTCAAGGAAGCCTACGCACTGAGTATAAACGCGCAAAAGGCATCCGCGAAACTCATCGACCAGGTAATAGGGTTTAGTTCTGAAGACCAAAAACTACAATTTCTGGTCAGATACAAAAAAAACTTTGAAATAGCTTGCAGCCTTGCTGCATTTCATATGCAGAATAACCCTGATGCACCAAGGGAAATACTTGATAACTGGTTGGGGTTGAAAGGGATTATTTTAGAAGCTCAAAAGCGTTATCAGGACGTTCTATTGTATTCGGACAGCCCAGAGGTCGCATTAATTTTCAATGAGCTGTCAAGGGTCCGAGGACTCATATCCAAATTTTATTTCAGCCGGTTACCAAATGGGAATTTGGAAGAGCACCGTAAAAGACTGACTGAACTCGAAATACAAAAACAAGGTTTGGAGGATAAACTGATAAAGCTCAGCAACGCTTTTGAACGCCAGATACAAATTAATCGGGCAACCACGCGAACCGTATCGTCAGCTTTGCCACAAGAGACTGCGCTGCTTGAAATTGCAAAAATTAATCGTTTTAATTTTGATGCTAAAAAAAATGAAACAAGTTGGATGCCGGCACATTATTTGGTGTTTGTCATCCATCCCAACCAGAAAATCAAGCTCATTGATCTGGGGCCTGCGGCACCTATTGATAAGATTATTCAGACATTTAAATCAAAAAACAGGCACCTGGGGGCAGGCAGAGAACTGTATGACCTTGTTTTTGCCAAGATTAGACCTGAGCTTGGCAATTCAAAGGAGATATTTATCTCACCGGACGGTGATCTGAGCCTGATCCCCTTCGAGATTCTACAGGACCCCAATGGACGATATTTGATTGAGGATTTTACCTTTAATTACCTCTCTGCCGGGCGGGATATCGTTGGTTTCGGGGGCCACAAAGAAAAAAGCGGGAAGCCTCTGTTGATAGGCTCCCCCAATTTTGATTTAGGGATCGATTCCTCAACTGTTCAGGCTCAGACATCAGGTCTTTTGTCTGGATTGACAGGTTCAGATAAAAGATCCGCTGATATGCAGGGGATGCATTTTGACCCTCTGCCCGGTTCACTGATAGAGGTCGAATCGATCAGCAAAACAATCGGCGCAGATAAATGCATGGTCAGAACGGGTGATAATGCCACTGAAGAGGTACTTTTTCAGGCAGAATCCCCCCGGATACTTCACATCGCCACCCACGGTTTTTTTCTGTCCGACCAGGACTTGCCCACGCTGAAGGATGATCGAGGCATCGTAAGTCAAATACAGAACCCTGTGCCTGCCGGCAAACATTTGAAGATAGAGAACCCGCTTATCCGATCGGGGCTGGCCCTAACCGGAGCAAATCATGCCCTAAGTTCACAGGATGTTGCAACTTCACAGGGACTGCTTACTGCTGAAAAGGTCCTTGGCCTGAAGCTCAAAGGAACGGATTTGGTTGTGCTGTCCGCCTGTAACACAGGCATGGGCGTCATCCAAAACGGTCAGGGAATATACGGACTCCAGCGCGCCTTTTTTCAGGCAGGAGCTAAAAGCCTGATTATCAGTATGTGGCCGGTGCCGGATAAAGAAACAAAGGAGTTGATGATTCAACTATACAAAAACATTCAGTCAGGTATGAACAGATGTCAGGCTTTGCGTCAGGCAGCTTTACGGCAAAAGGATATTGTTGAAAAGAGATATAAAAACTCCAATCCTCTCTATTGGGGGGCATTTTTATTTTTAGGAGAACCCTAAATCAATATTTTTTCGCCACAAATGACGCTGATGATTTAGTCAGTTTTTGAAAAATAGCACAACATATTGTATGAAAATTTAATCAATAATGAAACTCTTTTTGAAATTCATATCATCTTAAAAATAGGTGTATGGCAAGGAAATTAGGGAGTTTTTCAAAATAACAGCCTAAGCCAGGGGATTAATCCAATTGCAATAATTCTATCCGGATTTCTTGGCAATAAGGTCTGGAGAAATTTTTTCTGTCTTTCATAGAACTGGAAAAAAGTTTCATCAATGAAACTTTTTTTAGATTCGTATCATCAAAAAGCAAGAGTAAGGCAAGAGGGCTATATCGAGTTAAAACCCTGGCTGGCCCAAATCCATCAATAACTGAGCTGAGGGGATGCTGAAATAAAGGGTTTCACTTCAATCTTTTTCCCTTTATGTTCTGCTTGCCAGAGATCATATTGCGCCTGCTGAATCAGCCAGCTTTCTGCGCTCCCGCCAAATGCCTTAGACAACCTGATGGCCATTTCCGGAGAGATTCCAAATCTACCGTTTAACAAGGCTGAAAGCGTCTTGCGGGATACATCAAGCCCCTTTGCTGCATCGGTCACGGTTAGCCCAAGGGGCTCGATACAGAATTCTCTTATCGTTTCTCCTGGATGTGGTGGATCATACATAACCATTTTTTTAAATCCTTATTTTGAAACTAATGATAGTCCCCGTAATTTACATCAACGACATTATTATTTTCAAAGCGGAAATACACTCGCCAGTTACCTGATACAGTAACCGCCCAAAAATCTTTTAATTCTCCCTTTAGAAGGTGAAGGCTCAGGCCGGGTAAATTCATGTCGTCCTTTGTCTGGCTGGCATCAAGCCTTGCCAATATGAGTTTCAATCGTTTTACATGTTCAGGGTTAACACCTTTATGATTTCCGGTATCGAATAATTTTTTTAATCCTTTATGTTTAAAAGATTTAATCATGGTTGATACTGTAACCCATCCATGGACAAGTGTCAAACCCAATGATGTATAATAAGGTAAGAGCAAAATGTCTGGGGTGAAAACCGTTTCATCGATGAAACTTTTTTTTGGATTATGAATTATCCATAGAACCCTTATGAGTTATGCTTCTTGGAGGTTTTTCGGATCATCAGATAAAAATCGGTTCAAAATTCATGGTTAACCCTGATTGACCAAAAGTGCTTCCCGATATATAAATGATGGAAAAAGATTGCTCGCCTTAACGGGCACCTCCCCTTGTTAATCTTTTTTATCCAGGGCAGGACTTCGGTTCTGCCTTGGTATTTGAATAGGAGATTAAAATTTTGAACAAACTTGAATTGATACAGGCGCTTAAAGACAAAGCCAAGCTACCCAGGCATGAAGCTTCGGCAGTCGTTGAAATGTTTTTTTCTGGGCTGACCGATGCCTTTATCAAAGGTGAACGAGTTGAAATAAGAGGGCTCTGCTCTTTCTTTACCAAACATTACAAGCCCTACACAGGACGAAATCCGAAGACAGGGGAAAAGGTTCCGATACCAGCCAAACGATTGCCTTTTTTTAAGTGCGGAAAAGAGCTGAAGGAAAGAGTTGATTCCTCGTTGAAACGAAAATAAGTTCGTCCCGGCAGTGTCTTTATATATTATACATTTTAATCTGGAAGAATGGCTTGTAATGATGTTTTCAGAAAATATAGTTTAATCGCAGCGCTCACCGGTGGGCGGAAGCGCGCCAGCGCTGGAGCCAATCCGACGTGCAGCGCTTTGTTGGACGAAGCCGCTACGCGGCAGAAAAATAGGTTCAATTGGTGTATAACTCCCCATAATTGTCCAATTCCGGGCATTTAATGAGAAGGAATATACCATGACCATAGCTGAAGTAAATCGATTTAATGAATTGTATCA
>JANNUH010000006.1:0-37279 GCA_031395015.1 Desulfobacterales bacterium | reverse complement strand
ACTTTAAAAAATCGTTCAGGCACTAGGGAGTGCAAGGTGATCAGACCGGAACGGGTATTGGCGTAAATTGGTTAGAAAATATGATTCTTATGGCAAATATCCAGAATTTTTTATAGTTTTCTTGACAAAAAGAAAGGGTCTACACTATGATCATACATCCTTCCATCCCAAGTACACTAAAGACAGAGAGGACATTTCATGGGTTTTCAGACCGGTCTATATTTCGGGATTATTCTGGCAGCCGTTTGTATGACCGGATTCCTGGCCTTCCAGGCCTGGCGGCAGAGGGAAGTGCCGGGAGCCGGCTATTATTTTTTGCTGGCCCTGGCCCTGTGTTTTATTTCAATGGGGGAAACTCTGTCCATGACCGTCTCTACAGAGGCCCTATCCCTTTTCTGGTTCAAGTCGCGCTTTCTGGGATTTGCCGTAATTCCTCCGCTCTGGCTGCTCTTTGTGCTTGAGTACAGCGGGCGGCGACACTGGCTTTCAAAGAAACTGGGGGTCGGCTTGTTTGTCGTTCCTCTGATCACCTGTGCCATGGTTTTAACCAGCAGCCGCCACGGTCTGTGGGTGCAGCAGGAGGTGGGGTTCCACAGGGAAGGCCCCTTCTGGATGGCTGAAATTTCCTCACGCATTCCGGGAATCTGGTATCTCATCCATACTTTTTATACACAAGCGGCCATGCTGACGGGTTCCGTTCTTCTCCTGCTGACGGCCCGGCGCAAGGCAAATCACGACCGGCTCCAGGCGGTGTTGCTGTCTGCATCGGCCATCATCCCGGTCATTGCTTCAGCCTTCATCCTTTTCAAGCTCCTTCCGGCGGGGAGTTTCAACCCCACCATTCCGAGTCTGGTCGCAGGGACAGCGCTGGCCGCCGCGGCAATATTCCGCTTTGATTTCCTGAAAAAGGCGCTGGCGTCCTACGAGAATGCCATGCAGCCGGCAGATCACCGGGCAAAGCCCTCCCAGGCCTTGTTTGGCCTGATCTTCGGCCTGCTGGCCATTGCCCTCATGGCTGCCGGATATCTCTCCTATATCAATTTTGAAAAACATTTCCGCAGCCAGGTGGAGGATCAATTATCCGCCGTGGCTGATTTGACTGTGAACCGGTTAACGGATTGGCGATCGGAGCGATTGGGAGATGCCGAGTTCCTGCGCAACAGCCCAAGCTTTTCTGCCCTTGTGCAAGCCTATCTTGAAAACCCGACGGACAAGCCCTTTGTCGATATGCTCCAGGCCTGGCTGGACAGCCTTCACAAGGTATATCGATATGACCGGGTTTTTCTCATGGATATCAATGGCCAGGAGCGGATCACCTCTTCCCATGCATCGGAGCCCCTGGCGCCCCACCTGATCCAGGACGCTGCAAAAGTCCTGAGTTCAGGTGAGACAATGTTTCTTGACTTTCATTCCCATGCAATCGAAAACACAATCCGTCTGGCCTTCCTGGTACCGATATATGCAGACGCTAGTATAAATCACCCTCTAGGCATCCTGGTATTAGAGATCGATCCGGCCCTCAGCCTCTACCCCTTTTTAAAGCAATGGCCCATTTCCAGTAAAACCGCTGAAATTCTTCTCGTCCGTCAAGATAAGGAGGATGTCCTGTTCCTCAATGAACTCCGCTTTCAGCAACAGACAGCCCTCAATCTGCGCATTCCCCTGACAGAGACAAAGGTCCTGGCAGTAAAAGCCGTATTGGGGGAAAACGGCTATGTAGAAGGCAAGGATTACAAAGGAGACCCCGCAGTCGGCTTTGTGCGGGCGGTTCCCGATTCCCCCTGGTTCATCGTAACCCGCATGGATCAGGATGAAATTTATGCCCCTCTGCGGCAGAGGCTATGGCGAACCTTTCTCTTCATCAGCGCCCTCATGGCCTTCCCCGGCACAGGTCTGATGCTGGCCATACGACGACAACAGATGCGGTATTACAAAGAGCGGGTAAAATCATTGGAAGCCTTGCGGATCAGCGAGGCAGATCTCAAAACCAGCGAAGAACGATTCCGCTCGACCTTCGAGCAGGCTGCTGTCGGCATCGCCCAGGTGGGGTTGGACGGGAGTTGGATGCTCGTAAATCAACAACTCTGCGTCATTGTCGGGCGCACGCGCGAAGAATTGCTGCAATGTAGTTTCCAAGACATTACGCACCCAGAGGACTTGGACATCGACCTATCTTTTGTTCGGCAGATTCTGGCTGGGGAGATTTCGACCTATTCGATGGAGAAACGTTATATCCGAAAAGACCGCTCATTGGTGTGGGCCAATCTCACAGTCGGGCTTATGCGCAATGAGGCAGGGACACCGAAGTACTTTGTTTCTGTGGTCGAAGACATAACCAAACGCAAAAAAGCAGAGGCAGAAGTGCTTAAGCTAAATGCCGAACTTGAACAGCGGGTAATTGAACGTACCTATCAGTTGGAAGCAGCCAACAGTGAGCTGGAGGCATTCACCTATTCGGTTTCCCATGATTTGCGGGCCCCGCTCCGGCATATCAACGGGTATATCAATCTCCTGGTCGATCGCCTCCCCGAAGTCCTTCCGGAAAAAGGGCGTCACTATTTTAAAAATATTGTGGATTCCGCCACTGAAATGGGCGAATTGATCGATTCCCTGCTGAAGTTCTCCAGAACCGGACGACAGGAAATGCGCAAAACCTTGATCAATATGAATGATCTTTTCAAGGAAGCCCTCAACACCGTCATTCAGAATCATCCGGAACGTGTCATCCAATGGGAAACCACTGAACTGCCGGTGGTTTCAGGTGATCCGGCCTTATTAAAACTGGTGTGGATCAATCTACTGGACAATGCCGTCAAATTCACAAAAAATAAAGACCGTGCAAAGATAGAAATCGGGTTTACAGAAGAAAAAAAAGATTATATATTTTTTGTCCATGATAACGGCGCAGGATTTGATATGCAATATGCTCACAAGCTCTTTGGTGTATTTCAACGGCTGCATTCCGCCGCAGACTATGAAGGAACCGGCATCGGGCTGGCCAATGTCCGCAGAATCATCCTTCGGCACGGCGGACGGACCTGGGCTGAGGCAGAGCCGGGCAAAGGCGCCAAATTCTATTTTACATTACAACGATAATCAGGAGCTGCCATGAACGCTTTAAAAACCATTCTGCTCGTAGAAGATAATCCCATGGATGTCGAACTGACTCTGGAGGCATTGAACGAATATAAGCTGGCAAACCAGGTCATTGTGGTCAACGATGGGGTTGCAGCCATGGACTATCTGCGCTGTGAAGGCCCATACGCAGGGCGAAAACCGGAAAACCCGGCCGTCATGCTGCTGGACATCAAGCTGCCGCGCATGGATGGCCTGGAGGTCCTCAAGGCTGTTCGCAGTGACCCTAAATTAAAGACCATCCCGGTGGTGATGCTCACCTCTTCCCGTGAAGCTCCGGACCTGAAAAAATCTTATGCTCTGGGCACCAATGCCTATGTGGTAAAGCCTGTCAATTTCAAGGAATTCATCGATGCCATAAAAAATTTAGGGATGTTCTGGGCATTGATCAATGAACTGCCGCCTGAATAAGGAGGGGATTATGAAAACCAGAATCAATTCCGATCAACAATTAACCGTCCTGTCCCTTGAAGACTCCTTCAGGGACTTTGAAATCATCCGTGAATCCCTGATCGCCGCAGGATATGAATTGAAAATGGATCACGCTGAAAATGAAGCGGAATTTGTGTCATACCTGCAAAAACAGAAATATGACATGATTCTGGCTGATTTCAGATTGCCTGGATATGATGCCTTTGCCGCCCTGAAAAAATCCCTGGAAATAGCCCCGGATGCGCCTTTCATCGTTGTCTCAGGCTCCATTGGGGAAGAAACGGCCATTGATCTGATTCGACAGGGGGCCGTGGATTATATCCTGAAAGACCGGCTGGAACGACTTCCTTTTGCTGTAAAGCGGGCACTGGATGAAGCAAAGCAGAAAAAAACGGGCAAACAGGCGGAACAGGACCTGGAGGATAACTATACCCTTCTCCGCATCGCCGGTGAAACGGCAAAATTCGGCGGCTGGAGCGTTGATATCCCGGAATATACGGCCCGCTGGTCTGATACGGTAGCCGATATCCATGAAATGCCCAGGGGTTATTCACCCCTTGTAAAAGACGCCATCAATTTTTATGCGCCCGAATGGCGGGACCGGATTACAAGAATGTTTAAAAATTGTGCAAAAAACGGTATCCCCTATGATGAAGAACTGGAAATCCTCACCCGGTCGGGAAAACGGGTCTGGGTAAGAACCAACGGGGTGGCGGTGAGGAATGAAACCGGTAAAATCGTCAAGGTCCAGGGCTCGTTTCAGGATATCAGTGAGAGAAAGCGGGCCGAACAGAATCTTCATACCAGCGAAACTCAGTATAGCACAATGGTTAGCGCCTCGCCTCTGGCCCTTATCCGCTATTCCCCGGACGGTCTCATTCAAAGCTGGAACAAAGCGGCTGAAACTATTTTCGGCTGGACAGAAGCTGAAGTCCTGGGAAAACTGCCGCCCTTTGTGTCTGAAGAGACCCGGGAAGAATCGAAAATACTGAAAGAACGGGTAACCCAAAAACAAACTCTCACCCATATTGAACTGGAACGCCGGAAAAAAGACGGGGCCTCGATTTTCATCAATCTGTCCACCAGTAGCATCTTTGATAATGAGGGCAGACTGACGGGGTATATTGCCATTATTGAGGACATCACCCTGAAAAAACAATCAGAGGCCGATAGGGAAAGACTCCTGGCCGCCATTGAGCAGAGCGATGACAGCATTATCATCACAGACCCTTCCGGGACCATTCAATATGTCAACCCGGCTTTTGAAAGGATTTCCGGATACAAAAAAGAAGAAATATGCGGGCAGACCCCCCGGATCCTGAAAAGCGGCAAACAGGATCCGGCCTTTTATGAAAATCTCTGGAAAACCCTGCTGGCAGGGAATACCTTTAAAGGCCGCATCCTCAACAAACGAAAGGATGGGTCCCTCTTTACCGAAGATGCCACCATATCCCCGGTTTTCGACCCTGAAGGCCGCATTGTCAATTTTGTGGCCGTGAAACGGGATGTCACGGCCCATATACAACTGGAGGCCCAGTTTGCGCAGGCCCAGAAAATGGAATCCGTGGGTCGGCTGGCCGGCGGGGTGGCCCATGATTTCAACAATATGCTCACTATTATTCTGAGCTATACGCAACTGGTCATGGACAGAATAGACCCGGCCGGGACGATTCACGATGATCTTTCGCAGGTTCTCAAAGCTGCCCAGCGATCTGTCGACATCACCCGGCAATTACTGGCCTTTGCCAGAAAACAGACCGTCAGCCCCCAGGTGCTGGACTTGAACCAGACCGTGGAATACATGCTGAAAATGCTCCGGCGGCTTATGGGGGAGGATATTCATTTAACCTGGCGGCCGGGGTCAGGCCTTTGGCCGGTCAAAATAGACCCTTCCCAGATGGATCAGATTCTGGCCAATCTGTGCGTCAACGCAAGGGATGCCATTGCCGGTATCGGGACGCTCACCCTTGAGACGGATCATGTGACCCTTGATGGAGCCTATTGCGCAGTCCATCCCGGCTTTGTTCCAGGTGATTTTGTATTGCTGGCGGTGAGCGACACCGGCTGCGGCATGGACAGGCAAATCCTTGACCATATCTTTGAACCCTTTTTCACCACCAAGGGCCTGGGCCAGGGGACCGGCCTGGGTCTGGCCATGGTGTACGGCATCATCAAGCAGAACGACGGGTTCATCAATGTTTACAGCGAGCCTGGAAAAGGGACGACTTTCAGAATTTACCTGCCCCGTCATGCAGGAGACCCCGGACGGGCTGAACTGCCGGATGAAACTGAAATACCCACAGGACATCATGAAACCGTGCTGATCATTGAGGATGATGTTCCCATCCTGAATCTTGCCAAAAGAATGCTGGAGGGACTGAACTATGAAGCGCTGGAGGCGGCGACCGCGGGCCAGGCCATGGACCTGGCCCAAACCCATACCGGCGGAATCGATCTGGTGCTGACGGATGTGATCATGCCGGAAATGACCGGCCCGGATCTGGCCAAAAAACTGAAAGCCCTGTATCCTGATCTTAAAATACTGTTCATGTCCGGGTATACGGCCGATATCATTGCCCAGCGGGGACTTCTGGCTGCTGATACAAATTTCATTTCAAAACCCTTTTCCATAAAAGAGCTGGCCGTAAAAATCCGGGAAGTGCTGAATCATAATAATGGCTGAAATAATATTGAGATTCTATTGATACCATAAAACAGGAGGTGCCCCAATGACTGCAACCCACACAAGCAAAATCCAGGAGATCTTCACCACCTTTGAAAAGGAAATTGTCGACAGATGGCTTAAGGTACAGGTGAATGCGTTGACCCTGCGCAAAGACCTGTTGTCCGAAGCCGATCTGCGCCGTGAATCGACTGAGTTTATGGCGCTTTTAGTCCCGGCGGTTGCCGGTGGCAACCTGACGGACATCACGGCCCCGGAATGGTCGCCCGTGCGGGATTTTCTATCCGGAATTTCCCGGACCCGGGCCGCCATGAATTTTACGCCAACCGAGACCGCCACCTTTGTCTTTTCTCTGAAACAGCCTCTTTTCAACCGCCTGCAGGAAATGGGCTACAAGGATGTCTCAGAACTATCGGGCGATATGTGGACGGTAACCGTCCTGCTTGACAGCCTGGGCCTGTTCACCGTCGAAACCTTTCAAAAGAGCCGCGAGACAATCATCAAACGCCAGCAAGAGGAAATGCTCGAACTCTCCACTCCGGTCGTGAAGCTGTGGGACGGCATTCTGGCCCTGCCGTTGATCGGCACGCTGGACAGCTCCCGCACCCAGATTGTCATGGAAAGCCTCCTTCAAGCCATCGTAGAAACCGGCAGCGGGATTGCCATTATTGACATCACCGGGGTACCGGCGGTGGATACGCTGGTGGCCCAGCACCTGCTCAAGACCGTTGCCGCGGCCCGGCTCATGGGCGCCGAGTGCATCATCAGCGGCATCCGCCCCCAGATCGCCCAGACCATGGTGCATCTGGGTGTAGCCTTCAACGACATCGTCACCAAGGCCTCGCTGGCCGATGCGCTGGCCTACGCCTTTAAACAGGCCGGTATTTCGGTCATACGCAAGCAGGCCCAGGCATGAGGAGAGGAGAACATCATGGATAGAATTCCAATTCTCAAAATGGGTCATTTCCTGCTGATAACCATCCAGGTGGATATGCACGATCGCCTGGCCATGGCCCTGCAGGATGATCTGACCGGCCGGGTGGTGAAGGACCGGGCAAAAGGAGTACTCATCGACATTTCCTCTCTGGAAATGGTGGATTCTTTCATCGGCCGCATGCTTGGCAATATTGCCGCCATGACCCGGACGCTGGGTGCCGAAACCGTGGTGGTAGGCATGCGCCCGGCAGTGGCCATCACCATCGTGGAACTGGGACTTTCGCTGGAAAACGTGCGCACCGCACTCACCGTGGACAAAGGTATGGCGATGCTCACTTCCCTGATCGAAACCCAGGCGGGGGTGCGCCATGAATATTATCCGGAGTGAATACGTCATTCTGCGCAATTCAGATGACCTCGTGAATGTCCGGAAGGCCGTGCGCATCTGGATGGTGGAGATGAAGTTCAGCCTGGTGGACCAGACCAAGATGGTCACGGCAGCAAGCGAGCTGGGCCGCAACACCATTTCCTATGGCGGCGGCGGGGGTGCGCGCCTGGAAGAGCTGGAGAACAATACCCGCCGGGGTATTCGGCTTGTTTTCGAAGATCACGGGCCAGGCATCCCTGACCTTGATCTGGCACTGAAAGACGGTTATACCACAGGCGACGGATTAGGCCTGGGACTGAGCGGGTCCAAACGGCTGGTGAACGAATTCGACATCTGGTCTTTGCCCGGTAAGGGCACACGCATCACGATCACAAGGTGGATATGAAAAAAACGACACTGCTGCGGGTGGAAGAATCGAGTCAGGTGGGCGAAGCCCGGCGGCGAGCTGCGTCCATGGGCAGGGAGCTGGGACTCGATGCGGTCAGCGTCGAGCATGTTTCCATTGTGGTGTCTGAAATGGCCACCAACCTGTTGAAACACGCCGGAGGCGGCGACCTCATTCTGAACGCTCTCGGGATTGACAAGGTGCCCGGCATCGAAATGCTCGCTCTGGACCAGGGACCTGGAATTCGTAACATAGGAGAGAGCCTGCGTAACGGCCACTCCACAACGGGTAGTCCTGGGAGCGGTCTGGGCGCAATCCAAAGACTATCGGCCCTGTTTGACATCTATTCCCGGCCCGGTCATGGCACTGCAGTACTGAGCCGCATCTGGCGCCGCCCGCTGCCCGCCTTCGAGCCACCGCACCCGCCGGAGGTGTGGATGGAAGTGGGGGCGGTGTGTCTGCCTATACCGACGGAAGAATCCTGCGGCGACGCCTGGGCCTTGCATCAGACCCGCGAGCGGGCACTGATCATGCTGGCCGACGGGCTGGGCCACGGCCAGTACGCCGCCGAAGCCTCTGCCGCGGCAGTTGACATCTTTGAGAATCATCCCCATACCGGTCCCGTGGAGATGATTGAACGAATGCACGCCGCCCTGCGCAGCACCCGCGGGGCAGCAGTGGCCGTAACCGAGGTGCTTTGGGACCGGCGACTGGTGCACTATGCCGGTGTGGGCAACATCTCCGGGCGAATTTTTTCCAATGATGCCGTCCGCAGCATGGTCTCACACAACGGCACCGTAGGCCTTGAAGCGCGCAAGATTATGGAATTCACCTATCCATGGCCGGAAAACGGACTGCTCGTCTTGAATTCGGACGGACTGACCAGCCGCTGGGACCTGGATGACTCCCCGGGGTTGCGCGGGCGGCACCCTGCCCTCATCGCCGGGGTGCTGTTCCGAGACTACAACCGGGTGCGGGATGACAGCCTGGTGGTGGTCATCAAAGAATCAAGGAGTACGCCATGAAAACATCGATTACCCGCGTTGAAATCCGCTACGAACAGGACGTGGTCTATGCCCGGCAGCGGGCCCGGCGGATTGCCGACCTGCTGGGATTTGACCGAAACGATCAGACACGCATCAGTACCGCCGTATCGGAAATTGCCCGCAATGCCTACCAGTATGGCAGGGACGGCGAGGTTGAATTCATGATAGAGGGTACCACTCCAGCTCAGGTCTTTACCATCACGGTGCGCGACCAGGGGCCGGGGATCAAAGATATCCAGGCCATCCTGGAAGGGCGCTACACCTCACCCACCGGAATGGGCAGGGGCATTGTCGGCACCCGGCGGCTGATGGACCAGTTCCGTATCAACACCGAACCCGGTAAGGGGACCGAGGTGACCATCGGCAAGACCCTCCCGGTGACAGCCCCGGCAGTAACGCCGGACGTCTTAATGCGCATTGCAGAGTCACTGGCGACCACAGACGCCGAATCACCGCTGGAGGAAGTCCGCGTGCAAAATCAGGAACTCCTGCGCGCACTGGATGAACTGCGCAGCCAGCGGGAAGAACTGGAGAATACCAATCAAGGGGTGCTGGCGCTCTATGCGGAATTGGATGAAAAAGTCACCCAGCTACGCTCGGCCGACCAGACCAAATCCCGATTTCTATCCAATATGAGCCATGAATTCCGCACCCCACTCAATTCCATCCTGGCCCTCTCCCGACTGCTGTTGGATCGAACGGACGGCGACCTCACCCTGGAACAGGAAAAACAGGTGACCTTCATCCACCAGGCAGCCGATGCTTTTTCTGCGCAGATCAACGACCTGCTGGACCTTGCCAAGATCGAGGCCAACAAGGTCAATGTGAAGCCGCGCGAATTCATGGCAGAGGAGATTTTCAGCGGACTGCGAGGCATTCTCAAACCACTCCTGGCAGACAAGTCGATTGAGCTGGTCTTTGAGTCCATGGCAAGCCTCCCGCCGCTATTCACCGATGATGCCAAGCTGGTCCAGATCCTGCGGAACTTTTTGTCCAACGCCATCAAGTTTACCCATCAGGGCGAGATCCGGGTGTCGGCCCGGCCGGGCGACGATGGGCAGACCGTACTATTTTCCGTGGCCGATACCGGCATCGGTATCGCACCTGAAGACCATGAACGCATCTTTGACGAATACACCCAGGTGGAGACCGCCCAACAGGGCAAGCCCAAAGGCACTGGTCTGGGGTTGCCCATCTCCCGTAAACTGGCCGAACTGCTGGGCGGTCATGTGACTGTGCAAAGCCGCCCGGGGGAAGGCGCCACCTTTACCATTACCATCCCTGTGCGCTATGCACCGGCCAAAGACGAACAGGTCGCGGCACTCGCTCCCGGTGATATCACCCGCCATCCAGTGCTCGTGGTCGAAGACGATGCAGCCACCCAGCTCGTATACCAATCATATCTGAAAGATTCCGGGTTTAAGGTTTTTCCGGCCCAATCCATCCGTGAGGCCCGGCAGACGTTACAGCGCATGAAACCCACGGCCATTGTGCTGGATATCTTAATGCCCGACGAGAATGAGGATGGATGGTCATTCCTGACTGAAATCAAAGCCAACCCTGCCACAAGGGACATCCCCGTCATTGTTGCCTCTTTGCTGGAGGAGCAGGACAAAGGCCTCTCTCTGGGAGCGGAGGATTATTGTGTGAAGCCCATTGAACGGAATTGGCTATTGGGAAAATTGAGCGACCTTGCAAGGCGTGCACCACTGAAAAAAATCTTGATCATAGACGACGAAGAGGTGGCCCGTTATATTCTAAAGGGTCATCTGGCCGGAACCGGCTACACCAGCCTGGAAGCCTCCGATGGCACGGCAGACCTGATCCTGGCGGAAGCAGAGCAGCCGGACGTCATCTTCCTGGACCTGACCATGCCCGGCATGGATGGTTTTGAAGTCCTTCAACGGCTCAAGGCCAACCCGGCCACGCGCGCGATCCCGGTTATTATCAGCACCTCCAAAACACTTGACGAAACCGAGCGCCGCTTCCTCAACCAACAAGCCCTGGCGGTTCTGTCCAAAGCGGCACCCAACCGGGAAAAGGCCCTGGAAGCAGTGCAGGAGGCATTGTGTAAGATTACTGAACTATACAGGCAAAAAAAAGAGGGGGCCAACCATGAAAAATAGCCGAAAGCCGGTCATCCTGAACGTGGATGACACCGAGGCCATGCGCTATACCACCACCCGCATCCTTCAGCAGGCAGGGTTTGAAGTACGTGAAGCCGCCACTGGCCGGGAGGCACTGCGCCTGGCCGAAGAGTGCCCGGACCTGATTCTGCTCGATGTCCGACTGCCCGACATCAGCGGCATTGAGGTTTGTAAGCAGATCAGGGCCAACCCACGACTATCCGCCATTCCCGTCGTGCACCTGTCCGCCGTGTTCATGAGCAACGACGACCGGGTGACAGGCCTGGAGCAAGGCGCAGACGGATATCTGACCCAGCCGGTGTACCCGAAAATCCTGGTGGCCACCATCAACGCATTTCTACGCCTCAAATTCCTATTGGAGGAAAATGAGCAACTGGCACGGGAGTGGCAACTGACTTTCAACTCAGTGGCAGACGCTGTCTGGATTCTCGACGCCGACCAGCGCGTGGTACGTTCCAACCGGGGAGCGGAGCGGATATTTCAACGGGCAACGGATGAAATGATAGGCAAACACTGCTGGGAGATCGTCCATGGCACCCAGGCGCCGATCCTTGAATGCCCGATCCTGCGGATGCGCAAGACCCTGAAGCGCGAAAGTATGGAATTGCAGGCCGACGATCGATGGTTTAAGGTGACGGTGGATCCCATCCTGGATGCAGACAAGCATCTTTCCGGCGCGGTCCACATCGTCAGCGACATCACTGAGCGTAAGCAGGCGGAAGCTGAACAGACTCTGTTGCAGGCCCAGCTTCATCAGGCCCAGAAAATGGAATCCGTAGGGCGGCTGGCCGGCGGGGTGGCCCATGATTTCAACAATATGCTCACCATTATTCTGAGCTATACCCAACTGGTCATAGACAGAATAGACCCGGCCGGGACGGTTCACGATGATCTCCAGCAGGTTCTCAAAGCTGCCCAGCGATCTGTCGACATCACCCGGCAATTACTGGCCTTTGCCAGAAAACAGACCGTCAGCCCCCAGGTGCTCGACCTTAACCAGACCGTGGAATCCATGCTGAAAATGCTTCGGCGCCTTATTGGGGAGGATATTCATCTGACCTGGCGGCCAAGGTCAGGCCTTGGGCCAGTCAAAATAGACCCTTCCCAGATGGATCAGATCCTGGCCAATCTCTGCGTCAACGCAAGGGATGCCATTGCCGGTGTCGGGGAGGTTACCCTGGAGACAGATAATGTGATTTTTGATGGGTCCTATTGCGCAGCCCATCCCGGCTATGTTCCCGGCGATTTTGTATTGCTGGCGGTGAGCGACACCGGCTGCGGCATGGACAGGCAAACCCTTGACCACATTTTTGAACCCTTTTTCACCACCAAGGACCTGGGTCAGGGGACCGGCTTAGGCTTGGCCACAGTGTACGGCATCGTCAAGCAGAACGACGGCTTCATCAATGTTTACAGCGAGCCTGGAAAAGGGACGACTTTCAGAATTTACCTGCCCCGTCATGCAGGAGACCCCCAACAATCGAAACTGCCCGATGAAACGGAAATACCCAGAGGACATCATGAAACCGTGCTGATCATTGAGGATGATGTCCCCATTCTGAATCTCGTCAAGAGAATGCTGGAGGGGCTGGACTATGAAGCGCTGGAGGCGGCGACCCCGGGCCAGGCCATGAACCTGGCCCAAACCCATATCGGCGGAATCGATCTGGTGCTGACGGATGTGATCATGCCGGAAATGACCGGCCCGGACCTGGCCAAAAAGCTGAAAGCCCTGTATCCTGATCTTAAAATACTGTTCATGTCCGGCTATACGGCTGATATCATTGCTCAACGGGGGCTGCTGCCGGAGGATGTCCATTTTGTTTCAAAACCCTTTTCCAGAAAAGAGCTGGCCGTAAAAATCCGGGAGACGCTGGATCATGAACCGGTTTGAGGCAAGGCTTTTGGAGGCTGAATATGTCGGAACCCTTTGACCACACCGTATTGATTGTGGATGATGAAGAACAGATCGGCAAAGCACTGGGCCGCCTGATGCGGGGGATGGGTGTGAAATACGTCTATGTGTCGTCGGGCAGAGAAGCCCTTGACTGCATGGAAAAAGCATCTCATCCTTTTTCCATGATTCTTTCGGATCAGCGGATGCCGGAAATGATGGGCTCTGTTTTTCTTCAAAAGGCAAAGGAAATCTCACCCGACACCATCCGGTTTCTCATCACTGGTTATGCAGATGCGGATGCAGTGACCGAATCGGTCAATAAAGGCTCCATCCACCGATATATTTCAAAACCATGGGATAATAAAGTTCTGGTCGAATCCGTCAAAGCCGGGCTTGGGCAGTATGAACTCATCATGGAAAGCCATAGGCTGTTTGCCCTGGCCAAAGAACAGAATGCAAAATTATATAAGCTCAATATTGACCTTAAAAAGAGTACGGAAATTCACCAGAAGGCCCTTCTTCATAAAGATCAAAAGATCACCGACTTGAATGCCGTCCTTGAAAAAGGGTTTGAAAACAAAAATTATATCAATGAAATACAAGCCCTTTTGAAACAAAAAAATATGACGGAAAAGGGAAGGCTTAATTCGCTTTATGCGGCCATCATTGCCGAACTCTTTGAACAATTCCGGGAAATCTCCACTCAATACGGGTTTATGATGCCGCAACCAACTGATTCATCAGACCTGAACAGATAAAGGATAAAAGCCATTTTAAACGACACTTCCCATAAAATTCTTATCGTTGAATCCACCACCACCTTGAAAAACAGGATGAAATCCGTCTTATCCGCCGAAGGATACGGGGTGGAATGCTTTTCAATCTCTTCCGATGCCCTTGAAGCCCTTGAGGCTTCAAAGCCGGTCCCTTACACGCTGATCATCTCGAACTATATGATGCCGGAAATGAAAGGGGATGAGATCCTGAAAAAGGCAAGGGAGATTGCGCCCAACACGCAAAGAATTCTGATTGCCGATGCGGCTGAACTCGAAACCCTTGTCAATGCCGTCAATCTGGCCGGGATACACGCCTGCCTCACCCTTCCCTTTGATGATCCGGATCTTTTATATCAGGTGGACCAGTGCTGCCGGCAGTATGATATGGTCCAAAAACAGAATCATTTTAAACGGGTGACCCAGCACCAGAACAGGCAATTGTTTGAGATGGCAAGCAGCTTAAAGAAAAAAGATGCCCTGAATCTGGCCCAGCTTGAACAAAAGAAAAAAGAAATCCGGATTCTTGAATCCAGGATTCGCTCTGCAGGCGGTTCTCTTTATGCAGATAAACCATTGCTGCTGAAAGATATCCTGACCAAAAGAAATATTGATTTTTCTCCGGATGCCTTTGGCTCTCAATTTCTCACCATAAAAAATGAAATCAAACAGATCCTTGAAGTCGTGGCCTTATCACCCGATATCACCCTGACCCCGGTTTCATCCAGGACCCTTCTTGACCCATCCCTATTGAACCCTGAAGTCAAGGAGCTGATGGACAAGATCCTGGTGCTCCTGTTTGCCCTTCTTCTGAAAGATAAACCGCCCGAACCCCAGAGCCGGGGAAGAATAAAAGAAATCATTCAGGATGTTTTTTTTGAGGTCAGGCTTTCAGAAGACAATTCCGAGGCCTTTTTGAAGATTAAAACAAAGGATACCCATTCGCTGAATCCTTCCCATGTCCGGCAATTCCTTGAAAAAAACAAAATCATCACCGGGATTAAAGAGGATCATGAGATTGAATCCTGGCTTTTCAGGGCCATACCGGGAGATGAACCCTTTGTCGTTGCAAAGGCAAGAGAGCCGAAATATCCAAAAAATGCCGATATCTGCTATTATTTCCCAACCCGTTTTCTTCATGCAGGCAAAGTGAACGAGGACGGCAGCATTGATTTCAAGGACCGGGGAGAGATCCCCTATATCAAAGACGGGGCTTTACTTGCCACCAAAATTCACCCGGAACCGGGGGCCTACGGGATTGACGTATTCGGGAAAAAAATCCCGGTGGAAGAGGCGGTTGATCTTGCTTTTTCATCGGGCATTGGGACACGGTTGTCTGAAGACGGGGCAAGGATTTATGCCGCAGCATCAGGGCAACCCCATCTGGATGCCCTTGGAACTGTCTCTGTCTGCGCGGAATTTCAGATCAAAGGGGATCTCGGATTTGAAACCGGCAATGTCAATTTCAACGGCAATGTGATTATTGATGGCGCGGTTAAACGAGGATTCAAGGTCAAATGCGCCTCATTGACAGCCAAAGAAATTCATGGTGCGGAAGTTGATATTTCAGGAGATCTGAATGTCTCCTTCGGCATTGTTGATGCCGAGCTGATTAAGGTCAAAGGATCGATTCAGGCCAAATATATTCACAATTCAAAAATAAACGCCTTTGGCGACCTCATTGTTCAAAAGGAAATCATTGACTCGATAATTTATTTAAGCGGGGCCTGCATCAATGAAAGAGGTTCCATCCTCAATTCTAAAATTTCTGCAAAAATGGGTATCCGTGCCGGCAATATCGGAAGTCCCAATTCAAAACCCTCCACCCTGACGGTGGGTGTGGATAATCACACCCGCCTGTTAACGGAAAGAATCGATTCCCTGCTGATGACCGACGATAATGAAATCCTGGGACTCAAAACCGAGGTTGAAAAACTTGAAAAAGAAGATCAGGATCTGCATGGGTTGATTTCCAAATATGCCTATATCCAGGACCGGGCACAGCTTGACCTCAAAGATCTGGAAAAAAAACTGAGCGAACTGAAGGCTTCCAGGGATATGGCCGCATACCAGAAAATCGCCAATACGATCAAGGAGATCCGGATCAATGCAAAAAAAGCCGAAGAAAAAATTAATAAGGGATTTGACCGCCAGGATCAGATCGTCTCTGAAATTTCCCGGAAAAGCAGCCGGATCAAAGAATTTGAAGCCCATAGCCAAATCCTGTCCGATGAAAAAAAGCTACTGATCGAATTTTCCGGCAGGACAGAGGCCCTTGCGGAAGTCAAAATCGGGAGAAAGGCTGAATCAGAGACCCGGATTTTTTCTCCAAATACCTCGCTTACCCTTTCCAATTCAGCCTTACGATGCCGCATTAAAGAAGTTGAAAAAAACTTGAACGGCATGCTTTTTTACGAAATGCAGATCAGCAATTTCTGAAATTATTAACATTTTCCCGGCAGACTCACGGTAAATATTGTGCCCTTGCCCACTGTGCTTTGAATGCTGATTTTTCCCCTGTGCTCTTCAATAATATTATAGGCGATGTTCATGCCGAGACCGGTTCCCTTGCCAATCTCCTTGGTCGTGAAAAACGGGTCGAATATCTTTGAAAGATGTTCTTCCTCAATCCCGCACCCGGTATCTGAAATAGAAACAATGACATTATCCCCTTCTTTTTTTGTCTCAATCCTGATTTCCCCCTTTTCCGTTATGGCCTGGGCTGCATTGACGAGGATATTCATGAATACCTGGTTCAATTTCTGGGGAAATCCCTCAACCATGGGGATATCCCCGAACTCACGGGTCACGGTGACTTTGGATTTCAATTCACTGCAAACCATATTCAGGGTAGACTCAAGGCCCTTATTGATATCCACCAGCATCTGCCTGTCATTGCCCGGATGGGCAAAATTTTTCAGATCTGAAACTATTTTTCCGACCCTTTCGGTTCCCTCCTTGCAGTCATGGAGCAATTCAGGAATATCTTTTTTAAGATAGTCGATTTCAATCCGTTCTTCAAATTGTATGATGGCGTTGACTTCATTTTTTATTTCCGCACTCAGACTATCCTCCGGAGCGGCCATCAATAATCTACACAATTTCTGGTAACGGGACAGAAGTTCATCCAAATGGCCCATATAGTCTTTCAAGGCATCCAGATTGCTGCCGATGAATCCGATGGGGTTATTGATCTCATGGGCCATACCCGCGGCAAGCCGGCCAACGGCAGCCATTTTCTCGGATTGAAGGATTCGGCCCTGGGTTGTCTTTAATTCCTTGAGTGTTGCGTCCAGTTTGCTGTTCCGGAGGGTCAATTCTTCCTGCAATTGATAATGCCTGCCTTCCAGTTGGATGATCCTTTCCCCGGTCTTGATCCGTGAGCGCAATTCATCGGGGTTAAAGGGCTTGATAATATAATCATCGGCCCCTGCGTCAAACACTTCCACAAGATCGGTCATCCTGTCCTTTGCCGTCAACAGGATAATATAGGAATAGGTTTTTTTCCCGGAAGACCGAATCTTTTTGCAAAGGGTGATTCCGTCCATCTCCGGCATCATCCAGTCGGAAATGACCATGTCCGGGTCCTGGTCCAGAAATAATTGCCAGGCAAGCTTTCCGTTTTCCGCCTCAATGACTTCATGGCCGATTTTCTCGACCGCTTTTTTCACAAGAAGTCTTGAAACATAATCATCTTCGGCAATCAAAATCTTCATAGGGCACTCCAGTCCATATTTTCCAATATTCAAGCAAATAAAAAGCCGGCGACATTGCCTTTTAAACCCTGATCAGGATTGTTTGCCTGTCATATTCTCTATCTCAATCTTGATGGCAAGGGTTTTTTCAAGCATTTCATCGGAATATTCAAATTCCCGGCCGGAATAGTTTGCCATGATGATATCAAAGGCCTGCCTTTTTTCATCCAGGGTATGAAGGAAAACGGCTTTGCCGGTTCCGATCACGCTTTTGTATTCCAGGCCCCAGTCGCAGGCTGATTTTGCTTTCCTGAAATGGACGATCTCGTCCACTTCAAAACAGACAAAGGGATTATTCTTGAGCAGATCGATTTTTCTTCCTTCCAAAGCACTGTGCAGATAAAGCGCTCCGTCCCTGTAACCGAAATTCATGGGAACAAGATAGGGTTTATCCTTGTCCACCATGGCAAGACGCAGGACCCTGCTGTCCATTAAAATCTGTTCAATATCTTTTTTGCCCTTGATTTCTCTTTCTTTTCTTCTCATGTCAATGCCGCCTTAAATATTTCGTATTCTGATTCGGATAACCCTTCCACCCCTGTCGGACGATCCATGCCGTCGTGGCAGTCTGATCCACCGGTGATGAGAAGATGATATTGTGCTGCAAGGGTTTTTAAATGATCCTGCTGTGCCTGTGTGTGGCCGGGATAATAGACCTCCAGGCCGTGAATGCCTGCCTCAAGAAATTCCGGCAGAATCTGAAGCACGGTGTCCAGGGGAGGAAGAACTTCCTTATAATGCCCCGGTCCCGGGAATGATCCTGCGGCAGGATGTGCAAGGACGCAAAGAATTCCTTTTTTCCGGATCAGCCCCCGGACGTCCTCCAGCTCCACCCCCGAAGGAAGATAGGCAGGGCTTTCATTTCCAATGATCGAGTGAACCGTTTTTTTGTCTTTGATGCCCAAGGTTTCCGTCAATGCCAGGGCAAAATGACGCCGGGTGGCATTATTGCTCTGCCCGGCGATATCCTCAAATTCCATAACCCTTGGTAATACGGGAGTTATCCCCCTGGGGCCGAAAAATCGATTGATTTCATTGACTCTTGCCCGGACAAGATCCTCCCCTCTTCCCCTGGCAAGGATAAGAGTGATTTCCGTCATCAATTCTTCATCGGAAAATGTATCAACAGAAAAATAACACAAGAGATGAAGGGTCCCGGTAAAAAAGGATCTCTTGAAACGGATGGAAATTTCAACTCCAGGAATCACTTTGATCCCTAGTTTTTCCCCGGCGGTCATTGCTGATTTCAAACCCTTTAATGTGTCGTGGTCTGTGACGGCGATGGCCTTTAACCCCATGGCTTTTGCCTTTTCAATCAATTCTATTGGGGTGAATTCGCCGTCCGATAACGTGGTATGATTGTGTAAATCCGCAACGATTTTTCGTTTCATATCTCTCTTCTTTTAAAATACCTTCTTACCGCCTTTCCCATCCTCCTGTTTTTATACTGGTTATCACAAAAACACAATCGAACTTTATTCTATTGAAAAAAGAAGCTAATAATTATATGAAACTAATTTAATATTAAAAAAAGCCTTAACCTTTATGATATTGGAGGGATTACCCAAAATGCAGATTACAGAAAAAGATATGGATATCATCAGTGAACTTGGAAAAGTGGATTCTGAAAAAAGCGCTGCGGACATATTTAAAAAATATATGGACAAAGAAAATCTGAGCCGGCTTCTTCGGATCAGACATCCTGAAGTCCTGAAAAGAATTGCCAATTCTATTGTTGTTTGCAATCCCGGCTCGGTTTTTATAAACACCGGGTCCCTGGGCGACAAACAGTTCATCAGAACCCTTGCCCTTGAAAAAAAAGAAGAAAGACCCCTTGCCATGGACGGCCACACCATCCATTATGACCTTGCCAGGGAACAGGGCAGGATCGTTGACCGGACATTTTATATTGCAAACCCTGAAGATGAGGTCTCTTCCCTGGCCAACCGGATGGACAGACCCACGGCCCTCCTGCAGGTCAAATCCAATCTGACGGATATCATGAAAGACAAAACCATGATCATCGGCTTTTATATGAGGGGTCCTGTGGGATCTCCCGCCTCAAACCCGGCCCTTGAAATCACCAGCTCCGCCTATGTGGCCCACAGTGCGGAACTTCTTTATAGAAATGCCTTTGAAGCCTTTGATAAAGAAGTCACCAGCCTGGGACATTTTTTCACCAATGTTCACAGCGAAGGTCTGAACCGCACCGAAGATCTTCCCGATGCAAGGGTTTTCATGGATCGTAAATTTCGGACCACCTATGCCTGGAAATGCACCTATGCCGGCAATACCCTGCTCTTGAAAAAGGGAAATCACAGATTTGCCGTGGATAAGGCTGTTTATGACAATCCGGGCAATGAATTGTCCGAGCATATGTTTATCACCGGGATTCATGGCCCAGGTGGCCGCATCACCTGGTTTGCAGGCGCTGCTCCCAGCGGGTGCGGAAAAACCACCACGGCCATGGCAGGCAATGTGTTCATCGGCGATGACCTGGCCCAGATGTGGATCGCCAAAGACGGGTCCATCCGGAGCATCAACCCGGAATGCGGGATCTTCGGCATTGTGGAGGATGTCAACCAGGAGGGAGATCCCCTGCTCATGAAAGTCCTGCGGCAGCCCGGCCATGAAGTGATCTGGTCCAATGTCCTCATTGATGAAAACAAGGTGCCCCACTGGGTGGGAAACAATGAAACCCCTCCGAAAAAAGGCATTAATTTTCAAGGTGACTGGCATGAAGGCAAAACCGATGACGCGGGCAAACCCATCCCCTTGTCCCATCCCAATTCCCGCTGTACCGTAAGCTCAACCTCCCTTGAAAATTATTCCAGAGAAGCGGATAACCCGGAAGGGGTCATTACCCGTGTTTTTACCTACAGCGGAAGGGATGCCGATACCATGCCCCCGGTCTGGGTGGCCAAGACCTCCGATGCCGGTGTCGTCATCGGCGCCTGTATTGTTTCAGCCGCAACAGCCACGGAAGTCGGTGCCACCGGAATCAAAAGGGCTCCCTGGGCCAATGGCCAGTTCATTCCAGGCGCCCTGGCCGATTATATGGCGGTCCAGTTTAAATTCTTCGGCAGCAGTAAGATCAAACCCGAATATAAACCCGTCCTGGCCGGACTCAATTATTTTCTGACGGATCAGGCCAGGGGCGGGAATTCTTCCAGCCTTCTCGGTGAAAAACGGGATGTAAAAGTCTGGCTTTCCTGGCTTGAAAGATATGCCCATGACGAAATCGGGTTTCTGTCCACGCCCATCGGCAATCTCCCGAAATATGAAGATTTGAAATTCTTGTTTAAAGATATCATCAATAAAGACTATCCCAGAGACCTTTATGTGAAACAGTTCTCCCTTTATCTGGACAATATCATCAAACGGATTGAGCTTCAGGAAACTGCCTATGCCAAGGAAAAAAGGCTACCCGAAACCCTGCCCAGAATCCTTGCAGAGCAGAAAAAAGAGCTTCTGGCATTAAAAGCGGCCCACGGCTGCATTGTTTCTCCCGATGTTTTTGCAGGATAGGGATGATTAAAGCCCTTTAACCAGATTTTTTACATCTTCATGGACCAGGGGGTGATTTTCCATTGCCCCTTTTTCATCCATGCCCCTGTAGCAGAGGTCGGCCGCATAAAGGATGTCGGCCGCATCAAAAAAATACCGGGCCGTCAGTTTCAATCCGTCGAACAGATCTTTTCCCTGGGTTGCCCCTGCCGCCAGAAGCACGCCTCTGCGGCTGCGTCCCTTGAATTCATCCCATTTCAGTCGGTATTTTCTGGACCATAACACCTGAATCCGGTCGATGAGGGCTTTTAAAGCTGCGGGAAACCCATAGAAATAAACAGGGGAAGAAAGGACAATAATATCTGCTCTGATAACGGCCGGAAGAAAAACTTGAGTAAAATCATCGTCGAAAATGCAAACCCCTTTAGTTTCGCAATGGCCGCACCCGATGCAGGGATTAATCTTGAGCCGGACCGCACTCAGGACCTCTGTCTCATGGCCTTTTTCCTTCATTTCTTCCATGAAAAGCGACATGAGAAAATTTGAATTTCCTTTATGTCGCGGACTGCCGTTGATTCCAAGAATAAACATGAGGTTTTTACTCCAAAATACCCGGTAATTCGATCTTCCCATCTGCAAATGCATTATTCACTGCCGAGTCTGACCCCGGCAGGATGAATGTTAGCAGAATGGATTGATATTTTCAATTGACAAAGCAATTGAATAAACTATAAAATATTTCCATAAGATGATTTATCCCTGCGACGTGCGTGATTGATTAACGGTCTTTGTTCCAATGCATTTAAAAAGGGAATCTACTTGACCACATGAAAGAGTTAAACTCTTATTTTTATTATGAATATTCATAAAATTTCAGGGTTGATGGTTCTGTGCATACTGCTGCACTGCCTTTTTCCGTTCTCCGGACAAGCCGAAGATGCCGGGAAAAAGAGTCCTTCCATTACCGTGGTGTCTGATGATAATTATCCCCCCTATATTTTCCGAAATTCCAATGGAATTATTCAAGGCATTCTGGTGGATGAGTGGGCATTATGGGAAAAGAAAACAGGAATACAGGTCAACCTGATGGCCATGGACTGGAGCAAAGCCCAGGAGGTCATGCTCAACGGGCAGGCTGATGTGATTGATACTATTTTTTTTACGGAAAAGAGAGCGAAACTTTATGATTTCACAAAGCCCTATGCAACCTTAGAGGTTCCTGTTTTTTTCAATAAAAACATTGGGGGGATTGTCAATATCGCATCTTTGCAAGGCCTTACCATCGGAGTAAAGGCCGGAGATGCCTGTATCGAAGTATTGGAAAAGAATGGAATTACCAGCATAAAGACATTCAACAGCTATGAAGATATAATTCAGGCGGCAGTGGACGGTCAGATCAAAGTTTTTTCCATTGATAAGCCGCCGGCCCTTTATTATCTCTATAAAATGAATATTGAAAATGAATTCCGCTATTCCTTAACCCTTTATACCGGGAAATTTCACCGGGCCGTTAAAAAAGGCCGGACCGATACACTAAAGATGGTGGAGGATGGATTCGCCTTGATTACTAAAAAGGAACACGATGCAATCAACAAAAAATGGATGGGAGAACCCCTTCTCCGGCCGGAATATTTCCATTATATTTTTCTTTTTCTTTTGTTTGTCGGGTTGATTTTTTTAGGACTCACTCTTTTTAATATCACCCTACGAAGAAACGTCAGGTCAAAAACCTCTGAATTGCAGGGAGCTATTCATCGACTCAGGATGAGCAACGGGTTGCTCACGCTGTTTATCCGTCACTCTCCGGTTTACTGCTATATCAAAGAGGTGAGCCCCACACAAAGCGTTGTGCTGCAGGCAAGTGAGAATTTTGAGGAAATGATCGGCATTAAAGGCAGCCTGATGATCGGCAGGGCAATGGAGGATCTATTCCCGCCTGAATTTGCTGCAAAGATAACGGCCGACGACTGGGCTGTTGTTTCCAAGGGGGACTTGTTCAGACAGGATGAGGAACTGAACGGCAGAAGCTATACCACCCTCAAATTCCCCATTGTTCAGGGCGACAAAACCTTATTGGCCGGTTATACCATCGATATCACCGACCGCAAAAAGGCTGAGGCGGAGAAATTAATGGCCCAGAAAACCGCAGGGGAACATGAAAAGCAGGCCCTTGTGGGAAAGATTGCCGGAAAAATGGCCCATGATTTTAATAATATCCTGGGCATTATCATGGGCAATACCGAACTCGCTGTGCTGGATTGTCAGGAACCCAGAACAAAGAAGACCCTGGAATTGATATATGAGCAGACCCAGCGGGGTAAAAACCTGACCAAAAACCTGGTTGCCTTTGCCAAGGACCAGGAACCCAAACAGGAGTTTTTCAGAATCAGCGAAAAAATCGACCTTGTCTTAAATCTCATGAGAAAGGATCTGGAAGGCATTGAGCTGCAAAAGGAAGAAAGCCCGGGCGTGCCGGAACTGCTTGCCGATCCCGGAATGATCGAGCACGCCCTTGTGAATCTGATACAAAATTCCATCCATGCCCTGAGCAGGGTTGAATCCCCCAGAATCACCGTTAGAACCTACAGCCGTGATAACCTCATCTGCTTTGAAATTGAGGATAATGGATGTGGGATTCCACAGGAAAACCTGGAGAATATTTATGAACCTTCCTTTACCTTAAAAGGAGGCAGGGATCTAACAGGCTCATATAAAACCGGCATTAAAGGGACCGGTTATGGAATGTCCAACGTCAAAAAATATATTGAGCAACACAAGGGCAGTATTTCAACTGAGTCGAAATTCGGCTCAGGGACCAGATTTATAATCAGCCTGCCAATCATTAATAAAGAATTGACACCTGAAGAGAAAACGGAAATCCGAAAAGGAAAAGCATATTTTGAAAAATATATCCTTCTGGTGGAAGATGAACCGGCCATCGCCGATGTGCAGTATAGAATATTAACCCAGGAGCCCTGCAACCACAGAGTGGATATTGCCAATAAGGGTCAGGTTGCAATGGATTTGTTAGAAAGAAATAAATATGATCTTGTCAGCCTGGACTATATGCTTCCCGGAGATATTAACGGGATGGATATATATCATCATATCAGATCATCGGATAAAACCATTCCGATCCTGTTTATTTCAGGCAATATTGAATTTTTAGAATCCATAAAAGAATTAAAACAAAAAGATAACAAGATTGATCACCTGTCAAAGCCCTGTCAGAATAAAGATTATGTAAATAGTCTGAATTTATTGCTGGGAAGGGTGTAACCATTCAGTTTTTAAACAATTTATTTTAACAATGACAATTAAAAACGATAAAAATGAACAGCCTGAATCCGGGCAAACCGTCATCTGTTCCGTGTCCGGCCTGTCTGTCCTGCAAAAGCCGGAATGGACGGATATTAAAATTTCTGAAAATTATTCGATTTCCTTTTCCTTGATCGGAAAGGCTATTCTTCACATATCCCTGGATGGAATCCCAAACCATCAGGCAACCCATGGGATGATCAAGGAGCGTGAAAAGGTCCTTAAAGAAACAGGCCTCTGGGGCAGACAGTATGCAGAAATCCGCGATTACGGAAAACTGATGGGAAGACCTGCAAAAGAAAGCCGTATGCTCTTGACAAATTTACTGCTTAAGGAAGCCAATGCCGGTAATCTTATCGGATTCTGGGGGTTTGCCGCACCTTTATACCTGCGCTGGATGTTCAATGTCGGTGTAAGCATACATAAACCCACTGTGCCCGTGGCTGCGGTCCGGGATTATGAGACCGCTCTAAGGAATGCTCTTCTGATTCTCGATAAAAATGGGATTGATAGGGGTAAAATCCAATATGAAAGAGTCACAAAGGAGGATTGGGGGTTTGAACTGGAGAATTACGGCATCCGTTTTGAACTTATCGGGAATGACATATTATATTCAGTTGCCCACGGGACACTGGGAGAAGCTTGTATTGATAAATTTTTTAAACTCCATGAAAAAGTCCTGGATGAAACCGGATTGACGGCAAAGGGATATTATCATCGCATATCCAATTGGGAAAAACTTGAAAAAACAACATGGAAAGCCCGGAGACTGTATATCAACGGGCTGAAAACGCTTCAGGGGAAGGCCCACTGCAAATTAACGGTCCTGTTTGGATTAAACAAGATGATGCGGACGATCATCGACATCAGCAAACCCTTTGTCCCGTTTCCGGTGGCAACTGCCCTTGATCTTGAAGAAGCCTTGACCATGATTGATCAGGATCGCACAAAGACAATAAAAGCAAAAATTAAAAAAGAGAAAATTTACACAGAGCGTCAGGTGCAACAGTATTCCGATGAATTATTGGATTTTATGGGGGTCATCAACTGGGACCAGTCCGGGACATCCAGGTTGGATATCCAGGATTCCCATCCCTTCAAACCCATATTTGATGCCATCGCCGTCATTAAAGGCGACCTTGATGACCTGTTCCGGGAACGAGAGCGGGTTGAGACGATATTGCGGAAGAGTGAAGAAAAATATCGACTCCTTTTTGAGAATGCTGTGGAGGGAATTTACCAGACCACACCGGACGGGCGGATTCTTTCTGCAAATCCTTCCCTGGTTAGAATTTTAGGGTTTAACTCCTCCCAGGAGCTTTTAACACATTTCAAAGATATTGGAAAACAGCACTATGTAAACCCGGGGGATAGGGAAACCTTTAAAAGGATTGTTGAGACCGAAGGGGTCATCCGGAACTTTGAAACTCAACTTTTTAAACAGGGCGGCACCACCATATGGGTTTCCCTGAACGCCCGGACGGTAAGGGATGATGCGGGAGCCGTCCTGCACTATGAGGGATTTTTAAAGGATATCACCGAGCAGAAACAGGCTGAAAAAGAACTCCTTGATGCCAACCAACGGCTTGAAGAGACGACGGCCCGTGCTAATATCATGGCTGTAAGCGCGGAAGTGGCCAATAGGGCCAAGAGTGAATTTCTGGCCAATATGAGCCATGAAATCCGCACCCCCATGAACGGTGTGATCGGCATGACCGGACTTTTGCTGGATACACAATTGACAGGTGCCCAGAGATACTACGCAGAGACGATTCGTACCAGCGGAGAATCACTTCTCTCCCTGATCAACGGGATTCTTGATTTTTCCAAAATTGAGGCCGGAAAACTGGATCTGGAAAACCTGGATTTTGACCTGAAAGCCCTTTTGAAAGATTTGAGTGCCGTACTGGCGGTTCAGGCCAGTGGAAAGGGGCTTGAACTCGTCTGCGATATGTCCCCCAAAGTTCCGGCACTGCTGAAAGGTGACCCGGGACGTCTTCGGCAGATTTTAAACAACCTTGCGGGCAATGCCGTCAAATTCACCCGGAGCGGTGAAATAGTGATCCGTGTTACCCTGGAAACTGAAACCGAAGAAGATGCTTTTCTGCGTTTTTCAGTGAGAGATACCGGAATCGGTATTCCTGAGAATAAAATCGCCCTCCTGTTTGATAAATTTACCCAGGTGGATGCATCGACCACACGCCAATATGGCGGCACCGGGTTGGGCCTCGCCATTTCCAAGCAACTCTCGGAAATGATGGGGGGCGAAATCGGAATGGAAAGCCGGGAAGGCAAAGGATCTGAGTTCTGGTTCACGGTTCGTTTAAAAAAGCAATATAAAGGGGCCGCCCCCCAGACCTTGATTCCGCGCCGCACATCCCGAGAAATTCGAAATCTTTTTGCCGATTACAACTCACGTATCCTCCTGGTCGAGGATAATATCATTAACCAGAAGGTGGCTCTCCTCATCATCAAAAATCTTGGGCTGCATGCCGATGTTGCGGCTGACGGACAGGAAGCGCTCAAGGCCCTGGAAACCAAGGCCTATGACCTGGTGCTCATGGATATGCAGATGCCGGTAATGGATGGGTATGAAGCCACCCGCCACATCAGGAATCCGGAGTCGACGGTCCGAAATCACAAGATCCCCATCATTGCCATGACGGCCAACGCCATGGTGGGAGATCGGGAAAAATGCCTGACAGCAGGCATGAACGGTTATGTTTCCAAACCCGTTGATCCTTCAGCGCTGGCCGATGAGCTGGGAAACTGGCTTATCAAAGGGTAAATCCGTGAAAATGAACTTTCTTGATTCCCATTGCCATCTGCATGATTCACGGATTCTTTCAGATATTCCCGGAATTGAAATCCGTGCAGAACAGGCAGGGGTACGATTCATGGTATCCTGTGCCACCATGGAAGAGAATTTCGAGCTCACTGCAAAGCTGTCCCTGCAATATCCTTCCATCCTTCCCTGTTTCGGAATTCATCCCTGGTTTCTCGACAGCCTGTCTGATCAGTGGAAAAAAAACCTGGAGCATTATCTTGTATCCTATCCATCGGGAGTGGGTGAGACCGGGATCGATTTTTTGGATAAAACCCTTGATCGTGACCGGCAGACGGATGTGTTCAAATACCATTTAATGCTGGCAAGGGAAATGGGGCGGCCCATTAATATTCATATCAGAAAAGCCTGGGATGCCTTTATCCGGATTTTAAAAACCATGGGGAAATTTAAAATTCCCGGGTTGATTCACTCCTATTCCGGGTCTGCGGATCTGATCCCCATATTTGAGGCCCATAATCTGTATATTTCCTTTTCAGGCTCAGTGACCCGACCCGATGCAAAAAAAGTTGTGACTGCCTTGAAAAAGGTTTCAAAGGAAAGAATTGTGCTTGAAACAGATACCCCGGATATCTATCCCTTTCTATCGGAGCCTGAAGTAAACCGCCTCAATGAGCCAAGAAACCTTCCTGCCATTGCACGGATTGCTTCGGAACGGATCAGTTCCGAATTTGAAGAATTTTCAGAACAGGCCTATAAAAACAGCCTGATTTTATTTTCTCCTTTACTGGAGAAAAAAAGGGATGGGCAATGAACCAGTTTGCAAGGACGGAACAACTGCTTGGGAGCCAGGCCATGGAAAAAATAAAAAAGGCCAGGATAGCTGTTTTCGGCCTCGGCGCAGTGGGGTCCTTTGCCGTTGAAGCCCTGGCCCGGACCGGTGTCGGCCACCTGCACCTGATCGACTTTGACCGGGTGGATGCTTCAAATATTAACCGCCAGATTCTGGCCCTGAATTCCACCATTGGCCGGGAAAAGGCCGTTCTTGCCGGTGAAAGGGTAAAAGATATCAACCCGGAATGCCAAATAACGGTAAAAAGCTCCTTCATTAATGCTGAAAGCCTTGAGGATCTTCTGTCCGAGGATATGGATGGGGTGGTGGATGCCATTGACGGGTTGAATTCAAAGATAAATCTGATGGTCCGGGCAAGACAGATGAACCTTTCCGTTGTTTCCAGCATGGGAGCCGGCGGCAAGACGGATATTTCCATGATCAGGACGGGGGATATCAGTGAGACGGAGGTCTGCCCCCTGGCCCGGGTGGTGAGGCAAAGGCTTCACCGAAGGGGAATTTATGAAGGAATAAGGGCTGTCTATTCCATTGAGAAACCATTGAATAAACAGCCCTTCAAGTCTGAGGATGCCGTGGATGCTCTACCGGATCACGGCCGGTCACGGCCGCCCATCGGGACTGTGGCCTGGGTTCCCGGGGTTTTCGGTCTTTTCATGGCCCAGGAAGTGATAAAGCTGATCATGCGTTAACCGTTTTTTCTTCATCCCTTAAAACCCGTCTCAATACTTTTCCCACATTGGAGACCGGAATCTCATTTCGAAATTCAATGGTTCTCGGGCGTTTGTAGCCGGCCATATGTTCCTTGCAGAAATCATGAATTTCCGCTTCGGTTGCGTTGACGCCTGCTTTCAGCTTGATAAAGGCCTTGACCTTTTCCCCGCTTTTTTCATCGGGAACACCCACCACGGCCACGAGTTCCACCTTGGGATGGGTATAGAGAATATCTTCCACCTCCCTGGGGTATACATTAAACCCGCCCACAATGATCATATCCTTTTTCCGGTCGGTAATGGTGATATACCCGTCTTTATCAATATTGCCGATGTCCCCGGTCAGAAAATACCGTTTTCCGGCAATGTTGACAAAGACTTCATCATTGGCATCGGGCCGTTTCCAGTATCCTTTCATGACCTGGGGGCCGCAGGCTGCAATTTCACCGTCTTCACCACGGGGCATTTCTTTGGCAGGATCATCCAGGCTGAGGATTTTAACATCGGTGCCGGGAAGGGGGAAGCCGATGGAGCCGATTTTCCGGGTTTCCTTAAAGGTCGGGTTGGACGAGATGACCGGAGCGGTTTCCGTCAGCCCGAAGCCTTCAAAAATAATGGAGCCTGTTTTTTCTTCAAAGCGTTTGCAGACTTCCGGAGGCAATGGTGCACCCCCTGAAAAGCAGCCCATGAGAGAGGACAGATCATATTGATCAATGAGGGCATGATTGGTAAAGGCGACAAAGATGGTGGGCACGGCCGGCATGAAGGTGGGTTTGTATTTCTGGACCGCCTTGAGGACTTCCGTGAAAGGCGGTTTTCCGGCTCTTGGGTCGGGGATGCAGATGAGCCTTGCCCCCAGCATGGTGGACATTAAAAGCGCCACGGTAATCCCAAAGCTGTGATACCAGGGCAGGACCCCCAGAAAGGCATGAAAATTCCCCTTATACAGGGATTCCGGCTTTTTGCCCTCTCCATGAACAAACCGGCCATAGTGATATATGCCCATGACGTCATAGGTAAAATTGGTATGGGTCAGTTCCGCTCCCTTGGGCACCCCGGTTGTTCCGCCGGTATAGAGCATGACCGCAGTATCTGTTTCAGGATTGATGGTCACCGACGGCGGGTTGGGTTTACTGGCCGCAACAATATCGTCGTACATCAGGTGTCCGGGGTTTATGCTTCCGGCGGTGGGGATCTTCCCCAAAAGGCTGCCCAGGATGGCCTTGACCTTGGGCAGATAGGATTTGATATTGCATAAAATCACCGTGTCAACGGCCGTTCCTTCAATGGCCTTTACCGTGTTGGGGTAAAATACGGGATGATCCATGCAGAACACTATTTTGGATTCGGAATCCTTTAACTGGTAATTGAGTTCGGCAGGGGTGTAGACCGGGTTGCAGTTTACGGCAACGGCACCGGCTTTGAGAATCCCGAAAAGAATTTCAGGAAACTGGGGCAGGTTGGGCAGAAAGATGGCCACCTTGTCGCCTTTTTTAATGCCCCGGCCGCTGAGAAAGGCGGCAATCCGGTCCGCAGTATCTTTTACCTGGGCATAGGTTCTTGATGCGCCATTAAACTGGGTAAAAATGCTGTTTGGATAATTTTTGGCAGAATCGTCCAAAAATTTAAAAACAGGGAATTTATAATCGGTAAATGTGTGTACCACTCCTTCGGGCCAATAGGGGGTCTTCCATGCCGAGTCACTCATCTTTCTTTCTCCTTTTGAGATGTCTGCCAAAGATAAATTATCTTATGCGTTAGTAAAATGGTTTCTTTGCCTGATTGCTTATACCGTTAAGTTTAATCGAAAGAAAAGCTTTTTTTTGGGGTAACCATATTTGAGTTGCCCGGCATCCCTGCTTTCATATATAGTGTATTCATTTTCAACTGAACAAAGGATGGGAATATGATGAAAAATATATATCAATGCCTTCTTGCTCTATTATTCTGTCTGGTGTTGTTTGTCGGGCCTTCTTTTTCCGAAGATACCTATGTCGCCGGAGTCACAGAGATTTCTCTGCGTACCGGGCCCAGTGTGGAGAACAAAATTATTGCCATGCTGAAAACCGGTGCAAAGCTTGAGATCATTGAGCATCAGACGGACTGGTCCCAGGTAAGAACGGCAGCAGGGAAAACAGGATGGGTATTATCACGGTTTATAACCCCGAAAAAGCCGGAGGTAATTCTGTTTGATGAATTAAAAGAAAAAAATCAGGGCCTTTTATCGAAGATATCGCAATTGGAAGAAGAGAACAAGGTCCTCACTGTCAAAATTGCAGCCCTGGTTGAAATTGAGGCAAGATTTCATAAACTGCAGCAGGACTCAGCAAATTTTTTAAAACTGGATGAAAAATACAAAGACATGATTCAGCAGAATGATACACAGAAAACCTTGATCGAAAAGCTGGAAAGCAATATGGAAAGCGAGCCGAAACTTTGGTTTCTCATTGGCCCCGGGGTTTTTATTGTGGGGTTGCTTTTTGGTTTAAGTACCAGGAAAAAGAAAAGAAACAGTTTATTATGATACAAAAAACTGATTTTTTAATTATTGGAAGCGGTATTGCCGGGTTAAGCTATGCACTGAAGGTGGCAAAATTCGGCAAAGTCACCATCATCACGAAAAAACAGATAAAGAAAACCAATACCGCCTTGGCTCAGGGAGGCGTGGCAGCCGTATTCAGTGATCAGGATTCCTTTGACCTGCATATTCAGGACACCCTGGCATCGGGAGACGGACTTTGCAACAAAGACGTCGTCACCATGGTGGTCAAGGATGGACCGGAAAGAATCAGGGAGCTTGTAAAATTCGGAGCGGCCTTCAATAAAGCCGGAGAAGGCGAATATGAGTTTTCTCTGGGCCAGGAAGGCGGGCATTCTGCCAAGCGGATTGTCTATGCCCATGACCTTACCGGCAAGGAGATTGAAGATACTCTGGTCAAAAATGTCGAGGCAGATAAGAACATCACCATTCTGGAAGATCATATTGCCGTCAACCTGATCACCTTTTCCAGCAGCATCCGGAGCGGGCTCCTGGTGACCCGGCATGAAAATATCTGTTGCGGGGCCTATGTTCTGAACCATCATACCGGTGAAATAGAAACGTTCCACGCCGGAATCACCCTTCTGGCCACAGGCGGGGCAAGCAAGGTCTATCTTTACACATCAAACCCGGATATTGCAACCGGCGACGGCATTGCCATGGCTTACAGGGCCGGGGCCTCCGTAGCCAACCTGGAATTTGTTCAGTTTCACCCGACCTGCCTTTTCCATCCCGAGGCAAAGAATTTTCTGATTTCCGAGGCAGTCCGGGGAGAAGGCGCTGTTCTCGTGGATGCCAAGGGCCGGCGGTTCATGGATAAATATTCCCCGGATAAGGAACTGGCCTGTCGGGATGTGGTGGCAAGGGCCATTGACAGCGAGCTTAAAAAATCAGGGGCCGATTCTGTTTTCCTCGATATCACCCATAGGGACCCTGAATTTATAAAAAAAAGATTCCCCAATATTTATTCAAAATGCCTTGAATACGGAATCGATATGACAAAACAGACGATACCGGTGGTCCCGGCAGCCCATTATATGTGTGGCGGTGTGGCCACGGATCTGAACGGCAAGACAGATATCCACAGGTTATACGCTGTAGGCGAGACGGCCTGCACAGGACTTCACGGCGCCAACCGGCTGGCATCCAATTCTCTTCTTGAGGCCCTTGTTTATTCCCACAGGGCCTATCAGGCGTCTGTTGATGAATTCAAGGCCATCGGCAACCGGATTACTGTTGATCTTGACGGTTGGGATGAAACCAGCACCACGGACAGTGACGAAGCCATTGTGGTCTCCCATAACTGGGATGAAATCCGGCGACTCATGTGGAATTATGTGGGCATTGTAAGGTCGGACAAGCGTTTGGAAAGGGCCTTGAGAAGAATTGTCAATATCAATGAGGAAATCAATGAATACTACTGGGATTTTAAGGTGACCTCGGATCTGATTGAATTGCGTAATCTTGCCACGGTTGCCGAACTCATTATCCGGTCCGCCCTCATGAGAAAGGAAAGCCGGGGTCTGCATTATAATATCGGGTATCCGCAAAAGGATGATGTCAATTGTCTGAAGCACACCATCCTGAAAAAAAGTCTGTAAATCCATCCCCCGGTCCGTATCATTCCTTGACTCCGGTAAACAGGGTCACGATGCCAAAGGTCATCTGTTTGAACCGGATATGTTTAAACCCGGCATCTTTCATGATGGCGGAAAATTCAATGGGAGTCGGAAATTTCAGGACTGACTCCGGCAGATACTGGTAGGCATTCCGATCTTTTGAAAAAAAAGAACCGATCAGGGGAAGTAATCTTTTAAAATAGACAAGATATAATGACCGCAGAACCCCTTTTTCCGGGGTCGTCAATTCCAGAACCACCAGCCGGCCTTCCTTTTTTAAAACAGTTAGGAATTCCTGGACAGCCTTTTGCCGGTTCATGATATTTCGAATGCCGAAGGCAATGAATACTGCATCAAAAATGCCCTGTTTAAAGGGCAGATGAAGGGCATCCCCGTTGATGAGCATGATGCTTTTGTTGTTGCGCTGTTCAAGTTTTTTCTTGCCCAGCCTGAGCATTCCATGGGAAAAATCAAGGCCAAAGATCCTGGCCTGCCCGCGCAATTGCGAACCAGCCTCTAAGGCAACATCACAGGTCCCGCAGGCAATATCCAGGATTCCGGACCCTTTTTTTAGACTTGCAGCCCTTACCATCTCAGTCCTCCAGACCGTATCCCGGCGAAGACTCAACAGTCGGTTTAGAAAGTCGTATCTGGGTGCAATACGGTCGAACATGTCTTTAACAAAATCAAGTTCCTTGTTCATCGTTGACAACCTGGATTTTTGATTTATTTTAGTTTACTTGCCAAGGCAGGCTGGAAAAATAGCATAACATTGGATAGATTACAATTACAAACAAACCCTGGACAGGAATGGAAGAATCAGGACCCATATGACGGAAAAACGCGATTATTATGAAATCCTAGGCGTAGCAAGGGATGTTTCCAAGGCAGATTTAAAGAAAGCCTATCGGAAACAGGCCATTCAATTTCACCCGGATAAAAACCCGGACAATAAAGAAGCAGAAGAAAAATTCAAGGAAGCCTCGGAAGCCTATGAAGTTTTAAATGATGATAATAAGCGCCAGATTTATGATCAGTTTGGCCACAGAGGCCTTGAAGGAGCCGGACACTCGGGTCCCGGCGGGTTTGAAGATATTTTCTCAAGTTTTGGGGATATTTTTGAAGATTTCTTTGGTTTCGGCGGAGGCGGAGGCCGGGGCGGGAACAGGGTTCGAAAGGGCTCTGATCTCAGATACAACATGACCATAGAATTCATGGAAGCCGCCTTTGGTACGGAAAAGACAATCTCCATCCCGAAACTGTCCACCTGCATCGACTGCAAAGGGTCTGGCTGTGAGGAAGGTACGCATTCCGAAACCTGTTCCCAGTGCCGGGGATCAGGTCAGTTTATTCAAAGCCAGGGATTTTTCAAAGTCAAAACCACCTGTCCCTATTGCAAAGGCCAGGGAACCATCATTCCCAACCCCTGTAGAAAATGCAGGGGTGCAGGCCGGGTTGAAATCACCCGGAAAGTCCAGGTCAAAATTCCTGCCGGGGTGGATGTGGGATCAAAACTCAGACTGACAGGAGAAGGAGAATCATCCCCAAGCCCTGACGGATCACCCGGAGACCTCTATGTGGTCATCAATGTGAAACCCCATAAATTTTTTCAAAGGGACAATACCGATATTATCTGTGCCATTGATATCTCTTTTATCCAGGCCATTCTGGGAGATGAAATCACCCTTCCCACCCTTGTGGGAGAAAAAAAGCTGACCATCCCGAAATCTACCCAGTATGGGGATGTTTTCAGGCTGAGGGGGGAAGGAATCGCTTCACTGAGGAACGGCCAGAGAGGGGATCAGATTATCAAAGTCATTATCAAGACGCCCACCCATGTAAGCCATAAACAGGCTGAACTCTTAAGGCAATTTGATGAGATGGATTCAAATAAAATATCCAACAAGCTGAAGAATTTATTTAAAAACCTTTAACACGCTTAAAGGATGAAAAATTATGTTTGAACTCAAAGTTAAAAGCCATTTTGCAGGCGCACACCAGTTGACCATGGTGGGCCGGAAATGCGAAAATCTTCATGGGCATAACTGGAACGTGGAAGTCTGTGTTACAGGAGAGAAACTGAATTCAGCAGGGGTTCTGGCGGATTTCGGAGATATCAAAAAGGCTGTCCGGAAGGTTGTGGACGGCGAGCTGGACCATCAATTTTTAAATGACCTTGAAATGTTTAAGGGGGTTCAGCCCACATCGGAGCGCATCGCCATCTATATTGCAGAAAGAGTACAGGCCATTTTAAGCCGGGAACTTACCGAAGAGATCCGGGTATCAAAGGTCATGGCCTGGGAATCCGATGACGCCTGCGCCACCTATTTTCCATAGAAAAAGACTGAGTCTGGTCAACCGGCCGGTTGGGTCTGTTGCGCGGCTTTTGTTTGATAAAGCTCAATAATGCGTTTGGCCGGAATAATACCCGTGGCTGCGGCAGATACAATATTTCCGGCAACGCCTGGCCCGTCTCCGGCCACATACATTCCTTTGACGGATGTCTCCAGGTGATTGTCGGTTTCCACCTGGGTTGCAAAGAATTTGATTTCAGGGGCATAGAGAAGGGTTTCATCGTTTGAAACCCCAGGTATCACAAGGTTTAACGATTCAAGTCCTTCAATCAGGTTTGTCAGAATCCGTTCCGGCAGGGCCATGGCAATATCGCCGCAGACCACGTTGGTCATGGTGGGATCAATATAGCCTTTTCTGATTCTGTTCCAGGTGGAACGTCGTCCTCTTTTCAGGTCCCCGAACCTCTGCAGAATGGGTTTTCCTCCGCCGATAATGGTGGCAAGCTTGCCGATGGACTCCCCATAGGCCTGATTATCCGTAACCGGCTCCGTGAGGACCACCTTGGAAAGAAATGCGAAATTGGTATTGGATGATTTCTTATCTGAATAGGCATGTCCGTTTACGCAGACAAAATCCTTATAGTTTTCAAGGGAGATAAACCCTCCCTGATTGGTGCAGAAGGTCCGGGTCTGGTCGTCATAGGTCGGTGTCTGAATAAAAAAGGTAGGATCATATATGACATTGCAAAGGTCATCCATGATATCATTGTGAACCTCCACCCGGATACCGACTTCTATTCCCCGCTGGTTCAGGCTGATCCCGTGTTTCTGGGCAACAGAGGCCACCCAGTTGGCTCCGATTCGACCCGGTGCAAGAATCACATTAGGGGCAGCATATTCGCCGTTTTCCGTGATGACTCCCTGAATATGGCCATCCTTTTGAAGAATATCCAGGACATTCTCATTGGTTTTGATTTCAAGTCCTTTTGACTGGATATAATCGGCCATTCCGGCAATATAGGCAGGCAGGTTATCGGACCCCAGATGTTTCTGTTTGATCAGAAGAAGGTTTATTCCGAAGCGTTTGGCCTCTTTTCTAATCTGTCTGGCCGCTTCCATATTGGTGGGAAAAACCGTACCGTCCATCTTGAACCGGGTGAATATTTTTTCCGTTTCATCAATCAATTCCTTTGCAGCATTGAGCGGCATGAACTGGGTGAGATCTGTTTTACCCAGCCTGGGAATAAAATTGAGTTTTCCGTCGGAATACAACCCTGCTCCGCCAATACCGGAAAGGATATTGCAGGGATCGCACTGGATACATCTTTGAAGATTATGGTTCGGGCACTTTCGTTGCAGAGGGCTTTTGCCTTTTTCAATTAACAATACCTTCAGATTTGAATTTTCCGTCAGGTGATAAGCTGCAAAAAGACCTGCCGGGCCGCCCCCCACAATAATTACATCATACACCCTATACCCCCTGACAAAAAATTTTTAACTATAGCGCAATCACAGAATTATCAATGCCCGGAAACGGGGAGGGCAAATATGCGTCGGCATTTTCGTCATTCAACCATTTTTCGTTATCCACAAGATATCTGAATTGATAGGCCTGGTCGGCATTCAGGTCAATGTTGAATAAAAAATCACCGCTTTTTAATTTTCTCATGGCCGGCGTATCCAGGTCCCAGTTATTGAATTCCCCAATGATTTTGACGGATTCGGCAGAGCCGATGTTCTTTTTTAAGACTTTAAAGGTGACTTTGCAAATGGGTTTTGTCTTCAGGTACTGTTTTGTAAACATTTCTTCCTCCATCTGTTGGTTATAAGGTTTTTTCAAGGATTTCGTAAGTTTACAATTATCAACATATTTTACCGCTTTTTTTTTAAGTGTCAAGAAAAAGCTCAAATACTGGATATTTGCCATAAGAACTTTGCATAACCCGTTCCAGGGTGATCACCTTACGTCCGCTGGATGGATATTGCTACAAATTCTAAGATTACCTTTGCTGACCGCCATGAACTCGCTCATTCTTCGCTCAAACAGCATGGCGGCTTAACCGCTACGGTAATCAAG
>JANNUH010000154.1:0-2443 GCA_031395015.1 Desulfobacterales bacterium | reverse complement strand
CAGCAAAACCTAATCCTATGAATCTTATAAGCAATCCGACAGAAATTATTTTTTGGAACCGGTTTTAACAGACATGCAGAACAGGGTCAAATATGACCAGAGGTCAAATATTGGCAGACCGGTTTATTCATCGTGCTCAATCAGGACCAGTTTTATGTCTGTCAAAGAGTTGAACATTGAAGAATGAATTTTGATAAGGTTGTTGTCCGCCTTGTTTAGGCTTGCTTTTGTTACTCCCTTTGGGAGGCAGCAGGGATGAGGAGTTTCAGATTTCCTTCGGTATTAGCCTTGGTGACACCGTTATCGCTCCACCCGAAAGCCTCACCGTTCAGAATAATTTTTTCTTTGTTAAACCAAACTGTCAAATCATCTGAATCCTGCTTCTTTTTTTCAGCTTTGATGCTTGGTGCATCGACTTTGTAGAGATTATGGGTATACTTTATCGTTTTGGATAATTGCTCGTCAGAGCGGATTATCTGGGACTTGAATACCATTTCTATATCGTAGCCTTTTTTTTCGGTCTTGTCCGCTGCAAGTTTTTCGCGAATAAGAGAGATGGAGATCTGTGCAGAACTCTTTTTCTTTATAAAAGATTTGATCGGAAGTACATCTTTAAAGGTCAGCACCGTCATCTCCGGAAAATCGGGCATCACGGCCGCATTGTCAGGATAGAAATCCTTCTCCCCGGCCTCATTCTTTAAACGCAACGTCACCAGGGAATTTTCAGCCATCCAGCGCGTAGGCAGGAAAAGTGTGATATTGTCGCCCTTAAAAACATTGAGGGGGTTGAGAAGAGACTTGTCCGCAACCTGCAGCAACACGCGGTCAAATTCAGGTTGTATTTTTTTTAAGATATCACTGTTTCGAAGTTCCCCGTAGAGCCACAGCAGATCATAATTATTCACCTTATCGTTTTTCATCACCATATCCATGATGCGATTGAAAACATCGGGCCGGGCATTCAGCAGCAAAGCCGGACCGACCGCCCGAATCATATCGGGAGAGTCGATAAATGCGGTATGCCCGTTATCCAGATTGCGCAGAATCAGCTTGCCCGCCGTGTCAGGGTCTTCCATACGTCCATACTGAAGGGCCGCAAAAAGGATGTTCCCCCAATCAGCATCATCTGAATTGGCTAAAATCAGCTCCAGATCGCTTTTAAGCACGGCGGGATCGGACTGTTCCGCTTTCAGCATGGTTTTGCACATGGCAACGGAGGCCGCATACGGATCCTTTCTCAAGATCCTCTGATTGATCTGTTGAAACTGGTTGAAGCAATCCATCGCCTCCTTATGATTACCGATTTCCTGGGCCGCCTGGCCGCGGTAATACCAGTAGGGCGGGAATTTCCGGAAACTGTTCTCGATCCGCTCCAGTTTGCGGTACCGCCGCTCAAGGTCGGGTTCCTTTAAAATATCGGTATAATCTCTGAGCTGTTTTTCATTTAACCTCCATTCATCGGGCAGATCATATCGCCGCATCAGATCCCAGGAGTATTTCAGCAGCTTTTTGTAAAAACTATTGAGCCCCTGCATGGTTTTGGCTTCAATTGCCCATTTTCCTTCCTCTTTTTCTTTAGCGTATGAATCCATTTGGAATCGGTAATTAAAATAAAAGGACCCGGTGTAAAGGACCGATTTTAAAATGCCCGCATAGGGGTTAAGCACCAGGTCCGTATCGAAAATGCGCGACCGCATCCTGTTTTTAAGCTCGGTCTGGACATTTTTATCAAAGCGGGTCAGGAGGTACTCCCTTTCATGATCCTGAATTTTCGAATTTGTGAGCAGGTCCATGAGTTCCTGAAGCAAAGCAATGATGTCGGCGTCGGGAATATTGCCCAGATTCAGGTTATTGATGATGGTATTGTATTCCTGGTCAAGAACCACCTTGTCATTATACGTCAGGATATGGGTCAAAGAGACGGCAATCAGGTTTAACGATTGCAATACCTGGAGCTTGGCCTGGTCCTGATCGAGGTCCGCCCGAATTTCTCCAGGGATAAATAACCCGGACAGCAGGATGCAGATAAGCATGATAACCGACTGTAAACCCATGAAAAATTTTTTTTGAATGATCCGCATTTGTATTTTTTCCATCCGTTGCTGAAACGGATTTTACTTCAGCCGTTAATAGTTTCAACCCGTATTCTATATGATTTGAAAACGCTTTTTGTCAAGTTAATCCGAAAGAGCGTGCAGACTGCAGGATGCCTTCAGCAGGTCAGCAGTGAAATCTGAGATGTTGAAAAAAATATTGGAACCCCGCTGTTACCAAGCCTGATTGCAACCGTATGTATAAACCTTGTTATATCTTTAGTTTTGCTAACCTAAAATTGACCCATTTGAGATAGAAATGGCAACCGAAAATTGACCCACCCAAAAGCAGGCTTCCGGTGTAAGATTGTACAATTGCAATCAACTTGAACCGGAGGTCAGAGGAGGAT
>JANNUH010000077.1:0-1891 GCA_031395015.1 Desulfobacterales bacterium | reverse complement strand
CCTTGATACCGGTGATCAACAGCCAGACGGCCTATAACTATTGCTGGGATGGGATCGGGCATATTCCTTTTGATTGAACCGGGAGCCTCCTCGCGGGCAATACTTCCCGCTGCAACAGCGTAATACCCCACAACCTGTTTGCCGTCACAGACAACATAAGTGCGGGAACCCCCATGGAGATCGTTTTTCAGTGCGCGATGAGTCAGCCATTCGTTGAGCGACGCAATGGAACAATCAAAACCCGTTGTCCGGTGATCCCTGGATAAGGGCGATGGCGGGATTAGTCGTCCCATGGCGCTTTACAGGCCAGAAGTTTCTGAACGGCTTTGTTCTCACTCAATGGCACGTCCAGAGCAGCTTCAAACGCGTTAAATGATTCTTCATCCAATATAAAGTAACGTCGGTCACAAAGAACATGTTCTGCTTCGCGGCAAGCTGCATCTATAATGAAATCGGTCAGATTTTTATGTGTTTCCCTGCAGGCACGATCAATCAGCTTCCGCTGGTCCGGAAAAGCGCGTAGATTGATAGCTGATGTGCGCCTGCCTGCAACAGTATTTTGATGGCTCATATATTTATCTCCAATAGTTTGTCTGATATAAAACTATACAAGTCTGTATGGCTATTGTCAACACAAAGCGGAAAGCACCCTGCCACAGGCTCACCTTCCGGCCTGGCCCTGATTATTTAACAAGGGCTTTTTCATAAACTTTGATGGTCTGAACAGCGATTTTTTTCCAATTATATGTTTCTTCTATCCGGGATCTGAAAATTGATTTTTCATCCGGACGGATGGGATTCGCAAGATGATAGTCGATCTTTTCTTTGAGATCATCCATATCGCCGCATTTGAAATATCTTTTCTTGTCCAGACCCACTTCCAGGTTTTTTGAAGCAGGTGCATAAAGGTTAACGAGATTGACGCCGTTCCATTTTCCCTGATTTATCGCCCAGCCTTCTGGCCCTGGAAATTATCACAACCTATGCTTGACCCAAAGTAATGCCATTTATGAAAGAGGATCGTAAAGTTCAAGGGCAACACCAGTAAAATCTTTAACATTATGTGTAACCAGCTTCAGATTATTGCACAATGCGGTTGCGCCAATAATGGCATCGGGCAATCTAATTTTGACTGACTGCTTTAATTGAATGGTTTGTTCCACAATGAGTTCAGATAAGGGCAGAATGTTAGCAAAGGATATAAATCGTGCGGCCTCTCGTTTTCCTCTCGAATCAAACCGGCTAAATCCTAAAAATTCCATTTTGGAAATAATGGAAATATTAAATTCATCTTTAAGTATCGATGTAATATCCTCTTTGGCTGTAACTGATAAAGATCCATTAAAGTAGTAAATAAGTATGTTCGTATCAATCAGATATTTCATATTCGATCCCATTCATCACGCATCTGCCGGGTGGCCTCTGCCGGGTCAATAATAGAACTGACTCCATAAAATGTTTCAGGCTCAAATTTTTTCGGGCTGTTCTGCGCAGGGTCATCAACTGGAAAAATGAATATCTCCACCTTGGTGTAATTAAAATCTTTGGGAATATTAATAACTGATCCTAATTTATCCAAGTCAACTATTTGTCTAATTGCTTCCATAATGATACCCCCTCCCGCTACCTTATTTACAAAACCATGAAACTATATTTATTTTATTACCTGTCAATATTCTAAGGATATCAGGCTATAAAGTCAAACGCCTTTTGAATATGGGGTCAGGGGAACCATCAGGCCCGGACCAATGGCATGGATGTGCAGGATATCAGCATTGTATTGACGGGCTTTGAGCACAGAAAGAAAAGTATGTACAATGGCTTCCAGGTTTTTTGAAGCAGGTGTATACAGGTTAACGAGATTGACCCCCGTTCCATTTTCCCTGCCTCC
>JANNUH010000070.1:0-2662 GCA_031395015.1 Desulfobacterales bacterium | reverse complement strand
TCTGAAGAAATGATTGCACAGATAGTCAATCTTGACATTACATTGGTCAGAAAAATATTGAATAACGAACCTGTCGATATCCCCTTGCACCTGCTGCCGGACAATGACTAAACCCGAACAGGGGCCCTTGCCGGGATCGCCCGGAGAAAGCAGGAACGATCGACATTTGTTAAAATTTATATTACAAAAAAAATACCATGGCAAAAAAATAGCCATCTGAGGAAACGGAATCAAAGGCTGGCACCCTATACAGTTGAAGGGAACTGACTGGCAGACCATTGAAATCAAGACAGGAGACTCCCGTACAAGCTATGCCTCCCTTTCTCTCCTTTTCAACGAACCGGGCAACAGAATTGAAATATCCGACCTCAGCATCTTTACACGGCATCTTGTGCGCATTTACGAGAAAAACTTTGATGTCACCGACGAAATTGAGAGAGCAGTGAAGGATATTGAGAAGATATCGCCACGCATGCAAACAAAAATCATCAAAGGTATTGAAATGTTGGGGAATGATTTGGCAGGAGATGTTAAACGGCTTACCAATTTTACGCCTGAGTGTCGTTTACGAATAGGAGACTACAGGGTTCTATTTGAAATCGAAAACAAAAGTATAATCGTATACAGGGTCCGTCATCGCCGAGAGGTTTATAGATGAAAGGAGTTTCTATGGAATTACATGCCCAGATAATAAAGAAAAACGGAAAAAATGAATTTGTTGTTTTACCCTATAACGAATTTCAAAAAATACAGGAAGAAATTGCTTCGTATGAAGACCTTCGATGCCTTAGAGAAGCTAAGGCAGGTGAAAAGGACGCTCCAACTATTGGCTTGGAAGAGTTGAAAAAAAAAATTCAGGGCGAACGAACCACGATCTTATCCGGGGTTGAACAAGCCCGGTGAGTCAATATGGAAAACCATTTCCATAGTTATGGCTATGCCATTGATGAGGCCATTGAAAAAATTGATGATTAAAACACTTGAAAAAATAGTTCAGAATCAAGGCAACCTCATCTTGTTTGCCTATCTGTTCGGTTCAAAAGCCAGGGGCACGGATTCAGTATGAACAACAAACCTTTCATAAGGCCTTTGATTTCAAAACCCAACGTAAAAGAGTTATGGGGGTATAATGGAAAAAATGATCCGGAAAATGGACTGCATCGGAGAATACATCCGGATTATAGACGGGTTAAAGGATGAATGCATGGAACAATCAGTTCAGGGATTATATGCAATAAGATACTGGCACAGATTCCGGATATAAAAATTTTTGCTGCACAGATTGAGACAAGCTGCAACCTTCATGGGTCATTACCATGGTCATAGCGCCCGCTTATGAAAAAGGAAAACTTTACCAGATCCCCATCACAGACTTGAAATCCGACCCTGACCAGCCCCGCAAACTTACCTTTACAAATCATGGTAAAAAAAGATAAAGAAGAACAACAATGAAAAAGGGTATCGTAGACGGTCAGTCCCGTGTAAACGAAAGGGCGGAGCTTTATCCTCCACCCCAATAACGCCAATAACCTAAAGGTCACACGTAAGCCAAGCCTGACCCTTCGCCCCCACAGGGATTGAAATTCCTTGAAGCTGTGATAAACTATATTTTACAGGCAACCGAGATGGAAACAGACAACCTTGTCAAATCGATTGCCGGTATTACAAAAAAAGGCGGGGAGATTGCTATGACAACCGCAGAAAAACTAAGACAAGCGTTAGTTTAAATAACAATAACAGCAAGTTATGAGTGGCGGTTGACCGCCACTCCTTTAAAAACAGACGCCACCTCAGGGAGTTGGATTGTGACAGTCCCTAAAAAAGTTGTTCTTATTAAATTTATGGCTTATAATTAAATTTATGGCTTATAATTAAATTTAATGACAAAAAAAGACCAAATAAAATATTGGCTAAAAAGCGCTGATCAAGATTGGAGCGCAGCGAACCACTTGTTTGAAAAAAAGCAAATTTGGAGGTTTAAAGGATGGCTGCTTCAGAAGCTTTCATCATCAATTTGATCAGGAAATATATCGATCGGTTGAAAGAAAATAATATTCCAGTTGAAAAGGTTTTGTTATTTGGCTCTTATATCAAAGGGACGCCACGAGAAGACAGTGATATTGATATTGCGATTATTTCTTCGGCCTTTAAAGGAAACAGATATCTGGATAGAAGACTTATTGTCCCTCTCAGACGAGGCATAGACAGCCGGATTGAGCCTATACCGTTTACTCCGGGAGAATATGCAAAAGGTGGTATATTGGCTGATGAAATTAAATGCACTGGGCAGGAAATTCAGTAATCATCATTAAAGGAGTCAACCATGGCCACAGCGCCCGCTTATGAAAAAGGAAAACTCTACCAGATCCCTGTCACAGACCTCAACCCGGACCCTGACCAGCCCCGCAAGGTCATTGACCCTGAAGCCCTTGCCGAGCTTGTCACTTCCATTGAAAAATTCGGCATCATCCAGCCCCTTCTGTTCCGTGATGCCGGTGAAGGAAGGCTCTTCATCGTGGCGGGTGAGCGCCGCTGGCAGGCAGCCCAGAAGATCGGCCTGACCACCCTGCCCTCTATTTTTGTCGATGGGAACCATGCCGAGATCGCCCTGGTCGAAAACCTGCAGCGCCAGGATCTGACCTCTGTCGAAGAAGCCGAAGCC
>JANNUH010000069.1:0-7835 GCA_031395015.1 Desulfobacterales bacterium | reverse complement strand
TCTGAAGAAATGATTGCACAGATAGTCAATCTTGACATTACATTGGTCAGAAAAATATTGAATAACGAACCTGTCGATATCCCCTTGCACCTGCTGCCGGACAATGACTAAACCCGAACAGGGGCCCTTGCCGGGATCGCCTGGAGAACGCAGGAACGATCGACTTTTTTATCAACTCAAACTTTAGACAGTCGTTAGTTTAAAACCATCTTAATGATAATGGCAAAAAAAGATCAAATAAAATATTGGCTCAAAAGCGCTGATCAAGATTGGAGTGCAGCGAACCATTTGTTTGTTATTTGGCTCTTATATCAAAGGGACACCACGAGAAGACAGTGATATTGATATTGCGGTTATTTCTTCGGCTTTTAAAGGGAACCGATATCTGGACAGGAAATTCAGTAATCACCATAAAAGGAGACAACCATGACCTCAGCATCAGCCTATGAAAAAGGCAAGCTCTACCAGATCCCCATCACGGACTTGAAACCCTGACCCTGATCAGCCCCGCAAGGTGATAGACCCAGAACCCCTTGCCGAGCTTGTCACCTCCATTGCTAAGTTCGGCATCATCCAGCCGCTCCTTTTCCGTGATGCAGGCAAGGGACAGCTCACCATCGTGGCAGGTGAGCGCCGCTGGCAGGCAGCCCAGCAGGTCGGCCTGACCACCCTCCCCGCCATTTTTGTCGAGGGCAACTACGCCGAACTCGCCCTGGTCGAAAACCTGCAGCGCCAGGACCTGACCTCTGTCGAAGAAGCCGAAGCCCTTCAGCGCCTGATGAACGAGCAGAATTTCACCCAGGAGCAGTTGGGCGGCATTGTCGGTAAGGCCAGGACCAGTGACGAGCGGGAAAACCTTCGTGTCGCCTTTGTTGATTTCAAGAATCAAATCGACGGTTTTCTTAACCCTAAACCCATGCCATCTTGAAGTATTCGTTAATAATAACATATTGTTACGAATGGCGGTTGACCGCCGCAAGGCATTATGTATAAACGTTTACGATCTTAAAGGAAAAAATATATGATAGTAGAAGAAGTCAAAAGAAGCGCCTTAAAATTAAATGCTATTGATAGAGTGCATTTGGCTGAAACTCTATTAGACAGCTTGGATAAAACAGATGAACAAAATATTCTTATTACAAAATATTCTTATTACAAAATATTCTTATTACAAAATATTCTTTTTACATGTATCGCCCATCAACATAGAAACCCAACATATTACATGGAAAGAGCGGATTGATTGAGCTAAAAACCGGCTCATGTTTTTCTCGCCGCCTTAAAAAGCCTTTTTATGCATAAAAACACCAATAAACCAAGCCTGACCCCAGAATTGGATGAAAAACAGCAGGTGATATTAAAAAGCCTGAGTTCTTCCATGATGGATATCATCCTCAACGACCGTCAGATCTGCGATTTTGAACTGCTTTCCACCGGGGTTTTCTCCCCCCTGAAAGGCTTCATGAAGCAAATTGATTATGAATCTGTGCTGGACCGCATGAGACTTGAATCAGGGGCGCTCTGGCCGATACCCATCTGCATGGATGTGCCGGAAAGGCTTGCGAATACCCTTGAAACCGGACAGTCCGTGGCTCTCCGGGACCCTGAGGGGTTTCTTCTGGGTATCATGAACATTGAAGACATCTGGCCCGTGGACAAAGAAAAAGAAGCGCTTTCGGTATATGGCACGATAGATCAGTCTCACCCCGGTGTTGACTACCTCTTCAACAGATCCGGCGAGTATTATATTGGCGGCGAAATACAGGCAATTCACCTTCCCATCCATTCCGATTTCCAGCAAATCAGGAACACACCGGCTGAAGTCCGAAAAACATTTGCAAAACTCGGCTGGAAACGCATCGTGGGATTCCAGACCCGGCAGCCCATCCACCGGCCCCAGTTTGAAATGACCATCCGGGCCATGCAACAGGCCAAAGCCAACCTCCTCCTGCTTCCCATTGCCGGCGTGACAAAGCCCGGAGACTTTGATCATTTCACCCGGATGCGATGCTATCAGAAAGTTGCCGCCCATTACCCGCCCAATTCTTACGTTCTTAATCTTCTGCCGCTGGCCATGAGAATGGCCGGACCAAGAGAAGCCATCCTCCATATGATTATCGGGAAAAATTACGGGTGCACCCATTTTATCGTGGGCCATGACCATGCATCGCCCGGCTGTGACAGCAATGACAACCCCTTCTATCAATTTAACCAGGCAATCAAACTTGCACAGTCCGCCGCCGTTGAGCTCAAGGTGGATATCATCACGTTTGAGGAAATGGTTTATCTTCCTTTTGAGGATGAATACAAACTTGCAGGCGAAGTTCCTGAAAACAGCAATCCCATCACCTTCACCGGAACCGATATTCAAAAAAGAATCCGGGCAGGGAAAAAAGTTCCGGAGTGGGCCACTTTTCCGGAAGTCATCGACGAACTTCAGAAATCCTGGCCCCCACCTTCAAAACAGGGATTTACAGTATTCTTAACAGGGCTTTCCGGCGCCGGGAAGTCAACGATAGCCAAAATCCTTTATTCCCGGTTTCTTGAAATCGGCACAAGGCCCATCACCCTGCTGGACGGGGATATCGTCAGAAGAAACCTATCCTCAGAGCTAAATTTTTCAAAGGAACACCGTGATATTAATGTCAAAAGAATCGGGTTTGTGGCCTCTGAAATCACCAAGAACAGAGGGGTGGCCATCTGCGCCCCAATTGCCCCCTATGAAAAGACCCGGACCCAAATCCGGCAATCCATAGAAGCCTATGGCGGGTTCATCGAAGTCCATGTGGCCACCCCGATTACCGAATGTGAAAAAAGAGATAGAAAAGGCATGTACGCCAAAGCTCGGGCAGGCCTGCTGAAAGGATTCACCGGCGTAGATGACCCCTATGAAATTCCTCTTACCCCGGAAGTCAGGATCGACACCACCAATCTGACCCCGGACGAAGCTGCCCGTGAAGTTTTGCTTTTCATTAGCCGAAAAGGTTATATCTGAGATAAAAAAGGCGAATATGAAATTTAACAACAATTTTATTAATATAAGCAAAACAGCAAATATTGGTCTCAATGTAAAAATCGGTGATGGCACCATTATTTATGATAATGTAGTTATTGGGGATAACACGATTATTTCAAATCATTGCGTCATTGGAGAACCATTGAATGACTACTATAAAAATGACAATTATATAAACCCAAAAACCTTTATTGGGAATGATTCTTTAATAAGGAGTCACACTATTATTTATGCAGGCTCTTCTTTTGGGGAAAAGTTCAGTACGGGTCATCGTGTAACAATAAGGGAGGACTCAATATTTGGGAAACACTGCCGGGTTGGAACACTCTCCGATATCCAGGGGGACGTCGTATTTGGTGACTATTGCTGGCTTCACAGCAATGTTCATATTGGCCGCACTTCAAAAATTGGAAGTTATGTCTTTATTTATCCCTATGTTGTTTTCACAAATGACCCCCACCCACCTTCTAATATCTGCAAAGGGCCAACTGTAGATGATTTCTCTCAAATTGCTGTAGGGTCGGTTATTTTGCCAAATATTAAAATAGGAAAACATTGCTTAATCGGTGCGAGTTCTTTAGTTTCAAAAGATGTAGAAGACTTCTCTCTTGTTGCAGGAAATCCAGCCAGATTTATTAAAGATATCAGAGAAGTCAAATCAAAGGAAGATGGTAAAAGCCATTACCCCTGGCCTGAAAATTTTGATCGGGGTATGCCCTGGGAAAATATTGGTTATCAAAAATGGCTGAAAAATCAGATAAAGGAGGACCAATGAATTCCGTTTCCTCTGTGTATGATGTGTCTTTGATTCAATTCCCCAAAATTCTCGATCCCCGTGGCAATCTTACCTTTATCGAGCAGGAGCGTTCCGTTCAAAATCTCCCGCGTTTACTGGATCTATGATGTGCCAGGCGGGGAGCAACGGGGGGGGGCATGCGTTTCGGGAGCAAAAGGAGGTCATCATAGCCTTGTCCGGGAGTTTCGATGTGTTCCTGGATGATGGAACCGCTCAGAAAATAGTGCACATGAACAGAGCCTACCACGGTTTATATGTGCCCGGAATGATCTGCCGATAAACCCGACCCGGACAATTACCCGCCAGGCGTTCATCGATATCGCCCGCAAGAAACAGGAACGCGAGATGATCAAGGCCTACAACGTCTATCGGTTAAAACAGCAGCAGGCAAAGGAATCGGGAGGGCAGACTCCGAATCAGCCCCCGGGAAAAAACCCGAACGACCCTGCCACCGTTTTAGAGTTTGCGCAAAAGGTGATGAAGAAAATCAGCAATATTGACACGACTGCCTGGACCAATGAAGAGCGGGAAAACCTTTGTGTCGCCTTTGTTGATCTCAAAAATCAAATCAACGATTTTCTTAACCCGAAACCCATACCATCATAAAGTAATCGTTAATAATAACATAATGTTATGAGTGGCGGTTGACCGCCACTCCCCTACCATTTGCCTTTTCCTGGTTCATATAGAATGGATAAATCAGCCCTTCCAACAGATGTTTCCATCATCACCACCTACCGCTGCTGCATGAAATGCAGGATGTGCGATATCTGGAAGCATCCCTCGGATATCCTTAAAGAAATCAAGGCAAAAGAGCTTGAAATCCTGCCTCGGCTGAAGTTCATCAATATTACCGGAGGCGAGCCCTTTGTCAGAAACGACCTGACCGATATTATCGAGGTGGCTTTCAAAAAATCACCAAGAGTGGTTATTTCAACAGCAGGATTTCATGTGGACGACATCCTGACATTGGCTGAAAAATTCCCCAACATCGGCATCCGGGTGAGTCTCGAAGGCCTCTCGACGGTCAACGATCACCTGAGAGGACGCAGCAGCGGGTTTGATAGAGGAATGAACACCCTGCTGGGCTTACGACAGATGGGAATAAAAGACATCGGCATTGCCATGACGGTTTCCCATAAGAACTGCCATGACCTCATACCGGTTTACCAACTGACCAGAAACCTGAACATGGACTTTGCCACAGCCACTTATCACAATTCCTTTTACTTCCATAAAGACAACAACTTCATTCTAAACAAGGATGAAGTCACCAGCAATTTTTTTGAACTTGCAGATCTTCTGATGAAAGGAATAAACCCTAAAAACTGGTTCCGTTCCTTCTTCAATATCGGATTGATCAATTACATCCTTGGCAATAAACGCCTTCTTCCATGCGAAGCCGGTTCCGTAAACTTTTTCATTGAACCTTACGGTGAAGTGTTTCCCTGCAATGGACTGGAAGAACGCTATTGGAAAGAAAGCATGGGTAATATCCGTGACCATGATTCCTTTGAGCAGCTCTGGTACAGCCCGCAGGCCGCAAAGGTAAGGAACCTTGTCAAAACATGCCCCAAAAATTGCTGGATGGTCGGCACTGCCGCACCGGTAATGAAAAAATACATCCATCATCCGCTTAAATGGGTATTAAAGGAAAAATTCAAAAGCCTTGCCGGAAAAAAAATCAGCCGCACCTGTTTGCCGGCCCAGTATGATATCGGACAAAACCCTTTGCAGGGGGATCTTCGCAGCGCAGAGCAATTCCCTGTGGAATCTGCCGAGGTGTTCCCCATCAGCAATGATCAGCGTTTTATGACAAAAGTCCTTGAAAACATCAAACTGACAAACGACACCTTTCTGCTGCGCCTGGAAAAAGGGACCTTTCAATTCATACCCGGCCAGCATGTCAGTATCGGCCCCCATCTGCAATATGATAAAAACAGGGATTATACGTTTTGCTCCGCTCCCCATGACAATTACCTTGAATTTCTCATCAAAGTCGTACAAAAAGGAAAGATCAGTCCCTGGTTGATCCGTCTCAAACCAGGCGATAAAATTGATATTCTTGGACCCTATGGTGATTTCTTCATTTCAGAGCCGCAGAATAAAAAATATCTTTTTATTGCCACTGGTGTGGGCATAGGCCCTTTTCTCTCATTTATCAAATCCTACCCAGGTCTTGATTATAAATTGATCCACGGCATTCGTCATAAAGAGGATCTGATTCTGGCAAAAGATCTTGCTCCGGAAAATTATGTATCCTGCATGACCAGGGACATAAGCGGCAATTTCCACGGCCGGGTAACCGATTATCTTAAAAACTATGAAATTGATAACAACACGCTATGCTATATCTGCGGGAACCCATATATGCTGAAGCTGGTTGAGGATATGCTTGAAGAAAAAAATCTGTCCCAGGATAAAATTTTTAAAGAAGCGTATTACGCTTACTAACCCTCAACTTAAAAGGAGGCAACCATGACCACAGCGCCCGCAAAAAGCAGGAACGCGGGATGATCACGGCCTACAACGCTTATCGGTTAAAACAGCAGAAGGCAAATGAATCGGGAGGGCAGACTCCAAATCAGCCCTCAGGGAAAAATCCCAACGACCCAGCCGCTGTTTTAGCGTTTGCGCAAAAAGTGGTGAAGAAAATCGGCAATATCAACACGACTGCCTGGACCTATGACGAGCGGGAAAAAGTGCTTTCAGTCTTCATTGATATAAAAGGTAAAATTGATATTTTTATTAACCGAAACTCCAAGCCTGCGTGATTTTAATTTATAATAACAGTAAGTTACTATTTGCGGTTGACCGCCACTCCTTTAAAAAAAGACGCCACCTCAGGGAGTTGGGTTGCGACAGTGCCTAAAGAAGTTGTTCTTATTAAATTTATAGCTTATTATTTAAACCAATCAAATGAATGATATATACTGATATATATTTTTACCATGTGATAAGGGGCTAAAAATGGAAACGACAGCAAAGATATCTCAAAATGGCCGATCCCAGGCGGTCAGGATACCCAAAGCATTTTGGCTTAAGGGAAGTGAAGTTAGAATCATTAAAAAGGGGGATAAACTAATTCTTGAGCCGCTTGAAACAAGTAAATGGCCAAAAGGTTTCTGGGATGCATTTCCCGCTGATCCGGATTTCAAAACACCTGAACCGCTGACATCAAAACCCTTTAATTTGGATTAGTCCGGAGGAATATGTACCTACTTGATACCAATATCATCAGCTACTGGATGCGAGGGGACAGGAGTGTGATCGAAAGGATCAAAAAACACGCTCCTGCTCATTTGTTTTTATCAACCATTACTCTGGCTGAAATATTGTATGGGATAGAGAAATCCTCCGTAAAAAAGAAAGAAAGACGGTTTAAGATAAACCAGATAACTTCAATGCTGGGCATCTGTGCTTTTGATGAAGCGGCAGCCTTTGAATACGCCGTAATTCGGACACAACTTGAAAAAGAAGGCAGAATGATAAGCGAAAGAGACACTCAAATTGCATCCATTGCCACAGCAAACAAGCTCATTGTTGTTACACATAATGTAAAAGAATTTGGAAGGGTTGAGAAACTGAACGTCGAAGATTGGGTGATGGAAAATGATCAAACGAAACTCAAATAATAGCAATAACCTAAAGGTCACACGTAAGCCAAGCCTAACGAATACAACCATGGCCACAGCACCCGCTTATGAAAAAGGCAATCTCTACCAGATCCCAGTCACAGACCTCAACCCTGACCCTGACCAGCCCCGCAAGGTCATTGACCCCGAAGCCCTTGCCGAGCTTGTCACTTCCATTGAAAAATTCGGCATCCTCCAGCCCCTTCTGTTCCGTGATGCCGGTGAAGGCCAACTCTTCATCGTGGCAGGTGAGCGCCGCTGGCAGGCAGCCCAGAAGATCGGCCTGACCACCCTGCCCTCTATTTTTGTCGATGGGAACCATGCCGAGATCGCCCTGGTCGAAAACCTGCAGCGCCAGGATCTGACCTCTGTCGAAGAAGCCGAAGCC
>JANNUH010000068.1:0-1840 GCA_031395015.1 Desulfobacterales bacterium | reverse complement strand
TCAGGGCAACAGCCGGTACATTAAAGGTATAAGAAAACAATAACAGCAATTCCTCTTGGTTGTGTTTGGTTATGGCGTAACAGGAAGCAGGGGATAAGGGCTGATCTTCCATGCTGGGTAAAGGATCAGGAGCTTTGCCGGAACCACACCCCTTTGAGTGAACCCAGAACCTTTGATGCTTCTTCAAGCAGCGCAGCAGTGCCATATTCATTGGTGCCCACATATCTTGCAATGCATAGGAAGACTGCCCCACTATGCTTCAATTATCTGTATTTGCCGGATATTTAAAAAAAATCCTCATATTCGATCGCTTCCTCCTGATCCGGAAAGTCATGAAGCAGACTTGGCTTATTGGTGTTATTGAGGGAAAAAGGATAACCGTTGAATTGTAGCCCTATAAGATTTTTTTCAGCAGATACGTCATCTGTTGCACCCCACCGGGTGGCTGAAATCCTCAAGAGTCTGATATCAACTCCTGTATGGATTTCCTGAAGCCATCAATGTCCTTGCTTTGAATGGCAGACCTGTGCAGTCTTTTCAGCAAGAGTCTATTGTTCAAGGCCGGGTATCAGGAAAATGTAACCTGCGTTTGCCCTTCTGAAAAGTCTTGATGCGTCTGGTGCACGACGATATCTACATCACTACCCAGAAGATTCAGGCATGCAATCATTTTTGCCTCACTGATACCACGGAAGTGGCCGCGTAATAGTCCGGAAAGCTTAGGTTGTGTAATACCCAGAATATCGGCTGCCTGCTGTTGTGTTAGATGGCGCTGGTTTATAATTTCTCTTATCTTTGATGCCAGGCGGGCTTTTAAATACATACCCTCAGCGTCCGGCATCCGGAGATCACTATAAACATTGCGGCTTCCTTTTTGTATTTCTATCATGCCTATCCTCTCATACTTTCTTATATAGACTTTAAACGGGCTTTTATTAATTCCATATCATGTTTTGGCGTTTCTATGCCTTGGTGAGATTTTTTCTGGAAACAATGAAGGACATATACCGTATCTGTATAGCGGATTGTGTAAACTGCGCGATAAGTATTACTTTTGTGGTTTTCCACCACTTCCAGAACGCCGGCCCCACCGAATCCTTTTAAAGGTTTTGCATCCGGATGTTTTACTCCTGATTGAGCAAGATGCAATGCAAAGCCAAAAATATCTTGAACATCAGTGGGCATTTTCATCAAGTCCTTTTTGCTAGAACCTACCCAAAATAAGGTTCGGAGTATTTTATTCATATTTTGATTATATACATATGGGTATAAAAATCAATTGTAATTTTAAAATTCTGGCTTGTCTCTCGTATTTATTCATCTTGCCTGAAATCATTGACAAATCTTTTCTTTTTTTAAAACCATAACCCAGGAGGTGCTCTATGCCTAAAGTTCATCTGACCCAGCAATTTGCCGACAATCCACCCATCGTAAAGAACAAACCCAAGATGGATTATTTTGACACCCTGGTTCCGGGATTTCTACTGGAAGTTCGCAGCACTGGAAACCGGTATTTTCCTCACATCAAGGTCTACAAACGCAGTTGGAACATGGACAAAGCCATGATTGAGCGGCAAATCCTGCCACGATGGGGAAATGCCAGGATTTCTGAAATCATAAAACAGGACATACAGGATTTTCAGGCGGGCTTTATTCTCAAGACTCTGATATCAACTCCTGTATGGATTTCCTGAAGCCTTCAATGTCCTTGCTTTGAATGGCAGACCTGTGCAGTCTTTTCAGCAAGAGCCTATTGTTCAAGGCCTGTATTTGTGCGTGGACATCTTCCGGGACATTTTTGCTGAATTTTGTATCAAGGGCTTCTAAAACCATTTCCCTT
>JANNUH010000037.1:0-4111 GCA_031395015.1 Desulfobacterales bacterium | reverse complement strand
ATGCTCCCGTTCTATCTCCAAGCTTTCAATAGTCACTTCCATCGGCTCCCTCCTATTATCTGTATGCTTACTTTGCAATCAGATAATAGAGGAAAATCCATACTCCGTCAACCCTTTACCTATATTAATGTCGCAGACCCCATGAACCTGCTCTGGTTATCGGGAAAAATGAAATAAAACAATCGCTCAAAGCCACCGGCCCGGCTCTGGGGCCAATCAGTAGCGCAACATATGAAATAGAAACAATTCAGCTTGAAAAAGATGACCTGCTTTTCAGCTATACAGATGGAGTGACGGAAGCAAGATCGGAAACAAGAGCGTTTTATACTCGAGCCAGACTTGAAAATCTATTAAAATATGGTTTTCAAGGCCCTGCAGCGGTTTTTCTGGAAACCATTAAGTCGGATCTGTTTGAATTTACCGGCAAGGCATCCCAGACCGATGATATCACAATGCTTGCAATCAGGTGGCAATGGCGATAATGAACAATGGAGCCAAACAATTTTATAACTCGGTATAACCCATGAATATAACGGAAGAAAAAAGAAAGATCGGACGAAGACTGGAAGATTTTTCATTAAGAGAACAAAACGAGCGGTTTCATAAATTGTGTGAAGTGGGTAAAACCATCACGGCTGAAATCGATATCAATGTATTGTTTCCCCTGATAATGAATCAGACGAACCATATCATGGGAACCCAGAGAAGCTCGGTGTTTTTATATGATGAAAAAACAGATGAACTCTGGTCCCTGGTTGCCACGGGAATGGAAAATTGTGAGATAAGGATATCGGCAAAGGTCGGGATTGCAAGCTGGGTATTTAAACATAAAGAATCCCTGTCCCTTAATGAAGCATATAAAGACCCCCGATTTAATGTCGGGATTGATTGTAAAACCGGATTTAAAACTGAAAATATCTTATGTGTGCCGCTCATTAACAGCGGCGGCAACTGCATTGGCGTTCTTCAGGCATTAAACACAAAAAAAGGCAAATTTACCGATGTGGACAATACTTTTTTGTCTGCCATATCAGACTATGTTGCGATTGCCCTTGAAAATGCCCGGCTGTATAATGATGTAAAGAATTATTCAAAAAACCTTCAGGACCAGGTCATTATCAATGAATCCCTCACTAAACTAAAAAACCAGCTTACAAAATTTGTTCCTCACAGCGTTGCAAATATCGCTGAAAAAGACCCTGACAGCCTGTCTGTTGAGAAACATCCCATGGATGTCTCTGTTTTGTTTGTTGATATACAGGATTTTTCCGTAATCACGGAAAATAATGATCAGCGCATGGTCAACCACATGGTTGAAAATCATTTTTCGCGCTATTTAAAATGCATCCATCAGCATGGGGGAGAGATAAACGAAACTTCCGGTGACGGGATCATGGTCATCTTTAAAAGTGATACCATGGGAAACTATGCCTTTGAAGCTGTCTCAACCGCCCTTGATATAATTGAAGAAAATAAAAGGATCAACAGAGAATTTAATTATCCGTGGGGAGGGGTTGATCTGCACATCGGTATCAGTTCCGGAGAGGGGTATGTGGGAATTACCAGGATGAAAAGTACTGTCATGGAACGATGGACCTATACTGCTTCAGGGCTTGTTACGATTCTGGCGGCAAGAATCGGCGCCTTATCTAAAAAAAGTAAACTTTATATAGAACCCAAAACCTATAACATGGTTCGTGAGCAGGTTGAGTGTGAATTTTTAGGCAACCGCACCCTAAAAAATGTTTCAAAAAAAATACCGATTTATCATGTCACCGGGATTATTCCTCCGGCAAATAAAAAAGAATGCTCCTTTGATGACATGACCGGTTAATCGGATCAGGGAGGAGAATTCATCAAAAAATAGGTAAAAACCCTTAGGAAATATTTTCTCTATTGATGTTACATTTATTACATAGTTTAAGAGAAACTTAATATAGTTTGTTATGTTTTGTAATGCTGAGTCAGATATTTATATAATGAATAACATTTTGTTGAGCTGCGATTACCTATGTTGATTGTCCTTTTTTGTATTACAGAAGCGCATTGTCAAGATTTTGGCATGGATATTGCAAAACAAGCTTAAGCTTGCAATAAAAGCTTAAACCAATGAAAAAGCCAAACCAGTTTAGCGGCTGGGGCGGAAAGCCACGGGTCATAATGATAGCCGGGTTGCCATTAGGTAACCTGGCTATTTTTTTGTGTGATAATTGGGTCGTTAATTTTAAAATTTTATTTTAGGATCTGTTATGGATGAGAACACAGCATCAGGAAAAACCATAGGCGTTGTGGTAAGTCTTCAGGGACATGCCCAGGCAGTTTCAGAGACAGGAACCCGTGAGTTGTCGACCGGAAGCGAACTTTTTCAGGGAGAAAAGATCGTTACAAAGGCTGATGGACAAATTGAAATAAAATTCACGGACAATACCATTTTATCTCAAGGTAAGAACAGTGAAATCATAATTAACGCCTATGTATATGATCCCGAAGAAGGATCTAATTCAAATCTGCTTTTGCAGATGGGTAAAGGTGTTTTCCGAACCGTGACAGGAGAAATAGCAAAACAGAATCCTGACAATTTTAATTTACAATCTCCCATGGCCCTGATCGGTATCAGGGGCACCACTGTTGTGGGTCAGGTTTTTGAGGATTCAGAGAAATGGGGTGTTGAAGAGATTGGAAAAGGGCATGTGCTGGTGGTTAAAGATTCCTTCGGAAATATCCAGTTCATCAGCAACCCTGATTTAATAATAGATTTTTTTAAGAACCAGCCGATTAGCCCTGCACGGCCATTGACCCGGGATGAACTGGATTTTTTTAAATTAACCGCTCCCATAGATTTTCTGACGGGTGAAATAGGCCAGGGAAAAGCGGTCAGTGATGGAAGTGGAACAGGGGGTGCTGATAGTGCAGGTGAGGGTCATGGAGGAGATAGCAGCAATATCGGCGGCCACGAAACCCCTGAAGGATATTCCAGTGAAGATCCAATGGAAGAGACGGGGGATGTCGATTCCATAGATCAGCCGGAAGGATTTTCTTTGCCGCAGAGCCCGGAACCGTCAAACACTGTGCTGTCAAACCCTGTACTGTCATATCAAGAACCTCTGGTATTAGGTTTAATTGACTATACCTCACCTGAAGACCCTGTTTTTTATATAGCAGACGGCTCAAATGCCGAACCGCAATCTATAAATAATTCCGGATTATTTGATGACAGCATTATCAGACAGGCAGAAACTGTGATAACTATTGTCACAGAGTCGCCGGTACCTCCGGTAGACAATGTTCCGCCTGTAATCGCCGGAACAGATACCGGCTCAGTCACGGAAGATGTGGGCACGAATGGTAACACCCTGCTGGAAACCAGCGGCGTCCTGACCATCAGCGACCCGGATACCGGAGAATCGGTGTTCCAGGCCGGGACTGTTGCCGGAACCTACGGCAGTCTGACCATGGATACCGCAGGCAACTGGACCTATTCAGCCGGCAGCATCCTGCCGGCCATCCAGCAACTGGATGCAGGTGAAACTGTCAATGAAGTCCTGACAGTAGCTTCATCAGACGGTACGACCCATGATATCACCATCACCATCACCGGGACCGAAGACGCTGCTGTTGTTACCGGCAGCTTCACCGAAAACATAGCCGAAGGCAATATCGGAGATGCAGCGGCCACGGCAACGGGAACCCTTGCCATAACAGATATTGATGCCGGAGATACACCGGCATTTGTCGATGTGGCAGCCACGACCGGAGACAACAATTATGGTAGTTTTGAGCTGTCATCGGGCACCTGGACTTATACCCTTGACCAGACAGCGGTTCAAACTCTCGATGAAGGAGATATTGCCACAGATACCATCACTTATACGGCAACAGACGGTATCTCTCAGATAGTTACCGTCACCATCACAGGGGCCAATGATGCCCCGGAGGCAGCCCCCCTCACGGCAGAAACAGATAAAGATACGGTGCTGAACGGTACGGTCAGCGCATCGGATATCGATCTTCAGGATGCCCTGACCTTCAGTGTTGTTCCTGGAGCAGGCCCAGCCAACGGCAGCCTGACCCTGAACCCTGACGGCAGTTATGTGTATACCCCGAATGCAGA
>JANNUH010000035.1:0-27114 GCA_031395015.1 Desulfobacterales bacterium | reverse complement strand
ATGCTCCCGTTCTATCTCCAAGCTTTCAATAGTCACTTCCATCGGCTCCCTCCTATTATCTGTATGCTTACTTTGCAATCAGATAATAGAGGAAAATCCATACTCCGTCAACCCTTTACCTATATTAATGTCGCAGACCCGGCAAGGAATACCAGGAAAATGAGTCCGATCAATAATACAGTGGCAGTATGAAATTTTTTTCTGAAAAGTATGAAATAAATACCCTTTAATGGGAAGTAATTTTCTTAAATATAATCTGCAAGCCGGATTTTTCATTCCTGAACAAGGACCGGCCTGGCTGCCTGTTTTTGCTATTGCCGTCATTTCAACTGTGATTGCCATTTATACATATTTTCTGGGGATGAAACTGATCGGAGCGGTGAATGCTTCCATGCTGTCCACATTTGAGCCTGTCACGACCATGGCGCTTGCAGCCATTTTCTTAGACCGCATCGGATGGATACAGGTGGCAGGGGCGGTCCTGATCCTTTCTTCCGCCATTCTTGTGGCCTTCCGGCCCAAATCAGAAACAAGTTCTGACTTTCGGGAGCCTGTTTTTAATACAGAAGAAAAATCCTGATGCTCTTATATTTCATTCATGAGCTGCCAAACACTGCCATATAAGGCTTCGAAAGATTTTGGTACAGATTGTTAATTGAATTGACAATCTGTACCAATTGATTTATTTGATATAAAACGATTCCAAATCAATGTGGAGAATTCCATGATGCCGATCAGACGAAATATTTCCGAAAAAGTGCTGGCCTATGCAGGCCAATACCCGGTTGTGACGATAACAGGCCCGAGGCAGTCCGGAAAAACCACCCTCTGTAAAATGATATTTCCTGAAAAAGCATATATATCTCTTGAAGATGTCGATGAGAGAAGGTTTGCCAAAGAAGACCCCAGAGGATTTTTAAATCGTTTTCCGGATGGCGCCATTATTGATGAAATCCAGCGGGAACCGGATTTAATGTCCTATATCCAGACCCTTGTGGATGAAAAGAAGAAAGACGGCTTGTTTATTTTAACCGGGAGTCAACAGTTTGATCTGATGGAGACAATGACCCAGTCCCTTGCCGGAAGAAGCGCTATTGTAAATCTTTTACCCTTTTCCTATGATGAGGCGTATCAGAATAACCGGCATGAGACTGTTATGGATGAAGTTTTATTCAAAGGCTTTTATCCCCGAATATTTGATAAAAACCTTGACCCTTCGGAAGCCATGCAGTTTTATGTCAACACTTATGTGGAAAGGGATCTCCGAAGGCTCATCAATATAAAAGATCTGTCGGCATTTGACATTTTTCTGAAACTCTGCGCCGGAAGAACCGGTCAGATTTTGAACCTGTCATCTCTCGGCAATGACTGCGGGGTCAACCATAATACTGTGAAATCCTGGGTATCCGTGCTTGAGGCAAGTTTTATCATCAAGCTTCTCAGGCCATATTACAGAAATTTTAACAAACGCCTGATCAAGGCTCCCAAACTCTATTTCCTGGATACCGGGCTTGCATCCTTTCTTCTTGGAATCACAAAAGCTGACCAGATGTTCTCCCACCCGTTAAAAGGGGCTATTTTTGAAACCTATGTATTTTCCGAACTGTTAAAAGCAAGATATAACAGAGGGAAGGCCGACAATCTGTACTATTTCCGTGACAGCAAGGGAAATGAGGTAGATGTGATCTGTGATAACGGAAATTCGCTTTTGCAGATTGAAATCAAATCCGGACAGACGGTTAACTCCGATCATTTCAAAGGCCTGGAATATTTTTCAGGGCTCGCCGCGGACATACCGGTTGAATCATGCCTCATTTACGGGGGAAATAATGCCTATATCCGAAATAATGTCCGGGTTGTCGGCTGGCAGGGCATTTCTGAGATGTAAGACGAAATCTTCATGCCCTTCATGATCTTCATGGTAAAAATTATTGAACAAGGATATGGGCAAGGTCGGACAGAGAAGATATCCTGAATGTGGCCATGCTTCCGTCTTCACCGGTCACACGGCTTTCTCCGCCCATAAGAAAGCAGGACGGCATGGGAACACTTTGGGCAGCCAGGATATCATTGACGGAATCACCGATAAAAATCGCCCTGTCCGGCGAAACTCCGAGTTTTTCAAGGGCAAGAATCAATCCTTCCGGAGAAGGTTTGACATAAGAGACATCATTTCTTGATAAGGTAATTTCAAAATATTCGGCCAGATTGAATCGAGCCAGCACACTATTGGCAGCGTACGTTCCGCAATTGCTGACCACGCCCATGCGGTATCCGGCTTTGGCAAGTTTTTCAAGTAAAGGACGTGTCTCCGGATAGGGAGCCCATCGCCTTAAGGCATCCTTGTCATATTTGTCATAGATGACCCCGAGCTGTTCAAACAATCGGGCGGATTGTCGGGGATTCCAGTTCCGGGTCAGATCCCGTGTGGTGTTGAACAGCTCGGCATAACTTGGAAAGACACTATATTTGCCGATATCAATCCCTGATACGGCAATGACAGGAAGAATTTCCTTGACAGCCTCAGTAAGACGCCATTGAAAATCCACCAGGGTTCCTTCAAGGTCAAAGAGGATAAGATCAAATATTAGCTTTTCCCTTTTCGGCATTCAGACCCTTAAAGTTTTTCAATCTTAAAAAGAACCGGTCGAAACCAGTCGGTACACCCGGAAATGGCAACCCCTTTTTGGCCTATCCATGAAAACTGAGCCCCGCTGATAATGGCCAGGATATCCTGCTTGATGTCTGCCCAGGCCCAGGGGCAGAAATTTTCCGGCATGTCCCACTCAGAATAGATCAAAAATTCGTCCCCTTCTTTCACCTTGCTGCAAAGGGAATGATTTTTCATTTCCGGGTTCATATAGGCATCAATAATGTCCTTGTTCAGGGATCGTTTGATGACGGTGATTTTGCACTTGGGTTGAAGCACCATGGATTGGTTCTCCTCCTTGCTTATTTATTTCATGGCAATGACCTTGTTCCCGTCCTTTTTGCCGATTTTTTCCGATGGAGATGTATCTGTAAGCTTTTCCAGCTCAGAATTGTCCCAGCGTTTGAAAAGATCATGCTCAATACCCATATAATCCAGGACTTTTCCCACCGACTGGTTGATAATATCGTCTATGGTTTTGGGATGATGATAAAAAGCCGGGACCGGCGGAACAATATGGGCTCCCATTTCCGCTGCCAGGGTGAGAAGCCTCAAATGCCCGACATGAAGAGGCGTCTCCCTGAACATGAGGGCTAATTTTCGTTTTTCCTTGAGCTGAACGTCGGCAGCCCGGATCAAAAGATTTTCATTATAGGAATTGGCGATCCCGGACAGGGTCTTAACCGTACAGGGGGCAACCACCATGCCCATGGTCTGGAAAGAACCGCTGGCAACCGATGCGGCAATCTGTTTGTTGTTATAAGTAAAGTCAGCCATGGCAAGGACTTCTTCCACATCATAGTCGGTTTCTATTTTGATATTGAGTTTTCCTGCCTCGGAAATGATGAGATGGGTTTCAATGCCTCGGTTTTTTAAAACCTCAAGCATCCTGACGCCATAGATCACACCGCTTGCTCCGGATATTCCTAGGATTAATCGTTTTGTCATATAGGGCTCCTTAAGGTTGTCCAGTTAAACCTTATTTTCTAAGCTTTGTTTTCATGTTTGACCACTTCTACCAGATTGTACCCTTTTTCTTCAATTAAGGAGACAATCCGTTTAAAACATTTGGCTTCAAACCGGATAATCAGGCGAGTCTTTCCGGAATCCGCATCTTTCAGCGTAAAAAGGCCTTTGATTTCAAGGCCCATGATGAAAATATCTTCCAGGATTTTACGGATGGACATTTTAGGGTCTTCGTTCAATTCAATGGAGACACCATGAAGCGCCTGGTCTTCTCCCAGAAGCTGGCTCAAGGCCCTGGTGAAATCCCTGTTGGATAAGGTCCCCACAAGTTTATCGCCATCCATGACCGGCAGAAAATTTCTGCCGAACTGTTTGCCTTTCTGAATGGCTGTTTCAACAGTATCATGGATGGAAAGGGTAACGGGTTTGCGGACCATGATATCTTTGACCTTCAGCCTTTCATTAAAAAACTCGACCTCATGAATATCCTGGGTTGAAATGGCCCAGGATGCAGCTTCTCTCAAGTCCCGCCTGGCAAGAAGCCCTCTGAATTTATTGTCATCCACCACGGCCATAAAAGGGACTTTTTTTTCTTCAAAAAGATGCATGGCTTCTTTTGCTGAAAGATCACTTGAAATGGTTTCAGGATTTTTACGCATCCAGTTTTTAACGATCATTTCTTTTTCTCCACTTTTTGGGGTTGTATCACAATACCCTGGTTTGTGAACAGGGATCTTTTTAATCAGAGAATCCCAATTGGGGTGACATTAAAAAATCTCCAAAGCAGTCTGTATCACCCGTTCGCTAAACAAGGGATCTTCCATGTTGGCGTCCACCTCAATAATTTCTATTTTAGGATCCAGAAGACCTTTCAATGTATCCACAAAAATCTTGTCTTCTTCAGGGTCATAGGTCGGGTTTCCCTCTGCATCCACCGAAGACCAGCCTTTGAGGGGAACCAAGATTTTCACAGGGGCTTTGGCATTGTTGAGTTTTCTTGCAAATTCCCCGGCCACCTGTTTAAGTTCATCCGGGGTAAGCCTGATCCAGGTTCTGTATTTGTCCAGGTCATATTTGCGGCGTTCAAGGAATTCTTTTTTATATTTGGATCTGGACGGGGTCATGTGGTTCACCGAACAGGTGGAGATGATCTGGGGGATTCCCTTTAACCCTGCGGATTCCAGGCGGGTCGGACCGCCATCCCGCATATAGCCGAAATAATGTTCACCCACACCGCCGGGAGCAAGATCAATGACACCCTGGAAAAATCCTTCGGAAATCATTTTTTCCATGGCCCGGTCACCCACGCCCGCAGCAGAAAAGCCCGTGATCTGGTAACCCTGTTTTTCAAGGGTTGTCCGAACCGTGCCGGCGCATTGTTCACAGGGGCCCAGCATGGTCAAGGCAATGGTTTTTTTATCACTGATTGCAAGATTACTGTTAACATATTTGATCATGCCCTTCATGGCATAGCAGGCCCTGTCCATGACATTTTTCAGCATATCCGTCACACCGGAAATTTCAATGACGGAATGAAATAAAAGGATATCGCTGGTGCCGATATATTTGGTGGACAGTCCGGGAAGGGCCGCGGTGGAAGATATCACGAGCTTGGGAATACCGAATGGAAGGGACCGCATGACATCGGTGGCCATGAGGGACCCGGTGGACCCGCCGATTGCCATGACCCCATGTATTTTTCCGGCCGCATAAAGATCCTTGGCAATTTTGGAGGCCCCGTCAATAATGATATTGGTGATGGTGGAGCGTTCCTTTGACCGGTTGATCTCCTCTATGGAGCTGCCGCCAGCCGTTGCCACATGGGCCGGGGTCAACTCAGCCCTTGAGGGTTCCTTGCCTCTCATGGAGAGATCCATGAGAAGGGGCAGAACATCGATTTCTTTAAATTTATATTTTAAATACCGTGTTTCTTCCCTTTTGGTATCCAGGGTGGAAATAATTAAAACGGTTTTGGGTGTGTTCATTTCTAGGCCTTTTGTATGGCAGCCGCAGGAAGGCGGCAGTTCATAGTCCTTCCTGCGGTAGTCTTACGGTTATAACCCGAGTCTTTCCCGGATATCTTTTTTCAAGGTTTCCTTGTTGATTTTTCCTGAATCCCCGACCGTGGGGAATTCAGTGACGATCTCCAGATGCTCGGGAAGTTTGAACATGGCAATCTCTTTGGATTTCAAGTGAGCGACCATATCTTTAAAGGTAAAGGTCATACCGGCTTTGGGGATGACATAGGCGGCACAGCGTTCCCCCATTTCCTTATCCGGATACCCGACAATGGCTACGGAACCCACAGCCGGATGATCATTCATAAGGCCTTCCACTTCAGCCGGATAAATGTTCTGCCCGCCGCGGATGACCATGTCCTTGGCCCGGCCGAGAATCCAGAGGCATCCCTGGTCAAATTTAACAATATCTTCTGTCGTGGTCCAGCCGTTCTTGTCAAATACGGTGGAAGTCAGTTCCTCATCCCTGTAATACCCGGCCGGTGCATGGGGCCCCCTGAAATAGAGGATGCCGGGTTCGCCGTCCGGAACATTCAATTCCCTGTTTTCCTGATTGGCAAGGCGAACCTTGTTGCCGGGCAGCATTCTGCCCACAGTCCTTCGTCTTAAATCCTTGGAATCTTCCACACGGCATCCTGAAACAGAGCCCATATCCTGGGTGCCAAGATCGCTCGTAATGGAGGCACCAAAGGCCGCCTCAGCTTCCTCTGCCACCTGGGGCGGCAGATATCCACCGGCCGAGCGGATAAATCGTAAGGAGCTTAGATCATATTTTGAAACGTCGGCTTCCAGCATGCGGATGAGATGGGTGGGCACAACGCCGATGGCCGTGGCTTTTTCCTTTTCAATCAACGCAAGGGCTGCTTCCGGGGAAAATTCTTCCAGCATCACGGTTTTGGCCCCGGCAATGGGAGCGGCAAAATAGGTGAGGGTTCCAGCCGCACCCCCGGCATGGGGGGCAATGGCCATGGTGATGTCGTTCTTTGTCAGGCTCCAGATATCCACCCGGCCCTTGGATGTGCAGATGCGGGGGGCGGCCGGCCATTCCACCAGCTTGGGGATTCCCGTGGTTCCGGAAGTCGTGGTGAGGATGGCAATATTTTCAACTGCATCCAGCCGTCTTTTTGCAAGAACTGCCTTATCAATGGGCAGGTGTACTCTTTTCTCAACCATGGTGGTCAAAGAGAAAGTGCCTGCCGGTGCTCCCGGCGGAACCAGATCATCAAACAAAAAGATATTTTTCAGATGGGGAAAGTCCTTCTGAAGGTCTTCATACATTTCAAGATAATTAAATTTATTATAGGTATGAAGAATGATGACTGCAGAGGCCTTGGTCCTGTCCACCATATAGGTCAGCTCTTTTTTCCGCAGATAGGGATAAACCGTCAGGGAAATCAGACCCGCCCTTTCACAGGCAATTCTTGCAAGAAATCCGTAAACACTGTTGGGAGATTGAATGATCACTCTGGAGTGTTTTTCAATTCCCATCTCCACCCATGAGATGGCCATGGCATCTGCAAGCTCCACAGCCTGTTTCCATGTCAATCTGTATTTTGAATCCACCAGGGCTTCCTGGTTCGGGATTTCTCTCGCATTTTTTTCCCAGAAATCGTAAAATGTTTCCTGGGTCCAGTATCCGTCTTTCAGGAATTCATCGGTCATTGCTTTGGTATATCGAATGGGTTTCACAATATCTCCTTTCATTAAAATCCGAGTTCAGACCATCTTTCTTTGACTCTTGCCACCATGGCGGGATCAAGTTTTATCTGGATTGGTTTTGGGTCCCATTCATAAGGAATCGTACAATCCATGAGAAGTCTTCCGGTAATCCATCTTGCATTGATGGGCAGGGACGGATCAAGCGGGGTAGACCGGCCTCTTTTGATGACCTGGCAGCGGTTGGGCTGGAATCTGAAACTCATGGCGTACATGACTCTCGGGATATCCCATGAATCAATGTCTTCATCAACCACAATTACGGTTTTAAGGCCGTAAGCGCCCATTTCCGTGGAAATGGCTGCGGTCAAAACCTGATCCACATGACCCGGATACATTTGTTTCATGGAAATGATGGCAAGGAATCTGCCTGCGCCTTCCGGCGGGCAATAGCAGTTTTTCAGACCCGGAATTTTCATTTCATTGAGCTGTTGCCAAAGTGTTGCGCCATAAGACAATGCCATAACCATATGAGTATCCGTTACAGCACGACCAACAGTTGTTCCCCAGTGAATTGGGTTATTCCTGTATGTAACACATTTGACATCAATGAAGTTTCTAGGATCAGTACCCACACCTGAGTAATATCCGGTATATTCTCCGAACGGCCCTTCCTGCATAAATTTATCAGCATCACAAAAACCTTCAACAACAATTTCCGCATGGGCAGGAATCGGCAGATCAACCACTTCCCCTTTAACCACTTCAACAGGCTCTCCTCTGAAGGCGCCAGCCACATCATATTCACTGGTGAATGCACCTACGCGGGCAGCACCAAGGATAAACAATATTGGATCGCAGCCTGAAATGGAGGCACAGGGCATGGGTTTTCCAAGGGCCTGGTATTTTTTCAGCATGATGTCGGCATGTTTTCCTTTAATAAACTGGGTACCGATTTTATCTTTGCCCAGAAGCTGGCTTCTGTATGTGCCCAGATTTACCCAACCTGAATCAGGATCTTTTGTTATAATAAAATGAGCGGTTCCATAATATTTTCCACCATCCAACGGGTAGTAATGAGGAATAGGGAAAATATTTAAATCCACATCATCGCCCATCATGATGTTCTGTTTACAGGGAGCTTTTGATTTATCTACATATACTGGCGGGATGGGCTTTTTTGCTTTTTCAGCCCAGACATTATAAAGATCTGTAAGGCTTGAATTTTCAGATTCGCCCATGATAATGGCAAGTCTTTGAACTGTGGTGGCAGCACTTGTAATAACCGGTGAATTATAGCCTTTGCAATTTTCAAACAGCAATGCCGGCCCCTGGGCTTCTTCGTTCAATTTTGCAATGTGTGACAATTCCAAATGGGTGTCAACCTCTGCCGTGATACGTTTCAGAAGACCTTTTTCCTCACAGATTGCAATAAAATCTCTCATGTCTTTCATGTTTATGTTCTCCTCTGTCAGTTGCATCCCTGTTGACGCAGATATAGGGATGCCTGCGCGATGCGCACTGGTTTATATTTTTACCGGGCCCTGAAATTTCAGGGCCCGGCGGTTAAACAATGGTGTTTTTTAAATCAACGCTTGAGTTTTTTGCCTGCAATCAGCCCTGCACAGATGTGCTCCAGGGCCGATGATCGGGCTGCCATGACAGGCTCTATTTTTTTACTGCTCCAAACGGTTTCCGGCCTGCTTTGAAGAATCAGTATTTTTGCCTGGCCGGGCGTGTCCTTGTCAATGGCCCATTCGATGTCCATGGCCTTGCCATAATGCTTTTCAATGCGTTTGCCGATTTTCGCAAGCTCAATGGCATCCTTATCCACAACACACTGGATGTCTGCTCTTTCAGCAGGAACCCCCTGTTTTATGACGGAATGATTTATAGGGTCACGCGTGTAGAGAATTGTCTTGTGGGAAACCGTTTTTTTAATTACTTCATCTGTGATTTTATTGATGATAAAATTATCCGGCGTGCATTCGCCGCTGACAACACTTTCCCCGAACCCCCAGTTTGCATCGATGGCAATGGTGGACCGGTCTCCGGTGGCAGGATTCAATGTAAACATCACACCGGCGGTCCACGCGTTTGCCATTTTCTGAACACCCACGGAGATCTCCACCAGTTCATGGGGAAATCCCATTTTTGCTCTGTAATAGATGGCTCTTGAGGTAAAAAGACTTGACCAGCATTTTTTCACATGCTTAAGAATGCCGTCCACTCCCCTGATCCATAAAAAGGTATCCTGCTGTCCTGCAAAACTGGCTCCAGGAAGGTCCTCTGCCGTAGCGCTGGATCGGACAGCCGCAGGAACTGCGGGCACATTGCATTTTTTAGAAAGCCTTCGGTAAAATTCTCCAATATAATCCTGGAGGTCATCATTCATCGATGTATTTTCAATCAAAGCCCGAATGGTTTTACTGGCAGCTTCACCAGAATCCATGTCATTGGCTTTGATCCCATCCAGAATTTTAAAGATATCCTTTTTAATATTGCCCTGCTCAAGAAAAAGGCTATAGGCTTTGGTGGTTATTGCAAAGCCGGGGGGAACAGGAATCTGTGCTTTCAACAGCTCCCCGAGGCTTGCATTTTTACCACCGACAAGGGGAATGGAGTCCATATCACATTCTTCAAACCAGAGGACATAGTCAGATCTTTTTTCCATGATAGCAACTTACCTTTCGATGTAAACTCTTCCTGTATCGCCATTCAGTTTGATTTTCATACCGGACTTGATAATAGAGGTTGCCTGGCCCGTACCGACAACAGCCGGCATGCCGTATTCGCGGCAGACAATGGCTGCATGGCTCATGATACCGCCCACATCCGTAATAACTCCTTTGATTTTCTGGAATACCGGTGCCCATGAGGGGGATGTCGTGGGTGCCACAAGGATTTCTCCTTCCTTTAGTCGTCCGATATCCTCAACCGAGCGGCATACCCGTGCAATCCCTTCAACCACGCCCGGTGATCCTGCAAACCCTTCGAGTTCATTGACCTTGTCCGGATCTCCGATTTCCTTTAATTTGGCCCAGGCGGCCATGCTTTCATTGGTAACACCCCAGAGAACAACGGTAAACGGTTCGGCAATGACTTCCGGCGGAGTTCCATAGGCCGGCAGGGGGCGGTGTTCTTTGAATATTTTATAAACGCCTTTTCTCCATGCGATTTCTTCAGGCCAGTGCAGCGGTCCATATCCCTTTGTTCCGGTAGCCCAGGCAGTCACAAGATCCCACAGGGCTTCCTTGATTTCACTTCTGGACAGATACCAGATATCTTCCGGGCCTTTGAGGAATTTGTGATCCCTCATGATGGCGGCGACTTCTCTCATCTTGTTCCAGAACACGGAATGAAACCAGTGCTCTACGTAAAACATATGGTTCTCAACATAGGGGAAAACCAGTTCAGCCGTTCCATGAAGCTGATCAAAGGTCTTTCTGTCCTCATCGGTTTTCAAAAGACCTCTGTACTCGGAAATCAATCGTTTGCGTTCCTCTTTGACGGCAGCAATAGGGCGGTCAATGGAATGGCCTGATTTTAGCTTTTCAATATAAATCCGGACGGAACTCATGGGGATATTCAGGTTGTCGTTCCAGGAAATATCCTGGTGATACCATCCGGTTCCGGTTGAAATGTTAAACCATGGGTTTTTGGCCTGATCCCAGGCACTGACCCATTTTTTCCCGTTTTCAGAACCCTGAAGTGAGGCAATGACATCCTTAACGTCTTTGGTATCATTTCCGATCTGGGAGGTGAGGCCGAACTCAACTGCAAGTTTCGCGAGTTTTTTCAATTCCTCATCGGGCCGGTACAAGATAACATCAATCCCTGCCACCATCTGGGTAATTTTCTGCAAAGGGATATCCGGGAAGGCTTTGGTGCAGAAATCAACAAAGATAACATAGGAGGCATAGCCCAGATTTAAAAATTCAAAATGATATTGCCAGCAGCGAATTCCAAGGTCTATGAGCTTGTCGTAATTTTTGATCAGTTCATATCCCGAGGAGGTTCCAAGCCCGTTCTTGACAACGGATATATCTTCCATGGCCGGCAATGTCGGGATTTCAAGGGTTTCAAGTTCTGAAATGATCCCTCTCATTTTCTTTTCCCATTGATCCTGGAGCATATCCCAGTTTTCAAAATAATAGCCTGCTCTTTCCATGAATAAAGGGACCCTTTTCTGAATTTCTTCAGGATCAGTTACCGGAACAGGCGTGATATAGACATTCCCATTGATGATCCGGTGATCCACTCCATAAACCGGCGGAATCATGAAAATCCGGGTATTGAATTGTGATAGGGCAAGGAACCATGCTTCATCCCAGATGATGTCAAAGGGGTACATGGGCTCAGGGTAATGGAGGGCATCATTGAACCAGAACATGTTGTTTTCATATTCTTCTCTTTCTTTATCTTTTGTCGTAAAGAAATAGTGGTACGGATACATTCGCTCCCATCCTTCTGTTCCGGGGATTGTTTCTATCTCGTGGGGATTAGGAAAACTCTTGTCAGCCATTTTTACCTCCAGTAAAAAAATTAAGTGTTAAAAAAACCAATTACACGACCTGACACCGAAGTATACTTGCAGAAAAACAAAAAGGACGGTTAAGATAAAAACTGCCAACGTTCAAGGGCAGACCCGGAAATCAAAGATAGAAAGCAAGTATTTTGGGATCAGTAATATTGCTTGACAAAAAAACTGTCAATTCATATAAAATTATGAATTGTATAAGATTTTCTTATGGCTCCGGAGTTCCATGTGGCAACCGGATCATCAAGGATTGAACATCATGATCAATTTAAATCAACTCAGGGCCTTTTACTACGTTGCCAAATATTCAAGCTATACGCTTGCCGCTGAAGCACTATGTATTTCCCAGCCTGCGGTAACGGCCCAGATCAAATTGTTTGAAAATTTTTATGATATGAAATTGTTCAGACGGCAGGGCAGAGCGGTTTGCCTGACCCATGCCGGAAAAATACTGTTTGAAAAGGCTGAAAGGCTCTTCAGCATTGAAGATGAGGTTGAAACCGCCTTGACCCAGCTTAAGGAACTGAATCAGGGCCTTCTGGAAATCGGTTGCACAAAGGCCTATGCCATGCATATCATGCCGTCTATCATGTCGGTTTTCCACAGGGCCTATCCCAAGGTAAAAATTATCCTTGAAGAAGGCAGTTCCATGGCCATGATCAACAGTCTGAGGGATTATAAAAATGAGATGATTGTGGTGGCCCAGATGGATGTGAATGATTCACGAATCCAGTTTGTTCCCTTCAGCCAGGAGGAGATTGTGGTCATCTTTTGTGTGGACCACCCCCTGGCCCGGAAAAAAGAAATAGAATTTCTTGATATTGCAAAGGAACCGCTCATCCTGAAAGGAATTGGTTCGGGCACAAGAAAAAAGATTGCAGACCTCTATGAAAAACATCATATTGTCCCCAATGTTTTCATGGAATCCAATAATACGGAATTGATCATCGACCTTGTGGAAAGGGGGGAAGGCATCTCCTTTCTTGTAAAACCCTCGGTTGAACGTAAAGTCAAAGAAAAAAAAATCGCCATGCACCCCTTAAAGGGCACAAAACTGTTTCTGGACGTCAGTCTGGGATTTTCTAAAAATATCCCCCTTTCCCCTGCGGCAACTGCCTTTTATAATGTGATCAAGCGATCCTTTATTGAGAAATCTCCGCCAGGGGGGATCGGGTCCATCATGGCAAAAATTCTGGCCGGGAACTGGCAGAATGGATAATATTTTTGGGTTTACTTATCCGGATCACTCCTTATTTTAAAACCTGTCATTTTTTTTAACGATAAGGTTTTTATATGAAAATAGCTGTTTTTTCAGATGTCCACAGCTCATATTCAAAAATGCGGGCCGTATTTACCGATATGGAAAAATATGAGGTTGATCACTATATATGTCTTGGAGATATTATCGGTTACGGGAATCAGCCCGAAGAAACCATCCGGCTTCTGATGTCCAAAAATGTTGTTTCCGTTCGGGGCAACCATGAACTGGCCATGTTTAACATAGACTATCTTGAGCTTTTCCCAAAAGATATCAAACAGCCGCTTCTGGATAATATAGCTGTTCTTTCCACTGCATCTGTCCGCTATCTTGAAAATACTCCCGCTTATTTGACCCTGGAAAACTGTCATTTTGTCCATGGCACGCCACCCGATAAAATCACCACCTATATCCATGACGTGACGGATTATTATTTAAAATCCATTTTCAATAACTCGGACAAGCAGATTTTTTTTACAGGCCATACCCATGAACTGGTATTGATCACCTATAAAGACAGGAATTTTTACCGCAGACGGATCAAGGAAAACTGTATCATCCATCTGGGGGATGACCGGAAATATCTGTTGAATGTGGGCAGTATCGGGTTTTCACGGGATGATTTTGAAGAATCAAAATATGCAGTATATGACACAGAAAAAAAAGAGCTTATGATCCGGATGGTGAAAGAATAAATTTTAAAAAGTTTTTATCCGAGGCCAAAAGCTTTGTTTCTTCCACACACCAAGGAGAATAAAGGCCCGGATGCCGGGCAGTTTCTTCGACCCAGTCCTCCCATTTTACCCATTGGATCGCCTGAATTTCATCAAGACGGGGCAGCACCCTTCCATCATGGAGCCCGATAAAAATGGGACAGATTTCATTTTCCATGACCCCGTCCTTGGAGAAGCAATACTGGTAATCCGAAATCCGGGTTACGGTGTGTAATTCAATCCCCAGTTCAAATTTTGTCCGTCTTAATGCGGCATGTTCATAGGATTCTCCCGGCAAAGGATGGCCACAGCAGGAATTGGACCATATGCCGGGCCAGGTTGTTTTTGTTTTAGACCGCTGCTGAAGCAGGAGTTCTTTTGTCGATCTGAACAGGAAAAGTGAAAAGGCCCGGTGCAAAGGCGTTAATGATGAATGAACCTTATTTTTTTTCTCCAGGCCGATTTCCCTGTCGGTTTCATCCACCAGAACAACATATTCTTCATCTTCAACCGGTTCCATTTTTCTCAATTCCTTTTTTGTTTCCAATGCATCCCGGTTCAATGAAAACCCGGTCTCTTATCTGAGGCAAGCCTTAGAACCATTGAAAAGGGCGCTTTTGTTAGATTATTAAAGATTGACAAAGAGAATGTCAATTCATATTAAATCATGCTAAGGTCTGATCATGGAACCACAGCAGATGGAAAAGGCAAAACGCCTGATAAATGAAACAAGGGTCATGACGCTTTCGGTTTGCAGGAATGATATCCCCTGGTCATCCCCGGTTTATTTTGTATTCCATGACAGCAACTTCTATTTTTTTTCCAATGAAAATTCAAGACATATCAGGGATGGAGAAGATCAAAGACCTGTATCCGCATCCATTTTCCAGGACTCGGACCGCATGGAATTGATTTTTGGATTCCAGATGTCGGGCAAAATTCAGGCTATATCAAAAATGGACGTGCATCTTCAGATTGTTCAGAAATATGTTTCCAAATTCAATTTCTTAAAACAGATATTCGGTCCCCAGATTATTGAGAATAGCCGGTTTTTTCTGGAAAAATTCAAATCCCGGCTGTATTGTTTTCATCCGGATATCATCTATCTTTCCGACAATTCCGGCACATCCGGTAAACGCTCTGAGATAGATTTGACAACCCTCATCCAAAGAGAAAACGGCCAATGAAGCAAATCAAATATATAATCATGATCCTGTCTGTGTTCTGGATCTTTTTTCCCGGCCCAGTGCTCCATGCCTCCGGGGAAAAGCAGAAAGTGTATGTGATTCCGGTTGAAGGAATGGTAGAACCGGGCATGGCTGCCTATGTCAAACGGTCCCTGGAAAAGCTGAAAGATGAAACCCGGGCGGTTTTTGTTTTTAAGCTGGACACCTTTGGCGGCAGGGTTGATTCAGCTTTCGATATTGTTGATTCGATTTCCAGTCTCCCCAAAGGGAAAACCATTTCCTTTGTTGAAAAAAGGGCCATTTCCGCCGGTGCCCTGATTGCCCTGTCATCCAGCCTCCTCATAATGAAGGAAAATACCCTTATCGGGGACTGCGCACCGATTATTCAAACGGAAAAAGGTATGGAAATGGCCGGAGAAAAAGTTCAGACGGTTCTGAGGGCCAAATTCCGGGCCCTGGCAAAAAAAAACAATTATCCGGTGGTCCTGGCTGAATCCATGGTCACCATAGACATGGAAGTTTACCAGGTGGACATTGCCGGTGAAAAAAGCTTTATGGATAAAAAAGCCTATGATGACCTGACCGAAACGGAAAAGGGGAAAATAACCGCTAAAAAGACCATTGTTGCCAAAGGCGAGCTTCTGACCATGGATGATGCCGAAGCCTTTAACCTTGGCTTTTCCCAGAAAAGCGTGAAAGATATCACTGAGGCCCTGTCCTTTCTCGGTTATGACAGCGTTGATATCGTGACCATTGAGGAATCCTGGTCCGAAAGCCTGGTGAGATTTCTTCAACCGTTTCTGCCCCTGTTGATGCTCATCGGCATCGGTGCCGTCTATATGGAGATAAAGGCGCCGGGGTTTGGTCTTCCCGGGATTACCGGCATCCTCTGTCTTGGCCTTGTATTTTTCAACCAATACCTTGTGGGTCTTGCAGATTATACGGAATTGTTGCTCCTGCTCATCGGGGCTCTGCTTATGGGAATTGAGGTCTTTGTTCTTCCGGGATTCGGTATCGCCGGTATTTCGGGTCTGCTCGTTATTGCCGCAGGCCTTGTCCTGTCTTTTCAGGATTTTGTGATTCCGGATGCATCCCTTCCCTGGCAGGCCAGCCTGTTGATGGCAAATCTGGCAAAGGTACTGGGATCTTTTCTCCTGGCTTTCTTTTTATCTTTGTTCATGATCCGGTTTGTTCTGCCGAGGTTTTCAAGGGTTGTAAAAGGTCCCTATCTTGAGGCAACCCTGGAAGGCTCCCACATCGATGTCACATCGGATTTGATGCTGAAGCCCGGTGATACGGGAATGGCCTATTCATTTCTTCGGCCCTCGGGAAAAGTCATGATCCATAATCAAAAGATCGATGCCGTCACCCAGGGGGAATTTATAGAACAGGGAACCCTGGTCATGATTGACAGAATAGAAAAGAACCGTGTGATCGTTAAACCCGCAAAAACTTGATTTGGAAAGGTTCAAAATGAAACTCTATATGTTACCTGTACTCTTGCAACTCATCGGAATGCTGGTGATCATTTCTGAAATTTTTATCCCGTCCCTCGGTCTTTTAACCGTGATTGCCATATCCTTGTTTTCTTATTCCCTTTATCTCGCATTTACCACCCTGTCTTCAACCGTCGGGATGGCCATGGTGGGTCTGGACCTTACCCTGGTTCCTGTCTTGATCCTCTTCGGAATGAAAATACTGGCAAAATCTCCCCTTGCCCTGAGACGGGAATTGTCAAAAAAAGAGGGCGTGGTATCCCAGAGAAAGGAAGTTGAGGCCTATCTTCATATGAAAGGAATATCCGTTACTGATCTTCGACCGGCCGGAATCGCGGAAATCAGTATGACGCGTCTGGATGTGGTGACGGATGGCGAATATATTGAGGCAAATACACCGATTGTGGTCACAGGGGTCACCGGCAACCGGATTATTGTTCAAAAAATTTAATCATAGGAGAATAGTGTAATGGATCTAATGGTGATTTTGTTAATTATTGCAGGTATTATCGGTTTTGTTCTGTTCTATTTTATTTTTTCATATCTTGCCCTGTGGTTGCAGGCACTGGTATCCGGCGCAAAGGTCGGCCTGATCAATATTATTTTTATGAAGCTCAGAAAAGTTCCGGCAAAGCTGATTGTAGAATCCAAGATCATGGCGGTGAAAGCCGGGATAGAGATCCCCACCGACAGTCTTGAGTCTCATTTTCTGGCCGGTGGTAATGTCAGCCGGGTTGTCCAGGCACTTATTGCCGCCGACAAAGCCAATATTGACCTGACCTTTAACCGGGCCGTTGCCATAGATCTGGCTGGCCGGGATGTTCTTGATGCCGTGAGGATGTCCGTTAATCCCAAGGTGATTGAGACGCCTCTTGTTGCCGGTGTGGCAAAGGATGGTATCCAGCTTAAGGCCATTTCAAGGGTCACGGTGCGGGCCAATATCGATCGTCTTGTGGGCGGTGCGGGGGAAGAAACGATTCTGGCAAGGGTAGGTGAGGGAATTGTTACAACCATCGGTTCTGCCATGACCCACAAAGATGTGCTTGAAAACCCGAGCCTGATATCCAAAACGGTTCTTAAAAAAGGATTGGATGCCGGCACTGCCTATGAAATTCTTTCCATTGATATAGCCGATGTGGATGTGGGCAAAAATATCGGGGCCGAACTGGAGACTGACCGGGCCGAGGCAGACAAGAAGATTGCCCAGGCCAAGGCTGAGGAAAAGCGGGCCATGGCCTTTGCCCAGGAACAGGAAATGCGGGCAAGGGTCCAGGAAATGCGGGCCAAGGTTGTTGAGGCCGAAGCCCAGGTGCCCCTGGCCATGGCGGAAGCCTTCAGAAACGGGAATTTAGGGGTCATGGACTATTATAAAATGCAGAATATTTCTGCAGATACAAGGATGAGGGACCAGATCGCAACCGCTGAGCGGGAGCCGGAAAAATAAATCAACCCAGCCGGTCTCACCTCTTCTGACTTGAGACCGGCTTTTTATCAAGGATTAGCGCCATGGATTTTGATTCAGTCATATCAATTTTTCTTGTTTTTATTTTTTTTGTTCTTCCGGTTATTTTAAAAAAAATACAGTCAAAAAAAGCTGTCGCCGGGGCCGGAACGGTAAAGAAAAAGGCCTCCCTATTCGAGCGGATGGGCGAACAGGTTCAGCAGTTTGTCCAGGATCTTGAAGAGCAGGCAAAAGCAGAGAAAGGCACCACAAAAAAACAGGATGGTATATGGGAGAGATTGGCTGAAGGCGAAAAAAGGGATAAAGATGGACCTAAGACAGAGACCCCTGTCAATGAAAAAAGGTCGATTATTGAGGATTGGGAGTCAGCATCTGAAAAACTGATAAAACCCGTCCAGCCCGGTTTCAATAAAAAAAGAGAAGGCCTTGCCGAAAAGCCCGGCATATCCTGCCGACCCGGAAGATATGCGCTGAACTCCCGCCAAAAATTGAGGCAGGCCATGGTCTGGTCTGAAATATTGTCCAAACCCGTTGCCTTGAGGGGAAAATAGCAAAGAGTCGAAAGGCCCCTATTCCATATAGTGTTTAAATATCTGCTCATGGGAAATATAGAGTTCCCGGTCAGGGTCCATGAGGTATTTTCGGATGGCATTCACCCGATTGACGATTTCTTTTTCTGCCCGGTTTCTCATTTCTTTTTTTGTCCGGATGATATTTTCCTTAAGCAGGGGTGTTCTTTCTGCAGCAGAATATTTTTCGCTTTTAAGTCTGATCCTCATCTCAATCAAGTCTTCAAGCTGTTGGTTATGGTCTTCATCAAGGAACAGGACTTCGGGAATGAGATCGGCAAAATGGGTGACGGCAATGATGTCTTTTTTCCGCTGCCAGTACCCCATGAGAAATTCCGGTTCAAGATCCTTATAATTCTGCAGCGGCATATACATGCGTCGAAGATACAATAAAACCTTTTCCGTTTTTTTCCTGTGTCCGCCGATGATGACCGAACCGCCCACTTCATCTTTTCGGACCCCCTTGGTCCAAGGCGCTCCCGTGATACCGAAATCAATGCACAGAGGAATCCTTAAAAGGGCGGAAAGGGTATTCAAGGCCAGGGCATAGCCTGCCGACGGTCCGCCGACATTGTAGGAGGCGGATAAGAGTTGGTGGTGAAGGGAATACCGCTTCAGAAAATCGCCGAAAATCCAGGGGATGCTGTAATCCGGAGCCAGCTCCTGGATATAGTTTTTGACCATGGTCAAGGCTTCCTGGGCAGACTGTCTGGTCATCTGGACCGCCATGTCCAGTTCAGCCATATTGGATGCAGACGAGGATACGGCACCGGTGACAATAATGGGTGATGATCCTTCGACCCGGCCCGTGAGGCTGGTGGCAATGGGCAGAAGCATGCCTGTGACATCATTGGCCCCTGCACCGATGATGAACCCCACCTGGGGCTCCTTGCTCAGTTCTGTTTCCAGAAATTCATTGAGCTGGACCGAACCCTTTCTGACCGGGCTCTGGGATATTTCCCGCCGGGCGGATTCAAGATGGGATTCCACCATGGGATAGTCCTGTTCCGATGTGATATGGTCCACATTGGACAGGATCTGGTCATAGTGCTCAACAAAATTTTTAATATCGTGCTTGATTTTTGATTTGATGAGAGGGGGGGCTTTGACGGCATCCAGGATACCGATGATGGTTTTAAAATTCAGTTTGATAAAATCGAATTTTTCCGGGGAGGTGGAGGTTTTCAGCCGCCGGAGTTTTAACAGCACTTTATATTCCGTGCTGCAAAGGGCAATGGCCTTTTCAGTAAAAGCAGTATAGTCAGCCGGGGTGTTGCAGATGCCCTGGGCCGTCTCAATGATTTTTTCAATCCCAAACTCTTGTTTGTGGGGAAGGGTTTCAAACTGTTTTTTAATAATGTCAAAAATGTCCTTTTGTCGCATATGGCCTGATATTTCAAGTGTTTTCAAGCGCTTTGAACGGATCAGGGCAGGGTCCAGGATATCCAGGCGGTTGGTGGTCAGGACGGTAAACACCTTGTTCAGAGGGATTTCCCCATCAATAATATTTAAAAATTTATTGGTTAATGCATCGGAAGGCTGGCCCCCGGTGGCACTCCTTTTCGGGGCCAGGGCATCACCTTCATCAAAGAAGATGATGGTGGGTGCGATCATCTTGGCAATATCATATACTTTTTCAAGGTTTGAGACCACTCCATGTACCGGATTTGAAGGGTCTTGAAGGGTGGAAGGGCTTGTTGCAATATCATGGACCCGTAAATTGGATGAGAGCCAGGTTCTGACCAGAAAGGTCTTGCCGCTGCCGGGCGGGCCGGTCAGGACCACCCCTTTATCCTCACTGATACCGTAACTGAAACAGTTATTGGCCATTTCCGAAAATTTGTCCTTGATACCCCCTACATATTCATCCCATTGAACCGTCCGGTCCATGCGGTCCACTACCTTGTTGTACAATTCGCCATAAACATTTTTGGCCACCAGTTCAAAGGCGCTCCGGATCAGGATGCTGTTGTCCAGAAAACCAAGCAAAAAATCCCCCCGGATATGGATAATGGATTCAATGAGTTTTCTGACATAGGCCGGGCTGATTTTAAGACTTCGTTCTTTAAATATGGCATATATTTTTTCAGCGGTATTATCAAGATTGGCACAATCCTCTGTGTATATCGTCGGGATCTGATGCCGCCGGATTTCAAGAAAAATAATTTTTTTCAGGTTCTCGGCATTCATCCAGTATTTTGCAATATCAATGATGCGTCCTTTTTCCACAAAACGGCGGTAGATGGCGGAATCAAACCGATGGGTCTGGTCGGTGGTGGCAATGATAAAACAGTCTCGCCGCCCCTCGATGATTTCATCCAGCACAATATTGGACGTATCAATGAGGGTTCTCTGCTGTCTTTCAGCTCCGCCGCCGCCATAGGAGCTTTCAGATTTTCCAAAGGCGGAATGGGCTTCTTCGATGTGGCGGATGGTGGTGACTTTCGGATGGCCCATGGCCCGTTTAAAAAAATTGCCCGGTTCTCCTGACAGAGCTGTCTGGTAATCATTGGGTGTAATTATGGAAGAATCAACAGTGATACCCCGTTCCTCAAAATGGGTCAGGTTGTTCAGGATGCGCTTTTTAAAAAGAGACCTGAGCACCGGGATTCGGGCGAGACGATTGTAAAAGACCTGTTTTCTCTTTCTTGCGATCTTCATGGCAAATTCAGGGTCAACCTCTTCAAGGCTTGTAAACAGGCTGTGCCTGGCCAGGATTTCTTCTTTTTTCTTTTTCCAGTCAATCATGGGGATGACTTCATTTCTGAACACCACTTTTTCAAGGGCTTCCCGGACAGTTGCGCTCTTACCGCTGCCGGAAGTGCCTTCTATGAGGATAATGGGGGCCTTGGGGACATCCGGATCTTCAATATGTTCTTTTCTGATATGGGCCCGGTAAATCTTGTCAAAAATTATTTCCAGTTCAAAAGGAACATGAAAATCCGTCAGCTCCTTGTCCAGAACTGCGATCAGGTATTGATATTCAGGCTTTGTCAGTTCTTTTTCAATGATCATGTTCCAGGAGGCGCCTGGGTTGGTTTCTCCTGAATATAAAAATCTTTTTTTCCAGTCCATCAGGATTTCCGGATTGTTCAGCACATTCATTTTTTTTGTTTTCCGTTTCATAAAAAACAAAAGGAAAAAGGTTTCTTTGATGAATGAAATAAGAGGATAGGGCGGTTTATACTGATTCAGGCGGGACCGGACAAAGGCTTTGGTATCATAGCTCCAGGAAGTCACAAGGGCTTCGATTTTTTTGATGGATTCTTCCGGAAGCCTTATAAATGTTTTTTCTTTGGTTGTTCTATAGGCCATGATGGATTACCCCAAATCAATTCTTTTGCTGCAGAGGACTTGTTGGCTCGGCTGCTGAAGATCCGTCTTTTTTACCGGCAATCGCTTCAGGCGGTTTTCCTTTTTCCAGGGATACATCCGGCAGGGTTATGGACGGTGTCAACCCGGTCCCGTGGAGAACAAAAGTCTTTTGCCCGGATTCATTTTTTTCATAGGCGGTTGCCCATTTCTGCTGGGAAAGAAATTCAAATAAGGCCGGGTTCACCCCTTTTTTATCAGATCCGCCAAGGGCTGTGTGAAGGGCCTGGATTCCATCAAGATATGCTTTATAAAGTTTTCTTGTCCTTTCTGCCTCCTGGTCTGCTGCATAATTTTCAGCTTCGGCGATCAACTGGCGGCGTTTTTTCTCCTCAGTGGCTTCCACGAGTTTGTCTCCGAACCTTGTTTCATTGAGGACGAAACTGACCACTTCGATTCCGTATTTACTTTCAATGGTGGGGCCGTCCTTGTTGATGGGGCGGTTTTTCAGAGCCTCAAAAATAATTTCTTTTATTTTTTCTCTCTCGCTTATGAGCTTGTTGACTTCCTGGGCCTGGAGGGTGTCCTTGGCAATTCCGTCATAATCGCCCTGAAGAAGAAGTTCAGGGGAAAGATTTTCAATTCCCCAGACATTTAAATCTTTTATTTTGAATGTCATGGAAGCAGAAGTCCAGAGAGCGACGTTTTCCTTTGAAATGATTTTTATGGGGTCTGTGCTCCCTCCTAAATAAAGATTCTGATTCATCAGGGGAACTACTTTTTCAAGCCTGGTAAAAAACGGGAGCCGGAAATGCCAGCCGACTTCTGTTACAGCCCTTCGTTTTCCGCCGAGCTGTTCAAGGATAACGGCGTAATTGAAACTGACCTTGTAAATGACCTTTGTTGAATACACAACCGCCACAAGTGAATAAAAAAGAGCAATGACAATGCAGATAAAGGCAAGGCGACGAATGAGATTCATCACCCTTGCCCGCTGCAGAAATACCTGTGAGGACGGATCCTTTAAGGCTGTTTCTTTTATCATGGAAACCTCCGGGACTTGGAATAAAATATGAAAAAAATTTAACCATTGGACGATGGAACGTATTGCTGTGAATCCGCGATCAAATGAGGGAACTATCCGTATGAGCTCAGAATTTGGATCAACTATACATCAGGACCTGCCCTGAGTCAAAAATTATTTACAGAGAAAAAACTTATCAAAAAAACTCATGCCTTACTCTGAATTATCTGTTAAACAATTCCTTTTTTGCTGCTTCCCAGCCGATCAAGGCTTTTTTCCTGTCCGGGCCTTCCCCATAATTGCCGAATTCCCCTGTTTTCCGAATCACCCTATGACAGGGAATCAGAAAGGGAATGGGATTTTTGCCAATGGCAGTGCCGACGGCCCGTGTTGCTTTAGGAAGGCCGATATGCCTTGCAATATCTTCATAGGTGACCGTGCTTCCCAAAGGTATTTTCGTGAGTGCTTCCCAGACCTTGATTTGAAAATTGGTGCCTTTGATATAAAGATGAAGCGGGGCCCCGACCCATTGATCCTCAAAGGGAAAAACAAATCTTGCAAGGCTTTTGACAGCAGGATTGTTCATTTTCAAGGAGGCTTTGGGCCATTGAGAATGAAGAAAATCTTCAAGTTCCTCTATGGTATTGTCCCTGACAAATTTCAAGGCACAGATGCCTCTTGATGTATGGGCAATCATGCAGTCTCCGAAGGGTGAGGGGGAAACGCCATAGACAATCTCAAGTCCCATTCCCCTGGATTTATATTCCCCCGGTGTAACCGCTTCACAATGAATAAAAAGATCATGAAGCCTGCCCGGGCTGGACAACCCGGCATCATAGGTTACATCCAGAAGATTCTTAGATTCATCCAGAAGTTTTTTAGCATATTCTTTTGTCAGATACTGGAGAAACCGTTTGGGGCTGATACCCACCCATCTTGAAAAAAGTTTCTGAAAATGAAATTCGCTCAGGTTCACCGATGCGGCGATAGCGGCAAGAGAAGGCCGGGTTTCATAATTTTCTTGTATGAAATGAATTGCTTTTTCAACGATTTCATAGTCCTGGGACCATTGCGGTGCTATTTCTTTTGTGGATGTCATCTGCGGTTTCTCCTCATGTTTATTACAGATATAATATAGACAAATCGAAGCAGTTTTTCCACCCGATTCTTGCGATTATGTTTTTAAACCATGAAGAATCTAGGCCATCGTCTGGAAAATGCCAGGCTGGGATTAAATGATCCTCAAAAAGAATTTTTAAATCAAAATTCCATTCCGAAAGAAAATCTGATAAGAACTTTCTATGAACAAACAGCATCCCTATAGCCTGGCCTATTCTCCCTGCCCCAACGACACTTTCATATTCAAGGCCATGGCCTGCCAATTGATCGATCTTCGCGGCTATGAGTTTGACATTGTACTGGAAGATGTGGAAACCCTGAATAAGGCGGCAGAAAAATGCACCCACGATATTACCAAACTTTCCTTTGCCGCCTTTGGCAGCCTCATGGACCAGTATGCCCTCTTGAGAACCGGCTCTGCCCTGGGGATGGGCTGCGGCCCCCTTCTGATCTCTCTTCCGGGGAGATCCATGAAAGATAAAAAAGAGTCTGTCATTGCCGTTCCCGGCATGGGAACTACGGCTTATCTTCTGTTCAGGTTTTATATGGAAGACATTTTTCCGGGAAAAAAAATTTCCTTCATCCCCATGCCCTTTGATCGCATCATGCCCGCCGTCATTGAAAAACAGGCGGATTTCGGGGTCATCATCCACGAGGGCCGGTTTGTTTATCCGTTTCTGGGGCTTGAGATGAAGGCCGATCTGGGGCAATGGTGGGAAAAAAAGATGTCTCTTCCCCTTCCCCTGGGATGCATTGCCGTGAAACGGGATATGGACCCGGCCGTTGCACGGGATATCCAGGAACTCATCGGGCAGAGCATTGACCATGCCTTTTTGCACCCTGCCATGGCCTATGATTATATTCAAACCCATGCCCAGGAGCTGGATGAAACCGTCATTGAGCAGCATATCCAACTTTATGTCAATGGATTTTCCAGGGATATCGGAAAGGCCGGGGAAGCCGCCATCACGGCTTTTTTTGAAAAAGGCCGGGCCTCGGGATTTCTGCCCAGAACCTGCCAACCCCTTTTTGCCTGTTGAATCATGGACCCGACAAAATTGAAAAATAAATTCTACAGCAGCATTGATGCAACGGTTCGAGAATTCAACCTGCTTGAGCCCGGAGATTCGGTTCTCGCTGCCGTCTCCGGCGGGCCGGATTCCGTTGCCCTGCTCCTGTCCCTGCTCCATCTGAAGCAACCCTATGACTTGACCCTTGGCATTGCCCACCTGAACCACCTGCTCCGGGGGGAGGAATCCTTAAGGGATGAACAGTTTGTCAGGGAGCTTGCAGAAAAATTCAAGCTCCCGTTTTTTTGTGAACAAAGGGATGTCGGAGCTTATGCCGGGGCTCATCACCTGTCTGTTGAAGAAGCCGGAAGAGAAGTTCGGTATGATTTTTTCTCTTGCATATCGGATCAGCACGGATATCAGAAAATAGCCTTTGGACACAACAAAAACGACAATGCAGAACTGGTTTTGATGAACCTTTTGAGAGGATCAGGACCCAAGGGGCTTTCCGGGATACCGCCGGTACGGGATAAGATTTACATCCGGCCCCTGATCCGGGTGACGAAAAAAGAGAACCTTGATTTTTTAAAGGCTGAAGATCAGCCTTTCCGGATTGATTCTTCAAACATGGATATGACCTATTTGAGAAATACGGTCCGGCACAGGCTTATCCCCTGTCTTGAAACAGAATACAATCCTGAAATCATTGATGCCCTGGACCGGCTCAGCCATATTTTAAGACAGGAAGAGGACTATCTGGATGCCAAAGCAGAAAAACACTTTAAGGCCTGTATGATGGAAGCGGATGAGTCCCATGTACTGCTTTCAAAAAAAAAATTGGCAGGGCTTCATCCGGCCATCTTGAACCGGGTTATCAGAAAAGGGATAGGGCTGGTTAAAAAAGATTTAAAACGGATTTCTCTCTCCCATACGAGCGATATCCTGGATTTTTGCTTTAACCGGCTTTCCGGTAACAGCCTGGATCTTCCCGGCCGGGTCAGGATATATAAGGATAAGGATATCATTAGGATCAAAAAGGAAGAAAAGCCGCTCAGAGATATCGGGAAAAACAGGAAGCAGGCAAACCGCTGAAAGGCAGATTCACTATCAGGAGCAAAACTTTTTCTTGTATATTCGGATTTGATGTTTATATATTGAATAGTTTTCCGGCGACAAAGACCCTTATCCTGAAACACACAGGATATTGAAAGAACAGCGACGGCAGCATGGATGACTTGAATATGGCTTGGCGTTAATCAGAAAAGAAAGGAAAAACCTTGAACCCATTTTATAAAAACGTTTCTCTGTGGCTGGTCATTTTGCTGATGATGATCATGCTCTATAATATCTTTAACCAGCAACAGACCGGTCAGGTGGATATCGGATATTCCGAATTTCTTTCCATGGTCCAGGACGGCCGTATCAAGAGCGTGGTCATCCAGGGTCAGGATCTATATCTGACCGATGCCGGCGGTGCCAAACTGAAAACCTTTGCGCCCAATGACGGGGATCTCATAGGGTTTCTGCGGGAAAACAAGGTGGCCATCAAGGCCAAGCCCCTGGCTGAATCTTCCTGGTTCATGTCCCTTATCGTATCCTGGCTGCCCATGATTGTCCTCATCGGTGTGTGGATTTTTTTCATGCGCCAGATGCAGGGGGGTGGGGGCGGCGGCAAAGCCATGTCTTTTGGAAAGAGCCGGGCAAGGTTAATAGATGATAAAAAGGAAAAGGTGACCTTTGCCAATGTTCAGGGGATTGATGAAGCCAAGGAAGAATTGGCTGAAATTGTGGATTTTCTGAAAAATCCTGCCAAATATACCCGGCTGGGCGGCCGTATTCCCAAAGGGGTGCTGCTGGTGGGGAATCCCGGAACCGGAAAAACGCTGTTGTCAAGGGCCGTTGCCGGAGAAGCAGGAGTACCGTTCTTCACCATCAGCGGGTCTGACTTTGTTGAGATGTTTGTGGGTGTCGGTGCGTCAAGGGTAAGGGACCTTTTTGCCCAGGGCAAGAAAAACGCCCCATGTATTATTTTTATTGATGAGATCGATGCCGTGGGCCGCCAGAGGGGTGCAGGTCTGGGCGGCGGACACGATGAACGGGAGCAGACCCTGAACCAGCTCCTGGTGGAAATGGA
>JANNUH010000151.1:0-10657 GCA_031395015.1 Desulfobacterales bacterium | reverse complement strand
ATCATGTTATAATGTAATGGACACTTAGCTTCATTTTTTCCTCCTGTGGATAAAAATTTAGCCAAAAGCAATAGCCTCATCAAGTTCCTATTCATTTTACAAAACCATTGCTATGGTTTTTTTCTTATTCATGGTGGGGTGCTAATTTTTTTATATAATATCTGTAAAATTAATTTTTCCAGTTCATTCCTTTTTGGTGTGGGGTTGAGCATTCTAGGGTCGATAATTCTGAACAAAATTGTAAAAAATTTGATAGTGAGAGCTACAACCCCTTCATGACCTTCAGTCTCTTCATGGTAAAAAAATACATAATGGAATAACCTCTTGACAATATAAATGATACCATTCATCGGAATGGGGTGAATCATGTGGGAATCTAATGAAGTGATAGATATCAAATATCTTGGCAAATATGTCTATTGCATTAAATTTGATGACGGTGTCGAGGGAAACATCGATTTTTCAGAATATTTGTCGCGAGGCCCTGTCTTTCAATCCATCAAAGACGACAGCGTCTTTTCAAAAGCCACAGTGGAAGGGGGAACCATCTCCTGGCCAACCGGAGCAGACATAGCACCGGAAACCTTGTATGAAAAACTATTAGCCATTGGCAATTTGCCACATTAGGCAAAAAAAAGTTGCGGTACTGCTCCTTTCCAGATGGAGAGAGTGACAATATCTTCATGCCCTTCAGGAGCTTCATGGTAAAAATACCTATACATAATGGATGAACGGAAAATAATCTGAACTGTGAGATTGGCTGGTGATCGCCATGATGATGATATCCGGTCGATTTTGATTGTAGGCGGTTGAACTGATAATCACGGCTGGACGCTTTTTAGCGCTGCTTTGATCGGTGAAAGGGAACTTGACCAGTATAATGTCCCCGAATTTATAACCGATCATAGACATCATCCTCGCAATTGTCCCAGACCTTATTAAACGAATTCTCCGACATCCTGGCCGCAGACTGAAGTAGTCGGCTGTCCCTGCCTTTCCGGCTTATGAAATCAATAAAATCATCCACTTCATCGATTTTATCCGGCGGCAGCATTCTGATTTTTTCAAGGATAATTCTTTCTATTTCACTGGGTGAAATTATATTGTGATGCATGCACCCTCCCCCCTTATTATTGCCGACTGTTGCCTGACTTTGATGTCTCTCTCTGTATTGCGACAGACAGATCAAATCAATGCCGAAAGCCTGCTTCTCTTGTAATTATTGTATACATGAAATTAGTATTTGAATTCAATAGCAAATCAATTCTTTCCGGTTTTTTACTCCTCCTGTGTTTCATGGTAAAAAAACTCTTGACAATAGGAAGCATACCTTTTAGGGTGTCCGTTAGCTGAGTACAAAGGCGTATTCACAGAATTAAAAGAAAACAAAGGCGTTTTCCCAAACATTACCGGGCAAACGCCCTTTTTATTTTAATTTTGGGAAAGAAAAATGAAACTCGACACGACACCAAAGCTGACATTGTTCCACTGTTTGAATTCCTTTGAAGAAACATCATCACAGATTGACGGGTGTGAAATGAAAACCGTCCGGATGGCCTGTTCTTCCATGACCAAAGACATCCACCTTTTAAAGGCCTTTGAAGCCGGAGCCGATGCAGTCCTGGTCCTCGTCTGTCCGGGTCAAAACTGCCGCCATGCCGAGGGCGGTCTTCGGGCCAGAAAACGGGTTGACTATGTAAAGACCATCCTGGATGCCATCGGAATGGACGGCAGAAGGCTCAACATATTCAACACCACTGCAAAAGACAAGGGCTCCATCACTGAAATCATCCGGAACACGATTCAGGATCTTCAGACCTTGGGCCCGAACCCTGCTTTGAATCACTTGAATTAATTTAAAAGATCAAGCTTAAAGCAAGGCAATGGTTTTCAGAATTTTTCGGTTTTATTGAACCCCCCCCACTCCCCGGTTCAATAAAGCTTAAGAAGGATGAAAATCCATTGTCTTGCTTTGGCCTTGTTCCAATTTTGTCCAAGATATGGAGTCAATAGAAAATGATAACTGCGAGTCAAAAACCCATAAATGAAATCATCAGCCTTGTTGCGCCTTATAAAAAGGTATTGATCCTGGGTTGCGGCACCTGTGTGAAAACCTGTTTTGCAGGCGGTGAAGACGAAGTGGCCGTCCTAGCATCGGCCCTGCGGCTGAGCTTTAAAAAAATGGCCCGGTCTGTTCAGATTGAAGAGATGACCATTGAACGCCAGTGTGAAAATGAATTTATCCAGGAAGCGTCCGAAAGTATTGAAAGAAATGATGCGGTTCTATCGCTTGCCTGCGGCGCCGGGGTCCAGGCCATTGCCAAACGCTTTGTCAAAGACGTGGTGCTTCCGGGGGTGAACACGACCTTTATCGGCATCCAGGAGCGGCCGGGAATTTTCACGGAAGAATGTTCCGGGTGCGGAAACTGCGGACTTGCAACCTTTGGCGGCGTTTGCCCGGTGACCCGGTGCGCCAAAAAGCTTTTGAACGGCCCCTGCGGCGGCTCCCAGAAAGGCGTCTGTGAGATAAATTCAGATACCCCCTGTGCCTGGCATCTGATCATCGAACGGCTGACCACCCTTGGGCAGCTTGATTCCCTCAGAACCTATATCCCCCCGAAAAACTGGAATACCAGTCTTTCTGGAGGGCCGAGAAAACTTGTCCGGGAGGACCATATCCTATGAAAACCTTCAGCCGACTCCATGAAAAACTAAGCCTTGGTGAATTTGTCGTCACCGGTGAATGCGGCCCGCCAAGGGGCGCCAATAAAGACGTCATTGATAAAAAGATCAATCTATTAAATGGGTTTGTAGATGCCGTCAATGTTACCGACAACCAGACCGCCATTGTCCGGATGTCCAGCATTGCCGCATCAGCCCATCTGGTGGCGGCCGGGCTTGAACCGGTCATGCAGATGGTGGTGAGGGACAGAAACCGGATTGCCATTCAGTCGGACATCATGGGTGCCTATTCTCTCGGTATCAGAAACATTCTCTGCCTTTCCGGCGATCACCAGAAATTCGGAAGCCAGCCCGATGCCATGAATGTGTTTGATATCGACTCCACAAACCTCATCCGAACCGTAAGGGATATGCGGGATACCGGAAAGGACATGAGCGGGTTTGACCTGGATGTGGCACCCCAGATGTTTATCGGTGCCGCAGCCAACCCCTTTGCCGACCCCTTTGAATACCGGGTGATCCGTCTTGCCAAAAAAATTGATGCCGGAGCCGATTTCATCCAGACCCAGTGCATTTACAATATGGACCGGTTCAAAGAATGGATCAGACTTTCAAGGGAACAGGGCCTGACGGAAAGAGTGTATATTCTCGGCGGAGTGACACCCTTAAGATCTGCCGGTATGGCCCGGTATATGAAAAACAAGGTGGCCGGCATGGATATCCCGGACGAGATCATCAAACGGATGGACGGGGTGGATAAAAAAAACCAGGCTGAAGAAGGCATCAGGATCTGCCTTGAAACCATTGAAGGCTTAAAAGAACTCAAGGGTGTTTCCGGGGTTCACATCATGGCCATTGAATGGGAAGAAGCCGTCGGGAAAATTGTCAAACAGGCCGGGTTGAAATAAAAGGAAAGGGTATGCCTAAAAAATATACGATTCACACAAAACCTGCTCCGCCGAAATTTTATCCCGTGGGTAAATATGCCACCATTGAATTCAGGGAAAACTGTGCCGGAAGCTGTAAGGAATGTGTAAAGAAAAAATGCGTCTATGATATTTTTAAAAACAATTACCTCCACATGAGCGCCATGGAAGAGCCTGAATACCTTTACACCTGCAATTCCTGTTTCCGGTGCATCCAGGAATGCACCAAGGGAATCTTTTCACGGGTCATCAACCCGGAATACCGGGACATCGGAGATGAATACTATACGCCCGATATCATCAACCGGACCTGGTACCAGGCCCATACCGGGAGCATCCCCGTGTCCGGCGCCGGATACCGTGGGCCCTTTGCAGGCAAGGGCTTTGATTCCATGTGGACGGACATGTCGGAAATCGTCCGGCCCACCCGTGACGGCATCCATGGAAGGGAATATATCAATACCTGTATCGAGCTTTCACGGAGACCCGAAAGACTTTCCTTTCATGAGGACGGGTCCCTGGCCGTAGAAGTAAAGCCCATTCTGGAAATCCCTTTGCCCATCCTCTTCCAGAAACCCAGATTCGGGGTGTTGAGCAAAACGGTCCTGGTTTCAATGCTGAAAGCGGCCCAGACCATCGGAACAAAAATGTTCATGGATGCCCCTGATATGGATGAAACCCTTGAGCCTTTTGGAACGGTCATTATTCCTGTGGTGAAAAAAGAAAATTTTCACCAGTTTACCGACCTTTTAAAAGTTTCGGACATGGTGGAAATCGTTTATGAGCCGGGCATTGAAACCATTCTGGATTCATTAAGGGCTGTAAATGAAAATCTGGTCATCAGTGTGGGGCTGCCCCTGAGTGCAAATTTGAATTATGCAGAAATCGGTGTTGATCTTTCAAAAACCGCCATGGATACCCTCCATGTGTATGCGGATTACAACGGCCGGGAATTCAATTCCCAAAACCCGCGGTTTATCAAGGATATGCTGAGAGACATCCATGTGGCTATGGTAAAGGCCGGAACCCGGCGGCAGATCAATATCCTGGCATCGGGCGGGGTCAGCATGGCCGAACATGTGAATAAAACCATCATCTGCGGCGCCGACGGCGTGGTCATTGACCGGCCCCTGCTTCTTGCCATGGAATGCCGCCTCTGCAACCGTTGCCGGAACGGCCTGTCCTGCCCGGTTCAATTGGAAGCCATTGACCCGGAATACGGCAGCAATCGGATCATCAATCTCATGGGCGCCTGGAGAAACCAGATGCTGGAAATGCTGGGGGCCATGGGCATGAGGGAGGCAAGACGTCTGCGCGGTGAAGTCGGCCGTTCCATGTGGTTTGAGGATCTTGAAAAAGAAAGTTTTGCACCGATTTTCGGCGAACGAAAAGTATCTCTGGATGTAGGATAAATCATGAATCAAAAAATAAATTTATTGCCTGAAACAAAGCCGATGCCTTCCAGGTTTCGAAATACCATCGGCAAATATATCATCAAACGAAATTCAAGCTGCATCTCCTGTGGGAAATGTGCAGAACTATGCCCCCACGGCGTCCACATCAAACCGGACAACCATATTGCCCCCTTCAGACCGGTGGAGCACAACTGCATCGGATTTGACTGCAAAGACACAGACCATTACTGCATTGAGCACTGCCCGGAAGATGCCATGACCCTGAAGGCAAATCCCTTGCTTGAAACCATGGGGGATTACCGCTGGACCCCGGAAATGCTTCTCGGCCATTTTGCCATGGCAGAAACCGGCTCTGCCCCCCATGTGGATCTGGAATACAATCTGGGTAATTCCGGCGGCGGGTTTGACAAGATGCGGTTTAAAAAGCCTGATCCTGCGCTTAGCGTCACCCTCAGTGACGAAGAGATGGATATGAGCATTGAGCTAAATAAAACCGGGGACGGAAGACCCCAAAAAACCATTTCCATGCCCTGCTACGGCGGGGGTATGTCCTATGGGTCCACGGCTCTCTCCGTGATTGTGGGCCGGGCAAGGGCGGCCCAACGGTTGAACTCCCTGACCTGTACCGGTGAAGGCGGATATCCGCCGGAGTTTCTGCCCTACAAAGACCATGTCATCACCCAGGTGGCCACCGGGCTTTTTGGGGTGAGGGAAGAAACCATCCAGAACTGCCCGGTCATGGAATTCAAATATGCCCAGGGCGCAAAACCAGGGCTCGGCGGCCATCTTCTGGGAGAAAAAGTCACCGAAGCCGTGGCAAAAATGCGGGAAACCGTTGTGGGCAGACCCCTTTTTTCTCCCTTTCCCTTTCATTCCGTCTATTCCGTGGAAGACCATAAAAAACATGTAGACTGGATGAAAGAAATAAACCACAAAGTGCTTTGCTCGGTAAAGGTCTCCACGCCCACGGATGTGGACATGGTGGCCGTGGGCGCCTATTATGCCGGAGCCCATATCGTCCATATCGACGGCAGCTACGGCGGCACGGGCGCAGCTCCGGATATTGCCAAGAAAAACATTGCCATGCCCATTGAATACGCCATCCCCAAGGTCCACCGATTCCTGATGGAAGAAGGGGCCAGGGACAAAATCACCCTTATCGCCAGCGGCGGCATCCGCAATGCCATGGATGTGGCCAAAGCCATCGCTCTGGGCGCGGACGGCTGTGTCATCGGAACGGCCGATCTTGTGGCAGTTGAATGCGTCCGATGCGGAAACTGTGAAAGCGGCCGGGGCTGCGCCAGGGGCATTGCCACCACTGACCCGGAGCTGGGGTATATGATCGATGAGGCCTATGTGGAACAGCGGCTGGTGAACATGTACATGGCCTGGAGAAAGCAATGGTGTGATATTTTGCGATCCTTTGGGCTGAAAAGCATCAGGGAACTCAGGGGCCGTTCAGACCTCCTCATTCATCTGGATTATCTGGATGAGGAAGAAAGAAAACAATACCAGCCCGCTCCCGGCTATAAAATGGTTTTATAATAAGGAATTTTCATCATGATGAAGAGGCAGACAGATACCCTCATAAAACATATTCTTGACTCACGGGGACGGATTCCCCATATCGAAACGCCGGTGAACAAATGCGATGAAGAAGGCGGCTGCGGCGTTACAGGCTTCATGGCCTCCATCCCCATTGCAGGACGCCATATCTATGAACCCTCGGTCCAGATGCACAACCGGGGCAACGGCAAAGGCGGCGGCATTGCAGCAGTGGGATTAAGCGCCCGTGATCTGAACGTTCCCCAGGATGTACTGGAAGACCATTATCTTCTCCAGGTGGCCTATATTGATGAGACTGCCATTGGAGAGGTGGAGACCTCCAATATCACCCCCCATTTTGACATTTATAAATCAGAGAAAACCCCTACCATTGGTGACTACAAAAGTATCGGCCTTGAGGTAAAACCGCCGGACGTATGGCGGTATTTTGTAAGGGTCAAACCAGGGGTGCTCAATAAGTTCATCCAATACAACAACCTTTATGAAATGGACACAAGAAAGGCGGAAGATGAATTTGTGTTCCAGAATTCCATCCGCCTGAACCAGACCTATTATGCTTCTCTGGGAGAAAAAAAGGCCTTTGTCCTGTCCCATGCAAGAAACGTCATGATCCTGAAGGTGGTGGGGTATGCTGAACAGGCCACCCAGTATTATTGCCTGGAGGATTTCAGGGCCCACGGCTGGATCGCCCACCAGCGCTATCCGACAAGGGGACGCCTCTGGCATCCGGGCGGCGCCCATCCTTTTTCAGGCATGCACGAAGCCCTGGTCCACAACGGCGATTTTGCAAACTACCATGCAGTCAGCGAATACTTAAACCAGCATAATATTTATCCCCAGTTCCTGACCGACACAGAAACCTCGGTCCTGCTCCTGGATCTTTACAACCGGGTCTTCGGCTATCCCCTGGAATATATCATTGAAGCCCTTGCCCCAACCACGGAATATGATTTTGATCGGCTGCCCAAAGAAAAACAGCAAGTGTACCGGTATATCCAGAGCCAGCACATGAACGGCTCCCCGGACGGGCCCTGGTTTTTCATCATTGCCAGAAACGACCCCTATCAGGATCTTTTGCAGCTCATCGGCATAACGGACACGGCCATGCTGCGGCCCCAGGTCTTTGCCCTGGAAGAAAGGGACGAGGTCCAGATCGGCCTTGTCTGCTCTGAAAAACAGGCTATTGACGCCACTTTGCAAAGCATTGCGGCCGAGGACAAACGGTTCTGTCCCATTGCAGACAAATACTGGAATGCCCGTGGCGGAAGCTCCACCGACGGCGGCGCCTTTACCTTTACCATCAAGGATGCGGGAAAAGGGGACGGCTCCAAAAAGCTCATCACCCAGAACAAATTCGGTGAAACCGTCACCGTCCCGGCAGGCCAGATCCATTTTGATACTTCCCTTGAAATTTCCAATTCTTTTGAAAATTCACAGATTGCCGGCAAAATCACCGGCTTTTTTGACACAAGGGATAAAAAAGGCCTTCAGAAGTTCTGCACATCTGAACTTGAAGCCCTGACCTTCCAGAATATCAAAGGCATCTGCCGGACAATTGAAACCCTGTCAGGCCAAAGCGATGACAAAAAAGCCATGGCCATTGACCTTTTAACCTTTCTCAACGACAGAGTTTTCCCCACCGGCAATAAAAAAAGAAGTTCTGTTCTTGAGATCATCCGGGAAAGCCTGACCCATATCTTCAAAGCCTCCCCGGCCATTGGAGAAAAGAAAAATACCCGGTATGCCTATATCGACCGGGCCACCCGTGAAAATTTGCGGGCCCCCATGGAAAACGAAACCATCCTGGTGGTCAATGCCAAGGAATTTGAGGCTGAAGGTGAAGACTGCGATTCTCGAATGATCAATAAGGCCTACCGCCTCGGCTGGAAACAGTATATCTGCTATGGCTACAAGGGCCAGAGATTTACCGGATGCGGATTCGGAGCAAATTCCGACCATGTTCGGTTTGATATCTACGACAGTTCCGGGGACTATATGGCCTCGGGCATCGACGGCATGGAAATCCATGTCCACGGCAATGCCCAGGACCAGCTCGGCCAGATTATGAAACGCGGCAAATTCGTAGTTCACGGCGATGTGGGCCAGACCTTCATGTACGGCGCCAAGGGCGGAGAAGTCTATATCCTCGGCAATGCCGCCGGGAGGCCTTTGATCAATGCCACGGGAAAACCAAGGGTGGTCATCAACGGCACCTGTCTCGATTATCTGGCCGAATCCTTTATGGCGGGAGACCCACTGAACGGCGGCGGGTTCGTCATTGTCAACGGTATTGCCTTTGATGAGGCAGGAAAAGTCATTAATCTGGACATGCCGTATCCGGGGTCAAACCTTTTCTCCCTTGCTTCGGGCGGCGCCATTTATCTTCGAGACCCGGATTTCAAAATCGTGGATGAGCACCTGAACGGCGGGATGTTTGCCGAGGTGGCAGATGCCGACTGGAACCTGATTCTTCCTTATCTTGAGGAAAATGAAAAGCTCTTCGGCATTTCCATTGAGCAGGATCTGTTGACCATCAACGGCCAACGCCATCCGTTTAACAGGGTCTACCGTAAAGTCATGCCCAAACAGAAATAATTCTTATGAAGGGAGAAGGGTTTAGTTTGTCAGTTGATGTTTCAGCATATCCAGATACTCAACCACGCCAATGGCAAATACTCCCCGGGCGACCGGGTGCCGTCCGTCAGCCAGGCACAGCAAAAGCCCCTCCTCGGGGTTTGCTTCGGCGAACAGGGCCGCATACCGGGTAAGACCCGACGCCAGGGAAGCGGAAGGTGTCCGGCTCAGTTTGATTTCCACCGGCAGCGGCCGCAGCCCGGGTCCTTCGATGATCAGATCGACCTCAAGACCATTGTTGGTGCGCAAGTATGAAAAGCGAGGGGACTGCCCCTGATTGGCATAAGATTTCACAGTTTCCGACACACAATAATTTTCAAATAAAGGCCCGGCCATGGGCCCGTGCAAAAACTGCTCCGGTTCACGGATACCTGCCAGATGGCAGAGCAGGCCGGTATCGAGAAAATAGACCTTGGGCGCTTTTGTGATCCTTTTCCCCATATTGCTGTAGTAAGGCGGCAGAAGGTAGATGATCCGCCCGGCCTCCAGTACCGAAAGCCAGCGTTTGATTGTTGGAACACTGATGCCCACATCCGTTGCCAGCGTGCTCATATTGAGCATCTGGCTGCACCGCACGGACAAAAGCTGCATGAACCGGTGAAACTCCCGAAGATTGCCGATATCATAGAGGGACCGAATATCCCGTTCCAGGTAGGTCTGGATATATGAGGCGTACCAGAGTCGCCGGTCGATCTCCGGGGTTGTTACAAGCTGGGGATAGCTACCGGTCCGGCAGGCATGGGTGAAAAGATCCAGCCCGCTCTCCAAAGGGACTGCCTGCCTGATCTCTTCCATGGCAAACGGGAGAAGATCCAGCAAGGCAATCCGGCCCGCCAGAGAGTCTCCCAGGTTCCGGATCATATTGAACTGTTGAGAGCCGGTAAAAACAAACCGGCCATTGCGGCTACGATCCTGATCAACCCGCATCTTAATGTAGGAAAGTATACCCGGCGCCAATTGTATCTCGTCAATAATGCAGCGCTCCTGCAGTGAATCAAGAAAAAAGACCGGGTCATTCAAAACCTGCTCGCGTATGGAGGGATCATCCAATGTAATATATTGAAAATCGGTCAGAACCTGACGCAGCAGGGTGGACTTGCCGGACTGACGCGGACCGGTGATTGCCAGGCAAGGAAAACCGGCAATAATGCCGGGCAGCAACTTCTCTATAACGCGAGGGATGTACATGAAGCCATGATAGTCAAGGCACGGCAGGCTGTCAATACAAATTTAACATCCAATATATGAATTTGTATTTATATAAGACCTTTTCTCTTATTTCTTCTTCCCCATCTGGATATTTGCCATAAGAATCATATTTTCTAACCAATTTACGCCAATACCCGTTCCGGTCTGATCACCTTGCACTCCCTAGTGCCTGAACGATTTTTTAAAGTTCAGAAAGGCCTTCCATTAAACGGCGGAAACTCGGTC
>JANNUH010000150.1:0-48277 GCA_031395015.1 Desulfobacterales bacterium | reverse complement strand
GGCTTATCTGGAGGAGTTCACTTTTAGATTCAACAGACGTACTTCTCGGAGCCGTGGCCTTGTGTTCAGAAGATTGCTTGAACGGGCGGTTGCAACGGGTCCGGTTACTGAAAATGATGTAAAGCACGGATATAACTGGGTCTAACTTTTTTTGGGGCACTAACCGACTACCCCCCTTCTTTTACAACAGAGGCGGCGCGTTTGGCAGACAGATCCATGTTGTAGGCAAAGGTCCCGGCAGTGTCGGTATGCCCGACCACAAGAAGTTTGAGTTTTTTATTCTCGCTCAGCAATGCAGCGATCTGCTTCAGGGTTTCAGTGGATTCAGGCTTGATATCTGCCTTATTGGTATCAAAATAGATGCCGTATAAGGCCACGCTCCCGGAGGTTGAAATCTCATCCGCCATTTCCTTGGAGGTCACGGTGACCATTTTTGCTTCCATGGGTTTATTTTCAATGATATCCACCTGGAGCAGCACCTGTCCTTTTTCGACATTTTTAAGATCACTGGCCCAGAACCGGTTTTCAACGGCAAAAAGGGACAGGACAAGATTGCCTTCGGCTCCTTTTTTTTCAGCGGCCAGAAATCTCTGGGTCTCGCTGTTCAGGGTCAGGGCCGGAATATTGGGCGGCCACTGGAGCTTCTTGTATCCGGCTGCCTCTGCAAAATAACTGCCCAGCTCATCTTTTCCATCGGAAAAAAGGGGTGTGAACCCCTGGGTCTTGAGGTCATTTTCATAATTGCGGATTACCTCCAATGAAGAGCGGCCCAAGGGGATTTTATAGGTCAGCCTTGTCACGGCGCCTTCCGCCTGCATGGATTTGGTCAGCTCGGATGAGCTTTTGGCCTTGCCGAGAGCAATGGTGAGGCCATCATATTCATGAAATTCATATTTGATGATCTCCGAGCCTTCATAGCGTTTGAAGAGCCTATGGTCCTTGCTGCCAACGATATCGGCGGAAAAAAGAGGGCCTGACGGCAAGATGAAGAGGATAAAAAAAGCCATGATTCTGAAAATGATTTTGATATTCATAGAAGTCCTTTTTGACATAGGAAAAATGGGGTTATTTGATTTTTTTAATGACCAGGCCGGCTAAAACCTTGGCTTTTTCAAGATTGGCCATGGGGTTTCCGGTGGCGGCCTGAACCGTGAAATAGGTGTCCTTGTAGAGGACATGGAGCCCGGCCCCCAGTTTCAGTCCGGAACCTCCCCAATAGGCTTTTTCACCGATTCCTGAGATTTCCTGCAAAGAGTCAAGAAAGCCCATGTTGTTTTCAAACAGGGATTTTGCCGTCCATGTTTTTCCGGTGCGCTTGGCCCAACCGGTTCGGAACATCTGCAATTGGGCAAAACAAACCCCTTTGTCCGAGGGAATATCAAAAAAACAGACACTCTGCCCCATGGGATTGGCAGGCTGCGCTTTCACCTCACCAATGTCGGCTCCCATCACGAGTTTGATTTCATCTTTGCCCAGATAATCGCAAGCATGCTCTTCAGCGCTCCATGCAGGACTTGTTGACAAACTCAGGACGGCAACCGCAAGCAAAGCCACGGCCCATAGCCTGCATAGATCAGTCGGTTTTTTGCTCAAATGATCAGGATTCATATCAAAATCTCCAGGATTGAAAAAATAGTCTCTTTTAGGACGGGGGAAAACAGTTTGTCAATCAAAATAGAAAATATATTATAATCGCATGGCCGGAACCAAATATAATGGGATTCAAGAGCTTGGAAGTGAGGGCTTCCGTGGAAATTTCAATAAACCATTGATTTACAATCCAGTGATCGATATATTCGGGGTATCATCAACAAAAAAGAGGAACCTATGATTATCGTTACAACGCACAAAGGATCGGATTTTGACGCCATGGCCTCCCTTGTGGCCGCAACCCTGCTTTACCCCGGTGCCAAGCCTGTTCTGCCGACATCCATCAATGGAAATTTAAAAACGTTTTTATCAATCCATAAGGATTTGTTTAATTTTTATTCACCCGCTGATATCAAGCTTGACCATGTAAAAAAACTGGTGGTAGTGGATACCCATTCCTGGGACCGGCTGGAAGGCATGGACAAACTAAGGGAGAAAAAGGATCTGGAGATTGTGGTCTGGGATCATCACACCGAAGGAGATATGGAGGCCTCGGAGAAACATGTGGTTGAAACAGGGGCCACGGTTACTCTGCTCATCAATGAAATAAAAAAACAGAGGACCCTGATCACACCGATACAGGCCACTCTCTTTCTCATGGGGCTTTATGAGGACACGGGCAATCTGACATTCCCGTCAACCATTGCCGATGACGCCTATGCAGCAGGATTTCTTCTGGACCGAAGAGCCGATCTCACCATCCTTTCAACCTTTTTAAGACAAGCCTATGGCAAAAAGCAGAAAGATATTCTCTTTGAAATGATCCAGAAAGCCGAGAGAAGAGATGTGGCCGGGTTTTCCATCAGTATTTCCAGAATGGACATCGAGGGCCGGACCCAGAATCTGGCCATGGTCCTCCAGATGTACCGTGAGATCGTTAATGTGGATGTGGCTTTCGGGATTTTCAAAGATGTGGAACGTAACAAATGCATGGTGATCGGCCGAAGCAATGTGGATGAAATCAATATCGGCATTCTGATGCGGAGCCTTGGCGGAGGCGGGCACCCCGGTGCCGGATCAGCCCTTTTGCACGGTGTCAACCCGGATACCATCGAAGAAATGCTCATGGAACTTATTTCAGGAAACCAGTATTCTTCCATCCGGCTGTCCGATATCATGTCTTATCCCGTGGTGACCGTGACCGAGGATACAAAAATCGAAGAAGTGGCCATGATTTTGAGGGATATGGGCTGCACAGGCTTACCGGTTGTTGATAAAGAGGAGAATGTGGTGGGTGTCATTTCCCGGCGGGATTTCAAGAAAGTCAGAAAAACCAATCACATGCAGTCCCCGGTCAAGGCCTTCATGAGCAGAAACGTGATTACGGTTGAACATCATAAAAGCGCCATTGAGGCGGCAAAGCTGATGATCAAGCATGATGTCGGGCGTCTGCCGGTGATGAAGGACGGCAGGCTCATCGGGATCATCACTCGGTCCGATGCCATGATGTATTTTTATGATCTTTTGCCGGATTGAAGCTTTAGTTTTTTCCGGGCCTTTTCAGCAAGCTTTTCCCTGAATATCTTTGAGTTGTGACGGATATCCACAGGAAATGACTTCTCAATGAAAATATGTTTAATGCCGGCAGTCAGCGGGTTGGATTTTGCAAGGGCAAAAAGTTCCCCGATAAAGATTTTCTCATCCTTTATTTTTGAATGGGGCTCAATGAAGATGACGGGTGTTTCGTCATTCTTTGGCCCGACACCGGCAAGGGCGCTTCTGAACACCTTTTCATGATTGTTGAAGATGGATTCCACAGGGATGGTGAAAAGCGTTTCCTTGCGGGTCACCACCCTATGGCTTTTTCTGCCGCAGAACCAGATTCTTCCCTTTGAATCCTTCCACCCGAGATCCCCCATCCGGTGCCAGATTTTACCATCGGAATCAGGAATTTTTGAAAGCAGGTCCGCCTCCCGGTTATTGAAATAGTGTTCCGTCACAAGGTCTGCCTTGACCATGATCTCTCCCACTTGTTTTTCCGGGGCCTTGATATTGTCATGGATCTGGGTAATGGCGTTATCCGTAATTCTGATAATTTCAACCTGGGTATTGCAGATGGGCCTGCCGATGCACAGGCCATATCCTTTTTCAGAAAGAATTTTGGTTTCAGTGAGGATTTCATTGGAACCCATGGAGATGACGGGAACTGCTTCGGTGGCGCCATAGGGGGTATGAATCTGGGCATCACCAGCGAGCATGGACGAGAATTGTTCGATATTGGCCGGGCTTACGGGTGCACCGGCGGAAATGACCCGTCGCAGGGACGGCAGCTTGATTTGATGGTCCCTGCCATATTTTCCCAGGCGGTTTAAGAGAGCCGGGGAGGCAAACATATTGGTTATCCCGTGGTTTTCAATGGCTTCAATGATTTTTTGGGGGTTTGCATGGGCTGGCCTGGTCGGGTCCATATCCGGGATCACGGCCGTCATGCCCAGGGCCGGATCAAAAAGGGCAAACAAGGGAAAGGTCGGCAGATCAATCTCATCCGGTTCAATCTGGAAATGCTCCTGTATCTGCCGGATCTGGGCATCAAAATTGCCATGGGTGTAAACCACACCTTTGGCAGGGCCGGTGGAGCCTGTGGTAAACACGATGGCAGCGGTTTCATCCCGTGTGGTTTTGGCCTGAGAATAGGGCTTATAAGGACCGGCCAGCAATTGTTCAAGGGTATATCCTCCCCAGAACCATCGATTGCCCACGGTCACCCAGTGTTTTACGGATCTGAAATAATGGGGTTTGAGTTTGCGCAGAAGATGGGCTTTTTCTATTCCGATAAAAGCCACGGGTTTACTCTCTTCAAGGCATTGAAGCATTCTTTCGATTCCCATGCCTGGGTCCACCACCACAGGGATGGCGCCCACTTTGAACAAGGCAAACACAGTGATGAAAAATTCCATGCCCGGCCGGACCATCAAAATGGTCCGGGTTCCCCGGATAATGCCGATGCGTTCAAGGCCAAAGGCAAGACGGTCGGATTCCTGTTCAAGTTGGGTAAAGGTCATCTGGCTGTAAAGGACTCTGCCGGCTTTGTCTCTTCCGGCCGGGCAGACAACGGCTCTTTTGTATGGATAGGCTTCCTGTGATTTTTTGAGGCCCAGTGCAATATTGATATAGGATGTCATAAGAATTTCTTTTTCAGCTTGTACAGGGTTCCTTTGATAAGGCCCTCTGGAGGCATTTCTTCCGGGGGTAATTTCTGGGTCAGTTCCTGGGCAGGGGCAAGGGCGGCTCCTGCAATTTCAGTCAATTCCTTATTTTTTTCATTTATCTGGATCATTGCCTGTTCCTGATTCACACGGAACAGAACATAGATTTCTTTAACCGGTTTTTCGATTTTTAAAAAGCCTTTTTGCAGATTTATTTTTGTTTTTTCCCAGACTGCTTTTTCCTTTTCTGCAATTTTTCCCTGTTCCGGATATTTTTTTGCAATGTTGTCTATCCTTGCAATCTCTTTGTCCATTAAAATGATTTCATTGTTGCAAGTAAGGATGGCAGCATAAAGATCCGGAAAATTGTCAAAGCAGAATTTGACCATTTCTTCCGGAAGGCTGATATGCTTTAATTCCAGTTTATGATAGGAAGCCTTTAGGGTTTCAGGGTCCTTTGGGGCAAAATGCAGTTTATAGACAACAAGGGAAGCTGCGCCCAAGGCAATAAGAGTCAGAATATAAACAAAAACAAGTTTTTTTGACAACAGGGCTTTGATTCTTTTTTTTATTTTTTTTTCTTCAGGGGGTGGGGTATCCGAGCCTGTTGGGGTATTTTGCTTTTCCTCAGCCTTAGCGTCATTGTCTTTTTTTTTCTTTTTCAGAAATTTAAACATGATTGTTTATCACCCCGTAAAACGGCTGGACATCAAAATCCTGACCAGCCCTATGAAATTAAAAAAGCGTTGATCAGACCGGAGGTTTCTTCGGGTTTGTCTTCAAACAGGTAATGGCCTGCATCATGAAACACATGGGTCCTCGCCCCTGGAAACCGTCTTTTGAATTCATTTAAGAATGTCAGATCAAACACAAAATCCTTTGCTCCCCATAAAAACATAAGGTTCGATCCGGCCAGAATCTTTAAATTTTTGTCTATATGATCGACCATGGCATAGCTCTCATCTTTTTCACATATCGGTATGTCCTGGACAAATTTTAAGGTGGCAATCCTGTTTTTCCAGGAATTATAGGGTTCCATCAGGCCCTGTTTTACATTTTCGGGTAATTTTTTCTCAGCAGCAAGATACAGGGCTCCCCTGGCAAACACATTCTGCCCGAGAACGGCCGGGACTGCCAAAAAAGGAAGGCCTTTGATGAGCCGTAAAGGAAGGGGAAAGGGCTTTTCCTTGGGCAGAAAAAACCCCGAGGTATTGGTGATAGTGATCTTATCAATTTTCTCGGGATGCCTGACTGCAAAGCCAAGGCCGATCATGCCGCCCCAGTCGTGGACCACAAGGTTTATTTTTTCCGTGATGTTCAGGCGATTAATAAGCGTTTCAAGGTCGTTGACCCGTGATTCAAGGGTGTAGGAATAGGTTTTGGCATTGGGTTTGTCTGAAAAGCCGCACCCGATATGATCCAATGCAATGGCCCGGAAATTTTTTGAAAGGCTGGTGAGGAGGTGTCTAAAATAAAAGGACCAGGTGGGATTGCCGTGAACCATGACCACGGGTTTCCCCTGGCCTTCATCAATATAATGAAGCTCATGGCCCCGGATATCCATAAATTTTGATTCAAAGGGATAAAGTTCGGCAAAGGCCCGTGTGGAGGTCAAGGTCCCGTTGATCATTCTTTCTACCATTCTACACCTAAAATATAGCAGTTCAGACCTGATCCCACGCCGATAAAAGCTACAAAATCACCGGGTTTTAAAAATCCTCTTTCATCTGCAATGGCAGCGGTGATGGGAAGCGATACCGTGCCGATATTGCCAAGAAAGGGAAAGGTGCAGAAATCTTTTTTAATGTCCTGGTTCAATGCCTGGTAAAATTTTTGATGATGGGTGGCGCCGATCTGGTGGCCGATGAATTTATCCGGCTGATGGTCTGAAAGATTGAATTCTTTTCTAAAGGCCATGAATGTTTTTTGGGCCAGTGTCACACCATGCTCCAGAACGCTCTGGGCCTTTGTTCTCATGATTACCCGGGAAGCGGTGGGCATGCCTTTTTCTTCAAATCCCCAGTGGCAGAGATCGTGATGCCGGATGGCATTTCTCACCACTCCCCCTTTGAGGGCATGTTTTCGATTGTCCGGATTTCCCATGGTGCCGTCGGTGAGCAGAACGGCGGCCGCCCCCGACCCCCCGGTCATGGTGGCAATGGTGTCTTTGTAAAATTCAATGCTTTTGTGGGTGTTGATTTCATCAATGGTTGAATCCACAATCTGCCGGGCGCTTTCACAGGAGACCACAAGGCCTGCTTTTATATTGCCGAGTTCGATTTCATTGGCAACGTGGACAATGCCGGTGATCATTCCGAGGCAGGCGCTTTTAACGTCAAAGATATGGGCGTTTTCACCGATGTTCAGACTATCCGCAATGGAACAGGAAGTGGCAGGTTCAAACCCGTCCTGACAGACACCGCAATAGACCAGGGCGCCTATCTGGTCAGGGGGCATCTCGGCTTCATCCATGGCCCTTTGCCCGGCAATGGCAGCATGCTCGGCCAGGGTATGATCTTTGTCCCAGTATCTCCGCTCCCGGATGCCGATCAAGGCTTCCAGTTGACCCGGTTCAAATCCGACAGCCTTGTAAAATGGCAGGAGCCTTTGTTCCAGTTCCGCTGTGGTGACCACATGGGAGGGGAGTTCATACCCAAAGGATTCAATAAATACGTTTGAATATCTCATCTGCTTCTCCAAAAATATTCCAGATCGGTTCTGGTCAGGCCTGCCAGTTTCATCCCCATATTCCGGTAAAGAACTATCCTCAAATCATCGGAAAACATGTGGGCATCGGCCAGGACATAAGGCTCAGGGCCATAGGCCATCTTTTTTATTTCTAGTTCATACCGGGCTTTTTTCGTCTGTGGTGTCACAGGCCCCCGGCATTTCAGATCACTTTCATTGCCTGGAACAACATCATAATAGACATCGTCCCGGTCACTCACCCAGCCCATTCTCTGGGTAAAGATCCGCAGGGCATGGGCACAGCATTCATACATGAGGGTGCCCGGCATGACCGGATCATCAATGAAATGACAGGTTAAAAACCAGTCATCCGGATGGATGTCGGCTTCGGCAATAATGGAACCAAGTCCGAACCGGCCGCCGTTGGGATCAAATTCAAGGACCCGGTCTATCAAGTGCATCCGGCTGCCCGGAAGAAAAAGATTTTTCCCAAGCCGCTTTCCCTTAAAATCAGGCCCAAAGGCAAGCTCTAAATCCCCGGATCTTAAGGCATTGACCTGGTCCTCTGAAAATCCTGTTTTTGACACCGGTACAAGAGGGGAAATTTCAGACGGGCTTTTTATCTTTGTTAAATCTTCACTCTTAAGAATAATACCGCCTGACTTCTCGACCTCTATTTCTGTAAAAAAACCGGCACATCCGTCCCGCATGGAGATCAGGAGCTGGTTGTCAATATAGCCTTTATAATGGAAAAAAAACAGGTAAACATCCCCCTGCTTTAAAAACCGGTCAATTTCAATATGATATTCAATGGTTTCCCCAGGTTCCGGCAAAGTCCTGTGAAAGGTTACCCGTGCATCCAGGAGCCGATATTTTCGTTTGCCTTTGACCACATGGTCGATACCGAGCCAGGCACACAAAAATAGGTCGGCCTGGCCTGCTTCAATGGAAATGGAAACCGGGGCCTTGCCGCCATCCAGATACCAGGCGTTTTCTTTGACGTCATGCTGGGTAATGATGCTTCCCAAGGTGAGAGAGAGCATTTCCCCCTTGATTTCCATAACCCTGTCCACCAGCATCAGGGGTTCGGCAGGGAGTCTGACCCTGGAAGGATAGGTGTCGATTATGTCAAAGGCCTTTCCAAGAACATGGCCTGCTTTTCCAACGGCATATTCAAGGCAGTCTTCCCTGGAAAGAAAGGGAGGAGGGGCCAAGGTTTTGTTTTTGCCTGTGATGTCCTCCGGCCTCGAACCGGATATTCGGGGCAGGTTGTCCGGTTGGTTAGGGAATTGTCCAGCAGAATCGCCGATAATATGGCCTGCAAGAAGGGTCAATGCCTTAAATTGTTTTTCCATCTCCTGCATATTATTTTTCGAAAATTCTAGAAATTTTTCATGGGCAGCGGCTGTTTCTGCGTTTCCGAAGCTTCCAAAGGTTAAAAGTCCGGTGTCAACGCCGGAACCCAAGCCGGTATCCGGTTCAGAAGAAGTTTCAGATTCCTGGAGTTTAAGGACCATGTCTTCTGAAATCACACCTCTGTTTGTTTTCAGAATCAGTTTTTTCAGGGGTGTGGCATGGGTATTGACCGGGCTTATTTTGCCAAAAAAAGGTTCATCAATCCTGTTTTTCCCTTTTTCATATTCTTCAAGAATCATATGGGAAGTGGTGCCAGCCATGGTAATGGAGGCAACACAGGCCTTTCTTGAGCCCTGGTGATTTTCTGAATTCCAGGGCAAGGGCGTTTCTGCAAAATCAGGCAAATTTTCATGGAGATTTTTCATAAAGGATGGAGGCAATTTATTGGACGGCAGCCGCCTGTGATAAAGGCATAAGGCTGATTTTATGACCGAGAACAGTGAGGATACTGCTCCGGTGTTCCCAATAACGGAAGTAGTGGATGAAATCTGAAAACCCTGGCCATGGGAAGTCTTGGAGCAAATTGTGTTCAGAGCGTTTGCTTCGGCCATGTCATGATCAAGGACTCCGGATGCTGAAACTTCATACAGGCCGATGTCCGAAGGGCTGGTTTTCGAATCTTTCAAAGCAGATTCAAGGGACCTGGCATAGAGGGATTCAAGGATTTCCGGGTCAGGATGTTTTTCTCCGGGGATGGGTCCGCCCGAGGACCCTGAAATACCGGTGACCACCCCGTATATCCGGTTATTGACCAGAATGGCCTGGTCAAGGCGTTTCAGGACAAGGGCGGCAGCGCCTTCAGATGGCAGAATATCTTCCGAATGGGGTTTTGCTTTGTCATGAAGGGCAAATTGCCGGATATCCCCGGCAAGATCCACACAGCCGCAGATAAAGACATCTGTTTCCCCGGCGCTGAGGGAATGAACTGCGGTTTCAATGGCTTTCATGCCTGAGTCGGCACCGGAAGATAAGGTAAAACAGGGGCCGCCGAGCTTGAATTCCCTTGCCACACGGGAGGCTACGATTCCGCCCAGGGCGCCCAGGGTCCGGTTAAAGGTCAGCGGAGGTGACAGTTGATCTTTAACTTCTTCACCCGTTGGCCCTGCTGTCCATCGCAGGTGAAAATCCGTGGCACCATAATCAAATTCAATGCCGATGGCAGCGCCCATGTTATGCCGTGGAGGCTCGCTATCCAGGGGTCTCGGATTGATACCGGCATTCTCAAGGGCTCCTTTGGCCGCTTTCAACAGCAGGATGTGCTGGGGCAGAATATCTTCCATCTGAATAGGGGGAATGTGAAATTCACCATAAAAGGTTGAAAACTCATCTATAAAATAGCCTTTTTTTTCTTTAATCGCATCAATATCTGTCCTTCTCCACCGTGATCCGGGAAGTTCCGGTGTTAATTGGTTTTTGTCAAATACCAGATCCGTGAACCCGGAAAGGGAATCACAATCCTTTAAAATAGCTTCCATGCCAACAATGGCACAGGGAACGCATTCAATCTTTTCGGTTTTTTCAATATTTTTTACCCGATGCCGGGTTGAGCCGGTTTTATATTCTTCAACAAGGATGTGGGCATTGATGCCGCCAAACCCAAAGGCGCTGATGGCTGCCTTTCGAGTGGCTTCAAGGCTTGCCGGTTTCCATTCTTCAACCTCGGTTTGAACCCTGATATTGGAATGGTTTAAGGGGCTTTGGGCAGAAGGGGATGTGAAATTCAGGGACGGCGGCAGAATTCCCTTGTTCATGGAAAGAATGGTTTTGATAAACCCTGCTGCTCCGGCAGCCGTCAAAAGATGACCGATCATGGATTTGACAGACCCGATGGAAAGATCAGCCCTGGGGCAGCCGGAAACATGATAAAGTTCATGGATGCTGGCAAGTTCCACAGCATCTCCGACAGGCGTGCCAGAACCGTGGCATTCCATATACTGGATATCCGAAGGCAACCACTGTGCCTGTTCATAGGCCTGGATCATGGCTCGAACCTGACCTTCCGAGGCTGGTCCGACCAGGGTTCCGTCGATATCATTGGAAACTCCCCCGCCCGTAATCACGGCATGGATGGTATCGCCGCAGGCAATGGCATCTTCCAGCCTTTTTAAGATCACAATACCGGCACCTTCACCCACCACCAGTCCGTCTGCCGTCTTATCAAAGGCTGCGCATCTGCCCGAGGGTGACAATGCCTGAAGCTGGGTAAATCCGATCTGGGTATAGAGAGAATCCGGCCTTGAAACGCCTCCGGCCACCATGATATCTGCTTTTCTCAACTGCAGGTGCTCACAGGCAAGCTTGATGGCATACAGGGAAGAGGCGCAGGCTGCATCCAGGGTGAAACAGCCGCCTTCAAACCCCATGGCCCTTGACAGGATGGCAGCAGGAAGAAAGACCACTCCGCTACTTGTAAAATCTTTTGGAACAGGGCCTTTGAAATTTTTCTCACACAACATCTGCCGGGAAAAACGGGAAGATGCCTCCGTAGGAAGGGCAATGGCGGCAAGAATAACTCCGGTTCTTTTTTTATCCTCTTTTGTGTGAAAACAGTTTAAAAAGGCTTCACGTCCGGCATGAAGAGCAAATTGATGAACCGGATCAAGAAGGCAAAGAAGGCTTTCATCAAGAAAGAAACCTGTGGGATCAAAATCAAAATTTTCAATGAGCCCGGCTTTGTCTGATATTGCCATGTCGGGAAGAAGGCTTTTTGAAACAAATCTTTGGACAGGCCCGGCCCAGCGATGATCCGGAACCTTTATAATACAGTTTTTTTTATGAAGAATATGGTCAAGGAAAATTTCCGTGTTCCCGGCCTGGGGGAATACACCGGCCATTCCGACAACGGCTGTTTTTCCTGTCATTTTTTTCATATGGGCTGATATAAAGGAGAATCGGTCCGATTACAAGAAAGCAATGTAAAATTTGTGTAAAATTCTGTCTGTCTCCATGTTTGCAGGGGTTCTGGCCTATCATGAAACGTAATTGGAAAATATCTTGTTTCATCTGTGAGTATTGTGCATGTGGTCATAGGCAAACCAGAAAGCTTAGGTGTGTTATATAAAAAAAACAGTCCGGGGGGATTCAGAAAAATGCTTTTCCGGGACCTGAACAAAAATGTGTTCAATATCTCCAATTAAGAACATTCTGGCAGATCCTTGCCGGATAAACTATATTTTCACCAACCCCCATGCCCTGACGGGCACAACAAATCATGAAAGAATTTAGAAGCTTGCCCAGTTCTTTCATATAAAAGTAGATTTTTAAATGACTTTACAGGCATTCAGGATATTGATATGGATTTCCAGATAATATTTTTTTGTTTATTTGGCCGAATATCATTCAAAATTGTATGATACACAGACTTGTATATCAACTTGTCGGGCGCCCACTTAAAATAATATGGCATTGCTCGCAAAACTGAAACAACGTGCGCGTCATCTCAAGGCAGAGACCTTTGCTCTTTACCTTGCTGCGCGCGATCCCCGAACACCGTGGTATGCAAAGTTTCTTGTTGCTGGCATCGTCGCTTATGCCTTCAGCCCTATTGATCTGATCCCAGACTTTGTGCCGGTTCTTGGCTATCTGGATGATCTCATCCTAATACCAATAGGTATCGCCTTGGCTATAAAGTTGATTCCTCATCAAGTTTTGACGGAATGCCGGGCGAGGGCGAACGAAACCATACAGAATGGGAAACCCGTGAGCCGGGTTGCAGGCGCGGTAATCGTCGTAATCTGGCTGGTATTGGCGGCGCTCTGCTTCGTATGGGCCTATGAGGCATTCATGGTGCAATCATGAGCACACCCAACAATCGCATCAACTCGGGCTGGCAATTCTGCTGTGCTCCATTGCCAGCCGGTTATGCGGAGTGTTAAATTTTATTTCCTGACAATATTAATCAAAGGCATTTCCCCATAGTGGTCTCTATATATTGAGTTGAATATTTTGAAGAAAAAATATTTTTTTTCAAAAATCTTAGTTTATTTGCTCAAATTTCTCAAATTATGTGCCGCGTTACAGGTGTTCATTTTCATTGATATATTCCGGTGTTAAACATCATATCACTACCGATTTCATCTATGATCAGCCGATGGATACGGCCGCTTGGAAACAATAGATCCGTCAACTAAAAATAAGCAGAAATCCCTTTATGACGGATCTTGCCAGAAGCCACAGGGTGAGGGCAAGAAAGACAAGGGCCAGGGATCGGTCAAAAATATTTTCTTTTCGTTTTTCATCATATCCCATCACCCACCCGAAAAATATGCCGGAAAGAAGTCCGCCTGCATGGCTCCAATTATTGATATTGGGCATTAAAAAGCCAAAAAGAACAAGACTCACCACCCATCCAATGGTTTGTTTGTAAACCAGTTTCCCCCATTCCCCGCCCCTTGATTTGCCAAAAAACAATAAGGCCCCGATAAGGCCGCAAAGCCCGGAGGAAGCGCCAATGGTGAGATAGACATTGCCGATATAGGACAGGAGAAAGCCTGAAATTCCAGTGAGGGTATAGATGGAAAACATCCGGCACACGCCGAATTCCTCCATCACCAGAGGGGCTACGGTGCGCAGGGCCAGCATATTGAAGATGATGTGGAGAAGCCCGCCGTGAAGCCAGTTGGCGGTCATAAGAGACCACCAGGCTTCGAATTTGACAATGGGAAGCCTGCCGGAAGCGCCCAGGAAATTCAGCACATCCGATGATGGTGTCAGGGCATAAAAAGGGTGCAGGGAAAAGACTATGTTTTTTCCACTGAAAATCAGGCTGATGACATACATGAGGACATTGGTGTAAATCATTGCCTTAAGAGCGATGGCAGGAGTTAAAAACATATGGCGAGATCGGTTCTCTATCATTTTTTAAGCTCTATGGATTCGTCTTTTAATAAAACAACCTGGGCATTATGAAACAATTGGGCTTGAAAATAAACAGGAATAAGTTAAAATCCTTATTTTAACCAAATGATAATGAGGAATTGATATGAGTTTTATTTCTGTTTTCAGTTTTGCCGTAGCACTGTTTATACTTGCGGCAACTCCCGGACCGGGTGTGTTTGCAACCATTTCACGATCCATTGCCTCGGGTTTTGTCCCCTCCCTTGGTGTCATCGCCGGGATTGTGACCGGAGATATTGTTTTTCTTTTATTTGCCATTCTCGGCATGTCCGTCATTGCCAGCGCCATGGGAAGTTTTTTTGTGGTGGTCAAGATGATCGGCAGCGCTTATCTGATATTCCTTGGGATAAAACTTTTCAGATCCGAGCCTGTGCCTGTAGACGAAGCCAACGGGAAAAAGGGGATGAAATACGGCAATTATTTCAGCGGGCTTTTGATAACCATATCCAACCCAAAAGTAATTCTCTTTTATTGCGGGTTTCTGCCCACCTTCATGGATCTGCCATCCCTGACAAAATCGGATATCCTGATTGTTGCAGGTACTGTAGCGCTGGTTCTTTCAGGTGTTCTGGTGTTTTATGCCTTTCTTGCCGACCGGGCAAGGGTGTTTTTTAAAAGCAGGGAATCGGTCAGGCGATTGAACAGGACGGCCGGCTGCATGATGATTGCCACCGGAGTTGCCATCGCTGCAAAATCCTGATTCAAAGGGTGAATGATATTCTGCTAGGGCTTCAATGCTTTTTGAATCACCTCTTCCATGGACTGGTTGACAAATAGTTCAAGTTTTTCAGGCGTGAACGTCATCTCCGTTCTTTCAAGGGTCAGACTGACCGGTATGGTTCTTAATTCACTGGTTTCCGATTTTTTTCCAACAAACAGGGTGAGATCTATTTCAAGGACCATATCGGTGACGGCCCCCTTTTTTTTGGCCCGGCATTCAAATTTATTGATCTGTCCGGCCACAATCTGTTTGAATCCGCCAACGGCATTCATTACCCCATTGGGTGATAATTCCCAGGGGGTTATGGGGGTGATGGTATACCCGGTTTTTTCATAATAATCCCCCACTGCTTTTTTTAAGGTATCGGCAAGGTTCATGCCCTGGGCAAAATAGGTTTCCTGGCTGTTGTCCATGAGGAGGCGATACCCCACATACCCGCCATTCCGGTCTGCCCGGTTGTCCTTAAATGGAGCCATGCCGATGATGCCGGCCTGGGTTATTTCGTGGTCTGCTTTGTAAGCGATGTTGATAAATTTCTGGCCGGCAGTTGCACATCCCAGCAAAAAGAAAAGAAGAAAGAAAATCCACCATTGTTTTTTCATGAAAAAGTCTCCTTGTATTAAAATCAGTTAAGCTTGATATCATCTATTTTTACGGCATTCAAGTATTCTTTGACCGCTTCAAGGGTCAGGGTGAACATTTTGGTGCCGGTCAATATGGCAGCCGGGTTATCTACGCTGTTACAGACCGATGCAAAAACAGGCCCCAGGAGGACGGCAGGATTCTGGGATGTTTCCGTGTTTTTCTGCATGGCATTAAGATAGGTATTGAGCCGATCCTTCAGGATTTCAAAATAATCAACGGATTTTCCCGTGGTGGTCCTGGTCAAAGTAGAAATATTGCCGGATATTTCCCTGATATTTTCCCAGAAGGTCTGAGTCAGCGGACCTTTATTCCTGTCGGTCTGGGGCATGAAAAAAGAGACGGCCCAGCCGACACTCAGAATCTTAAGCAGTTGAAGCTCATATTCAATGGTGGTCATGTTCAGGCCTGCGTCGGCAGGGACAGCGGCCAGAAGCTCTTTTAGGTCTGTTCTGTCCACGGCAAAGGCAGAAAGGTCCCGGGCCATTTTATCAATGCTCAAACGTTCTTTTCTTTTCTGTCCCATGATCTCCTCCTTTGCATTAAATTTATGTACAAATTAATTCACTTATGTCATACATTAAAGGATCTTAATAGCAGCACAAACAAAAAGAGTAAACTTAAAAAGCAATGATCAAAATCGATCTCAGGCTGTTTGTGACATTATCCGGATATCTTCCGGAAAACAATGAAAGCCTAGAAATTCATGGGGATACAACCGTAGAAAAATTGATCATGAATCTTGGCATTCCCGACGAGCTTGTAAAATTGATTTTTATCAATGGAAAACGCCGGGATCGGGCTTATTTGCTGAAAGATGGAGACAGGGTCGGGCTTTTCCCACCTGTCGGAGGCGGATAGAGAATGGAAGTCTCAAAATTTAAAGAACGCTATGACCGGAATTTCAATACCTTTTCTCCTGAAGAGCAGAAAAAACTGGGGGCTTCCAGTGTTGTCATCATCGGGCTTGGCGGGCTTGGCGGCGGTGTCTGCGAAATGCTGGCAAGGGTTGGCATAGGCAGGCTTATCCTGGTTGACGGGGATGTGTTTGAGGTCAGCAATTTAAACCGCCAGGTATTGAGTGAGGAACGGCTCATCGGCGTTCCAAAAGCCGAGGCTGCCAGGGACCGGGTGAAATCTATCAATTCAGGGATTGAGGTCATCCATCGGATTGAATTTCTGGGTGAAAAAAACCTTTATGAGCAGATAAAAGGATCGGACGTGGTCATGGATTGCCTTGATTCCATTGACACCCGATTCAAACTTCAGGATGCTGCGAAAAAAGCATCTATTCCCATTGTATCCGGAGCCATAGCAGGGGTTACAGGGCAAGTCACAACCATTTTCCCGGAAGACAAAGGGTATTCACTGATATATGGAGAAAAAAGCCGGAAACAGATACAGGGCGTTGAAACAAAGACCGGCAATATAGCTTATTGTGCGCTTTTTACCGCGGCCCTTCAGTCTTCGGAATGTGTAAAAATTCTTTTAAACCGCGGGGATCTTCTTCGCAATAAACTGTTGATTGCAGAACTCTGGACCAATATTTTTGAGGTGATGGATCTTGTCTGATAGGTATAAAAAGGCCGCAGAGATCATAATATCGGCCAAACGCTGTGTGGCTTTTACCGGAGCGGGTATTTCCGTTGAGAGCGGCATTCCGCCGTTCAGGGGGGAAAACGGCCTCTGGAATAAATATGATCCTGAAACCTTTGATATCGGATATTTTTACAGTCATACAAAAGAATCCTGGGAAATCATCCGGGAAATTTTTTATGATCTTTTTGGAAAGATCATGCCCAATGCTGCCCATTATGCCCTGGCGGAACTGGAGTCAAAGGGGTTGCTCGGTTCAGTGATTACACAGAACGTGGACAATCTTCATTATGATGCAGGCAGCAAAATTGTCCATGAATTCCACGGATCTTTAAAAAGACTGGTCTGCCTTGACTGCAAGGCTCGATACGGGATTTTTGAGATTGATCTTACGCATCTGCCACCTCAGTGCAATAAATGTGGCGGTGTTCTGAAACCGGATGTGATTTTTTTTGGAGAGGCGATTCCGGAACCTGCAAGAACAAATTCATTCGATGAAACTAGAAAAGCCGATTGTTTCATCCTTATCGGAACCACGGGAACAGTGGCGCCGGCCAATATGATACCGTCGGCAGCCAGGGCGAATGGAGCCAAAATCATTGAAATCAATCCCTTTGTATCTGAATATACCCATACTGTGACAGATGTGTTTTTGAACGAAAAAGCAATTGCGGCCATGGAAAAATTAATGAAAGAAATCAATGGAAAATGATGGATAAAAGGAGTTCTGAATGCCAGGAGAATGTATTTTCTGCAAGATCATCAACCAAGAAATGCCTGCCGAATTCTTATATGAAGATGATATCTGTGTGGTTTTCAGGGATATTCACCCGGCTGCACCGGTTCATTTGTTACTGGTGCCTAAAAAGCATATCAGAAGTGTCAATGACCTGAAAAAGGAAGAGGAGGCAATTGTTTCCCACCTTTTTGGGGTTGCAAGGGATATGGCAAAGGAAAGCGGGGTCAAGGATTCCGGGTATAAATTGTTATTCAATGTTGAAAAAGGCGGTGGACAGGTGATTTTCCACCTTCATCTTCATTTGATCGGAGGATGGCAAAGGCGATGATGAAAAACGAAATCACCCTTACCCAGATACCGGCTCCGGGGGAATCCCGGGTCATGTATGGCGGAGATTGTATCCCCTTTGAATTAACGCTTTCAAAAAAGACAGAAGGCAGGGCATGGGTCAGAACAAACCTTGGTTCTGCTGCCGTATCCAGACGGGAAGTCATTTCCCGCATTGAAAAAAATGAAATAAAGCTGGATGAGGCCTGGTATGATATTGAGATGGAAAAAAAGAACGATCTTGTTTTTCAGATTGTCCTGCCGCTTCACCAGACCGGATTTTTCCAGGCAAAATGCTTTTTTATTCCGGAAAATACTACTATCCCCATCTGGCCGCCGGGTGGGAACTCAATTATCAATGTGGAGCCGCCAGGCACCTGCTGCGCCAATATCATTTACAATGCCTTTGTCCGGCAGTTCGGCAGATCAAGGTCCGGAGCCATTGAAGACAAGGAATTGTCATCCATTATCAAAAACCTTGATGCGCAGGGATATACAGTTATACCGGAATCCGGAAAATTCAGGGATTTAAAACGGGAAGTGGAATTTATTTTTTCCCGTCTCGGGTGCCGGGTTCTGCATCTTCTGCCCATTCATCCCACCCCCACAACCTATGCCAGGATGGGAAGGTTCGGAAGCCCTTATGCAGCTTTGAATTTTACGGAAGTTGACCCGGCCCTGGCCGAGTTCGACCCTTCTGCAACCCCCCTGGAACAGTTTATGGAACTTGCGGATATGGTTCATTTTCATAATGGCTATCTTTTTATGGATATTGCCATTAACCATACCGGTTGGGCCGCATCCATCCATGAAACCAATCCGGAATGGCTGGTCCGGGGGGAAGACGGCAGGATAGAGGCGCCGGGCGCCTGGGGGACGATCTGGGCTGATCTGACAAAACTCGATTTTACCAATATTGATCTCTGGAAATATATGGCCGGTGTCTTTTTGTTGTGGTGCCACAGGGGGGTGGATGGATTCAGGTGTGATGCCGGATATATGGTTCCGGTGGAAGCCTGGGAGTATATCGTTGCAAAGGTAAGGACGGAATACCCTGAAACCCTTTTTTTCCTGGAAGGCCTTGGCGGACCCATTGCCACCACACGAACCATACTGAGCCGGGCCAATTTCAACTGGGCCTATTCAGAGCTTTTCCAGAATTATTCCAGGGATGAGATTTCCCGGTACCTGCCCTTGGCCTATGATATTTCAGAGACCTGCGGGAATATGATCCATTTTGCAGAAACCCATGACAACAACCGGATGGCATCGGTTTCAAAGCAATATGCAAAAATGAGAACCGCCATTTCTGCTCTTTTTTCGGTCTGCGGCGGGTTTGGATTTGCCAATGGTGTGGAATGGTTTGCCACCCAGAAAATTGACGTCCACGACTCTTCCAGCCTGAACTGGGGAGATAAAATCAACCAGGTGGATCATATTGCAAAGCTGAATCTGATCCTGAAAAATCACCCGACTTTTTTTGCCCATACAAGGCTTACGCTGATCCAGAAAAATCAATCGGAATGCCTGGTTCTATTGCGCCATAATGAACAATATCACAAAAAACTCCTGGTTCTGGTGAATCTGGATTGTGCCAATTCCAATGATGCGGTCTGGAGCCGGAAGGATACGGGCCTTAAGGAAGCCCTCATGAAGGACCTGATGTCCGGGACCACCGTGAAAACAGAAGAAGAAGGGGATCTCTTTACCCTCAGGCTTGCACCGGGAGAAGTCCTGGTGCTGACACCTGATCCAGGGGACTTGAAACTTCTTGAGCTGAGCCGTCAGGATAAAAGCCGGGTGCCTGAAAGAGTATATCTCCAGAAACTGAAAGCCAAGGTCCTCTCGATCCATACGGTATTCAAGGGATACGGCAATATAAAAGGAATCGATATCGAGAAAGAGGCCCTTGAATTTGCAGAACACCCGATTGAATTTATCCGTTCACTGAACAAAGAGTCAAAGGAATGCCGTGTTGTTGAATTTAAGTTTGAAAGGGATTTGAGACGTCAGTTGATGATTCCTCCCGGTTTTTTCTTTTTGATCACCTGTAATACAGGGTTCAGAGCGGAAATTCTGGATGAAAACAGATCTTCAAAAATATCCCTGGGATATGAGGAAGGCATTCCAACACCCACCGGCAATGGTTTTTTTGCAATTTTTCACCCCTTTGAAATCCGGAATCAGCATAAGGAATATTCCCTCATTCTAAGGGTTTTCGGGCCTGACGGCACCAGGGTTGAAAAGATTTCTCTCTTATCCCTCGCCCCCCTTGAATCCCTTTATATGAGTTCTTCCTTTACCCGAAAAGAAATTGTTAAAACGCCCTCCCTGAAATTATTGGGGACAACGAAAAGAGGGGGAATGATGCGGGCCGCTGCCTGGTGGAGCAGGCTTGACAGCCGCTACGATGCATTCCTGGGGGCAAATCTGAATAAAACCATGCCGGAAAACCGGTGGATGGTGCTGTCCAGATGTCGAATCTGGGCCATATTCCAGGGGTATTCCAGGGAACTGGTTCCCGATTGCCTGGAAAGATTTACATTCTCATATGATCACGGCGGCCGATGGCTGTTCCGTGTTCCCACATCCGAGGGTAAATACTATGCCCTTGAACTGGAGCTTTCCATTGATCCGGAAGAAAACCAGGTCTATCTCATCATCAAACGAAGCCTGTCCAGCAAAGATTCTGAGTTTTTCCTGGAGGATCATAAAGGCATTACCCTGATTATTCGCCCGGATATTGAAGACAGATGTTTTCATGACCCGGTCAAAGCCTATATGGGGCCGGAAAAAAACTGGCCAGGGGCTGTTATTGCCAATGAAAAAGGCTTTGATTTCTGTCTTGCAAACGAGAATAAATTGGGGGTGACCCTGTCCAAGGGCAAATTTCATTCTGAACCGGAATGGTATTATATGGTTCACCGGTCCCTGGAAGCCGAAAGGGGTCTTGATCCGGATTCCGATCTTTTCAGCCCCGGCTATTTCAGCGTTTCCTGCCTTGGGGGAGATAAAGTTCTGCTCAATGCCTGGGTTATGGAAAGTCATGAGGATGCCGGGCGGTTTGATAAATCCATTGAATTTCTAGGAGAAAGGACTTTTGAAAAAGGCATGAACCTGTGTGATGCGGTTTATAAAAGTCTTGACGCCTTTATGGTCACCCGCGGTGCTGAAAAAAGTGTGATTGCAGGTTATCCCTGGTTTCTGGACTGGGGAAGAGACAGCCTGATTTTCTGCCGGGGACTCATCGAACTGGGGCGATTTTCAGATGCAAAAGCTATTTTACGTCTTTTCGGGCGCTTTGAAAACAACGGAACCCTGCCCAATATGATCTGTGGAAAGGATGCCGGGAATATTGAGACATCGGATGCTCCTTTATGGTTTTTTTCCTGTTGCAAAGATCTCCTGGAAAAAGAAAAGAACTCTGATTTTTTAAACGAGAGGCTGGATAACCGAACCGTCAGGGAAATTCTTCTTTCCATGGCTCATTCTCTCATCAGCGGAACAAAAACAGGGGTGGTTGTTGATCCTGAAACCATGTTGATTTACAGCCCCTCCCATTTTACCTGGATGGACACCAATTTTCCTGCCGGGTCTCCGAGGCAGGGGTATCCCGTTGAAATCCAGGCCCTCTGGTATAATGCCCTGATCCTGCTTTCATCCATTGACAAGGACCATGCATCGGATTGGAAGAAAAAAGCAGCAAGCGTTCAAAAATCGGTTCAAACCCTTTTTTATCTTGCGGACAAGGGATATTTTTCAGATTGTCTCCATGCCAATGGCCCCATTGGCGCCAAAAAAGCGGTTCCCGATGATGCATTAAGACCGAACCAGTTGTTTCTGTTTACTTTTGATGTGATAGAAGATATGAAAATTGTTCAGACCTGTGTTGAAACCTGTCAGGAGTTGCTGGTCCCCGGAGGCATCAGAAGTCTTGCCGACAGAAGGATTGAATATCCCAACCCTGTTTATTATAATGGCAAATTGATAAATGATCCTCATTTTCCCTATTCCGGGGAATATAAGGGAGATGAAGACACGAAAAGAAAACCGGCCTATCATAATGGGACGGCCTGGACCTGGCCTTTTCCCGCTTTCTGTGAAGCATGGGCAAAGGCTTTTGGTAAAAATAGCCATTCAACCTGTCTTTCATGGCTGGGCAGTGTATTCAATTTGATGAGAACCGGTGCGGCAGGCTATATCCCTGAAATTCTGGATGGGGATTATCCGCATACGCTGAGGGGATGTGATGCACAGGCCTGGGGATCAAGTGAGTTCGCCAGGGTGATGCATAAATTATTAAGCAGATGTATCAGTGGAAAGGATTGATCATATGGATAAAATGCAGATTTATAAAGTGTATCCGGCTATCCCGGAAGCCTTGTCTTTTCTGGATTACCTTGCAAGGAACCTGTGGTGGTGCTGGAATCCTGAAGCAATAGAACTCTTCCATAGAATCAATTCTGCACAATGGGAAAAAATCGGTAAAAACCCAGTGGCCTTTCTTTCCTGTATTTCCCAGCGCAGATTTGATGAGCTTTCAAAAGATGAAAGCTTTCTAGGCCATCTGAACCGGGTGAAAGCCAAATTCGAGCGGATGTTTTCCTATGTAACCCAGATTAAGGAATTAAATCTCGGGCCCAAGGAAACCATTGCCTATTTTTCCATGGAATTCGGGCTCCATGAATCCCTTCCGTTTTTTGCCGGAGGGTTAGGCATTCTTGCCGGCGACCATCTGAAAGCTTCTTCCGGTCTTGGCATTCCGTTAACCGGTATAGGGCTTTTATTTCACGAAGGCTATTTCAGGCAATTTCTGGATCATAACGGATGGCAGCAGGAAACCTATCCCATCAATGACGTATTTGATCTTCCGGTTCAAAAGGTGAAAGACGCTGCCGGCTATGATATCATGATAGAGATTCCTGGGCCTGAAGGGTTGATCCGGGCCTGTGTATGGCAGTTGAGAATCGGAAAAATCAAACTTTTGCTGCTGGACACCAATCTTCCGGGAAACCCCAAGGTCATCCGGGATATCACCTCCAGACTCTATGACAGCCAGGGGGATAGAAGGGCTGCCCAGGAGATATTGCTGGGAATCGGCGGGGTCAAAGCATTAAATGCCATGGACCTGTTTCCCGCCATCTGTCACATGAATGAGGGCCACTGCTCCTTTGCGGGTCTTGAGCGCATATCCATGATCATGGACAAATATCATCTGGAATTCCAGAGCGCGTTCCAGGTCTGTAAACGCACTTCCGTTTTTACAACGCATACTCCGGTGGCTGCCGGGCATGATGAATTTCCAAAGGCATTGGTCAGAGCCTATATCAAACCCTATGCTAAAAAATTCCTCATATCAGAGGATGAGCTGCTGTCCTGGGGTGAGCCCCACGGTTCAAATGATACCGGAAAATTTTCCATGTTTATCTTTGGGGTGAGGTTTTCAGGATTTATCAACGGTGTCAGCCGCCTTCACGGCCAGGTGGCCCGCAGTATGTGGCAATCCCTTTGGCCCAGACGCCATGTTGAAGAAATTCCGATTTCCCATATCACCAATGGGACTCATATCTGCTCCTATCTTTCAAGGCATAAGAATGCATTGTTTGAGCGGTATATATCTTCCGACTGGTCCAACAGAATCTCTGATACCGCGCTGATTTCAAGAATCGATAATATTGAGGATGCAGATCTCTGGCATGTCCATGAACTGGACCGGTCCAATCTGATCCGCAAATGCCGGGAATTGTTGCTGGCCCAGTATGAACGACGCAATGCCCCTAGAAATATTCTGGATGATGTGGTGAGCGCTCTGGATCACCGTGTGCTGACCATCTGTTTTGCGAGGCGGTTTGCGACTTATAAGCGTGCCGCACTTTTGCTGAAAGATCCCCAGCGTCTCATAAAACTCATCTCGGACAAGGAGAAACCGGTGCAGATCGTGTTTGCCGGCAAAGCCCATCCCAATGACACCGAGGGAAAAGAAATCATCAAGCGGATTATTGAATTTGCAAGGGTGCAGGATGTCCGCCACAGGGTTGTTTTTCTTGAAAACTATGACATTAATATTGCCCGGTATATGGTTCAGGGATGTGATGTCTGGCTCAATACGCCGAGAAGGCCCAACGAAGCCTGCGGTACTTCCGGTATGAAGGCCTCGGCCAATGGGGGCTTAAATCTTTCCATTCTGGATGGGTGGTGGTGTGAAGGGTACAGGGATACAAGGGGGTGGAGTATTGGAAACGGGGATGATTATGATGATCAACATTACCAGGATGAAGTTGAAAGCCAGGCCCTGTATAACATTCTTGAAAATGAAGTAGTTCCGAAATTTTATGACAGAAAAAGAGGCAACCCGCCTGAAAAATGGATCAGAATGATGAAGGAGGCCATGAAAATGGCTATCCTGGATTATTCCAGCGATCGCATGGTCAGGGAGTATTCAACACGGTATTATATTCCCGCGTCCAGAAATTTCATTCAGTTGACCAGTGATTCTGCCTGGAAAGCCAAGGAGCTTGCCCTGGTGCAATCCCGCCTGATATCCCTTTGGGGGGACATCCGGCTGTCACCGCCGAAACTGGCCACAGAATCTGATTTTACCGTGGGCGACACCTTCAGGATCACCATCCAGGTTTTCCTTGGCGAGCTGACCCCGGAAGAAGTTGAGGTTCAGATCTATCACGGTAAAATCAGAGCTTCAGACACTGTGGAAGGAAGCAGGGCAGAAGCCATGTGGCTCCAGGAAACCATTTCCGAAGGCACTCATATGTATGCATGTACCATTACCTGTGCCGATTCCGGCCGGTTCGGGTACACGGCAAGGGTTATCCCCAAGGGTGACGAGGCACTGAGTCATACTCCGGGCCTGATTACCTGGGCCCATGACGGCGATACAAAAGCGCCATAGACTTCAGGAACCGATTATTATAAAGGCAAATAAAGGCAAATAAAGGCAAATAAAGGTAAATAAAGGTAAATAAAGGTAAATTAAATCCAGGGAAATAGAATGGCCAGAAAACCGAGAATCCTAATCATAACACCTGAGGTGAGCTATCTACCCGAAGACATGGGAGCCCAGTCCAGTTATTCGGCAAAAGCCGGCGGGCTTGCCGACGTATCTGCGGCTCTCATCAGTGCATTGTTTGATCTTCGCTGTGATGTCCATGTGGCGCTACCGGATTATCGTTCCATTTTTAACGGATATTCCACCAAGACCCATAACCGGGAACTTGAAAAAATCCGGAAAAGCCTTGATGAAGAAAGAATTCATCTTGCTGCCGACCGGGCCTTTTATTATCTTGATAATGTGTATTCAGGCTATTCCGACAAGGACTTGAAGGTCTCCCTTGCCTTTCAAAGGGAGGTGATCAACAATATCATTCCCAGGGTCAGGCCGGATATTATTCACTGCAATGACTGGATGACGGGTCTTATCCCGGCCATGGCAAGGCAGATTGAAATTCCCTGCCTTTTTACCATTCACAATATTCATACCATGACCTCCACCATGGCAGAAATCGAGGACAGGGGGATTGATGCGGCTTCATTCTGGCGCTGGCTGTTTTTCAAGAAAACCCCCCATAATTATGAAGAGAGCCGGGGCTGGAACAGGATTGATTTTTTAACCTCCGGTGTTTTCGCAGCCCATTATGTGAATACGGTGAGTCCGACCTTTCTGACTGAAATTGTTGAAAACCGACATCCTTTTGTTGAAACCTGTCTTAAAAACGAGCTGACTAGCAAATACTATGCCGGATGCGCCACGGGAATTCTGAATGCACCGGAACCGGAATTCAATCCCGCAGTGGATGAACTTATCCGATATAATTACGGCCCCAAAAATCATAGATTACAGAAAGCCAAGAATAAAAAATACCTCCAAAAGATCCTGGATCTGGAAGTGGATGAAAATGCCGTCATGTTTTTCTGGCCGTCCCGGCTGGACCCGGTGCAGAAAGGATGCAGCCTTTTGGCTGAAATTTTGTATGAAATTATTTCAAAATACTGGGATGTGAAAATCCAGATTGTGTTTGTGGCCAGCGGTGAATTTCAGAAACATTTTCATGATATTGTCAGGTTTCATGGACTCGGGCAGAGGGTCGCGGTCTGCGGATTTAATGAGGCCCTGTCCCACCAGGCATTTGCCTCCAGTGATTTTCTGTTTATGCCGTCTTCATTTGAACCCTGCGGGCTTCCCCAGATGATTGGCGGGATTTACGGAACATTGCCCATTGTGCATGATACCGGCGGATTGCATGATACCATCTGCCAGCTCGATCCTCACAACAATGCGGGGAACGGTTTTCTGTTCAATGTTCATGATACCATAGGGTTTAAATGGGCCATTGACCGGGCCATGGATTTTTATTTCCTTTCACCTGAAATCAAAGAGGCTCAAATCAACCGAATCATGATTGACAGCGTTCTTGGATTCAACCACAGCCGATGTGCGGAAGAATATATCAATTTATATGGAAAAATGCTCCAGAGGCCATTCATTGTCTGATCCGGGGATCTTCGATGATCCCTATCTGCTTGCCCATGCCGAAACCATCGCCTTGCGCCTGTCCCATGCAAAATCCCTTGAAGCCGGACTGATAAAGGAAAAAGGGGGTTCCCTGCGGATGTTCGCCAATTATCACAAAGTGTTTGGTCTTCATTTTGAAGATGAAAATAATACCTGGATCTTCAGGGAGTGGGCACCCAATGCAGATGAAATCTTTATTGTCTGTGATAAAACCGCGTGGCAGAAAAATCAGGAGTTCCGGCTTCAAAGAAAAGAGAATCATATATTTGAAAAGAGTTTTCCCAAAGAAATGTTTCAGCATGGAGATCTTTACCGCCTGAAAATCACCTGGCCGGGCGGTGAGGGAGACCGGATCCCCACGGCTGCAAAAAGGGTGGTTCAGGATCCCCATACCCTTATTTTCAATGCCCAGGTCTGGCAGCCGCAACACCCCTATCTCTGGAAAATCAATGGGTTTATCCCTCAAAAAACTCCCCTTCTGATCTATGAAGTTCATGTGGGAATGGCTCTGGAAGAAGACCGGATTGGAACCTATCATGAATTTGAGCATCATATTCTGCCTAAAATTCTGGATGCGGGATACAATGCCATTCAGATGATGGCTATCCAGGAACACCCCTATTATGCGTCTTTCGGCTACCATGTGTCGAATTTTTTTGCACCCTCATCCCGGTTTGGAACTCCGGATGAACTCAAAAGCCTGATTGATGCAGCCCATCAAAACGGGATACGGGTATTGATGGATATCATCCATTCCCATGCAGTAAAGAATGAAGTGGAAGGGATTTCAAAATTTGATGGAACCGAATATCAGTTTTTCCATGACGGCCCCAAAGGCTATCACCGGCAATGGGATTCAAGGTGTTTTGATTATGGGAAACCTGAAGTATTGAGATTCCTTTTATCCAATATCCGGTATTGGATCGAAGAATTCAAGGTTGACGGATTCCGTTTTGACGGCATTACCAGCATGCTCTTTGAGGATCATGGCCTTGGCCGGGCATTTACACGATATGAAGATTATTTTGGAAACGATGTGGATGTGGATGCCCTGTCCTATTTAACCCTTGCCAACGCGCTGGCCCATGACATAAATCCCGATATCATAACGATTGCTGAAGATGTGTGCGGATACCCGGGGCTTGCAGCCCCTCTTTCAAAGGGGGGAATTGGATTTGATTTCCGGTATGCCATGGGCATTGCCGATTTCTGGATCAAACTATTAAAGGATCACAGGGATGAGCAATGGCATCTGGGCACCCTCTGGCATGAACTGACCACCAAAAGAAAAGAGGAAAAAACCATCAGTTACGCTGAATCCCATGACCAGGCCCTTGTGGGGGATAAAACCCTGATGATGCACCTGATGGGTGAAAAGATTTATACGTCCATGAAAAAAGACACACAAAGCCCGGAGGTTTTCAGAGGGGTGTCCCTGCATAAAATGATCCGCCTGATTACCATTTCCACGGCTGATTCCGGGTATCTTAATTTCATGGGCAATGAATTCGGCCATCCGGAATGGGTGGATTTTCCTTCTGAAATGAATGGTTTTTCCTTTCATCATGCAAGGCGGCAATGGTCTTTGAAATATGATCAAACCCTTTATTATTCTTCTTTATTTGAATTTGACAGGCACATGATTGATTTTGTCAAAACAAAAAACCTGTTTCGATCCGAGCCAAGGCTTTTGTTCATCCACGAGGAAGACAAGGTCATGGCCTTTGAGAGGAACAAACTGATATTTGTCTATAATTTTCATTCTGAAAAATCATTTTCCGATTATCAGTTTGATACGCAGCCGGGTGAATACAAAATGCTGCTGAACACCGATGAAATCAGGTTTGGCGGCGAAGGCAGGCTTAAGGACGGCCAGGTTCATTTTACATTGTTTAATCCGCATCTTTATGGGAAAAGAAATCTGTTAAGCCTTTATCTGCCGAGCAGAACGGCTGTTGTACTTAAAAAAAAGCTTTAAAAAGCCATTGATTTTTTTTGTTGACAAGGATGAAAACTATCGATAAGGTTTGACAATAATTTTTAGGGAAAAACCAAATGAATAAAATGACACATACAAGCATATTTAATTTTGGACGCTTCTTTTTTAGGAGCGTTCATCCGGAATAACGCTTTATTCATTTAATTCAATAAAGCCCCGGGTGGACAGTTAAAGCCACCCGGGGCTTCTTTTTTTCAGGCTCTGGGAAATTTCCAGGGCCTTTTTTATTTTACGGGTTATTTAAACAGGAGGAAAAAAATGAATCTCGTTCTTGAAAACCGGATTACAGAGGCGCAGAAGGAAAAATTAAGCCATATCAAAACATCCCATAAACTCGTAAGCCGTGAGTTTAAATCGGAAAATACCCAGGTCAGGATCAATCAGGTGGTCATCGGGTCGGACCGGATTGTCCTAATCGCAGGGCCCTGTGCCGTTGAAAGCCATGACCAGGCCATGACCATTGCAAGGGAGGTCAAAAAATACGGGGCTGTTCTTTTCCGGGGGGGCGCCTATAAACCCAGATCTTCGCCATACTCATTCCAGGGCCTTGAAGAGGAAGGATTAAAAATCCTTGCCGATGTCCGGGAAAAAACCGGTCTTGGCGTGGTGACGGAAATCACCTCCGTGTCCCAGGCAGAGCTGATGATGAAATATGTGGATGCAGTTCAGATCGGGGCCCGCAATATGCAGAATTTCGAGCTTTTGAAATGTGTCGGGCGCATGGGCATGCCGGTTGTTCTGAAGCGGGGCCTTGCCTCCACCATCCAGGAATGGCTCATGTCTGCAGAATATATCATGGCGGAAGGAAACAGCAATATCATTCTTTGCGAACGCGGCATTAGGACCTTTGAACCCTATACCCGGAATACCCTGGATTTATCAGCCATCCCGGTTCTTCGGCAATTGACCCATCTGCCGATCATGATTGATCCCAGTCATGCCACCGGAATACGGGAAAAGGTCAGCCCCATGTCAAGGGCGGCCGTGGCAGCCGGAGCCGATGCCCTGATGATCGAAGTCCATAACGACCCGGACAAAGCACTTTCAGATGGCGCCCAGAGTCTGTATCCCGAGCAGTTCGGTCAACTGGCCAGGGATATTTATGTGATTGCCCCGGTTGTGGGCAAGCAATTGGATTTTGATTATCTGAAAAAATCCGAAATGATCAACAATCTTGATGCAAAAGAGTCTAAGACAGCGGCTTTCATCGGCGAATACGGCGCATACAGTCATAAAGCAAGCCTTGGCTATTTCGGAGATGAAATAAAGCCGGTTCCCATGAAAACCTTCAGGGATATTTTTAATGCGGTCCGGCAGGGGACTTGCCAGTATGGCGTGGTTCCGCTGGAAAATTCTCTTTCAGGCTCCATTCATGAAAATTACGATCTCTTGCAGGAATATAATCTGAAAATTATCGGAGAAATCACCATAAGGGTAAAACATGCGTTGATTACCCATGAAAATGTTTTAAAGAGTGATATCAAAAGAATTCTTGGACCGCCGCCGGCCTTGTCCCAATGCCGGAATTACCTGGATCAATATCCCGACATTGAAACCGTTCCGGTGACCTCTACCTCCAGCGCTGTCAGGCAGGTCAAAGATTCCGGGGACAGACAGGCGGCAGCCATCGGATCAGCCATGGCAGCCGGGATCTTCGGCATGAACATCCTGGAAGAATCCATTGAGGACAATCCCAGAAATTATACCCGGTTTGCCATCATCGCCAAGGAGAAAATCGGCCATAAAAAAGTGACCAAAACCTCCATCATCTTTTCCACCGGGAATAAACCAGGTGCTTTGTTCGAAGTCATGAAAGTGTTTTCAGAATATGAGATCAATATCGTCAAGCTTGAATCCCGTCCCATGCTGGGAAAGCCCTGGGAATATATGTTTTATGCCGACCTTGAAGCAGACATAGGGCATCCGGACTTTGAGCCGGTCATGGACAGACTAAAGGAAAAATCTGAAAATCTGCGGGTCCTTGGCCGGTATTAAATCATAACCCTATCATCATCCCTGATTCGGCAGTCGCATTCCGGGTCAGGGATATTAACTCTTCCCGGCTGAAGGCATCGGACCGGACTTTCTTCAGGGCTTTTGCCAAATGGTCTGATTACTCGGGCTTCCCTGACCGAGGTCCGGCTGACATTAAGGGAATCGGCAATCTCGTTCTCAGTCAACCTTGTGCCGCCGCGTATGCTCCCGGATACAATATCCAGGCGAAGAGATCTATATGCTTTGGTTCTTAAAGATTTTACCTTCATATAATGTTCCTCCTATACCTGTTTGATACCTATTGTATGCATCAGGTGTTTGTCAAGTGCATTCTCATCACTGGAATGCGGCACATAATCAAAAGAATTTGAGCAAAGAGACTAATGAATTTGGGAAATATTTTTTTCCGAGTTCAAACAAATACACAAAATATTCTGGAAGAATGGTCAGGAAGGATGCTTCCAATTCATATAATTGATTTATTTCAAAGCTGAAAAACGTCACATTGGCTAAAATTTTTAAATCAACCTGATGAAGTATAGACAGAGTGGCCGCTTTTTTACTACCCAGAAATCATAAATATTTCTCTAATATTTTCTTAAAAACTATATTTATTTAACGTGTACAATATCTGGGGAGGCCGCGAGCGAATCGAACTAAATTTACGAATTGCTTTGCTTTGCATTGTTTTTTGGTGTAATCTTTGTCCAGTTTCCCCACGGAGAAAGAAAATGATATCTATTAATATTTTTTGCTCACGATCTTTTTATTAGAGATTCTATAATTTCGCTATGGGGAATGGCTCTGATATGCAAAAAAAGTTTCAAATATTATGACCAGCTATTTTTTAATCACGAACGCCGCTTAATAAAACCGTAACAATCATTCCATACAGGAGTGGAAAGGCGGTAGAAAAATGAGAACAAAGAGTAGATTTATCTTTGTGACAGGCATAACGTTGATTCTTTTGACCTCCAATTCCTTGTGGGCACAACAGGGCAGGTTGAAGGTGGGCCTGTTGGCCCCTATGGCAGGGTCTCAGAATCCAGACTGGGGCCAAAAACAAATCATCGGCCTGGAGATGGCCATTGAAAAAGTGAACTTGCGTGGAGGGGTCAGAGGGATCCCTCTTGAAGCGGTGATTATGGGCACCGGCAGCGACCCGCAACAGGGTGTAGCAGCGTATCGCAAAATGGCGGGGGAAGATAAGGTTTTAATCATCATTGGCCCCTTGTTCACCAGCGACTGTCTTGATCTCTTCCCGATCACCAATGAGGAGAAGGTGGTAGTCATCGCCACAGCATCCGCTAATCCGGGTCTGAGCGATTTGACTAAATGGCCCCATGCTTTTCGAATGACGGTAACATCGGATAAAAAGGAGGGCCCTTTGGTCAAGAGCTGGATTGCGGCAAACAGGATTAAAGATGTGGTGATACTGTATGACCGGGAATCCCCTGTGACATCCACCATAGCAGAAAAGATCTGGCCCAAAATCATGAAAGACCTGAATGTCCGGATCTTAAATGAGAAAGATACGATATCATTTTCATTGGGCCAAAAAGACTTTAAGAAGATAGTAGAGAAGGCCATGAGCTACGAGGCCGGCGGCATTGGTATTTGCGCCTTTCCCCAGGAGGCCGGACAATTGATTAAAGAGATCCGCCGCCAGGGTCACCGCCAACCCATCCTGGGAGCCAGCACCACTGCCAACCCCAAGACTATTGAAATCGCCGGTGATGCGGCCGAAGATCTGTGGTCGGTGAGTCTCTTTTACCCGGAAGATCCGAATCCCAAGGTCCAGAACTATGTCGAAGCGTTCAGCAGAAAATGCAAAGATAGATACACAGATATGAACTGCGATTCTGAACAGTATGACGTGGTGGTTCATGACATTCTGCTTTTTGTTGCGGATATCATGAAAAAAAAGAGTATCTCGGGCGACCCCCTGAGACTTCAGGAAGAACGGGATAAAATCAGGGAAGGATTGATTAACATGGGTGTCTGGCGAGGGACTGCCGGCATGATGGCCTTTGACAAGATGGGCGATGGCATTCGGACTGTCCATATCCTGAAAGTCAAGGGCGGAAGGTGGCAACCGGTTTATTAAATCAAAGGATTTAATCCGAGACGATACGGGAGAATAATATGGACCCTAAACACTTAATCGGAATCAAAGACCCCACTGGCCAGGCTCCATTTTTTCATGGCTTGCGCGGAACGCTACTTGGATGGTTCATCCTTCTTGCTATAGTGCCCATGGTCCTGGTGATCATTATCTCTTATAACCGCGCCCAAAAAGCCCTTACCGAAAGTGCTGCGGAAAAACTTGTGGCAATCAGGGAAATCAGAAAAGATATTGTTTTGACCCTATTTGGGAGATGGAATTCAGAGATCCTGTTCGTTTCCCAATTGGAAGCTCTCAAGAGCGATATCGTGGACATGGCGGCGGGATTCAATTATTTAGGCCCTGACCGGCTAAAGTCGCTTTACTTTGCCAAACCCGAATTGATGGATGCCGAAGATGGAAGTGCGTACAGCGCCGTGCATAATGAAGAACACCGTTTCTTTAAAAGTTATACAAAAATCCAACAGCACGAGGATGTGCTGCTCATTGACCTGGCAGGGAATGTGATTTACACGGAGCAGAAAGGAGCTGGTTTTGGTGTCAGTTTGACCTCGGAGCCTTATCAGGCGACGAACCTGGCTCGTCTGTATCAGGGCCTCAAGACGGCCAAGCTGAAAGAGGTCCTTGTGGTGGATGCGGCCATTTTTGAAAACGAAGTAGCCATGTTCATGGGTACACCGGTTTACCGGGAAGACGTTTGCCTGGGATACTTTGCCTTTCAACTCCCTTTGAAATACCTTTCCCAGCGAATGGGCCGCAGAGAAAGTACGAGCTCCACCCGGGGAGCCTACCTGGTTGGACCGGACCTGCGGATGCGTTCTGATTCTTTCAATGATCCGATCAACCGAACAGTAAAAGCCTCCTTTTCAGGAATGGTATCACAAAACTGGATCGACGCGGAAGGCGTTCGTGAAGGTCTGGACGGAAAATCAGATGTGCACAGCATTACCGATTACCGGGGTAAAAAAGCCCTTAGCGCATACGCCCCGTTGGTCGTCAATGGACTACAGTGGGTTATCCTGTCTGAAGTGGACATGGAAGAGGCCATGGCCCCGACTGTAACTCTTGCAAAGATCACAGCCGGGTTGACGGTTGCCGTAGCCCTTCTTGTTTTGATGCTTTCCCTGCTTGTTTCCGGCCGAATTGCCAGGCCCCTGCAAAAACTTGAAAAAGGAGCAGAACTCATTGGCAAAGGCAATTTTGATGTCCTTATCCCGGTAACTTCAACCGATGAGCTTGGAAAGGTAAGCCGGGAATTTAATTTAATGGCATTGAATTTAAAACAATCAAGAGATAGAGATGAAGCACAAAAGTGGATAAAACAAGGAATTTCCTTGCTGGATGACAAAATCAGAGGAAAAAATGACCTGGACAGCCTTGGCCGTGAAATCGTCAATTTTATCTGCAACAATTTAAATGCACACATCGGACTTTTGTATATCAATGATGGGACTGAGATCTATAAACTCTCTGCCGGGTTTGCCGTTAACCCCGGACAAAAAATTCTTACTGAATTCAGGCCGGAACAAGGATTGATTGGCCAATGTACTGCAGAAAAAAAATCAAGACACATTTCAGACCTGCCCCAGGAGTATTTTATAATGTCCTCGGCATTGGGGGAAATATCTCCCAGGCAATTGTCCATTATTCCGTTTATATATAATGACACGGTGGAAGGCATCATTGAACTGGGGTTGTTTGAATCCTTATCAGACCGTGAACTGCAATTTTTAGATGAGGCTTCCGGACGGATCGCAGTGGTCATCAATTCTGTCCGGTCAAGGGCTGATTTAAATAATGCCTTGAATATAACCATTGAGCAAAAAGAAGAGTTACAGCGGCAGCAGGAAGAACTGCAGGCTGCCAATGAAGAACTGGAGGAACAGACGCAATTGCTGTCTGCTTCAGAAGAGACGCTTAAGCAACAGCAGGAGGAACTGCAGGCTGCCAATGAAGAACTGGAAGAAAAAACCGAATTTTTGGAAAGAAATAAAAAACAGGTTGAAGAAAAAAACCAGAAGCTTGAACAGATGCAGCAAGTTTTGAATAAAAAAGCGGAAGATCTGGCTGTTGCAAGCAGATATAAATCGGAATTTTTAGCCAATATGTCCCATGAACTTCGCACGCCGCTGAACAGTTTGCTTTTACTGGCAAAGCTGCTTTCAGACAATAAGGAAAAGAACCTGACCAAAGATCAGTTGGAATCTGCCGGAATTATCTTTAACAGTGGCCGGGACCTTCTTTCGCTCATCAACGAGATCCTTGATTTATCAAAAATTGAGGCCGGAAAAATGGTTTTGGATTTTAGAAAAGTGTTGATCAATGATCTGGCGAATAATATCAAGATTTATTTTCTGCGCCTTGCTGAGGAAAAGGGGCTGGTGCTGGATGTAACAATCAATAAAAATTGTCAAGTCAGCATCACCAGCGATGTAAAGCGGATTGAGCAGATATTGAAAAATCTCATATTTAATGCCATTAAATTTACCAATGAAGGCAGTATTCATATTGAATTTTATAATCCGGAACATGGGATTAATTTTTTACGAGAGGGGTTGAACGGAAAAAAGGTCTTGGCAATATCTGTCAAAGATACCGGAATCGGAATTCTTGAAGAAAAACAAAAAATTATTTTTCAGGCATTTCACCAGATTGAAGAGGGAATTTCAAGAAAATACAGCGGCACGGGTCTGGGATTATCCATCTCAAGTGAGCTTGCCAATCTTCTTGGGGGTGAAATCCAATTGGAAAGTAAAACCGGACAGGGTTCTGTTTTTATTTTGTATCTTCCTGTTGAACAGGAACCGGCCATACTCAGACAAACAGAATCAGAGGGGCTGTCTGTTGCAAAACTCCCTGAAATGATTCGAAAGCCGCTGTTGGAGAAAAAACAGCCAGCCCCGGCCGAGATCAGCATTCCAGATGACCGGGATACCATTAAAAAATCAGATAAAACCCTTTTGATTATAGAAGATGATATTCATTTTGGAAAGGTCCTTTTACAATTTTGCCGTAAAAGAGGGTTTAAATGTCTTTTTTGTACAACCGGTGAAAACGGATTATTCCTTGCACAAAAATATGTGCCAAAGGCCATCATCCTGGATATCAGATTGCCGGGTATTGATGGATGGGCCGTGTTCGATGCATTAAAGGCAAACCAGACGACCCGGCATATTCCCGTCCATTTCATGTCGGTGGACGAACCCTTGTTTGATACGTTCAAAAAAGGGGCCATCGGCTATCTCACAAAACCGGTTTCCCAGGAAAAACTGGAACAAGCATTAGAAAAAATCGAATCCATGATTAATAAAAAAATGAAAGAATTATTAATCGTGGAAGATAACGACGTGCAGCGAAAAATGATCCGGAAACTGATTGGAAACGGGGATGTCGTCTGTGATGAGGCAGTCAATGGAACTCAGGCAATTACAGCATTGACGTCAAAAAATTATGATTGCATGATTCTGGATTTAGGGTTGCCGGATATGACAGGCTTTGAGTTGCTTGAAAAAATGCAGAAAAATACCAAGCTAAAACTTCCTCCCGTTGTGGTGTATACAGGAAAAGACCTGTCGATTGAAGAAGAAACAATGCTTCGAACGTATTCCGAATCAATTGTTATTAAAGGGGTCAGGTCTGAGGAAAGGCTTCTGGATGAGACCTCTTTATTTTTACATCGGATGATCGGCATACTGCCGGAAGAAAAAAAGCAAATGATTGCGGATATCCATGACAGCGATCAAATGTTTAGAGATAAAACCATCCTGATCGTTGATGATGACATGCGCAATGTTTTTGCGCTTTCCAAAGTTCTAAATCAAAGAGGATTAAAGATCATAAAGGCTGAAAACGGGAAAAAGGCGCTAACTGTTTTAGAGGAACAAACAGATATTGATCTTGTCTTGATGGACATCATGATGCCGGTGATGGATGGATTTGAAGCAATGAAAAACATCAGACTAAATGAAAAATTCAGGCAGCTTCCCATTATTGCTTTAACGGCAAAAGCCATGAGACAGGACAAAGAAAATTGTATCCAGGCCGGGGCAAACGATTATCTTCCCAAACCGGTGGATATTGAACGGCTGTTGTCCATGATGCGTATCTGGCTATATCGATAACGAGAAAAAAACAAGAGATAATCTGACCATGAAGATAAATGAAGTCAAAAATTTAGAAATGACCCTTTTATTGGAAGCGATTTTTCACCTATATGGTCATGATTTTAGAAACTATGCCCAGGCATCCATTTATAGAAGAGTAGAGCATTTTAAAGAATTGTCCGGGTTTGTGAATATCTCGGATATGATTCCCAAAGTCATTCATGACCCCATATTTTTTCAAGCACTTTTAATGGAACTGTCCGTTACGGTTACGGAAATGTTCCGTGATCCTTTAATGTTCCTTTCATTGAGAAAAAATATCCTGCCTTATCTGAAAAGTTACTCATCCGTAAAAATATGGCATGCCGGTTGTGCAACCGGCCAGGAAGCCTATTCACTTGCCATACTGCTTGAAGAAGAAAACATAAGTAAAAAAACGACCATCTATGCCACTGATTTTAATGATATTGCATTGGAAAAAGCAAAACAAGGCATATTCAAACTGGATAACATCAAAAAATACACTGAAAATTATCAAGCAGCTGGCGGGAAAAAATCATTTTCAGAATATTATCATGCAAGGTATAATGCAATTGTCTTAAAACAATCCTTAAAAGATAACATCGCCTTTGCAAATCACAATCTGGTTACAGATGGTGTGTTTAGTGAAATTCATTTAATTTTATGCAGAAATGTCTTGATTTATTTTGACCAGGAACTCCAGAAAAGAGTGATGCAGCTTTTTTATGATTGTCTTATAAACAACGGTTTTTTATGCCTGGGGAACAAGGAAAGCCTCCTTTTTTCCAGCCATAAGAATAAATTCATAACCATAGACGATAAGAACAAAATATTTCAGAAAAGAGAATAATGAGAAGATCATTTTTTGAAGCAATCGTAATAGGCGGTTCGGCCGGTGCAATGGATGCATTACTGATGCTGTTTTCAACTCTTCCGAAAGACTTTGCCGTGCCCATCATCATTGCCGTCCATGTGCATCCATCCGATGACGGGGAGTTGGTTAAATTTTTCAGCAGTCAAGCAGGCCTGCCGATTCGGGAAGCACGTGAAAAAGAAGCCGTTCAATCAAATTGCATTTACCTTGCCCCTTCAAATTATCATCTTTTGATTGAACAGGATAAAACCTTTTCTTTAAGCATGGATGAGAAAGTGAATTATGCCAGACCCTCTATTGATGTCCTTTTCGAAAGCGCTGCTCTGGTTTTTCTGGACCGCTTGATCGGAGTCCTTTTGACCGGTGCAAATCATGACGGCGCAAAAGGAATTTCCACAATCAAAAAATATGGAGGCCTGACAATTGCACAGGACCCTTTAACAGCGAAATACTCTGTCATGCCCCAGGCGGCAATTGATACCGGGAATGTGGATAAAATACTATCCGTCCGAGAAATAAGTGACTTTTTAAAAGAAAGGAGATGTCATGGAAATGGAACAAAAACTGCTAATCGTGGATGACAGACCTGAAAATATTTTCAGCTTAAAACAGGTTCTTGCGGATATAAATGCAGACATTATCAGTGCATCAACCGGGAATGAAGCTTTGATTGCATGTTTAAACCATGAGTTTGCCTTGGCGATTCTGGATGTCCAGATGCCTGAAATGGACGGGTATGAACTGGCTGAACTTATTCGTTCCGAAAAAAAAACCCATCAAATCCCCATTATTTTTGTTTCAGCAGTTTATTCGAATGAGTACCATGTGTTTAAAGGGTATGATTCCGGTGCGGTTGATTTTTTAGTAAAACCATTTAATGATAAAATACTGTTAAGCAAGGTGACCGTCTTTCTTGAATTGGATCGCCATAAAAAAAGGCTTCGAGAATCAAAAGCGCATATAGCAAATCAGCTTAGCCAGTTAAAAGCATCAGAGAGAAGGTTTGAAAGTCTGGTTCTTACCATCCCGGATATCATTTATCGGATTGATCCGGAAGGAAACTTCACATTTGTCAATGACGCCATAGAAAAACTTGGGTATTTACCGCAAGAGCTTATGGGAGTTCATTTCAGCACCATTATCTGGCCTTTTGATGTCGATAATATATCACGGGTAAAATTTCTTGAGAAATACAATGATGCCTCCATACCCCATGAAAAGCCCATAAAACTATTTGATGAACGACGCACTGGAAAGAGAAAAACAACAGGCCTTGAAATTCGATTAATTCCCAAAAAAGGAACCCAGCTCGTTTCCGGGATATTGGAACGTATTGATGATGGTGATGATGCCGTTGTTGTTGAGGTGAACAGTGCCGGATTATATTCAGACCGAATGGAAAAGAAAAATAAGATTTTTATCGGCAGCGTAGGGGTGATAAGGGATATTACCGATCGGAAAAAATTAGAAGACAGCTTGAGACGGGCCAATGAAGAATTGGAAATCAGAGTACAGGAAAGGACTTCAGAACTTATTGAAAAAAATCAAACCCTAATCAGTGAGATGGAAAAAAGAAAAACAGCCGAAAATGACACCTTGAAAGCCAAAAAAGAATGGAAAGAAATAATTGAAGCAATCGGGCATATGACAATGATTCTGACCAAAAACTATACAATTGTTTCTGTTAACCGATCAACAATAGAACAGACCGGGATGTCAAAAGAGGTGCTTATTGGTAAAAGATGTTATGAAATTTTTCATAATTCAAGCACACCCCACAAAGACTGCCCCATGAAATACTTTCTTGATTCAGGGGATGTAAAAACATCGGAAATTGAAATTGAAAATCTGGGCAAAACATATATTATTTCCTGTACACCTGTTTTTAATGACAAAGGAGAGATCCAGAAAATCATTCATATTGCAACCGATGTCACCCAGAGAAAACAGCTTGAGAAAGAGTTAATCCAGGCCCATAAAATGGAGGCTATCGGGATTCTGGCAGGCGGCATTGCCCACGATTTCAACAATATCTTATCTATCCTCCTAGGCTTTGCAGAGCTATCAATGCAGTATGCCGAAAAAGGATCTATGCTGGAAGGTGATTTAAAGGAAATTTATAAAGCAGGGATACGGGCAAAGGATTTGGTTAGACAGATCTTGACATTTGCCCGGAAAACCGACCAGGAATTTTCGCCTTTCCGGGTGGATTTGATTATAAAGGAAGTTGTTAAATTTATAAGATCCGCCATACCTTCAACCATTGAGATCAGACATGACCTTCAAACCACATCCAAGATATTTGCCGACGTAGGCCAGATTCATCAGGTCCTGATGAACCTGTGTACAAATGCTTCCTATGCCATGCGCGATAAGGGGGGGGGGGTATTAAATATTAGTCTTAAAAATATACAAATTGATCAAGAACAGTCGCAATTAATGGAAGATATAGGACCCGGAGCCTGTATGGAATTAAAAGTATCAGACACAGGAACAGGGATACCGCCAAAGGTAATGGATCATATTTTCGAGCCATATTATACTACCAAGGGTGTTGGAGAAGGAACAGGGATGGGACTTGCCGTAGTCCAGAGCATCATCAAAAATACAGGCGGTTCAATTACAGTCAAAAGTGAAGTGGGCAGAGGAACTGTTTTCACAATCCTTTTGCCCATAACAACAGAAAATATCATAGCATATCAGGAAAAACCAGATACAACAATGTTAACTGGGAATGAACATATATTGCTGGTTGATGATGAACCGGCCATAGCTGAAATAGGCAAAAGAATCCTTGAAAAGTCTGGATACACTGTCACGATTAAAAATAATCCCGTTGATGCAATAAAGCTATTTGCAGAAGACCCGGATAAGATAAATCTTATTATTACAGATATGACCATGCCCAAAATGACTGGAGACATGTTCATCGCTGAAATATGGAAGATGAAACCGGGTATGCCTGCCATTCTTTGTACCGGCTACACTGACAAATTATTAAAGGGGGGTGCAAATAAAACAAAAATAGGTATGATTATCTATAAACCTTTTAATAAAGGGGAGCTTCTCAAAGCAGTCCGGAACGTATTGGATAATTGATGAAAAATCAATATCTGGTTGCTGTAATTCTATTTTTATAGGTACTACGGAGCCTATTTTTTTACATACTGTGTTGAGAAAGCAAATATTCAATTTTTTTTGACAGCTTATAATTTCATAAAAACTTTCATCCATACAATCTGGGTTTATAATTTTTTAATTCAACTATGAAGCTCTTTTCCAAAATTTGGATTTGAAGATTATATTCCATGCATTGGATTAGTTTTTACTCTTGATCACTGATGGTATTCTGTCAGGAGTCCAATTCGACAAATTGCCGAGCGTTTTATCCAATATTCAGGGCTTTTTTAATATTTCCAGAATACCATATTGGGTATAGACAGATTTTTCATCCTCGGATTTAAAAATCAATTATATAGAAAATAGAAGAATCGAATTGAACAAGACTTCATTACGGTAGATAAGAGATAAGTGATGCGACCCAGTTGAACATTTACAGATAGTCGTTGATTCGTAATTCTGGTTCACCGGAGAAATAAATAAAAACGGCCTGTGTTTACGATGGTTTCTTATTTTCCTGCCGGCTTAAATACCCTGCAAGAACCGTTGTGCCAATGATGACCATTCCGCCGATGAGGGTTCGGATACCGGGGATTTCATCAAGGATAAAAAAGGCCAGAACAATCCCGTAAACCGGTTCAAGCCCGGCAATGACCGAAGCGGTTTGGGCTCTGATAAAGGTCAGGGATTGGATGAACAGGGTATGGGCCAGGGCCGTGCAGACCACCCCTAAAAAAATGAGATTGGGGAGATCGGAAAGGGGCGGCATGGGGATTTTCAGGAGAAGCACCGGAACCAGTAAAAAAAGGGCTGCAAAAAAATTCTGGTAAAAGGCAACCGCAATGGAATCGGATATCCTTGCATTTCTCCGGTTTACAAGAGCCAGGACCGCAAAGGTAAATCCTGAAATGATCCCGTAAAATCCCCCACGGGTGATATTGTTGGAAAAATCAAATTCCGGGATAACCAGAAGAATTCCGATGAAAACAGCACCCGCAATAAAAATATCCACGGGTTTTAATTTTTCCCTGAAACACAGGGGTTCAAGAAAGGTGACAAACAAGGGAAACGTGGAAAAGGTCACAAGGCCCACGGCCACGCTGGATATCTGAATGGAAAAAAAGAAAGACCACCAGTGAACGGCCAGAAGGATGCCTTGCAGCATAAAAAAGAAAAATTCCGTTTTCCCAAAGGACAGGAGCACGGTCTTGGATACGATCCGGGCATAGAGATACAGGGCGATAAAGGCAAAAAAGGTCCGGCCCAGAACGATATAAAGGGGGCTGCAGGACAGAAATTTCCCGAAAAGCCCTGCAAATCCGAAAAGAAAAACTGCAATATGGATTTGCAGGGTCCCTTTATTGAATAGGGTCTGTTTCAAAGGATGCCGGTTATCTTGTGAGCTGCCGGTATTTGATGCGGGTGGGCTGATCCGCCTTGATGCCCAGTCGTTTTTTCCGGTCTTTATCATAGTCGGAATAGGACCCTTCAAAAAACAGGGTCTGGCTGTCGCCTTCAAATGCCAGGATATGGGTGGCAATCCTGTCCAGGAACCATCTATCATGGCTGATGATGATGGCACAGCCTGCAAAGTTTTCAAGGGCTTCTTCCAGGGCTCGCAAGGTATTGACATCCAGATCATTGGTGGGCTCATCCAGTAGAAGCACATTGGCTTCCTTTTTGAGCAGGGTGGCAAGATGGACCCGGTTTCTTTCTCCTCCTGAGATTTCCTTTACTTTTTTTTGCTGGTCCTGGCCTGAAAAATTAAATTTTGCCACATAGGCCCTTGAATTGATCTCTCTTCCGGCGATGAGCATTTTTTCGCTGCCGCCTGTGATGATTTCAAAAATGGTTTTTTCCGGATCAAGGGTGTCCCGTTCCTGGTCCACATAGGCAAGCTTGACGGTCTGGCCGATTTCAATGGTTCCTGAATCCGGTTGCTGCCGGTTGGTAATCATGTTGAAAAGCGTTGTTTTCCCGGCACCGTTGGGCCCGATAACCCCGATAATCCCGCCTGGCGGAATCACAAAACTCATCTTTTCTACCAGGAGCTTGTTATCATAGCCTTTGGAGATTTCATTGGCCACAATGACCTTATCGCCAAGCCGCGGTCCGGGCGGGATAAAAATTTCAAGGTCGTTTTCCTGCTGTTTACTGTCTTTTTTCAAAAGGTCTTCGTAGGCACTGATCCTGGCCTTGGGTTTTGCTCTCCGGCCTTTGGGAGACATCTTGATCCATTCAAGCTCTCTTTGCAGGGTCTGCTGGCGTTTGGATTCGGATTTCTGCTCCTGGGCCAGGCGTTTCTGCTTCTGATCCAGCCAGGAAGAATAATTTCCTTTCCAGGGAATTCCCTCGCCCCGATCCAGCTCCAGAATCCACCCTGCCACATTATCCAGGAAATACCGGTCATGGGTGACGGCAATGACCGTGCCTTCATAGCGGTTCAGATGTTCTTCAAGCCAGGAAACGGATTCTGCATCCAGATGGTTGGTTGGCTCGTCCAGCAACAGGATATCGGGTTTCTGGAGCAGGAGCCGGCATAGGGCCACCCGCCTTTTTTCACCGCCTGAAATGATATTCACCGGTGTATTCCCATCCGGGCATCTTAAGGCATCCATGGCCATTTTCAATCTGGAGTCCAGGTCCCAGGCATTGACCTGGTCCAGTTTTTCCTGGAGTTTGCCTTGTTTGTCAAGAAGTTTATCCATTTCATCATCAGACATGGGATTGGCAAATTCAGCAGAGATGGCTTCATATTCATTCAAGAGATCCACTGTTTCTTTGACCCCTTCCTCAACCACTTCCCGGACCGTTTTTTTGCTGTCCACAAGGGGTTCCTGTTCAAGATGGCCAATGGTAAAGCCTTTGGATAGGATGGTCTCTCCGGCAAATTCCTTGTCAACTCCAGCCATGATTCTGAGCAATGAACTCTTGCCTGAGCCATTAAGGCCCAGCACCCCGATTTTTGCCCCATAAAAATAGGAAAGGCAAATATTTTTAAGGACTTGCTTCTGCCCATGGAATTTACCCACGTTCATCATGGAATAAATCACTTTTTTTGTATCTTCGGTCATTTTTATATTCCTTATTTGGTTTAGTTTGATTCTAATAGGTCACTACAGGTTCTTTTAATATAAGATCAATGGCTTGTCTTGCCGTTTTTGCAAGGTCAGGGAACGTGTCGTCGAGCTTGGCGATCTGCCTCAGGTTTTCACCTGTTCTCATGATTAAACGGGCCAGATCACCTTCGGAAAAATCATAAAGGGTGCAGATATTTTCCCAGGGTTCGTCATGGGCCCATAAATAGAGCAAAAGGCTTGGCTGAACAAAAAGGTTGGGGGCGCTGAAGCCTTTTTCCAGCATGTTAACGGCAAAGGGTTTCAACTCTTTTCTGACATCCAGAAAAACATCTTTCAGTCCCTTGGGAAGGGCCTGGTTGTATAGGGGTTCATCATTGTATTCCCTTTCATTGACAAAGGAGCTGACAATGGCAGCCAGAAGGGCAGGGTCTGACTGGGGCAGAAGATTGTTCCGGATACTCTGGGCCACCAGAATCGGGGAATCGATCCTGAGTTTGGAGGCCCAGATTCCGTCTTCCGTCAGTTTTCCATCCCCGGTGACAAATTTTTCCGAGAGAAGAAAGTCCATATGATCCATGAAATCATCCCAGAGAAATTCAAGGTCCATGCCAAATCTTTTCCTTGCAGTCTTCCCCCTTTTTTTTCCGGACCGGATCAGATGGGAGGCAAAGGATTTTTCAAGGAGCAGTTTGATCTGGTCCGGTGTATGGGATAAAAGAAGGTTTAAGACCATGGAAAAATTGATGGTGATCTGGCTCTCGATATCGGAAGGCGGAGAATTCATTAATTTTACGATATGATTCAAGTCCATGAATTTACCGGGCATGACAATACAAAAACCGATATTGTCCATACCCCGTCTTCCGGCCCTGCCGGACATCTGCTGAAGTTCGCTGGGGGTCAAGGGAATGAATTCAACCCCATTGAACCGGTCCGAATTCAGGATGACCACGGAGCGCGCAGGAAAATTCACCCCGGCAGCCACAGTGGAAGTTGCAAACATGGCATCCAGAAAACCCCCTGCCATCAGGGTTTCCACCACTGCTTTCCAGGCCGGAAGATGGCCGCTGTGATGGGATGCGGTTGCCGTTCTTTCAAGATAGGGCCTCTGGTTGTGGGTCTTCAGGTGGGGATGATCAGATACCAGCTCATTTATTTTATCGGTCAGGGCTTTTTTCCTTTCCGGGTTTTTGGACAAAAGCCTTGAATTGCACAGCTTTATTGCCTGGTCACAGTCTGATCTTGATTTTAAGAAAAAGATGGCCGGAAGAAGGTCATAGGTGTGAAGGATATGAAGGATGTCTCCGAAGGGCGGCAGTTTTTCGCGACGCGACATCACAGGTTTGTTCTTTGTATCGGCAAATTTGTAAACTTTTTTATAGAGGACTTGTTTTTTGTCAAATTCCGACTCCTCTGTCAGGGGGAAAATCGTGCCGGAAGGATGGAGGAAAAGCGGGAAAAGAGGGACAGGCCGTTCATGGGCCTTGATCACATGGCATTTTTTCCCCCGGATGGATTCAAGCCATTCTGAAATGGATACAGGATTGCCAATGGTGGCGGATAAGAGAAGCAGCGGAATTCGAACCGGCAGGTAAATGATAATCTCTTCCCAGACCACGCCCCGTTGCTCATCTCCGAGAAAATGGGCCTCATCCAGGATGATCAGATCCGAGGTTAAATTTTCACCGGTATGCATGGAATCATAGAGCTGATTTCTCAAGATTTCCGTGGTTCCGATAACAATGGCGGCATCGGGATTTTCTTTGATGTCGCCGGTAAGAATCCCGACATTTTCCTTGCCGAAGAGCTTTGAAAACTGGGAATGGATTGAATTGGTCAATGCTTTTAAGGGCGTGGCATACCAGACCTTCCCGCCCTTTTGTATTACATCTCTTGCAACCTGTTCGGCAATCCAGGTTTTGCCCGAACCCGTTGGTGCCGTCACAAGGCAGTCGAATTTTTTGATGGCCTCAAGGGCCTGAATTTGAAACAGGTCAGGTTCAAACTTCATCTCTTCAGGGGTTCCGATTTTTTCAAAGATGCGTTTCAAAGACTTATCAGAACCGGGTTGCATAAGAGTGAGACCGGGGTTTTTTTCTGGTTTTTTATTATATTTTTTTGAAGTATAGAATCTTTTTTTCATGACAGTGATAAACCACAAAAACCAATATTATGCAACCCTTTACGCAATGAGGCGATGGAGATCACAGGGTATTCATCTCATAGGTATCCTTTAATGCCATGACATGGGTTTCCCAGATTTTTGAAAACCTGTTTTTATCGATCACAGGTTTTTTGATCATTTTTGAGCAATACTCCATCTGGATATCGGATGTATCTGTTTTTGAATAGAGTTTCAGCGCAAATTCGGAAAAATCCCGGATCATGAAATCAAAGATCTGCTCCAGAAGGTCTTCTTCAAATTTGTCCATATTAAATTTTTCAATGATCAATTGACCATAGGCCACAAGGGTGAACATTTCCCCCAGATACAAGAGAAAATCCATATTTTTGGACTGATTTTCATTGGGTGTGGCCTTTATGAGCATTTCCTTTAACAGGGTGATCTGATCTTTAAATATATTAATATTCGGCAGATTTACACTATTGTAGGCAAGGTTGTAATCATGGAATTGGATTTTTCCAAGCCCCTTTGTTTCTCCCTGATGGAACAAAAATTCATCACAGGCTGCATCATCCCTTTTTGAAACCTCAGGAAATTGATCGGGGTTGAAAAAATAATTGGCCATGAATTTGATGATCAGGGCCATGTTCACATGGACGGTTCCCTCAAGCTTGGGAAGGGCCCGGATATCGGTGGCCGCCATTTCAAAATAACAATCTTTTTCAAATCCCCTGGCTGCAATCACATCCCATAAAAGGTTGATGACGGTTTCTCCCTGGCTGGGCACCTTCATTTTTACCATGGGGTTGTATAAGAGATAGCGCCGGTCGTCTTTGGATGCGCTTCTGAAATAATCCGCGGCCCGCAGGGAGAAAAGTTTCATGGCCGTAAGTCTTGTATAGGCGTCCACGAACATCTGCCGGATATGGGGAAAATCCGTTACCCATTTGCCGTAAAGATTCCGGCTGGCAGCATGGTTGAGGGCTTCGTAAAAGGCATGGGTACAGATACCGATGGAGGCCCAGCCAAGATTGAATTTTCCGACATTGATGGTGTTCAAGGCAGAATCCCAGGCTTCCCGGCCCGTTGAAAGGAGGTCTGCTTCCGTAACAGGATAGCCGTTCAAGGCATACTCGGCCACATAGCCTTCCCAGTCCACCACATTCTGAACCAGGTCATAGGCTTCATGTTCAGGGCTCACTGCAAAAAAGACATAGTCATCGGTTTCAGAATTTTTTCCGAAAGTGGAAACAATTCCGGCCTTGTTAGCATTCCCGATATAATATTTGCCCCCATCCGCCACATATCGGCCCTCTCCAAGAGGGGTGAGAGACATATCAGAGGAATAAAGATCAGCTCCATGGGTTTTTTCAGATAAACCAAAGGCAAAAATATGGCCGTCTTTTAATAACTGGGCGGTTTTTGTTTTGATTGCCTCATTTTTGCTCATCCAGATGGGACCCAGCCCCAGAATGGAAACCTGCCAGGTATACCAGTGGGACAGGTTGTAAAAGCTCAGGATTTCATTGAAATCGCAGATTCTTCTTGTGTCCCAGCGTGCATTAGGATTGCCGTTTGCATATTTTGCCGGTGTCAGGAGGGTTGCAAAAATTTCGTTTTCTTTTAGAAATAAGAGAAAGTCTTCATACCAGACCCTTTCATGATAATCCGATTTCAGCCTTTTTTTCCCCCTGTCTTCAAAATAGGCAATGGTTTTTTCCATGATGGCTTTTGATGCTGCATCCAGATGGTCAAAGGATTGTGTTTTGGGATTCAATAAATACATGTTGGTTTCCTTTTATTTTTGTGAATGTGTTAAAAACATCAATTGGTATCCAGACTTGTTGAATCTTTGTTGATAATATCAATCAATAACTGCCTGAAGAAGGTCTTTTCCTCGGGCGAAAGGCCTTTCATAAGATCCTCATTGGCTGTCCTGCGTTCTATGATCAAATTTTGTTTCAGGTCATCAGCCTTTTTTGAGGTGAAAATGGAGAATAAGCGGCGGTCTTTTTCATCCGGCTTTTTTTCAATCCAGCCGCCTTTTACCATTCTGTCGAGAACATCCGAAAGCGTGGCCTTGTCAAGAATCAGAAATTTTCCCATCTGGGCCGCGGTCATTCCCGGTTTATACCAGAGGCTCTCCAGCACAAGGTGCTGCATATTGGTAAGCCCGTAAGGGGTTAATTGCTTTGTAAAGGATGCATGGGCTTTTTGATATACTTTTGCCAGAAGAAATATCATGCAGTCCGGAACATCATCGGGTAATAGTTGGGTCATGCCTAACTCCTTTGTATACGAACGATACAAAAAAGAACGGATATTGTCAATTCTCAAGGTGGCTTTCTGGATATTTGCCATAAGAATCATATTTTCCAACCAATTTACGCCAATACCCGTTCCGGTCTGATCACCTTGCACTCCCTAGTGCCTGAACGATTTTTTAAAGTTCAGAAAGGCCTTCCATTAAACGGCGGAAACTCGGTC
>JANNUH010000012.1:0-18002 GCA_031395015.1 Desulfobacterales bacterium | reverse complement strand
GCCGTATTCGTCACATCTGTTTGAATAGAACACAGAATATTCCTTTTTGTTGCCGCCGGTGCAGAAGTCATAGGGACCTGTGCCTGTGAAAAAAACGGAAACCAATTCTCTGTCCAGAGATGCATTTTCAAACCCTGCAATAACTCCTTTTACCATGTCTGTGGTATAGGAGTTGAACTGTTTGGGGTTGTTCAGGGTAATCCATGAAACAAACAATTTGTCCACGACGTTTCCCTTGGGGTCTGTCAATGGTTTTTTCTCATACTTTACACAGGGTGCTTCTGTTCCCCAATGGGGGTTTCTGTGCAGGCTGTGATCTTTGGGCTCATTTTCTCTTGGCATCCATTCAAGACTCATTGTAAATCTCCTTTAATTATGATGTATTATTGTTTTTTAATTTACCATTTTATAATGATTGATCAGCCGATATAGCCGGCATTATTGGAAGCCAGGCATATAAAATGTCCGGCATATTCCTCTTTAAACAGGAAAACTCTGTCCTGGTTTTTCACCCATTTTTTCTTTTATTTTTGCAAGACCTGGCCTTGCATAATGCATATGGCCTTCCTTTTTGGTCCTGCCGTTGATGATGGCCTCGCTTCTCAATTTTGCGCCCACTGTTTTTTCAAGCTGCCTGCCCAGCCACAGGATACGGTCAATATCATACCCGTGTTCTATCCCCATTTCATCAATTTGTACCAGGGTATCTTCAAGACAGACCAGCCCCACATAACGCGGGTCATCATAATAATAATCCCCTGTGCCTTTAATAGGTCGGTCGTCCAGGAAATTGGCAGGCTGACCGCCCAGACCGCCCAGGGTGGCTTCAAAATGGCAGATACCGGCCTGGAGTGCCGCAAGGACTGAGGCAGAGGCCACTCTTTTGGTTTCATGGAAATGGGCGATATGAAGACGGGTATCCGGGATCTCATCCAGGACCATGGAAAAATACCGGTAAACGTCGGCAGCCGATGCAGACCCGTCATGATCGGCATGCTCAATATCACTGGCCCCGATGGCCAGCCAGTATTTTGTGAATTTCACCGCGTCTTTCAGGTCGGTGGCGCCGCCAATGGGGCTTCCCCAGATGGTGCTGACCGTTCCGCACATTTTGATGCCTGCATCTGAGCATTTTTTAATGCAGCGCTCGGCTTCTTTAAAATAATTGGGCAGGGTAGTACCGGAATTGGCAAAATGATGCTGCTCTTCCGTGGAGACCATCATTAGGCAACGGTCTGGTCCGACGCCCTGTTTTTTGAGTTCAATGGCCCGGTCAACGGCTGGTTCTCGGATGGTAACAGCGGTGACGACCACGTCATCCATATTAATGCCCCTTTTGGCAGCGCGACCCACAAAGTCATTGTCTCTGAGATGGGCCAGAAGTTGCTCGGCATCACTGAATTGGGGCATGCTTTTAGGGTTGCCAAGGTTGGTGACTTCAATATTCCGGCATCCGGCAAAAATCAGTTCTTCCAGATAGGTGATCTTGGCAGGTGTGGAAATAAATTTTTCAAGATGCTGAAATCCGTCTCGGACAGTAATATCACCGATGGTCACCTTTCTTGGCATTCTGGGAAAGATTTTCCAGTAATCATATTCAGTCATGGTGCTTCTCCTTATAAAAATAATGTTATTAAAATCAGAAATCCCATATTATTACGAGTAATCGATTAATCGGCGTAAGGCCTCCTGATACTTTTCCGCTGTCTTTGCGATGACATCCCCAGGCAGCTCCGGAACGGGCGGCTGCTTGTCCCATCTGGTCTTCTCCAGATAATCCCGCACAAACTGTTTGTCGAAGCTGGGTGGTGAGGAGCCGGGTCGGTAGGTGTCAACCGGCCAGAAGCGGGAAGAGTCCGGAGTAAACAGTTCGTCGATAAGAATCAATTCTCCGTCTATCATCCCAAACTCAAATTTAGTGTCGGCAATAATGATGCCCTGTTCGTTTGCATAATCAGCAGCAAAGCTGTAAAGCTGCAGACTGATGTCGCACACTTTTTGGGCAATCTCCCGCCCAACCAGATCCGCAGCTTTTTCAAAAGAAATGTTTTCGTCGTGTATTCCTGCCTCGGCTTTGGTGGATGGCGTAAAGATCGGTTCCGGCAACCGATCTGCCTCCACCAGACCCCTTGGCAGCAAGGTCCCGCATACGCGGCCGGTTTCACGATATTCCTTCCATCCCGAGCCTGCCAAATACCCTCTTACAATGGCCTCAATGGGCAACGGCTCGGCTTTTTTCACCAGCACCGACCTTTGCGCCAATTGGTCCCGGCGCCATCGGCCATCATCCACCCAACCCTCTAGAGAAGGTTGGGTATCTAAAATATGATTATTGATCAATTTTCTTGTTTTATCGAACCAATAATTGGACAACCGTGTAAGAATGCTTCCTTTGCCCGGTATGTCGTTGGGCAGCACATGATCGAATGCTGAAATGCGATCACCTGCAACGATTAGAAGATGACGGTTATCGTCGGTGGAATACACATCCCGGACTTTGCCCCGGCGCAGAAAAGAAAAATCGCCTGGTGTTTGCATGCTATTGTTCTCCTTTGACATAAAAAAAGGTTGTTACCCGCTTCAATGAAACGAGTAACAACCTTATATTTTTCATGCACCCCTCATTACCGTTGAAGGGTTCATTCTAACTTTAAGATACGATTACCTCAGATACCCCTCCGGAAAATTGCGTTACACGCCACTTTCCCGACAGATAACGGAGATAGAAGAACATGTTTTCTATTTCATGTCAACTTTTTTTTAAATCAATGTCCTTGGCCTGCATCAAAAACACCTTATGCCTAATTCCTTATTCAGAATTTGCCGGGGGAAGAGACAAGAGAGAAAAGGATCACTCTCTCTCCCGTTATTGTGCTGATGTCTGTGTGCAGGCTCTTCACTTTTACCCCGACTATATTTTCCACTGCTTCTTCAAGTAAAGGCCGGCCTTGTTCCAACAGAGTGATCCGAATGCGCTTGATCAATTCTTGTCCGTCCTTACGTTCTGCGGTGCCGGCCAGCTTCAATTCAGCCTGTGTTAGGACGCTCTTAAGCCGCACCAACACCATGTCATCAATGATATAGGCCTTGGTTTCCAGAGGCCCGCGGCCCATATACTCTTTTTCAAATTTTATTATGGCCTCGCAGATTTCAGCCTCCAATTGCCCTTTGGTTCTATTTTTCATTTTAACCCCGAACGCCTGACTGAAGATTGATGACCTTTCGATGAAATCCCAAACGGCACCCCACCTCGTCTGGTTGATTAAGTGCCGTTTATGCTTTATTATAGCTGAATTATTTACAGTTAGCGCTGATGGATGTCAAACGCTATTTGTAGAGCCCGGGTTTGTTTTTGTGAAACAACAGAAAACACTCAACAATATGCTTGAATCCATTTTCGTCTATTCCTTGATAAAATTATGATCCGATATTATGGTGGAATTTTAAAAATTTAATTTCAGGCTGAAAAATGGATCATACCGACATACAGATCATATTTCCGAACATGGACCAGGCCCTTGTCATTCTCATACAAAACCGGATTGAAGCCATAAATGAAAGTCTTAAAAAGCAGAGCATCCGGATTGATTTTTCCCCGGCTCTGAAATCCGATTTTATCAGAGCCATTTTTTTCAGCGAGTATATTGCATCCTGCCTCACGCGGAATCCTTTTATTTTAAAGGATCTCATTGAGTCCCGGGACTTTGAAAAATCTTATTCAGAACATACCTGTGCCGCAAAGCTTGAAAAAATGATTTCAAAGGACATGGATACAGCAAGGATCAGGGCAATCCTGTTACAGACCAAGTTGTATGAGACCATTAGAATTGCATGGCGGGATCTGACCGGAAGGGCCCCTCTTGAAGAAACGCTACGCGACCTTTCCTGTCTTGCCGATGCTGTTGTTGCAAGGGCCATGGACAGTATTTATGATTCCCTTTGCAGCCTTCATGGCCTGCCAGTGGACAGTGAAGGAAATTTCCAGAGACTGATTGTTCTCGGCATGGGCAAACTGGGTGCAGGAGAATTGAATTTTTCATCGGACATCGATCTCATCTTTGTTTATCCCAGGGAAGGCTTTACCAATGGAGAGAGCATGATTTCCAATGAGGAGTTTTTCATCAAAGCCTGCCGTATGTTTTTAAAGCTTTTTTCATCGGGATCCCATGAAAACAGTCTCTACAGGATTGACACGAGGCTGAGGCCCTTTGGTGATGGCGGTCCGCTGGTGATGAGCAGTGTCTCCTTTGAAGAGTATTACCAGGCCCAGGGCAGAGAATGGGAAAGGTATGCCATGATAAAGGCAAGGCCGGTGGCAGGCGATATCGAGGCCGGGTTCAGGCTCTTAAAAAATCTGAATTCTTTTATCTACAGGCGGTATTTTGATTATGGGTCCTTTGATTCCTTCAGGGATATGAAAAACAGGATCATGCTGCAGGTCACCCATAAAAAATTAAAACACAATATCAAACTGGGAGCCGGCGGCATCCGGGAGATTGAATTTTTCGGGCAATTGTTCCAACTCATCCGGGGAGGGGTCGAACCCAAATTTCAGGAGCGAAGTATCCTAAAGGTATTGGAATTGCTTGAAACCCATCAATGCATTAATGGGGAAACAAAAAATGACCTCAAAAATGCCTATTGTTTTTTAAGAATGGTTGAAAACAGGCTTCAGGCCTATGCAGACCTTCAAACCCATGATATTCCGGAAAAAGAAGGTCATCAAAAAATTCTTGCACTCTCCATGGGATATGGTGAATGGGAGGAGTTTGCAAAGGATCTCAACCTTCATATGCAGCGGGTTCACCATCATTTTAACCAGCTTCTTTTAACGGAAGAAGAGGAAAAACCCGACACATCCTCACAGGCCCTCAAGGAATTATGGATCAATATCAATGACCCCCAGTTCGCCGCAGACGCTGTGGCCATCCAGGGGTTTAAAGACCCGGACAGGGTTCTTGGCATATTAAGATCCCTTGAAGAGCATCCCAATACCCGGCAGTTGACCACCAATGGGAGAAAAAAACTGGCCCGGCTCATCCCTGTGATGGTCAGGAAGATAGGGGCCCAGGATGATCCCGAAGCCATTTTGATGAAGCTCATTGATCTGATCATCACCATTGAAAGAAGAACCTGCTACCTTTCACTTCTGATCGAAAATAAAAGTGCCCTGGAAAACCTTATCACCCTTGCAAAGAAGAGCCCCTGGATCATTCGTTTTCTTTCAAAACACCCGGCCCTGCTGGATGAACTCATGCATCCGTCCACCCTGTATTGTCCGCCGGGCAAAAAAGCCCTGGAAAATGAAATGGAACGTCGCATGGCAGGTATCCCTTCCGGGGAAATCGAATTTCTGCTGGAGGAAGTATGTATCTTCCGGCAGGTCAATATGCTGAGAGTTTCTGCGGCAGATGTCAGCGGGAATTACCCATTGATGAAAGTCAGTGATCATCTCACCTATATTGCAGAAATCGTTCTTAACCGGGCATTGCAGATCGCCTGGGATATTGTGGCGCAAAAATATGGGATTCCTGACACTGTATCAGGGCAACGCCTGGATGACTGCGGATTTGCCATTATTGCCTATGGCAAGGTGGGCGGACTGGAAATGGGATATAAATCGGATCTGGATATTGTATTCCTTCATAGGGGGGAAGCCGGAGTTACAAAAGGTCAACCTAAAAGCATCGACACCCTCCGGTTCTATTCAAACCTGGGCCAGAGAATTATCAATGCCCTGACCGTGCATACCCCGGCCGGCACCCTGTATGGTGCGGATATGAGACTTCGGCCGGGAGGCGCATCCGGAATGATTGTTTCCCATATTGATGCCTTTGAAGAATATTTGAAGAAACAAGCCTGGACCTGGGAACACCAGGCCTTGATCCGGGCAAGATGTGTAGCAGGGGATAAAACCCTTGGCTCACGGTTTGAGGAAATCAGAAAATCGGTTCTGATTAAAAAAAGAGAGGCCGATCTTTTAAAAAAAGAAGTGGGTGAAATGCGGGAAAAGACCAGAGAAGATCATTTGAAAGCCTCAAAAGACCTCTTTGATTTAAAGCAGTCCCGGGGGGGAATGGTGGATATTGAATTTCTGGTTCAATACCTGATCTTAAAGAATGCCCACGACTTCCCGGATCTGACCCTCTGGACGGACAATATGAGGCTTCTTGAAAGCCTTAATGCAGAAGAGATCATTACGGATTGTGAGACTGAAAGACTTCAAAATGCATACCTTTCCATACGAAAATCAATACACAGCCTGAACCTCCAGGAAAAAAGCCTTGAAATACCGGCATCCTTTTTTCCGGAAATCAGAAAACAGGTCATGGAAATATATGATAAATACCTGGGAAATTGAAGGGGGTTGAAAAATGGGTCAGGAAATAAATACAAGACTGAGCCATGGCCAGTACGTAATTATCAGGACAGCCAGAAGCAATACCATCATAAACGGGATCGTGGCCCGGTAAATTTCAATAATGGGTTTGTTAAACCTATATCCGGCAATGAAAAGGTTCATCCCCACGGGCGGAGTCAGATATCCGATCTGCATGTTGGCAAGAAAAATAATGCCCAGATGGATGGGATCAACCCCATACTCCTGCGCGATGGGCAGTATCAGGGGCACCATGATGATGATGGCTGAAAAAATATCCAGCATGGTCCCGAGAATCAGAAGAAAAATATTCAGGAGAATCAGGAATAAAAATTTGCTGCCGATAAAAATCTTGCAGGCATTAAAAATTTTCATGGGGACTTCCGCATCAATGAGAAAATTTGTAAATGCAAGACATACCCCGAGGATCAGAAGGATTCCCCCCACCATCACCATGGACTCCCTGATGATGCCGGAAAGATCAGATAGCTTAACTTCCCTGTAAACAAGGACTTCTATGATCAGGACATACATGGCGGTTACGGCAGCCGCTTCAGACACGGCAAAATACCCGGAATAAACACCGGTAAATACAAAAACCGGCAGGGGAATTTCCCAGATGGATTCCCGGACGGTCGCAAGGACGTTTTTCAGGGTAAAAGGCGTCAGGGGAACCGGGGTTTTCCTATTTGCCCAGATGCTCCACAAAGAGAGAAGAACAATCATTAAAAGCGCCGGCAGAATCCCTGCAATAAATAATTTTTCAATGGAAACCGCCTGCCCTGCATCCATCTGCTGGGCAATGACTCCATAAAGGATAAGGGGAAGGGATGGCGGCAAAAGAAGACCGAGGCTCCCGGAAGTCGTCACAAGCCCAAGGCTGAAATTGTCTTTATAACCGGCCTGTTTCAGAGCAGGATACAAAAGGGCGCCCATGGCTACAATGGTGACACCGGAGGCGCCGGTAAGTGCTGTAAAAACAGCACAGACGACAAAGGCGACAATGGCAAGACCACCTGGTATCCACCCCAGTAAAGCCTGGGTCAACCTGACCAGACGTTCCGATGTATTACTCCGGCTTAAGATATATCCTGCAAAGGTGAACAGGGGCAATGCAATCAGGATGGGCGTATCTGCAATACGGTAAAGCTCTATGGCCATAACGGACAAATCAATATCACTGAAATAGAATCCCGTCATGGCAGCGGCGATGATAATGGAAAAAAGCGGGGCGCCCAGAAAGGCAAATAAAATGATGATGCAGATCAGTAAAATACTCATCAGACGTTCTGCTTATAAGAATTGAAAAAGGTGGCAAAAGATATTAACAGGTATCTTATGCTGATAATGGCAAATGATACCGGAATGATGCTTTCACAGATCCATGCCGGGATGCCGGAAAAAGCAATCACACCTTCTGATTTTTCCATCATGACAAAATTAAAGCTGAACCAGGACATCAAGGCGCAGATAACAGAGGTGAAAAAACCGACCAAAACAGTTGAAAATTTTTTTATATGGCCTGGAAGATATCGTGAAATCAGGTCGATATTGACATGGCTGTTGTTCCGGCTTGCAACCATGGCTCCCATGAGGCTGATCCAAAGCACCAGAACCCGGATAAGCTCATCACCAAAACTGAGCCCGGAATCAAAGAGATTTCTTAAAAAAATCTGAGAAACGGCAATAAACACCATTAAGAGAAGAAGACCGATCAGGACGCTGTCCTCAGCTTTTTGAAGGATTCTGATTCCCTGTCGGATGAGATCTATTGCTTTGCCGGCCATCAGGGTTTGCTTTTTTTTGAATGGAAAGCGTCCAGATGCCCATTCAGTTTGTCCACGACATCCTGGGGAAGAACCCCGGCCTCAACCATCTCCAGGTAGGCCAGGCCCGCAAGCCGGTACCACTCGTCCAGGGCCTGTTTTGAAGGGGTAGTAAAGGTAATGCCCCTGCTTTTAAGGGTTTCAATGGCTTCAATATCATCCTTACGGTTTTGAATATCGATTTCCTTTAAGGCCGAAGTCATGACACGGGAGATGACCTTGCGGTCGGCCTCGTCGATTTTCAGAAATTGAGTTTTATCAATGGCCATTGCAGCGTAAAGATAAATCAAGGGGATATTCATGACATATTTTATCTGGTTGTACCATTGCAGCACAACAGCACCCACGGGAGATGTGCCGATGGTATCAATCAGCCCTGTCTGGAGGCTGGTTCTGACATCGGAAATAGGCAGGGGAATCGGGGTGACACCAAACACTTTGATGGAATCCTGGCTGATGTGATCATTGTCGGGAATCCATACCTTCCGTTTTCTTAAATCCTCTACAGTCTCAATGGGCTCCTTGGACATGATATAGGCAAATCCGCCGCCGATGATCCCAAAAACGACAAACCCTCCTTTGTCAAGTCCGTCAATGATATAGGAATCCATAAATTTCCGGATAAAATCCACTTCTTCAATGCTTTGGAATTTAAACGGCTGGGCATAAATCTGGTTTGCCGGAAAAAACTGGGAAAGGCTTCCGGCCACAAAGGCTCCTCCCTGTAACTGGCCGATGCGGATTTTTCTTAACACTGCATTGTCGTTTCCCATGACACCGCCGGGATAAAATTTAATGTTAACCCGGTTTTCGGTTTCCTTTGCAACCTGCTCCGCTCCATTTCGCATTTTTTCCATCCACATGGACCCTTCAGGGGAGAGTGTGGCAATTTTCAAAGTGGCGGCATGCACCGTACCAGCTAAAAATATGAGAAACAGCAACCCTGTCAGACGGAAAATTAATTTTAAAACCATAGGACTCTCCATTTCAATCATTTCTAAAAATAGTCATCGGCACTGATGATTAATTCATGGGCCTGTTTTTGCGCCCAGGTGTTGACAAGGGTATAGCCCGGTATGTGAGGGTCTGCAGCAATGACCTCGTTGAGCAGTTGATCATGAAGTTCCCGGTCAAATATGGTTCTTGCATAGAGTTTGGCATAGAGGACCTTGACCATCAGATTTTTCCCCTGGGATAAAAGAACGGCTTTTTCAAAATGTGCCTTTCCCTGCTCCGGTCTGCCGCCGAGAGAAGGCGGCAGAAAGGTTGAAAGTGATCCGAGATACAGATGGGCAGCCCCGTCTCTATAGGGTTCATCCAGCTCAATGACCCGTTGCATGATGAGTTCGATATGGGAAATATCGGCAATGGCATTGAAATCGTCCTTATTGGCCATGATCCAGGAGACCCAGGCATTGCCAAAGGCAAAAAGAACCGGGATCTCCTTTTTCTTCATAGGGGCAAGAATCATTTTCAGTTCGTCAAAGGATCTGGATTTAAGACCGCAAGCCTCTTTTTTTTCTATACAGATGGCCTTACCGGCATAATCCATGGCCTTGCCCGCCATTTTTTTTGACCTTGCCGGGTCTTTTACAAAAACATCTGAATAGGCTGTATATAAGAGGGCGGCCGTGGCAAGCAGCTCTGAATTTTCAGGATCTTTGGCAATGAGGCTGTCGATCATCAGAAGATAGGCCGGGGCACCGCTTTCCACAAGAGAGAGGTCATCATTGTTCAAAATCGATTTTGAAAGATGACCCATCATGTCGGAAGTCGCCGATTTCGAAATCATTGAACACCCGGATAAAGAAAAAAAACCGATGATGCAAAAACCTAGGGTAGCAGCAGTAGATATCAAGGATTTCATGTGATGGGGCAACCACGGGCCAAAAATCATATGAGGGGCAAATCCTTTATCTGTTTGGACGTTTCAATCCCGATAAATCAATATTGATCTGGAAATTAACTTGTTTAAAAGAAAAATGCAACTAGGATTCTCATCCTTTTTTTAATATTTAGAATCACATTAGCCTTGCTTTTTCCCCATGAAAAGAGCACCTTACTCTGGTTATGAACTAAAATGAAGTTTCAGAGCAAAAACAATGGGTTATTTATCAGGGATAGGGTTAATATTCATTTCAGCGGCTTCATTCGGAGCCATGGCCATTTTCGGCAAATTTGCCTATGCTTCGGGCATCAGCACCCATTCCCTGCTGTTTTTCAGGTTTCTCATTGCCGCCATGGTGATGACACCCATTGCCCTTTTGCAGAAAAAAAAATTCCCCCATGGGAAGGATCTGATCATCCTCATGGCCATGGGGCTTATCGGGTACGCCGGGGTATCCTTCTGTTATTTCACGGCCCTGAATCATATTTCACCGGGGCTTTTGGCCATCCTGCTGTATTTATATCCGGTTATGGTGGCCATTCTGTCATTTTTTTTCCTGAAAGAATCTTTTACCGGAAATAAGATTATCGCTCTGTTTCTGGCAATTTCAGGTGCCGTTCTGGTCATCGGTCTTGATACAGACGGGAACAGAACAGGGATCCTTCTGGGTGTCGGCGCCGCCGTCATTTATTCTCTTTACAACATAGCAGGTGCGAAAGTCATGGGCAGGAATGATGCCTTTACCGCAAGCCTTGTCGTGATTGCCTCGGCCGGGGTTTTCTATTTCATCTATAACCTCAAGGCCGGATTTTTCATTCCGGAACAAGGGATGGCCTGGCTGCCTGTTTTTGCCATTGCCGTCATTTCAACGGTGATTGCCATTTATACCTATTTTCTGGGGATGAAAAGGATCGGCGCAGTGAACGCTTCCATGTTGTCCACATTTGAACCTGTCACCACCATGGTTCTTGCAGCCATTTTTTTAGACCTGCAGATCGGGTGGATGCAAATGGCAGGTGCGGTCCTGATCCTTTCTTCCGCCATTCTTGTGGCCTTCCGGCCCAAATTAGAAACAAGTTCTGACTTTCAGGAGCCTGTTTTTAACACAGAAGAAAAATCCTGATAGCATAATATTAGCTTCTGGAAGAAATTGAACAATTTATTATTCGCAAATACTATTTGCATTAGCCATTAATTAGTGGAATAAAACTAATCATGCTTAATGTTAATGAAAATGACACGGTGAAAAACTTGAGCTATCGCATGAAAAATGCGAGGCTGGAAAGGGGCATCAACAGACGAATTGAATCTTTGGAAAGCACTTCATAACGGCCATGACATGATATTTTCCGGGTCATCCCAGAAAGAGGCTATTTCTGAGAGTATCTGCCCTGCTTTTTCAGCTACATAGGGATTATTATCCCCAGCAATTGTTTTCAAAAAGAGAATCATTTTTTTATCAGGAAGATATTGAACCAATGCATGACGTATTTTATCGCTTATAGTTTTTTGATATTGAGTTTCAAGCTCAGCCATAATCAATTCATTCAAACCCAGGTACTGCATTGCATACAATGCTCGTAACCGTGGTTGCCGATAAGTAACCTGAAGTATTTTAAACATGGCTGTAACTGCTGTTTTGTTTCCGGCATTCCGCAAAGTCCATTGCTGCCATCCTGCATTATAATGGATGGCTACCGTTAACAAAAAAGATAGATTTACCAGGGAAAGGTTATCTCCCCAAAAGGAAATTTCTCTTACAGTGTGGGGCTTGAATAATTTCCCTGCATTTTCAGGAATGCTGTATAAATAATCTGATGCTTCCCATCCTTCAGAATAAAGCGTCAGTTTTTCCAGCAGTTCTATTTTGGAAATGACAGGATCAAACTCCCGTGTCAATCCAAAATTTTTTGCATATTTTTTGTGATGCTCATATGCCAAATTTGCAGACTTCTGAAAATCTTCCATTGAGGTTGAATCTGAAAGGACCCCTGCAGGAAGATAAAAAGTGATTGCGATACCTGCAAGGTCGTTCATTTCAAGGCAGCGTTCGCCACGTTCATATTTTCCTAAATTGTCCTCACGACAGAATTTCGTTCCCATCGTTTTTTCCCACCTGGCATCGGCTATCAACTGTCTCATTGTTCTGAACCCCCAATGAATTCTTAAGAACCGAAGTTTGGCACCTCTTTTTCTGCAATCCGGTATCTCTTTATCATCCATCATGGCTCAGTCCTCTCCACTCTTCAGGAATCGCATTATTCTAATGCCTTAAAATTGCCTTGTCCTGCCTCTTTTTTGCCTTTTGAAAAAATACCATAATCCTGAAATAATGTGAACACAGAGATATTTAGTATTTTCAATTTTTAAATAGAAAGCAGGAGGTAAAAGATGGTGAAGTGCTATTTAACAGGTTTGGATATTCAGCTACACGACGCTTGGGTACTCAATGTGACGGAAGCATACAAGGCATTGAAAGAAATTAATCAACAGGCCATGACAATTGAAAGACTGATTGAGCAGTTAAAACCCTGGGATGAGATTCAGATTTACGACCATGTCAGACAGGAAAATATTAATAAGAAAGGCCGCCGCCTTATCTGTACAGAAATTGCCAAAGCCTTATCCCGAATATACCCTGGAAAAAAATTATTTCTGACCTGGCAGGAATGGAAATTAAAAAAACGTCATTTTAAGGAAAATTATCATGAAACGTAGCAACCATATCCTTACAATTCTGGGGGAACCTGCTGTTGCAGCAGATTTGTGCCTGAGAAAAGTGCTGAGGTTCAAAGAATATCCGGGACCGGTTATTATTCTGGATCTCACAGGAAGGGGGGCTTTATTGTTGGATAAAAACAATAAAATGAGCCTTGAACGAAAAAAAGTTTCCTGGATTGATCTGGCAGACAAGCGCAAACCTGTTTCGCTGTTACATTTTCCGAAATCCGGCTTTCTAAAGACCGCCTTCAATAAAATCCTTTATTTTCTCAGGAAAATTTCAAAAATAGAAATCAGTGAAGAGACCCTGTCCTGGGCTGTAAATCTTGCCGAAAATCTTTCCGGAAGTGGTCAGGTCAACCTTGTTGCATTGCTTAAATCTGTTTCAACTCCTGAAATCCGGCGGTTGTTTCTTGATTCTGATTCTCCGCCTGAGGATCTTGGCGAACTCATTAGACTAATAACCTGGGCACTTAGATACCCTTCAATTTTTGCATGCTCCGAGAGCCCAAATTCGCTTCCTCTTGAAAGCTATTTAAAAAACAAACATCTGATCTGGATTGAAGCGAAAACCGAAAATTTTGAAACCGCTGAGCACCAACTCTTGATCAATTTTGTTGAAACAGCCGTAGGAAATGTCATATGGAATACACCAGTGGAAGGGATAACCGTGATTCACCTGTTCCCTGTTTCCTGTGATGACAAAATACCGGAATGGGTTACAGCTACCAGACAGAAAATAAACCATGTGAGTGTACATCGGTTTTATCCGGACCGATCTCTTTCTCCCTTACAGGTTTCCTGGTCTGCTCAATCAGATTTTCTATGGGTATCCGGAGGGTTTGGAAAATCAATTATTGAAAACAAACATCAAGAGTGGCTATCCAATGAAGAATTTACAAGAATCTCCGGTCTCAAGCCCGGAGATCTATGGATACGGACAAACGATACCGGAAAATGCATGGTTGTCAAAATTAAAAATACCCAGGCCCCCATCAGTTTTGCCCATCAATACAGGATACAATCGTCAAGGTATAGAAAAATTGCACCCTTTATCCAGTTATCAACAGTGATCGACGGATTCATTGATATAGAAAAGAAAAATTACACCTTGTTCAACGCCCTGCACAATAAAGACAATTTAATTCAAGGTTGGCTGAAGGTATACAAAAATACCGGAAAAGATTCCATGGGAATAGACGGGATTACAACACGAACCTATAAAAAAGATGTTGAAGAGAGGCTTGCAAGGCTTTCGTTTGAAATACAGACAGGGGTTTACCAGGCAAAGCCTTTCAGGCAGGTAACCATCAGCAAACCAGATGGCGGGCAGAGAGTTATCAATATCGCATGTATCAGAGATCGTGTTGTTCATTCAACTTGCTATGCCCTTATGGAATCAGCATTTGAACCCTTATTCAGCAAATTCAGTTTCGCTTACAGACCTCATAGGAATGCCCATCAGGCCATTGCTGTAGCAAGAAGCCACATCAGAGCAGGAAAAAAATACGCTGTTGTGGCAGATATCAGGAAATGCTTTGACAATATTAATCATGAATATCTGTTATCCCTTATATCAAGAAAAATCGGCGACCAACGATTTTTAGAATTCATTAAAATGCTGATTGCCGGGGAAGTGATTATGTTTGCTGATCTTTACCCGATGTTGACAGGAATCCCCCAAGGCAGTTCGCTCTCACCTTTTTTATGCAATATTTATCTGACCCCATTGGACAACTACCTTGAAAGCAACGGTATCGATTTTGTCAGGTATGCCGATGATATTGTAATTCTCAGCAAAGATTTCAATAGTGCAGAGACCGCCCTGGAAAAAATGAAAAATTTCCTGATGGAGCCACTGCTTCTGGAATTAAAACCGGCAAAAACGCAAATAGTCACCCTGGACCAAGGGTTTGACTTTCTCGGCTTTTCATTGAAAAATGATCTTATAGGTATCCGGGAGACTAAACTGGAAAATGTTACCAACATACTGAAAAGACTTTGTTTTACTCTTGGAGATGATAAAAATCCGGTTCAGGCAAGAAACCAGGCCCTGGAACGATATAACGCCATAGTAAGAGGTTTCTGCAATTATTTCCGGCTCCAGGATGAATCTCTCATTGAAGAACAACTGAAATTACTGGATGGGAAAATCGAACACCTTTCATACGACCTTATCCCTGAATCCGTAAGGATCACACCCGCCTGGATCTGCAGACAGAGATTTTCATATATGGAAGAAAATTTATTAAACAGTTCAGAGGATATAAAACAGGTAATCGGTACAGGTTACCCTGAAATTCCCTCCACATCCCAGGAATCAACCCCGCCCCATACTGAAGAAATAAAGGCTGTTGCCGCTCCTGACAAAAAGAAACAAACGGAACCACAGGATGAAGAATGGAATGGAAATCCGGATGATATGGATAGCGGCCTGCTGGAAATTAACGACCGTTTATATGTCCTGGCTCATGGATGTTATATAACTCATTCAGGCGATGAAATCGTAATCAAAAAATATAAAAAGGAAATATTTCATGGTGCGATTAACAAATACAGCCTGATATATCTCCAGGGTTTTGGACAGAGCATATCTGTCGATCTTCAGACCATTCTTGCCGAAGAGAATAAAACCCTTGTTATGGCCCCGCCCATCGGAACCCCCGTAACCATACTCAATTCTCTTATTTCAAAAAAAACCGGATTAAGAATTCAGCAGGTGATCAGAAGGGATGATCCGGAAGTTATTTCAACCGGGTTAAAAATGCTCTGTGCAAAAGTCATGAATCAGTCATCCGTGCTGAAGTATTTTTCAAAATATCGGAAAAAGAACAATCAGGATCTATCAAAGCACCTTTTAACCGCCGCAGACAAAATGAGAGAAATAGGCCAGGGGATTCTTTCTCTGGACAGTTCAAATTCAACGGTAAGATTTATGGCGATGGGCATGGAAGGCCACGCGGCTTCAATTTACTGGACGACTGTAAAAAAAATAATTCCTCTGGAGTTTAGTTTTGTAAAGCGTGTCACAAAATCGGCAGGCGATATCATTAACCAGTGCTTGAATTATGCTTATGGCATCCTGTATGGGGAAGTATGGCGAGCCGTCGCCATAGCAGGGCTTGATCCATATTTCGGTTTGATCCATGGTTCCCAGAAAGACCAGGGTAGCCTGGTATTCGATCTGATCGAGGAGTTCAGGGCACCATTTGTAGACAGGCTTATGATCGGCATGATGGGCCGGGGATTTGTGCCCGGGAAAAATAAAGAAGGATATCTGAAAACGATGGTGAAGAAAAAAATTGCCATTGGGTTCTCAAAAAAATGGTTCAAGAATATGACCTGGCATTCCAGAGAAATTACACCGGCCAGACTTCTTGAAAATCAGGCCAGAAGCCTGGCAGACATGTTTTTGGGGAATAAGGGGTATCATGCCTTCAGAATGAGATGGTAACGCTTTCATCTGAAAAGCTTTGAAAAAGATGCTTCTATAATTTTCCTTGCCCTGCTGAAAGAATAATCCACATATTTTTTCGTCGTGTTAATATCTTTATGGCCCAGAAACTGGGAAACCATAAGATAATCTCCGGTTTCGTTATAAAGGAGAGTCCCCAACCCGGCCCGAAAGGAATGGACAGTTAAATAACCCGGAATCCCGGAAAGCTTTTTCCATTTTTCAAATCTTGAATTTACCTGCCTTGGCGTTAATGGCCTGTCTGAACCTGCTGCAGTAAATAGAGCTACAGAATGACCATTGCCTCCAATCTGCTGCTGATTTATCAGCCTTTCAAGTCGGCTTGAAAGATGTGAAGTGACTGGAACATAATAATTAACATTATTTTTCCCCTCATAAATAAAAAGCCTGCCATTCACAAGGTCTTCAGACCTGATCAATAAGGCGGTTGATCGTCTTATCCCGGTAAATGCATATGTTGCAAACAACGCCTCATCCCTGACTGAAAGATAATCACCGGATGTACTGATACATTCAAGCAGTTTTAATACTTCAGAGGGGCTTATTGGCTTTGTCTGCCTGGAATCAGGTCTGGCAAGCTTGATTCTTTCTGCAAAATTAACAGGGGTTAAATCTGTTTGAAACGCCCACTTAAAAAAGGAGCGATAACTGCTTTTAATGCGATTCCGGGTCGCCGTTGAATAGGTCCTGCCCTGAAAATGATCCGATACTCTGCAAACTGTTGAAACCGCCTTATTTAATTGATTTGTGCCAATAAATTGAAGCGGTTGATTTCCGATAACGTTCATCAGTTGGTGCAGGCTGTTCTGATAACAGGCAATCGTGTTCTTTTTGCAACCTGAAATCTTGATGTACAATAGATATTCTGCTATCGCCTCTTCCAGAGAAATTATTTTTTTTTATTGTCTGGAAATTCATTCTGTATCGTGATGGTGATGCTGATATGAAGCATAATTTCTCTCCCTGTAACAAACGTGTCGAATTAAAGATTTTAATAAAAAATGTGACTCTGCTTTCGATCTTTTGAACCCATAGAAGACATCATAATCCATTTTTCAATAAAAATTACATGTCTATTTTCAACATTTTAAAGACATTTTCGAATACAAGCCTTTTCGCTGATTTTTCCCCTTTCCAACATATTGAAATACTATAAAAAATAGAATAATCGAAACAGCCTCATCCGTTTTTGTCGAAAATGCATTTTAGCTGAATGAAAAATTGATCCGATTGCCGGGAGAGGACTGCTGTTAGAAGTTTGTGATGCAACGCCTGAAAAAAATTATTTAATCATTTTGAAGTTTCAATTTCCTATAATACGCATTCTATGTTATACAATGTCTATTGTTGCTGATATAACCTACAACAACGTCACCTCAAATAGCAATGCGTCTATTTTTTCAAATCCCAGATACTCAAGCAATTATTATACCCATAGAAAAACTTATAAAAATAACTCCTGTTTCAATCGGCAGGCAAGGAAGGGTGCACGACAAATTTATAGGTAACAATTTCAGACTGCCGCCCGATGTTCCCAAAAATCTTCCCAGCGGTTGCTCAGAATACTACAGCGCAGGGCAAAGGTGAAGATGGCCAGGCAAAGACCAGGGAAGTCAAGCTGGGATGTGTCTTTATCCAGACAGGTGTTGACCGGAACGGCCGTCCGGTGCGAGACGAAGAGACCACCAGCTATACCGGTGCAATTGAATCGGC
>JANNUH010000008.1:0-9074 GCA_031395015.1 Desulfobacterales bacterium | reverse complement strand
CGCTGGGTCTGAAATCTCTTCCGGGAAGAACAATCAAAAAAATAGTGAAAAATGAACAAAAGTAGTGCCATAAAGCCCACATCAATGGACGAAACCAATTGTAATTCCAGTACGTTATTTTTTTATGTCAAAAAGATGGGTTAGGGGAATATGATGATAAAATTATTTAATCTTTTCAAAAAAGAAGACGCCTGCACCCTGCTCCTTCCTGCTGAAGGCGAACAGGCTCAAAGATACCGTCACTTCAGGAAACTGCTTAAACATAATTATCTTGCCCTTCACCGGATGGCAGATCTGGAAGAAGCCTATTACGGAGGAAAACCGTTCACGCTTCAATGGGTGAGGATGAAATATCAGGAACTTTTTGAAGCCGTCACCCAAATCATTTCCTCCTTTGAGGGACTATCCGGCAGTGATGTTTCATTGCTGGTTAAGGCAAGAGATGCTGTCGGAAATGTCATTGAAAAAGAATTCAGCCCTGAATTTGAATTTTTAAGCAATGATATGATTATCCCTTTTGATGCCGTTAAAAATGCGGAAATGAAAAAGATGACCGGTTCCAAGGCTGGAAATCTTGCCCTTATCCGGAATGTCCTGGGGTTGCCCGTGCCGGACGGGTTTGCCGTTACAGCATATGCCTTTCAACACTTCATGGATGAAAACCATCTGACAAAGCATGTTGCCAAAGCATTGGAAGGATTGTCCGTTGAATCAGGAGATGAAATCGATCAGATCAGCTTGAAAATCAGGGATATGATCCTGCAGTCGCAGGTTCCTCCAAAAATTGAAGCTGCATTGATGAAGGCATATGCCGCTCTTGAAGAGAGAACCGGGCCAGGTCTGCATATTGCTATCAGAAGCAGCGCCATCGGGGAAGATACGGAGGCCTCGTTTGCAGGCCAGTACGTCACGGTGCTGAATGTGACCAAAGACAATATTCTTCATGCGTATAAAACAGTCATCGCCAGTAAATACTCTGCCCGGGCCATTTCCTACCGGATGCATTACGGGCTGGAGGATTGCGAGACACCCATGTGTGCGGCCGGGATCGTGATGCTGAATCCAAAATCAAGCGGCGTGCTTTACACACAGAACCCGTCCGATCCTTCCTCCGAAGCAATGAAAATCAATGCCGTATCAGGGCTCGGGGAGTACCTGGTGGATGGAAGCGCTTCGCCGGATGTGTTTGTAGTGGACAAAAAAAACAATATCATTTTGGAAAAACATATCAGCGTTAAAGAATTTCGGATGGTCAATCTGAGCGAAGGCGGCATTGATCTGGAAAATGTTCCCGAATCCGAAAAACAGATTCCTGCCATTGAAGATGCCACACTTTTGCAGTTGAGAGATTTTGGGCTAAAACTTGAGGCCTATTTTGGATGCCCCCAGGATGTGGAATGGGCTGTGGATAAAAATGATAATGTGTTTATCCTTCAATCAAGACCCCTGGGTATTACAGACAGTAAAACACCCAAAGAGGCAGTTGAGGTGAATGAGGCTGACTATCCGCTTCTGATTTCAGGCGGGAAATCCGCATCACCGGGTGTAGGAATCGGCAATGTGTTTATGGCAACCCCGGATATTCCGCTTAAAAACATTCCCAATCATTCTATTCTTGTGGCCAAAACCGCATCCCCGAATTATGCTGAAATCATCGGCAGACTCAGGGGGATCATAACGGATATGGGAAGTACCACCAGTCATCTGGCTTCGGTTGCCCGTGAATTCGGGGTGCCTATGCTGGTAGACACCCAAAATGCCACCTCGGTTCTTACCCATCAAGAGATGGTTACGTTGTACGCAGACATCTCAAAAGTCTGGCAGGGAGAGGTTTTGGAGCTTGAACAGTTTATAAAACCGGCTAAACGCCCCATGTTTGAAAGCCCGGTATATCAGAAAACCAGAAGGATTCTGGATCATATTTCACCGCTTCATCTGACAGACCCTAAATCCCCGTCATTTACCCCCGAAGGGTGTCAAAGCATCCATGATATGATCCGCTTCACCCATGAACAGTCCATGAAGCAGATGTTTGCATTTGGGGAAACCGCAGGAAAAGGGATGACGTCTGTAAAACTGGCTGCAAACCTTCCCATGTTCTTCTATCTGATCGATATCGGCGGCGGACTCAGGTTCGGACTCTCCACCTGCGACACCATTACCCCGGACAGTGTGGAATCTACTCCGTTTAAAGCTGTCTGGAAAGGTTTTACCCATCCGGGGATCTCGTGGTCCGGCGCCATTAATTTCAGTATGGGGGATTTCATGACCCTCATGGCTGCGGGCGCAACGGCAGGGAACATGCCGGGAGCAGCGCCCAGTTATATCGTGGTTGCCCAGGATTATATGAACATGAGCGCTCGCTTTGGTTACCATTTTTCAACCATTGATACGCTTTGCAGTGAAGATAGTAACCAGAATTATATCACACTTCAGTTTTCCGGAGGCATCGGAACTTATCAGCGACGCTCCCTGAGAGTCGGTTTTCTTGGAAACGTATTGAACCGCCTGGGATTTGAAGTATCACTCAAAGGTGATTTGCTGGAGGCGGCCCTGATGCGGCATGATAAGGCGGCAACCGAGGAAAAGCTGGATCAGATGGCTCGCCTTCTGGCATGCAGTCGCCTTCTGGACATGGCAATTTCAGGCCCGGAACAGGTTAGCGAGATGACAGAGGCATTTTTCAGACAGGAATATAAATTCCTTGAAAGAAAACAGGAAAATGATCCCAAAGAACTCTATGTTTACACCGGTTTTTGGAAAACGGTTCAAAATGAGGGTCATGTCCAATGCATCCAGGATGGGTCAAAATGGGGAAATGCGCTTACATCCGGAGTTTCAAAACTCATGGGCAAGATGTTCGGAGAATCATACCAGGAATTTTTAGACAATATTGAAGCTTATCATTATTTCCCCTTTGCCATTGCCAAAAATACGGAAATATCAGAAGGCTCGGCATCGGTTCGTGTCAAGGCAACATCAGGGAACATTGACAGAGCAGGCGGTCTGGCATTCGGCATTAAGGATGTCTGCAATTTTTTTGTCTTTAGAATCAATGCACTCGAAGACAATGTGATTTTGTTTGAGTTTGACAAATGCAAGAGATATCAGCGTAAATCTTTGAAAATGAAAATAAATTCCGATGAATGGTATCTGCTCAAGGTGGAAATCAAGGAAAATCAATTGAAAGGGTTTGTGAATGGCGAGCTGCTCATGGAATATGAAGCATCACAGCCTTTGCAGGGTTATATCGGGCTCTGGACAAAGGCGGATTCGGTTGCCCATTTTGAAGAATTACAGATTCAAACCGACCAGGCCATAAGAACCATTGACTTCTGATATGAGATGAAAATTTTTATCTACAACATCTATCCTCTTCCTTGACAAAAATATACAACTGTTACATTTTAATTGAAACAGTTGTATATGGAGAATTAAATGGTAATGCCGAATTCAGGAAAATGGTTGCTGCTGGTCCATCAGATCCCACCCAAGCCTAATACGTTCCGGGTAAAAATCTGGCGGCGGCTTCAGAAGATAGGGGCTGTGGCCATTAAGCCATCGGTCTATGCAATGCCTCTTTCCGAGCATTCTTTGGAAGATTTAAGCTGGACCCTTAAGGAAATCATCACCGGCGACGGTGACGGGTCCATCTTTGAGGCGAGTTTTGTGGAAGGTCTGAACGATGAGCAGATCATTTCTTTATTTCAAAATGCCCGCAAGGCAGATTATGAAAAAATTATTCAGGAGGCCAACAGCCTGCTTGCCGATTGGTCTTCTGTTCAAGGCGATCAGGCCCTCCCCGTTAAACGATCTGTTCAGTTGACCCGGCTTAAGGCCCGTCTTGACGAAACCATAGCCATCGATTTTTTCCAGGCATTGGAACGGGGAACGGCAGACATTCTTTTCAAAGAACTTGAAAAAACCATCAAAGGCTCCAGGCCTGTCAAAATCGACAATAAAGGGGAAGCAGAAAATTTTAAGGGCAGAACCTGGGTAACCCGGAAGAATATTTTTGTTGACCGTATCTCCTGTGGCTGGCTGATCAAACGGTTTGTTGATGAGAATACCGGATTCAAATTCGTGTCTCAGTCCCGGTATGCATCCAAAAATGGAGAGCTGCGCTTTGATATGTTTGACGGCGAATTCACCCATGAAGGGGATAAATGCACCTTTGAAGTCATGATAGAGAGGCTCAATTTTCATGACAGGGCGCTGAACCTCATGGCTGAAGTGATTCACGATATCGACTTAAAGGACACAAAATTCGGCCGAACAGAGACCGATGGGGTAAGAGCCATTTTGACAGGTCTTGTGGCGGCACAGCCGGACGATCACCTGCGGATGAAGGAAGGATTTGCCTTGTTTGAAAATCTTTATGCCTATTTTCACAGGAATAAATCCTAAAAAGATAGGGACAAGGAATACATCATTTATAAACGAGGAGAAGAAAAATGAAATGGATAACAAGGTCCCATGTCCATGTGGACAGAGTTGCCTGCCCCTGGCTGATTAAACGGTTCATTGACTCAGAGGCTGAATTTCTGTTTGTCGCCAAGCTTGAGGTCATGAAAACCGCCCAGGAGACCAGTGCCGTTCCCTTTGATACACACGGTGCCAAACTGAATCACGAGGAAGATCTATGCACCTTTGACGTGATCATCAAAAAATATGAACTCACCGACAAGGCCCTGCTTCGCATGGCCAGGGTGATTAATGCCGCTGATACCGGTAATATGGGGGCTGATCCCCTCGCAGCAGGTTTTGAGGCCATTGCCGTGGGGTATGGTCTGCGTTTTCCGGATGATCATGAAAATATCAAGCGGCAGTTTGAAGTGTATGATGCCCTGTATGCCTGGTGCAGGCTGGATACGGCCCGAACCGGTTCCTGAAAGGCAAAATTATGACATCTGACGGAACTATAAAAACCCGTACTTCAAAACTGACGGATTTTCTGGCGCTCCAGCGCAGCACCTTGGGTCTCCTGGCCATGGTGGTGCTGGTGGGCATGGGCGAGCGTATGGCGGAGCGGTTTCTGCCGATTTACATCCTGGCCCTGGGCGGCGGCGTTCTTGCCGTTGGCCTTTTGCAGGCCATGGATAATTTTCTTTCAGCCCTTTATGCCTTTCCCGGCGGTTATCTGTCGGACCGCATCGGGACCAAACGCTCCCTTCTGGTCTTCAACCTGATTGCCATGGCCGGATTTGCCCTGGTGATTCTGATTCCCGCCTGGCAGGCCGTTCTTATCGGTGCGGTGCTCTTTATTTCATGGTCGGCCATATCTTTGCCGGCCACCATGAGCCTGATATACAAAGTATTGCCCCAGAACAAACGGACCATGGGGGTGAGTGTGCATTCATTGACCCGCCGCATTCCCATGGCCCTTGGCCCTGTGATCGGCGGGCTCTTTATCGGTATCTGGGGAGAACAGAACGGCATCCGTCTGGCCTTTGCCGCAGCCCTGGTCATGGCCGTTCTGGCTCTGTTCCTTCAGCAGTTTATGATCGAAGAAGACAGCCCTGAAAAGGGCTCAAAAACCGATACCTGTAATCTTACGCCTGAAAAAAATCCGATAAAATTGTTTCAATTGATGAATCCTTCCATGAAGCGGCTCCTGGTGACCGATATCCTGATCCGTTTCTGCGAACAGATCCCCTATGCCTTTGTGGTGATCTGGTGCATGAAGACGATTTCAGAGCCTGTATCAGCCCTTCAGTTCGGCCTTCTGACCACCATTGAAATGGCTGTGGCTATACTTGTTTATATTCCGGTGGCGTATCTGGCTGACCGCAGTACCAAAAAGCCCTTTGTCCTGATGACCTTTGTGTTTTTTACCCTGTTTCCCCTGGTCCTTTTATATAGCTGGTCGCTTGAATGGCTGATGGCGGCCTTTATCCTGAGGGGATTAAAAGAATTTGGAGAGCCCACCCGAAAGTCGCTGATCATGGATCTGGCTCCGGATCACTGCAAAGCCGGCATGTTCGGCCTGTATTATCTGATCCGGGATATGGTTGTGTCCCTGGCCGCTCTGGGCGGGGCGTTTTTATGGCAGATCAGTCCCGAGGCCAATCTTATCACCGCCTTTGCTTTCGGGGTCATGGGAACACTTGGATTTGCAGTTTTCGGCAGTGATATATCAACGCCTCAACCGTCAGGGAGGACTGAATGAACAAAAATTTATCACCCATACCCTTTAAGGATGCCTTGAAATTCTGGGCAAAACTTGGATTTATCAGCTTTGGCGGCCCGGCCGGCCAGATCGCCGTCATGCACCAGGAAGTGGTGGAACATAAAAAATGGATCAGCGAGAACCAGTTTTTACGGGCGCTGAACTTCTGCATGCTGCTGCCCGGACCCGAAGCCCAGCAACTGGCCACCTATATCGGCTGGCGCATGCATGGTACGCTGGGGGGCATTACCGCCGGAGCCCTTTTTGTCATCCCCTCCATATTTGTCATGCTGTTGCTCAGTTGGCTGGCCGTGGCCCATATTGATATCCCGGCGGTTGCGGCGGCCTTCTATGGTGTCCAGCCTGTGGTGGTGGCCGTGGTGATTGAGGCTGTGCTGCGGATCGGGAAAAAAGCGCTTAAACATAGATCCCTTTATGGATTTGCAGCTATTGCCTTTGCCGCCATATTTTTCTTTAAAATTCCATTCCCTGCCATTGTTGCAGCCGCCGCCCTGGGCGGGCTATTCATGCAGCGCATATTTCCCCAGGTGTTCTGCAAATCCGGTTTTGACCCGGAGACCCGTGAATGCCGGATGGAAAAGCGGGAAAATACGCAAAATAATACAAGGCCCTCCCTATCCCATTTTTTCCGCGTCTTTTTCATCTGCCTTGGCTTATGGATGGCCGTGGTCGGGACCGTTGGGCTGGTTTTCGGATTCAGCAGCACCTTGTCTCAGATTGCCCTCTTTTTCACCAAAGCCGCTTTTGTCACCTTTGGCGGAGCCTATGCCGTGCTGAGCTATATCACGGATGTGGCCGTCTCCAGCGGATGGGTGACCATGCAGCAGATGCTCATCGGCCTTGGCCTTGCAGAATCCACCCCCGGCCCCCTTATCATGGTGACGCAGTTTGTGGGCTTTTTAGGGGCCTGGACTTTGCCGGGAAGCCTCACGCCTTTGACTGCCGGTATCCTGGGTGCCCTGATCACCACCTATGTGACTTTTTTACCGAGTTTTTTCTTTATCTTTGCCGGGGCCCCCTTTATCGAGGCCATGGCCGGGAATCAGCGCCTTCAGGCGGCCCTGACCGGGGTCACGGCCGCCGTGGTGGGAGTTGTGCTTAACCTTGCGGTCTGGTTCGGTTATAAGGTTATCCTGCCCAATGGCGGCAGCCTGGATATCTTTGCCCTGACATCAGCGGGCGTCTGCTTTTTATTGATTCAAAAATACCACATTCCCATCCAGTATATGGTGCCGCTTGGTGCCGCAGCAGGTGTGATCCGGCTTTGGGTCCTTTATTAAACAATATAAACAATAGGGAGAAATAGTATGACACAATCCATTACCATCAAAGAATTAGAGAATTTTCTGAAAGACCGGAACAAGATAACCCTGCTGGATGTCCGCCGCAAATCCGATTACCTGGCATCACCCCGGAAAATCACCTCTGCCGCCTGGCAAGACCCTGAGAAAATCGACACCTGGGGTAAGCAATTGCCGACTGACAAACTCACGGTGGTCTATTGCGTCAAGGGCGGATCGGTCAGCCGGTCCGTGGCAGACCGATTGCAGCAGGATGGCCTGAAAACGGTTATCGTTGAAGGCGGCCTCAACGCCTGGATTGAAAACGGCGGGCCGGTCGAGGAGGAAAGCCTTGTGGTAAAGGAATGATGGCCACTGTATTCAGGACAAAAGGTCTGGTTCCAGGGCTGCGGCCGTCACTCAGGGCAACAAAAGCCTGATAAGCGATAGAATCATCCATTGGAAAAAGTGAATGACAGGGTCCAGAACATCTAAATAAAGCAGGCCGATAATGATAAAAAATCCAAACCGCTCAAGGCGGAAAAGATGATTTTGAATGCCGGGTGATGCAAAGCCCATTAGAATTTTCGAGCCGTCAAGCGGCGGCAGGGGGATTAAATTAAAAGCAGCCAGCATGATATTGATCTGGGCAAAATAATGGAGAAGCTGGGCAGGCATACCGGATGGTGAAGGGGACAGCAGGCGATCCAGAAAAAGAGCGATGAACGCCAGCAGCATGTTTGCAATGATCCCTGCGGAAGAGACGATGATCATTCCTTTACGCCGGTCACGCAGCAGGTTGAAATTTACCGGCACCGGCTTTGCCCAGCCAAAGCCGAAAATAAAGAGCATGAGGGTGCCCACCGGGTCCAGGTGTTTGAGGGGATTGAGGCTCAGGCGGCCGAGGAATCTGGCTGTCGGGTCACCCATGCGATAAGCTGCCCAGCCATGGGCCAGCTCATGAAAAATAATGGCATACAGAAGTGGAATGGCGATGAGGAGGAACGCAAGCGGATCATTCAGCAACAGATTGAGCAGGCCCATGGATTGTCTCCTTAATTAAAAATTTCAAACCTGCTCTTCAGTATTATTCTTAGTAGGATTCATCTTCATACCGCTGCTCAACAGGCTTCTCAACGACACAGCAAAATCATCATACCGCTTTGAGCAACAATTCCCCCTGACCACTTCAGCCAGATCATTATACTGATCATCTCTCAAAATTCCTCTTCTTGACTTCAATATCTCAACTTCCTTAGGCAAACCAATTTCACAATAAATCCTTAAAACCTCATCCAATTCAGAAGAAGTCAAAATATTGCCTCTCATATTCAAAGTGTTAAGCAGCCGTCTCCCTTTCCCGCTCCCGGCAAATTCCTTGACCTTTTCAAACAAATCTCTATTTTCCATAAACATCAGTGTACAAAATATCATGGCTCAGGACAAATACATTTTCAAAAGATCTGGATATTTGCCATAAGAAATTTTGCATAACCCGTTCCAGGGTGATCACCTTACGTCCGCTGGATGGATATTGCTACAAATTCTAAGATTACCTTTGCTGACCGCCATGAACTCGCTCATTCTTCGCTCAAACAGCATGG
>JANNUH010000053.1:0-20749 GCA_031395015.1 Desulfobacterales bacterium | reverse complement strand
AATAACCTCCTCACTTGTTGGTCCGTAACCATCCAAATCTCTCCTTTCATTTGATTTGGATGTTCTTACCATATTTTTAAGGTCTCATATTTCGGGAATTTTAATTGTCGTTCGGCGGGTATTATAACTGACGCTGATCAGAGCAAGTCCCTTCAACAAAAAAACAAATTCTTGACGAAAAGGAAAGTATAAAAATATATAAAAAGCAAATATCAGACTTGTTGGATGAGGTTACTCAAGATGTTAATGAATTAAATGAATTTCACGAAAAAATTTTTGGCAAAATTTCAAAAAAAATAGAAAACACCGAAGATGAAAAGACTGAAAATGGGTTGAAGCAAGAATTAGAACTTCGAATGAATGCCTTGTCTGTTTTCGAAAAAGAACAACATCAACGGTACAAGGCTTTAAATGAACAAATTGATAGTTTACTTCCAGGAGCTACTAGCGCAGGATTAGCTAGTGCCTATGGAGAAATGAAAAAGAGTTTTTCAGGTCCAATAAAAAATGCAACTTGGCTTTTTTATGGCATGATTGGATTAATGCTCTTGTTTGCATTTTATTCCACGATCAGCAGTATAGGTAAGTGGTATATTAACTTTGTCGATTTTAATGATTGGAGTGTTGTCCTTAAGAGTTTGATATATAAAACCCCTTTATATGGTCCTATCATATGGCTTGCATTTTATGCATCAAAAAGACGTAGTGAAGCCCAACGTTTGCAACAAGAATATTCACATAAAGAGGCACTTACAAAATCCTACGAAAGCTTTAAAAGACAAATTGATATTTTAAAAAATTCAGAACATGAGATTCTGATGAAAAATTTGTTACATCAAACCCTTAAAACAATAGCGTTCAATGCATCAATAACCCTTGATAACAAACATGGAGACAAAATGCCCGCTCAAGATGTAATTGAAAAAATTTTTGAAGTATTGGATAAAAGAGATAAGAATAAAACCGATTGATTTTTACACCATTTTTACACCATCTAATTCAAGGCGAAAAAGAATATAACCAATTGAAATTACAATACAAATTTGGTGGAGGCGGCGGGAGTTGAACCCGCGTCCGAAAACAATCAACCTGGGCTTCTACATACTTATCTCAAAATTTATATTCATTGCCTTGTCCCCTTTGAGATGGATACATGACAATATATCCTGAAAAGTTTAGCCTTTAAGGTTCAGGCGCCCTTATTAAGCGATCCTGCAAAGTCGACGCCCTGACCTGAAATCTGCAGGAAGGATTTCAGCAGGACGGAAGCTGCCTTAAGCAGCTACAGCGTAGTTATAATCGTCTGCGATTATGTTTAAATTTTGCCAGGTTTTACGAGCTGACAAAAAGCTCGGTATGCTACCTCAGGCCTCAAGATCTCCGTCGAAGCCATTACGCCCCCCAAATTTTAAAAGATCAGATGATTCGTTAATATAATCTTAAGTGTTTGAAAAGTCAATATTGACAAGCTAATTTGAATTTTTTTTGTAGTCTCTGTCCATTTCCCGCTTGATGTCTTTCTGTTTAATGGATTCCCGCTTGTCGTATAATTTTTTCCCCTTGCAAAGCCCAATTAGGACTTTGATTTTATCGTTTCTGAAATATATTTTTAAAGGAACCAGTGTGTACCCTCTTTCCTTGATTTTTGCCAGGAGTTTTTTGATTTCATATCGATGAAAAAGAAGTTTTCTTGTTCTCAAGGCTTCATGATTGCTGTAATATGCATATTTATATGGGGAAATATGCAATTGCCGAAGGAATATCTCACCATTTTTTATGTCTGCATAGGCATCCTGGAAACTAACTCCTCCTTGACGGATTGATTTAACTTCCGTCCCGGCAAGAATGATTCCCGCTTCATATTCCGACTCAATGGCATAATTGTGCCAGGCCTTTTTATTGGTTGCTATTATTTTTATAAAATCTGAATTCATATTTTTTCATCTGTGCCCCGGAAAGGGAGCAAGTCTTTATATTCATTTATGATATAATCTATAATTTCTTTCACAGTGTTCAATCCCATGATTTTTTCCATGCAGCATCGGGCTTTTCGGCTGTCAATATTGCGTATCATATTTTTTACCACCGGGATGGATGCGGAGTTCATTGAAAGATTGGTCAATCCCATACCCACAAGAACGGGAATATTGATGGGATCACCCGCCATTTCCCCGCACATGACAAGATCAATCCCTTTTTTCTTTGCCGCATCAAAGGTCATTTTTATCATTCTTAACACTGCCGGGTTCAATGCCTGATAAAGATGGGCTACCTGGCGATTTCGCCTGTCAATGGCCATGGAGTATTGGATCAGATCGTTGGTACCGATGCTGAAGAAATCCACATGCTCTGCAAGATGATCTGCAATGATCACGGCAGACGGAACTTCGATCATGATGCCCAGCGGTATATCCTTATTAAAAATTTTCTTTTCATGCTCAAGTTCGTGGATGGCTTTTGTTATGACCTGCTTGACCTGAATTATTTCTTCAACACATGAGATCATGGGGATGAGTAATTTAATATTTCCAATTGCCGCAGCCCTTAATATTGCTTTCAATTGTGTGATAAACACCGGTTCATTCTCAAGGCAAAAGCGGACTGCCCTTAATCCCAGGGACGGGTTGGCTTCTTCAACCGTTGACAGATAGGGATTAACCTTGTCCCCATTCATGTCAAGTGTACGGATGGTAACACTGTGAGGTGCCATGAGTTCTACCAGTTCTCTGTATTTGGAGAAAAGCTCCTCTTCAGTCGGGAAACGTCTTAGGTCGAGATATAAAAATTCAGTCCGGAAAAGTCCAATATCCGTTGCACCATAATCTTTAGCTGCAACCACTTCCTCCACAAGCTCAATGTTTGCCATGAGATTTAAAGCAACCCCGTCTTTTGTGATGGCAGGCAGATGTGATTCCCGCTCTAATCCGGCTCTGTAAGCTTCAAATTTCAGCAAACGTTCCACATAGTCAAAAAGCGTATCCTCATCCGGATTGATGATTAAAAGTCCGGATGATCCATCAACAATCAGGATATCATCATTTTTTACGTTTACGGTTGCCTTGCCAAGCCCCAGAATGGAAGGGATTTTTAATGATTTGGCAACAATGCTGGTATGGGAATCTTTCCCGCCTCGATCGGTCACAAACCCTTTAATCCGTTCGAGCTGAATCTGGCTTGCATCTGCCGGTGAAAGGTCATGGGCCACGAGGATAACGCGTTTGTTGATATCTGATATTTTTTTATCTTGGGCGCCAATAAGATTTGCCATGATTTTATCCATTACCTGATCAATATCATTCACTCTTGCCTTCAGATAGGGATCATCGATCTGCTGGAACATGGCTTTTGCTCTTCGGGATACTTTTCTTAATGCCCATTCCGCATTGATTTTATCTGTTGAAATGGTATCAATGGTCCTCCCGTAAAGCATTTTATCCTCAAAAAGCACCATATGGGTTTCAAGAATATCGAGGTTATCTTCTATGGCCTTATCAATGGATGCAATAATTTTTGCATAATCCCTTTTCGCTTTTGCTACGGCCTGCTTGAATCTATCTATTTCATTAGGGATCTGGGCATCACTGATGGGGTATCGTTTGATCAGATTCACCCCTTCCTTGTCGACAAGATAGGCCTTTCCAATGCAAATACCGGGTGAGCCGCTGATTCCCCTGATACTGATCTGTCCGGATGTTGATGTGTTCATTCCTGCGATTCTCCAAAACCGGTTTCAAAAAAATCAATGACCCGATCTAAAACATCCATATCCTTCTGATTTTCAATTTCAACCACTATATCTGTCCCCTTAGCCGCACAAAGCGTCAGTATATCAAGGGTACTGGTTGCATCCACCCTTGTGGAATTTGCTTGAAGCCAAATGCCGAATTGAGCGGATTCAGCCATTTGCGCGATTCTGGACGCAGGTCTTGCATGCATTCCCAACTCATTTTTTACCGATGTTGTGCGGGTAATTGTTCTGCTGTCCTTCAATATCATACTTTCTTAAGAAAAAAAAATTAGTTTTCTTTATATCTTTCAAGTAAAAATGTCAATGTCAAGAAAAGCCGTCGGTTGACTGCCCTCCTTTTGTGTAATAGGCCTTGCTTTAATGACAAGGCCTTCACACGCGGGTTTCCTTTTTCATCTCATCGATGACCCGGATGAAATAGTGAAATTGGCTGTGGAGTCTGTCGGTTTATAAAAAAAAATTATCGTGCAACTCCCTTTGAAAAATAATACGAGGTATTTAAAGGAAATCTTTTGATGTCCATCCTGCCCATGATATCATTTTTTGTCTCTTCAAGGGAGGCAAACCCCTGTTCTGAATAAAAGGATTTGCAAAACATCTCTCCCCATGAATTCATGTAAACGGCCGTATATTCAGTGACCTTATGCTGTTGCCGGGGCGCATAAAAATTGATGGAGATAAATAAAGAGATAATTCTGCTTTTTAACAGCAATTGATCAAAACCTACCTCTTTTTTCAAAACAGGGCTGAAAAATTCATGCATGGTTGTAAACAATTTGCGTATGTCATCAAAAGTGACATAGGTGGGGTTCGGGATAAGATGAATAACAGCGTCTGCATTATAAAGGTCATTGTTTATCAACCATGCGCCGATTTCTTCAATTGTATATCCTTTAATCAGAGACTCTTCCCGGGTTTGATGGGATCTGACATTTTTATTAAAGAGTTCCCAGGTTCCAATTTCACCTGTATTTTTCACATATTTTAATTGCAGCCCCTGAAAATGCTTGTCGCTTCTTGATATGAGAAGAACCTTGCCGATTTTGTCGGGCTGTTTTGAAAATTCATTAAAGATCTTTCTGCCAAGAACCGTCCGGTCTTCGGGACTGATCATGAACCGCCCCTTAAAATTGCGTTCAAAAGTAATGTTGATGGATTTATATTTCTGAATCATGAATTTTTCAATGGTGGATGAAAGCTTTGCAATATCGGTATATTGCCAGGTTTTAAACCCACCGATTTCAAATATTCTATCTTTACTCCATCCCCATTTGAGCATGCATAATTCAAAAAGGATTTTTCTCAGGCCAAAGACAGTATTGTCAATTTCAGAATCCTTTGAAATACCAAGTTTCAGAAAAAAGCAGGTCAAAAGAAGTGAGACCGTGTCTTTATCTTCCGAGGCCTCAAAATATCGGATCAGATTATTCAGCAGAAGATAATATGAATCATTCTGGGCAAGCTTTAGCTGGGTTCCGGAATTCATCCATTCATCTTTATATTTATTACACAAAAGGGATTCTTTGCCATATTCATAAATATATTTTTCAAGAAGCGCCATTTTGATAACGGATTTAAAAGGGCTTTTCAACCATTTAAACATCTGCCAGATGGAAGCCCCGTAATATTCACTGGTCGGTATGGCATGGATGTCTCCAAGATCAATGTACCGCATAAGGTTTGGAATATCAGAAACATCCGCTAAAATGCTGTTATAATAATTAACGCTGATGGTTGTCGGGAGAACAGACCAGAGGGGTATTTTTCCTGCCACATGAATCATTGTTCTGTAAAATTCTTCTTTTAAGAGTCTGGATTGAGCAGAGCCTGAACTTTCTAATGTCGAATCTCCGAAATCATTATTTTTTGCTTTTAGAATATCGACTAAAAAAAAGGTTACCTTGGTCTCAAACCTTTCCCATGCCATCTGTTCAATCATTTCCAGTTTTTTTCTTAACAGATCGACAGCGTTGGGGGTGGTTGCTTTCTCATTAATGCAGATCCAGTAGTCGATATCCGAATCTGCAGTTTGGGCTATGGACCCGGTACTTCCTATGGTAAAAATGCCTTCAATCAAAGGATTCCGACACCGCTTTGCAATGATCGGTTCTTTTTTAATATATTGTTTGAGGATTTCTTTTGTTTCACGGCTCGGCAGATAATCATAAATACCAAAGGGCGTTTTGATATCAACAGGTTCAATACCCGGGAACCCTATGTTTTCATGGAGCAGAAAGGGAATGATCTGAAACAGGTCTGCCTGTTTGCTTCGAAATATATCAAAGGCGGTTAAAAGGCTGAGTTGATTCTGCTTTAAAAATTTCATTTCACCATAATGAATAAATTCGGAAAAAATCATCATATTGATTTCAGCCACAATGCTTTCATTCATTCGTGGCATATCTTCAAATGAAAGCTGATATCTCCTTGCATTATAATCCATATTCCCGGTTCGAATAATGGATTTTGAGCTGGATGGAAATCTACAGAATCTTGCTGATACACCTGAAAAATCGGTTTGATCGATATTGGAACCGACAAAGGATACGGCCGATATTTTCGAATAGGCAAAGCAGGACCCTGAAAGATCGGCCTGATTAAAAGATGTTTTTGAAATTACGGCATTCAGAAACGGCGCATCCATTAACTGTGCATAATTAAAATTACAATTGAAAATGGAGATGTTTTGAAAACTGCATTTTTTAAATAAAGCGCATTCTGCATTCACATTGATGAAAACCGAGTCATCGAAATTTATAGAGTCAAATTGGGTCTGTCGCATATCGACATTATAAAAAATTGTTTTTTTATAATATGCTTTGGTAAATACAGATCTTGAAAGGTCGCAATTATCAAAGACGCAGGAATTTAAAAAAAAGACCGATGCACTGAAATCAGAGGAAGACAGATTGACATCTTTGATGGTTTGCCCATCAAAATGAAGGGTGGCCGGTTGTTTATTATTTTTCAGCGTTTCTATCTTTTTTACGATTGAATCTTTAAACAGCGACCTGATAAGCCCCGTTTTTTTATGGGGTGCATTTATGAGTCCTTGAATAATGGGATCAAATTCCGTTTTTATGCTCAGCTTTTCCAGTGACATAAGCTCTTTTGTTTTTTCAATAAACCGGGTGACATCTTCTCTGATATCATCTTTGGTAATGTTGTCGTATTTTTTTAATATTTTCACGACCCGTTCAGGCCTTTTTTTGATCATTCCGAGAACACAGGCAAGATTTATATCAAAATTTGTTTTCAGATATTTTTCTTTATTCAGGGCAATATCCTGGATAATAAAAAAAGACATCCTGGATAAAGTCGAGATCTCTCCAAGGATCATGGGCATCAGTGACGGATAATTATCCCTCACCAGTTCAAGAAAAGTATATAAAGGAAGCTTTCCTGAAACAACAAGCGCTTTGAATGCCTGAAATGCTTCTTCTTTGTCACCTCTATAAAAAAAATCCAATATTGGATAAAATAGATCTGCGTAAACCCCCATGGAAGAATTTTCAACGATCTCATAGATGGCAAACCTGACTTTTCTATCTTTTTCGGTTTTGAGAATATCGATGAGCAGATTTGTTGAAATTTTTGTGGAAATCATGGCCAGGGCTTTCAAGCCTCTGATCCTCATTTCAGGCGATGGAGACTGTAACTCAATGGAAAGGATTTTATCAGGATCTCTCAGACCCTGGGATATATTATTCAAAAAAGGGTCTGCATCCCGCTGCCGGTCAAAAAGAGCGGCGTAGAAATGGATAACCGCCTCCCTTTGTTTGATGGATTTTAAAAGCCGGATAAATGAAAATCCGAATTTCAACCTGACGCTGGGGGGTGCCTGAAGATACTCGTCCACCAGGGTCAGGCGTCTGGAATCCGAAAAGGTATTCATTAATTGTTCCATGGTGCCAAGGCTTATGGTTCCGTTATATATGGCCATATAGGCAAAATAGGGTCCTTTGCCTTCAAAATCGAGCAGCAGTTTAAAAAAATAACCAGCTTCTTTTGACGGCATATCCGGTCTGATCAGTGCATATATCCTGTAACAGACAGACGCAGAGGCCTTCATCCCTTTAATGTATTGTTCTTTATTATCAGGATCTGCAAGAAAGCCGGTGATGGTTAACCGGATAAGTTCAAGACCTTTTTTTGCCTCATTTCTTACGGAAAACTGATAGGATGAGATTCCGGCCAAGACAACAATTATGGCGAGTTCAGGGTCGGATTTCGCAGCCTCCTGGATAACCATGATTTTCTCTTTTTCAGAGAAACCATCCCATTTTCCTTCAATAGCCTGATTTCCGCCTTCGGTTTTTCCGGATTCCATAATGAATATAATTTCCAGTTTTTACATTTGAAAATAAAAATGATATAGGGGTATTTTTATTTATCCAATAGTTAATTAACATTTATACCACAATAGAATAATTTATGAAATTATTTGAGTTGAATACAGAACCAAAAATCTTAAGCAACGCCTACAATTCAGAATCCATTGAGATTTTAAAGGGCCTTGACCCGGTCAAAAGAAGGCCTGGAATGTATACGGACACTTCAAGCCCGGATCATCTGGCATTTGAAGTGATTGACAATAGTGTGGATGAAGCCATTGCCGGTTATGCCGATCGGATTGATGTTATTCTGAAGGCTGACAATTCAGTGGTTGTTAAGGATAACGGCCGCGGGATGCCCGTGGATATACATCCTGAAGAAAAAGTCTCCGGAGTTGAACTCATCATGTCAACCCTTCATGCCGGGGCCAAATTTTCAAATAAAGACTACAGTTATTCAGGAGGTCTCCACGGCGTTGGCGTCTCAGTTGTAAATGCTTTATCCTCTAATTTGTCAATTCTCATCAAACGTAATGGACACGAATATAATATTGGATTCAAAAACGGTTTTAAAACCGAAGAACTCTCTATTGTGAATAAAACAGATAGGAAAGAAACCGGGACTTCTTTGCATTTTTATCCGGACGTATCCTATTTTGACAGGCCCTTGTTTTCAAAAACAGCTTTGAAAACCGCTTTAAAATCAAAAGCCATTTTGTGCAAAGGACTTGTAACAACATTTTTTGATGAAGCATCCGGTGAAACCGACCTATGGAAATATGACCAGGGAATTGATGAATATCTGAATGAATATTTCAAGGACAGCAAATGTATATTTAAATCACCCTTTTCCGGAGATCTGAAAGGTGAGGATATCCATATTACCTTTGCAGTAAACTGGACCCTGGATTCAGGGCAGAATCCCCAGGAAAGCTATGTTAATCTTATCCCGACAAAACTTGGGGGAACCCATGTCAATGGGTTCAGATCCGGCCTTCTGGAATCTGTCCGGGAATTCTGCAAATTCAGGAATCTTCTGCCGAAAGGGTTTTATCTTGCCCCTGAAGATATCTGGGACAATGTTGCCTATATCCTGTCCGTCAAACTCTCCGATGCCCAGTTTTCCGGGCAGACAAAAGAAAGACTGTCATCCCGCCATTGCGCCAATCTTGTGAACATACAGGTCAGAGATGCATTCACCCTCTGGCTCAATCACAATATTGAAGAAGGGGAAAAGCTTGCAGCCATTGCCCTTGAAAATGCAAGAAACCGCATGAAAAAAGCAGCCAGGATAACAAAAAAAAAGGCTTATAACGGCATTACTCTTCCTGCCAAATTGTCTGACTGTACCAGCATGGATCAGGGCCGCCGGGAATTGTTTTTTGTTGAAGGGGATTCTGCCGGAGGATCGGCCAAGCAGGCAAGAGACAGGCGCTTCCAGGCAATTATGCCTTTACGGGGCAAAATTCTCAATACCTGGGATATGGATTCGTCGGAAATCATTGAATCCAGAGAAATAAGGGATATTTCACAAGTCCTCGGCGTTTCACCCGGATCTGAGGATATTTCAAACTTAAGATATAATAAAATCTGCATCCTTGCCGATGCCGATTCCGATGGACTGCATATAGCAACCTTGATATGCGCCCTTTTCCTGAAGCATTTTTCACCCATCGTCAAACAGGGGCACGTTTTTGTTGCCATGCCACCCCTGTTTCGGATAGATGCTGGCAAAGAAGTGTTTTATGCGCTGGATGAATCAGAGAAAAACAATATTGTCAAACGGATTACAAGACGCAAGAAAAATGGAAAAATCCATATTCAACGATTTAAAGGCCTGGGTGAAATGAACCCCTCACAGCTCAAGGAAACAACAATTTCACCGGATTCGAGGAGACTTGTCCAGTTATTTGTCAATAAGGATTCAAAAGAGTCTTTAACGGAAGTGTTTGATATCATGGACATGCTTCTTGGAAAGAAACGCATAAAGGACAGAAAGGCCTGGATAGAAACCAACGGCAATATCAAAGAGATTGAATCATGAAAGAAATTCTTCCCTCAGCAATTGAAGATTATGAAAAAATACCATTTCAGGACTTTGCCGCGAAAGCCTATCTGAATTATTCCATGTACGTTATCCTGGATCGGGCATTGCCCCACATCGGAGATGGATTAAAACCGGTTCAAAGAAGGATAGTCTATTCAATGAGCCAGTTGGGTTTATTGTCCACGGCCAAACATAAAAAATCTGCCAGAACCGTAGGTGACGTTCTCGGAAAATTTCACCCCCATGGTGACACGGCCTGTTATGAGGCCATGGTTCTCATGGCCCAGCCGTTTTCTTTAAGATATCCTCTAGTGGACGGACAGGGCAATTTTGGAGATCCCAATGATCCGAAATCCTTTGCCGCCATGCGATATACAGAATCAAAGCTTTCAAAATATGCAGATATTTTCCTTCAAGAGCTTGATCAGGGAACCGTGGGTTGGGTTCCGAACTTTGATGGAACTCTTGAGGAACCATCTCTTCTTCCGGCCAGGCTTCCCAATCTTTTGTTAAATGGTTCCACAGGGATTGCCGTGGGCATGGCCACCAGCATTCCGCCGCATAATCTGCGCGAGGTGGCCAATGCCTTGATACATTTGATTGATAATGAAGATACAAATATTGAAAAACTCTGCCGGTTCATTAAAGGCCCTGATTTTCCCACAGAGGCGGAGATCATAACGCCTGTCCATGAGATTCTGGATATGTACCAGTCCGGAAACGGCAGGATTAAAATGCGGGCCAGGTATCATGTGGAAGATTCTGAAATCATTTTCACCGCCCTTCCCCACCATGCCTCGGCAGAAAAAATTCATGAACAGATTGCGGCCCAGATGGCAGAAAAAAAGCTCCCCATGATCAGTGACATCAGGGATGAATCCGATCATGAAGAATCAACGCGCCTTGTCATTATTCCAAAGTCCAACCGCGTCGATCTGAACGCTTTGACAGACCATTTGTTTGCAACCACGGACCTGGAAAAATCATTCCCCGTTAACATGAACATGATCGGTGTCAACGGCAAACCCCAGGTTAAAAATTTATTGACTTTCCTAACCGAATGGCTCGAATTCAGGGCCGATACCGTCCGGAAGAAATTGAATTTCAAGCTTAATAAAATTATCGAGCGTCTTCATATTTTAGACGGTCTTTTGATCGCATTTCTGAATATTGATGAAGTGATCCGGATCATCCGGAAGTCGGATCACCCGAAAAAAGACCTGATGAAGGCATTTTCACTTTCCGAAGCCCAGGCCCAGGCCATTCTTGAAATAAGGCTTCGTCAACTGGCCCGGCTTGAAGAAATAAGGCTGAAAGCTGAAAAAAAAGATCTGGAATCCCGGAAAGAATCCCTGGAGAAAATCCTCGGCAATGAAACCGCTTTTAAAGAATATATAAAAGAGGAAATCCGGTCCGATGCCAAAAACTATGGAGATAAGAGAAGGTCACCCATAAAAGAGCGCAAGGAAGCTGAAAAATTTTCAGTGATGGACGTAATGGAGGTAGAACCTGTATCCATTATTCTGTCAAAAAACGGGTGGATCAGATCTGCAAAAGGTCATGATATCAATCCGCTGTCGGTTAAATTTCTTTCCGGGGATTCTTTTTTGCAATGTATAAGGACAAAAAATGACAAGCCCATTGTTTTCCTTGATGATACAGGCCGAACTTATATGCTTTATTCCCATTCACTTCCCTCTGCAAGGGGAAATGGAGAACCCCTTACCGGGCATCTGTCCCTACAGCCCAATGCCCATATCAAATATATGCTGTCTGCTGAAAATAATCAGTATTTTCTGATGGGGTCTGATTATGGATATGGATTTATCATTAAATTTGAAGATCTATTAACCGGTTTTAAAAACGGAAAAGCAATTGTGAGTTTAAAAAACAGCCATGAATTACTGGAACCGGATGGTATCCATGACCTTGAAAAAGACAATATTCTTGCGGTAACAAACAAAGGCCGGATTTTGATTTTTCCCCTCAGCCAGTTGCCTTATCTGAAAAAAGGACAGGGGAATAAAATTATTTCCATCCCGGAAAAGGAAATGGATTTATCACCTCCTGAATTGCTTAAATTTCTTAAACCATTGCCGAAAAACTCAATTGTTTTCATATATTCCGGAAAGCATATTCTTAAATTAACTCCCGGGAATCAGAAAGATTATACCGGGATGAGAGGCCAGCGTGGGAAAAAACTTCCCCGGCCATATATGAATGTTGACCGGGTGGAAATTATTCCGGTTAAAGATGTAGATATTTAGATATGAACAGATTTTATCACAAACATTTTATTTCATTCAGCCTTATCCTTCTCTTATCTATTTTCACTATTTTTTCCATTCTGATTCACAACAGGGATATGGGTTCTGATTCAAACGCCCTTGAAAGAATCAAACGGACCGGCATCCTCCGGTTGATCACGGATAATTCAATCAACACCTATTATTATTACAATGGGCAACCCACCGGGTTTGAATATGAACTTGCCCTTGCATTTGCCGATTTTCTCAATGTTGAACTGGATGTGGTCGTCCCCGGCTGGAATAATATGTTCACCTGTCTTGAGCAGGGGAAAGGTGATTTCATTGCATCGGGCCTTGTCATTACCCGGGAAGGGATTGAAAAAGTCAATTTTTCAATCCCATATATGACCATCCGCCAGCATGTGATTCATCATCAAAAGAATTCAGGACCCGGAAAGATTGAAGACTTAACGTCTCTCACCCTGCATGTTAATCGGGAAACATCATATCATTCCCGGCTCAGTGAACTCAAAAAATCAGGGATTCCTTTAAATTATATTCTTTATGATAATGTCTCCACAGAAGAGCTGATCCGCATGGTTCACGATAAAGAAATCAAATACACCATTGCGTCAAATACCATTGCTCTGATGAGCCAGAGGTATTATCCTGATATCCGGATAGGAATTCCGATCCAGGAAAAGGAATCTCTTGCCTGGGCAGTCCGTAAAAAGGACCCGGAGATGCTGGAGCAGGTCAATAAATTTTTTTTGTATGCAAATGAAACAGGGCTGATAAAAAAAATCTCGGACCGGTATTTCTCAAATATTAAGGATTCAGATCCCCTTGATTTGAAAAAATTTCATCGGAGAGTTGAAACAAGGCTGCCGGAATATAAACAATTGATCCATAAAGAGGCTATGAAATATGGATTGGACTGGAAACTTATTGCCGCCATCGTTTACCAGGAATCCCAATTTGATCCTGATGCCACCAGTGTAAACAATATCAGGGGACTCATGCAGGTGACATCGGTAGCGGCTGAAGAAATGGGGATTTCTAATCGTCTGAAACCTTCCGAGAGCATAACGGCCGGAATTCGGTATTTTGATAAAATGATTAAAAAATTTGATTATCTTGAAGATGGCCATGAAAGGGTTTCCTTTGCCCTGGCCAGCTATAATGTGGGGTACGGGCATGTTTCCGATGCCGTTAAAATTGCTGAAGACATGGGGCTTGATCCCACCAAATGGCAGAATCTGAAAAAGACGCTGCCATTATTATCAAAATCAAGCTATTATACCAAAGCAAGATACGGGTACACCCGGGGCTGGGAATCGGTTCAATATGTTGAACGCATCCTCACCTATTATGATATACTCAAGCAAAAAGAATATAATTGAAAAAAGATATGTTGCACTCGGCAAAAATATCTTGAAAGGAAAATAAAAAATTTGACTTGATTCATGCAATTTACTACTTAAAAATTCAATATTTTTTATAGAGCAGTTAACTAAAACAAATTTAATTAAGATTTAAGAGCGATATTAATGACAACAAAAATACTGATCAATGCTTTGGATTCCGATGAAAACAGGATTGTCGCGCTAGTCGATAACAAACTGGAACAATTTCATATTGAAACGACGGCCAAAGAGGTTACACAGGGCAATATCTATAAAGGGGTTGTAACACGTGTTGAACCAAGCCTTCAGGCGGTCTTTGTTGATTTTGGCGCTGTAAAAAACGGTTTTCTTCAAAAAAATGAAATCCATAAAGATTATTTCCAGGATGTGGAAAAAGGTGAAAAGGCCTTGTTTAACCTGATCCGAAAAGGTCAGGAAATGATCGTTCAGGTTACAAAAGATCCCATTAATCAGAAAGGGGCCATGCTGACCACCTTTATTTCCCTTCCCGGAAGATTGTCGGTCCTGATGCCGGGGACCGACACAAAAGGGGTATCCCGGAAAATTACGGACGAAGAAGAAAGAAAAAGGCTCGTCAGCATCATCAAAAAAATGGAAATTCCCACAGGATTCGGAATGATCGTCCGAACTGCTGGGAAAAATACCACTAAAACCATGCTGGTGGATGATTTAAAATACCTGATGCGGGTCTGGAAAAATATTGACAAGGAAGCTGTCAACAACAGTGCCCCTTCCCTTCTGTATAAAGAACAAACCCTTGCGGTAAGATCTCTTCGGGATTATTTCACATCCGATGTCAATGAAATTCTGATTGACAGTCCTGAAATATATAAAGAAGTCATTGACTTCATGGATGTCATTGCCCCGAAACAAAAAAGAATCGTCAAGCTTTTTACAGGTGAAAAACCCATATTTACCAAATACCAGCTTGAAGATCAGATTGCCTCTATCTACAGAAAAGACGTTGACCTCAAATCCGGCGGATTTATTGTTATTGAACAAACCGAAGCCCTGGTGTCCATTGATGTGAATTCAGGAAAATCCACAAAAAAGAAAAACATTGAAGAGACCGCCTTTCATACCAACCTCGAAGCATGTGAGGAAGCGGCAAGGCAATTGAGGCTTCGGGACCTGGGTGGATTAATTATCATTGATTTCATAGACATGAAAGATTCCCGCCATAAAGCTGAAATTACAAAAACACTGAAAAAACATCTGAAATCCGATAAAGCCAAAACAAAGGTCGGGGGTATCACTTCCTTTGGCCTGCTTGAAATGTCCAGGCAGCGCATCCGGCATTCCATTACATTCGGAAGCTATGAGCCATGCCGACATTGTAACGGCAGAGGTCAGATTCCATCAGTGGAAACCCAGGGTCTTGCCTTTTTAAGACAGCTCAACCTGAAAACATTGAAACCGGAAATCAAAGAAGTCACAGGGCAGGTACCCGTTGAAGTAGCCGGTTACCTGTTAAACCGGAAAAGACACGAACTGTCTGAAATAGAAGAAAAAAGATCGGTATTAATTACAATTGAAGGGGATCAGACCATGGTGTCGGGAGAAAACAGAATTGTCATCATCCCCCAAAAACCGGCTGAAGACCTTTCTTGACATAAATCATTCTATTGTGTATCTGAAACAATTTTAATCAACAAGGGAAAGGGAGGCCATATGCTCCTGAAAAAAAATGAACCAAAAAAGAAAAGATTGACGCTTGTTCTTATTTTGTCCGGAATCATAATTCTGGGATTCATGTTTTTTGGGACGCCTTTGAAAATGGATCAACCGGCTGAAAAGAATAAACGCATCACAGACGGGAAACCAGTTGAGATTAAAAAAGATATTCCTTCGGCCGGGGATGGAACCGTTCAGGGTGAAATTGTTGTCCTGCCGGTTATAGATTATCAAAACCTTGAAAAGGATAAAGAATTGCAGGAACTCATGGAATCACGCAAAGACAGTCTCGGGATCAAAAAAAGCCTTGATATGATTGTCCATTCCGATGAGAACTTGAAAATAGGTGATGTAAAGATATCCATGAGAGATATCCTGGAAAAAGCCTTTATAAAAGAAGGGGCGGTATTTGAAGAAAAGATTGATGCCTCCGGAGCGGTAATTCCTCCAAGGATTAAAACATATGGCATATATGTGGTTCAGCCAGGAGATAATATCTGGAGCATTCATTTTAATATTTTAAAGGAATATTATGAATCCCGGGGAATCAATGTCTCCCCAAAGGCCGACGAACCGATGAATCAGGGGCAGAGTTCCGGGGTTGGGAAAATTTTAAAATTTTCTGAATCCATGGTGGTCATCTATAATCTTCTTGAAAAAAAAATGGAGATGGATATCAACCTTCTCAAACCCTTGAGCAAGATAATTGTTTACAATATGGATGAAGTTTTTTCACTTCTCCATGATATTAACTTTGATAAGATAGACAGAATCCAGTTTGATGGGAAAACCATCTGGATCCCTGCTAAAAAATCATAATTTTTAATTTTAATACATCATTAACGGAGGATTTATTTTTATGAGCATCGCACATGCAATGGGGCAGATTGGCGGCCAGTCAGGTCAGGCCGGCGGACTTGCGGGTTTTTTGCCGATTATTATTTTATTTGCAATTTTTTATTTTCTTTTGATCAGACCCCAGCAGAAAAAGGCCAAGGAACACCGAGAAATGATCGCCAATCTGAAAAAAGGCGCCAGGGTTCTCACAGCGGCAGGAATTTATGGAACCATCCAGTCCATTGATGAAGCAACCATTGGTCTTGAAATTGCCGAAAAGGTTAAAATCAAAATTTCCAGGGCCAGTGTTGCTGCTGTCGTCTCAGAAGATGATTCGGTTCAAAAGGAAGATAAAAAGAAATAATAAATCCATCAGGAGTAAATAGATTGAAACCGTTTACCTTTAAAATTGTTTTATGTATCGGGGTGACCCTGGCTGCCATTATCTGGCTAATGCCGACTTTTTATAACTGCTGGCCCCATAAAAAAATCAATCTGGGATTGGACCTTCAGGGAGGAATGCATCTTGTTCTCGAAGTCCAGAGTATCAAAGCTGTTGAAACAGAGGTGGAAAGAACCATCCAGGAAATCAAAAGACAGCTTAGGGAGGAGGAAATCAAGCATTCAGGTATCTCCCGCCAAAATGACAACTCTATTCTGGCAAAATTTGAAGGAGAGAAAGACAAAACAGGATTTGAAACCGCGCTTTCCAAATATTACAAAAATCTGGTTATAGATTCATCTCATACAGAAAATAATATTTCCACCTATGTCTTGAAATTTCCGGAAAGTGAAATTGCTGAAATTAAAAAAATGGCTTCAAGCCAGGCTTTGGAAACCATTCGAAACCGAATTGATGAATTCGGTGTGAGTGAACCGGATATCAGAATTCAGGGAGAAAACAGAATTCTTTTGCAGTTGCCGGGAGTGAAAGACCCGGAAAGGGCAAAGGCCCTTATCGGCAAAACCGCCCAACTGACCTTCCAGCTTGTAGACGATGATGCGGATGTGACTGCTGCCATGAACGGTTCTGTTCCCGCAGGAGATGAAATTCTATATCAGGACAAACTGGATTCAGCATCCGGGTCAACAACAAAAATTCCTTATCTGATACAAAAAAGGGTCCTTCTGGACGGCAGCCTTCTGACCAATGCCAGGGTTGAATTTAATCAATACCAGCAACCCCAGGTCGGCATTGAATTTGACAGACAGGGCGCAAAAATATTTGACCGCATCACAGGCGAAAATATACATAAACGACTGGCCATCATCCTTGACAAAACCGTTTACTCGGCACCGGTCATTCAGGACCGGATTGCCGGAGGCAAAGCCGTGATCACCGGCAGCTTTACATTGAATGAAGCCAAAGATCTTTCCATTGCCCTGAGAGCGGGTTCCCTTCCCGCACCGGTCAGCATTATTGAAGAAAGAACAGTGGGACCATCCCTTGGTGCCGATTCAATTCGTATGGGTCTTCTTTCAACACTGGTCGGCGGACTCTTTGTTATACTGTTCATGGTGGTCTATTACAAAAAGGCCGGTCTGATTGCAGATTTCTGCCTCCTTGTCAATATGCTCATGATCGGCGGGGGCCTGGCAGCCTTCCAGGCGACATTGACCCTGCCGGGTATTGCCGGTATTATTCTCACCATTGGTATGGCCGTGGATGCCAATGTTTTGATTTATGAACGGATCAAAGAAGAGATAAAAATCGGGAAAACAGCATTGACTGCAGTCAATGCCGGTTTTGAACGAGCAGCGATCACAATTATCGATTCCAATTTGACAACTCTCATTGCCGCTGTTGTGCTTTATCAGTTCGGCACCGGCCCGATCAAGGGTTTTGCTGTCACGTTGACCATCGGTCTTCTCGCCAGCCTTTTCACGGCACTCGTTCTTGCAAGAGTTCTATTTGATCTTGCCCTGAAAAACAATCCATCATTGAAATTAAGCATATAAAGGAATTATAAAATGCAGCTTATTAAGCCTGATATCAATATTGACTTTATGGGTAAACAAAAAATTGCATTTATCCTGTCCGCCATTTTGCTCATCATCAGCATTGGCTCTTTGATTATTCACAGGGGTCCTAATTACGGCATTGATTTTGTCGGCGGCACCTTGATTCAGATTAAATTTTCAGAAACCGCTCCCATTGGAAAAATTCGAGAAGCCCTTGTGAATATAGGCATTAAAGAAGCTTCCGTTCAAAATATCGGACATGAGCGGGACAATGAATATTTAATTCGTACTGCAGGATCTGAAATGACAAATTCCGGATTGTCTCAATCTTTGACAGAAGCGATTAAGAGTTCTACCGGCGTTGTTCCTGAAATCCGCAGAATGGAAGTGGTTGGGGCCCAGGTAGGAGATGACCTGAAAAACAAAGCGCTTCTGGCACTTTTTTATTCCATTTTATTCATGATGATATATATTTCAGCCCGATTTGAAAACAAGCTCCTCCTATCTGCTCTCATGGCCGGGGCAATTATGACGGTTGTATATTTTCTCTCCGTTTTCAATGCCGGTATCGGCATTCTGATACTTGCGGCCCTGATTGTTTCCTTGGGTGTTTTCTGGATATTTAAGCTGAAATATGCCATTGGCGCAGTTATTGCCCTGATACATGATGTCATGATGATCATTGGGGTTTTTTCCGTTCTGAATCTTGAATTTTCCATACAGGTTAATGCGGCTTTATTGACCATCATCGGGTTTTCCGTAAACGACACCATTGTCATATTTGACAGAGCAAGGGAAAACATTAAAAAAGCAGACCCTTCAGAATCATTGTCAACTATATTTAACAAAAGTATCAATGAAACCCTGTCAAGGACCATACTCACATCGGGAACCGTCCTGATTGTGGTCCTTGCATTGTTTTTTCTGGGCGGAGAGATTATTCATAATTTTGCCTTTGCCATGCTGATCGGTATTGTTTCAGGGACCTATTCCACTGTTTATATTGCAAGCCCCATCGTTCTTGCAGTTGAAAAAAGATAGAAGCGGACCTGAGTTTTAAAAACCAGGGGGGAACTTGGGGATTTTAATCGATCCCCTTTTTTAATATGCAGGATTCTTTTAAAAAATATTTACCCTGGTTTATTTTAAGGGAAATCCCTTTTTTAGGGAATACCCTGTATAAGAAACTGATTGATCGTTTTCACTCCCCAGAAGCTGTATTGACAGCCTCTGAACCCGAACTCGGATCTGTCGGCAACAAAGTCTCGGCAAAAATCATACAAGGTATTCTCCATCATAAAATGTTTATGGAGAAGGCCAAAATTGAACTGGAGCAGATTTTTAAAAATCATATTAATATCGTCACCCTTATGGATACTTTTTACCCCGCCCTTTTAAAACAGATTCCTGACCCTCCCCCGTTTCTGACCTATTATGGAACACTGGACAGTGAATCTCCCTGCGTGTCTATTATCGGTTCCCGTACTGCCACCTCATATGGTCTCAGCACTGCTGAAAACCTGTCCTATAAACTTTCTTTAAAGGGCTTTCAGATTGTCAGCGGCCTTGCCAGAGGGATTGATTCCATGGCTCATAAAGGTGCTTTAAGAGCAAAAGGAAAGACCATTGCCGTGCTGGGGTCCGGGTTAAAAAAAATCTATCCAAGAGAAAATGAAAGTCTTTTTCATGAAATTGCAGAAAAGGGTACGGTTTTTTCAGAATTTAAAATGGATGCTGACCCCATACCCCATCATTTCCCTGTCCGGAACCGCATCATTGCCGGTCTTTCCTGCGGCAGCATCGTGGTTGAGGCTGCAAAAAGAAGCGGCTCCTTAATTACCGCAAGGCTGGCTGCAGAATACAATCGGGAAGTATTTGCCGTGCCGGGAAGTATAAAATCAAGGAACAGCGAAGGGACCCATTCTCTTTTAAAGCAGGGGGCAAAGCTTGTAGAATCGGAAATAGACATCATTGATGAACTTTATCAGTTTATTCATGAAAAAAATGATAGACTATCCCGGATATCTTATGAGAAAAAGGAGCACGGACCCTATAGGCAAAGTTCTCAGGATCGGCCTTTGATATTGAATTTTCTTGAACCTTATCCTGTCCATATTGATATAATAATCGAAAAAAGCGGGATGAAGAGTTCAGATGTTTCATCCCAGTTGCTTGATCTTGAGCTGGAAGGTCTTGTGAACCGGCATTCAGGTAACTGTTATTCTATTTCGGAGGATTACCATTGAAAAAACCCCTGATCATAGTAGAGTCTCCAACTAAAATTAAAACATTAAAAAAATATGTGGGGGATGAATTTAATATTGCGGCCAGTGCAGGTCATATAAGGGACCTTCCGATCAAAACCCTGGGCATTGATATTGAAAACAATTTTAAAGCCAGTTATACCAATATCAAGGATAAATCCAAAATCATTGCAAATCTGAAAAACCTTGCTGAGGGTGCCGAAGATA
>JANNUH010000133.1:0-2491 GCA_031395015.1 Desulfobacterales bacterium | reverse complement strand
GATAAAAAGCCAATTACAACATCTTGAAATTATGGATCTGGATAAGAAAATTACCAAGGTAGCCATAAATCTAATTGAAAAGTATGCAAAGAGTCATGGACTGCATATACCTGATGCTCTGATTGCGGCAACATCAATCTGACCCCACAAGAAGACAACCATGGCCACAGCGCCCGCTTATGAAAAAGGAAAACTCTACCAGATCCCTGTCACAGACTTGAACCCGGACCCTGATCAGCCCCGCAAGGTCATCGACCCAGAAGCCCTTGCCGAGCTTGTCACTTCCATTGCTAAGTTCGGCATCATCCAGCCGCTCCTTTTTCGTGATGCAGGCAAGGGGCGGCTCTTCATCGTGGCAGGTGAGCGCCGCTGGCAGGCAGCCCAGCAGGTCGGCCTGGCCACCCTCCCCGCCATTTTTGTCGAGGGTAACTACGCCGAACTCGCCCTGGTCGAGAATCTGCAGCGTCAGGATCTGACCTCTGTCGAAGAAGCCGAAGCCCTTCAGCGCCTGATGAACGAGCAAAATTTTACCCAGGAGCAGTTGGGCGGCATTGTGGGCAAAGCCAGGACCACAGTCCGGGATATCCTCACCATCAACCGGCTGCCCCAGACCATCCGTGACGAATGCCGCGGAGACCGGATAATTTCCCGACAGACTCTCATTGACGTTGCCCGCAAAAAGCAGGAACGCGGTATGATCACAGCCTATAATGCCTTCCTAATAAAACAGCAGAAGGCCAAACAAGCCGGAGAAAAAAATCCGAGCAAGCCCCGGGGGAAAAGCCTGAACGACCCTGCCGCTGCTTTGGAATTTGCTCAGAAGCTGGATGCAAAAATCACCGGTATCGACACAACCGGCTGGACCAAAAAGGACCGAGAAAAAGTCTGCGCCGCCCTCATTGCCGTCAAAGATAAAATAGACATTTTTATCACCCCAAACTTTAGAGAGGCATGATTTTAAATCATAATAACAATATATTAGAAGGTTAAGCTTTATATTTTTAGAAGGCCGGTTTTATGGAAGCTATGGAATTCAAAGCAAAAATAAAAAAAGAGCAATATTGTAAAGGCTTTGAGGGGGAGATATGAGAAAACAGAGAGTTGAGCATGATTCATCAGTAGATGCTCTTGTTGCTATTGCGAAGCGTCTCAGCAGTTATGAGACACAGTATAAAATAACATCGGAGGAGTTTTTTAACAGCTTTATTAAAGGGCAATTGGAAGATTCTGAAGATTACATTGAATGGGCCAATGATTACAAACATTATGTTGTGATCAGACGTGATATAGAGGATCAGTTACATAATGTTGCGTGATCTATTATCGGAACACCTATGTGCAGTTGAAGCTATTGTTCGGAAGCTGAAAGGTGTTTATGTAGAACGTTATGAAGAGGAAATCATAACAGATAATCGCGTTAATTTGCGTATCAGAATTCGTTTCAAGAGTGGATATTTGTTGGTAAATTCCTCATCATAAACATCTTCCGGATGAAGTAACTGATACTTTAGAGTCCTCAATACTTAAAGTAATTGAGGAGGCAAGAAATGTTGAATCTTCAGGATAATTATGCCAGGGATCAGATGTTATAAAAATACAGCATGTTAAGAGAAAATCATTGCATTATTGTGAGGCTTCACCTGGCCCCAGACCATCCGTGACGAATGCCGCGAAGACCGGGAAGAGGTTACAGACAAGTGGCTTCTGTGGCCCTTTTCGAACTTCAGTTCGGTGAATGTATGACAAGAAATGAGATCATTGCATATTGGGTTGAATCATCGAAAACAAACCACAACTCAATGACTAACATGTTTGGATCATATGTAAAAGGTACCGCAGATGAGTGGAGCGATATAGACCTGGCTCTCGTCACCGATAGTTTTGTAGGAGATGCCTTTGATTTCCGTTTTTTACTAACAAAATTAGCCAGGAATATTGATCCGGATATAGAACCACATCCATATCTGATTTCAGAATTTAATGAAAATAATCCGATGGCCATGGAGATATTGAGAAATGGCTTGAGGGTTGTATAGTTGACCTGAACTGCATTGGAGCGCAGCGAACCATTTGTTTGTTATTCGGCTCTTATATCAAAGGGATGCCGCCCTCAGCATCAGTCTATGAAAAAGGCAATCTCTACCAGATCCCCATCACAGCCTTGAAACCCGACCCTGACCAGCCCCGCAAACTTACCTTTACAAATCATGGTAAAAAAAGATAAAGAAGAACAACAATGAAAAAGGGTATCGTAGACGGTCGGTCCCGTGTAAACGAAAGGGCGGAGCTTTATCCTCCCCCCCCCCCAATAACGCCAATAACCTAAAGGTCACACGTAAGCCAAGCCTGACTGATCAACGACAATTATTTTTTCCCTGTAACGACAATTAGAATTCCCGTTTTTCATTTTATATAACTCATTGCTTTAATTAAATAATACTTGCAAAATCAACTTTGTTGTGTTTTCTATGTTTATCCTTCCGGAGGATAG
>JANNUH010000004.1:0-165020 GCA_031395015.1 Desulfobacterales bacterium | reverse complement strand
CCAATGATAAGTTTGATATTGAATGAATCAACCGGCCTATGCCGGTATCGCTGGACTTTCAGTCCGCGAATTTAAACCCACCGGCTTTAAGCCGGTGGTTGTTTAGTCTAAAGAGTGATGTATGAATCCCATTGCCCAGGAACTAAATGACATTATCAAAGAGTCCAACCCTTATATCTTTGAAATGCTCTCCGATATGGGAAAAGCATTATTCTTTCCAAAGGGTATCCTGACCCAGAGCGCGGAAGCAAAGCAGAAAGCCGGAAGAATCAATGCAACCATCGGTATCGCAAAAGAAGGGGGGCATGTCTTAAGCCTTTCTTCGATTACCCGATATCTTCCAGAGATTGATCCGGATGAATATCTGCCCTATGCCCCATCCTATGGTATTCCTGAGCTCCGCAAGAAATGGAAGACAGAACTTTTCAAAAAAAACCCTTCTCTTAAGAATAAAAAATCAAGTCTTCCGGTTGTTACTTCCGGTATCACCCATGGCATCAGTATCCTTTCAGACATGTGGGTTGACAAAAATGATGTGATTATCTTGCCGGACATGTTCTGGGGGAATTATTCCCTTACTTTCTGTGTCAGAAACAGCGCCCGAATAGTTCATTATTCTGCCTATGATGACAATCTGACCTGCTTTAATATTGAATCCTTTGAAAAAGTGATCCGGGAGCAGGCCAAACTGAATGATAAAATTATCACTGTTCTGAATTTCCCCCATAACCCGACGGGATATTCTTTAAGCAAATTAGAAGCAAAGCAAATAGCCGATATTCTGATTGATATTGCTCAAAAGGGAACAAAAGTGGTAGTGGGCTGTGATGATGCATATTTTGGGCTTTTTTTTGAAGAAGAAACCAGCAAAGAATCCATCTTCTCTTTACTTGCAGGTGCTGACCAAAGGATTGTGGCGCTGAAAATCGATGGTGCCACAAAAGAAGACTATGCCTGGGGATTAAGAATCGGGTTTGTTACCTATGGCATCCATGGTGATAATGATATGGTTTTTGAAGCCCTGGAAAAGAAAACCGCCGGATGCATCAGAGGAAATATCTCCAATGCTTCCCATTTAAGTCAGACCATTCTTCTAAAATCCATGGCTGATGAAAATTATGAGGCTTATAAAAAAGAAAAATTCGAACTTCTTAAGAACCGGGCCCAGAAAATGAAAGAGGTTTTAAAAAACCCGAAATACAAAGGCGCTTTTGATGTATACCCGTTTAATTCCGGATATTTCATGTGTATCCGATTAAAGGATGTCAATGCGGAACAGTTAAGACTCCATCTTCTTGATCACTATGGCACAGGTCTTATTTCCATGGGCGATAAAAATATAAGGGTTGCCTTCTCCTGTCTTGAATTAAATGATGTGGAACCCTTATTTGACATTGTGTTGAGCGGTATCAATGATCTGAGAAAAAATCAGGGGTAGTTTACCTGTTTTAGAAAAAGACCATGGGGCGGGGCAGTGGGCCCGGCTTTTGCCCTGTCTTTTGCTTTAAGAATATCTTCAAATTTCTGAACTGATATTTTTTTTTGTCCTGCCAGAATAATCGTGCCGATGAGATTTCTAACCATATACTTCAGAAAACCAGTGGCCTGGATTTTAAAAACAAGCCGACCTTCATCCAATTGACAGATATCTGAAAAAAGCACCTCACGGATGGTGGTTGACCTCGGGCTTCCTGTATTTTCAAAGGATCTGAAATCAAAAACACCTGTAATTGCCCGGCAGCACTGCCTCATTAACCCGATATCAAGGGGCTGCCGTATATGCCATTGAAATAAGGCTCCGATGGCAGAGGGGTCTTCCCGGTTTAAAATGAAATACTGGTATTCCTTGGAAATAGTGTCATACTGGGCATGAAAATGATTTTCAACGACGCAGCAATCCCTGATGACAATGGGATCTTTGATCATGCTGTTAACCGCTTTTTTAATCCTGATAGGTTCCATGTCCGTGTCGACATGGAAATTTGCGACCTGACCCAAGGCATGTACGCCTGAATCGGTTCTACCTGATCCAATGACCCTGATGTCCTGATTGAAAATCCGGGTGAGGACTTTTTCTATTTCACCCTGAATGGTGTTTTTGTCTTTCTGCCGTTGCCAGCCAGAAAAAAGAGTGCCGTCATACTCCACAATAATTTTAAAATTTCTATTCATTTCGATCTGGAAATTCGGATATTTTTTTATTTGCAGCCAGGATATTGAAGGATAATTGGTTAATGGTGTGGGCTCCAAGAAGATCAGTATATTTCAGGATTAATTGTTCATAGGCAAGGGCCACCGCCTCTTTGATTTCAAAACCCTTTTCACTGGGTGATATATGGGAGGATTTTCCCTGTGTTTCGCGTTTTAATAATTTCTTTTTTTCAAGGGCATCAACAAACCGTGTGATGGTAGACGGGGTCAGATTGAGAAGTCGGCTTAGTCGTTTTGGGCTGATACCGGGGGTATCATACACCAGCAATAACAAAGATGCATGGGCCGGTGATAGTTTCAGGTGTTTAAATTCTTTTTCTGCAAGTTTGAGCAAAGTTCTTGAAAAGGTATTGGTATTAAAAAACAGACAGCCTTCAAGGAAATTGTCATTAGTTTCCATTGTTACCTCAATTTTAAAATTTGCATATACAATACATAAAACATTTACATGGATCAACCGGAAACGTATAATGCGCTCTGATTTTATTAGAAAGAGTTATTCAGGAGGAGAAAATCTTATGAAAGGCTTTCAATTTGCCGGCATTCGTGCCGGAATCAAAAAAAAGGATCAAAAAGACCTGGGCCTGATCTATTGCGATTCACCCGCAGTTGCGGCAGCTCTTTTTACACGGAATAAGGTTGTAGCCGCACCGGTTATTCTTGGAAAAGAAAAAATCAAAAAGGGTTTATGCCAGGCCGTCCTTGTCAACAGCGGAAACGCCAACTGCTTTACAGGGAAAAGGGGGATAGAAGATGCCGAAGCCTGTTCAGAAATGGTTGCAAAATCCCTTGATATTTCTCAAAATTATGTTCTGGTTTCTTCAACAGGGGTGATAGGAGCTTATCTACCCATGGATAAATTTGAATCCGGTGTGCCGGCAATTGTCAAAGATCTTTCAGAAAATCATATGAATGATTTTGCCGATGCAATTTTGACCACCGATACCTGTCGAAAAATCGTAAAAGAAACCGGTTCAATTAAAAACAAAACATTTTCAGTCATCGGGATTGCCAAAGGCTCCGGGATGATCCGTCCGGATATGGCCACCATGCTGGCTTTTGTGCTAACTGATGCAAAAATTTCATATGAGGATTTGAAAACTATTCTGACGGCTGTTAATGAAACGACATTTAACCGAATCACGGTGGACGGGGATACCAGCACCAATGACACACTCCTGGCCCTGGCCAATGGAAGTTCCGGTGCCCTTGTCAATGACCCTGAATCCAGAGCCGTTTTTCAGAGCGTACTGGAAAAGGTCTGTATGCAGCTTTCAAAAATCATTGTCAGGGACGGGGAGGGCGCTACCAAGCTTGTTCAGATCATTGTAAAAGGGGCTAAAACAAAAGAGGACGCATTCAAGGCCAGTGAAGCCATTGCCCATTCAAATCTTGTCAAGACTGCCATCTATGGAGAAGACCCAAACTGGGGAAGGATTACGGCTGCGGCCGGAAGGTCCGGTGCCCATGTGGTCACGGAAAAAATGGATCTGTTTTTTGATGATCAGCCCCTGGTTCTGAAAGGCAACTGGCTTGGCCCGGATGCTGAAAAAGAGATTGCCCGCCTCATGAAAAAAAATGAGATTTTCATTACGCTTGATCTTAACCTTGGGCAGGAAACCGATAGCTTCTGGTTCTGCGACTTTAGTGAAAACTATGTAAAGATCAATGCCGAATACAGGTCCTGAAGATGCGGCTTCAAAAATATCTGGCCCATGCAGGGCTTTGTTCAAGAAGAAAGGCGGAAGAATATATATTAGAAGGCCGAATCAAAATCAATGGAATAACCATATCCGAACTGGGTACAAAAATCGATCCATCCATTGATTCTGTTTCTTTTGACAATGAACCCGTCCTTTTAAAACAGGAACACTCTAAAATCTATCTTGCTTTGAATAAGCCCGAAGGCTATGTCACCTCCTGCTCCCAGAAGAAAACAAAAATCGTTATGGATCTGATTCACATTGATGAACGGGTTTATCCTGTGGGAAGGCTGGATAAGGATTCCAGGGGCCTCATATTGGTGACCAATGACGGAGAGCTTCACAATAAACTGTCCCATCCTTCCTTTAATCATGAAAAAGAATATATTGTCACAACGGTTGACCCGGTGTCGGATAATGCAATAAAAAGCATGGCCGAGGGGTTGATCATTGACACCATCAAAACAAGGAAGGCCCTTGTCAAAAGGATTTCAGACAAGCAGTTCCGCATTGTCTTAAAAGAAGGAAGAAACCGGCAGATCCGGAAAATGGTTCAAAAAACAGGTAATAAGGTTGATACCTTGCTGAGAATCAGAATAGCCAATATCAATCTCGGTAAATTAAAAGAAGGGACCTGGCGCTATCTGACCCGCGAAGAAATCCGGCAATTAACCCAGTGACCGGATGCCGATGGCTTTTCTGATTCGGTCGAGAAAAGGGACTGAAAATTCCCTTGCTTTCATGGACCCTTTTTTCAGGATATCATCTATATCCGAAGGCGTTTTAACCAATTCTTCATATCGTTTTCTGGGTTCTTTTAAAATCTCATTGATGTATTCGAAAAGTTCCTGTTTCATGGTTCCCCAGGCAATTCCCTGTCTGTAACGCGCTGCCATGGCTTTGGTTTCCGATGGGGTTGCAAAGGCCTGATAAATAGAGAAAAGGGTACAGGTATCAGGGTCTTTTGGTTCATCCGGCCCCAGTGAATTGGTCTGTATTTTCATGATCAGTTTGCGAAGGGCCTTTTCAGTGTCGAACAAGGGGATATAGTTGTTATAGCTTTTGCTCATTTTTCGACCGTCCAGACCGGACAATACAGCAGATGTTTCATCCACCACAACTGCCGGAAGAACAAACAGTTTTTCATAAATATGGTTGAACCTTGCTGCAATATCCCTTGTCATTTCAAGGTGCTGGACCTGATCTTTACCCACAGGGACTTTTTTTGCATTAAACATCAGGATGTCGGCGGCCATAAGAATGGGATAGGAAAAAAGCCCCATGGTGATGCCTTTATCCGGATCATTGTCCTCTTCCTGTTCATTGTCGGCAACCGCTGCTTTATAGGCATGAGCCCGGTTCATCAATCCCTTGGCTGTCAGGCTGGTCAGAATCCAGGTTAATTCTAGAATTTCAGGGATATCGGATTGCCGGTAGAACACACAATTGCCATAGTCAAGCCCCAATGCAATCCAGGCGGCTGCAATTTCAAGGGCAGATTGTTTTCTCAGCTTTGGGTCATGATTTTTGATCAATGAATGATAATCCGCAAGGAAATAATAGGACACAAGATTTTTATCCTTACTGCTTTCAACAGCCGGTCGTATGGCGCCGACATAATTTCCAAGGTGAGGAGTTCCACTGGTGGTGATTCCGGTTAAAAAATCTGCATTTTTCATTTTCAATCATTCCTATAATAAATAATACGAATTCAAATGAAGGGGGCTTAACAAAAACTTTGGATTTAATCAATCAGTTTATTGTTTCTGGCGTATTCTGCTGCAAAGGCCAATTCCTCTTTTTTGGTTTTCAGATTGCCTTCAAGCTTTTCATTCAATACCCGATTGAAAATGACGGTGAAAACCGGGCTTGGTTTTAAGCCCAGGGCCATGAGATCTCTGCCAAGGATATAAGGTTTTACTGTTCTTTGACGGGTATAAAAATTTGAAATGGACTTTTTTGTTTCTTCCTGGGTTGCAAGGGCCATCATGTATAAAATATATTCTGTTTTGAAACTGATCAGTGCCCAGTATAAATCCTGGGTGCTATAAGAAGACGCCTTCTCTATTAAAATCAATTGCTTTTCAGCCTTATATCTTTTTTCCATCAGGATACCCCGTTCTTTTAAGGGCATATTGAGCCTGTCGCAGATTTGCTCGCAAACTTTGTATGAAACGCGGTTCAAAATCGCCATAAAATAAACCGACCATCTGGGGTAGTCCTCATCGGTATATAGCAGATCGTGCCAGACCAGGATCTTATTAACGGACTCAAGCAGTTGATAGGTTTTGGGATCAATATCTAATTTTTTATGGATGATTTTTTCAAGTCCGTATTCCTCCATTGTTCTTATGGCCGGAATTGGATTTTCCTCTTCAAAGATCTGCTTGAGTTCCGACAATACCCTTAACCCGCTTAAATTTTTAAAACAATCAATGGTGATTGCATTTTTGATCAGATTGGAGGTTAGTTTTCCGATTTTGAAACCAAACCGGCTGGAAAATTTAATGGCCCTGAAAATACGGGTCGGATCTTCAACAAAACTTAGATTATGAATGGTTCGAATGGTTTTGTCTTTCAGATCCCTGGTCGCACCAAAAAAATCGATGAGCATTCCGAAATTATCAGGATTCAGACTGATGGCAAGGGTATTGATGGTAAAATCCCTTCTTGCAAGATCAAGTTTGATGGAACTTTTCTCAACAATGGGCAATGCTGCCGGCATTTTGTAATATTCGAGCCGGGAGGAGGCCACATCTATCTTGAAATGATCCGGAAAAATAATGACTGCTGTGCCGAATTTTTTGTGGGGATTGACCCGGCATCCTTCCTTTGCTGAAAACACCTTAGCAAATTCAATTCCATCTCCTTCGACAACGATATCAATATCCTCGTTGGGACGGTTCAACAGCAGATCCCTGACAAATCCTCCCACCACAAACATTTTGTAACCCAGGTCATTGCCTGTTTTCCCGATATTTTCAAGAAGCTTGATCATTCGGTTATCGAGACGCTGGTGAAGGACATTTTCAATCTGTCGGTTTTTTATATTCCTTTTGATGCCGATATCAGTCTCATTATTGGTGATTTCCTTATTATGCTGCACCAGATAATTTAAAAGATTGGTCCGGGTAATAACACCCCTGATCCAGCCATCATCAATAACAGGCAAAATCCTGTGTTTTGCCTCAATAACAATGCTTTCAATCTGAGAAATATCTGCATCAGAAGAAACAAAACTGATTTCCGAATTCATGTATTCTTTTACCGGCAGGTTGGATAATTTGTGGTAAAGCGTTTTTTCAATCACCTGTCGTGTAATATAACCTTCATAGGAATTTTTTTCTTTATCAACCACAAGTAAGGTACTGATATTATACTGTGTCATCAGATTGCTGGCTTCCTTGCAGGTAACATGGGGCTCAATGGTGATGGCAGGAGATGTCATGAGGTTTTTTGCAATCTGAACCCGCTTGATGTCCTTTTGAAGTTGTTTTAGAAGCCTCATTTCAACCTGGGCCGGGGTTTGATTGTCAATCGTTGCTGAAGCTGCATAGGCATGGCCGCCGCCGCCGAATTCGGAAAGAATTTTACCGACATCCACATCGGAAATACGGTTTCGCGCGATGATATTAATTTTATGGTCCATGAGAACGATGGCAAAAAAAACATCAAGACTCTCCATTCGGACAACCTTTTGAACGATTGTTGCAAGATCTGTGATATAGGAAGGCGAAGAGATTACGGAAATATAAACATCGACCCCGTTAATCTTATGAACCTTCATTTCATTTAAAAGTTCATTCAGCCACGTAACCTGTTCGGATTTGATTTCTTTTACCACAAAACCCGCAATGGTGTTCAGGCTTGCCCCACATCCCAGAAGAAAAGCCGCCTGTTCAAGATCCTCCTGTTTAGTGGAGGAATAGGTAAATGATCCTGTATCTTCATATATTCCTAAAGCCATGATGGTTGCTTCGTCCGGAGTGGGGATGATTTTTTTTTCCTGAAGAAGCGAACTTAAAATTGTTGTTGTGGCACCTGTCTGCCGGATTAGTTCAAAAGCGCCTGTCAAATCTTCTTCCATGGCCGGATGATGGTCATAGATATGAATTTCAATACCCTTTCTATCAAGCAGAAAAGACACATGGGGCAGCCTGTTTTTCTGCCTGGTATCCACAATAACAAGTCTTTTGGTTTCTGAAAAATCCGTGGCATTTGCATCTGTCATATTCAGAAGATAGCTCATTGAATTGATGAAAAAATCCCGAAGGTTTTTTTCCTGGGACCCAGGGAAAATGATTACGGAATCCGGATACAGTTTCTGGGCTGCAAGCATGGAGGCAATAGCATCAAAATCTGAATTAAGATGGCTGGTGATAATCGTACCCGGACTTTTGACCTTATTTTTTTCTCTCAAAAAATAACTCCTGTTGTATTCAATTAATAAAATTTATATAGTATATTTATATTAAATTTACAAATGATCTGGCCTTGATACATGCAATATTATCTTTGCCGTCTTGGTTTGAATGATTATAAAAAGGATTTACTATGCCTACAATTTTTGAATGGAAAGGGAAAAATCCCAAAGGGAGAAAAGTTAAGGGTGAAATAGAGGCAGAAACTTCTGATCAGGTTAAACAGAATCTCCAGAGACGGAAAATAACACCTACTCTGGTCCGTAAGAAACCAAAGGATCTTTTTGAAAATGTCAAATTTTTGCAACCCAAAGTTAAAGACGATGATGTCATTATTTTTGCAAGACAGTTTTCCACAATGATTGATGCGGGCTTACCCCTTCTTCAATGCCTTGATATTCTTCAGTCTCAGCAGGAGAACCCGACTTTTAAGAAAAATCTGAAAAAAATCAAAGAATCTGTTGAATCCGGTGAAACCTTTGCCGATGCTTTGAAAAAATTTCCAAAAGTATTTAATGAACTTTTCATAAACATGGTTGCAGCCGGAGAGGCAGGCGGTATTCTTGATGTGATTCTAAACCGGCTTTCTTCCTATATGGAAAAAATGGCCAAGCTGAAGCGCCAGGTTAAAGGTGCCATGACCTATCCCATTATCACCCTGATTGTTGCCGTTATTGTTGTAGCTGTCATTCTTGTCTTTGTCATACCGGTTTTTTCCGAAATGTTTGCAGATTTTGGTGCTTCTCTACCCACACCCACTCTCATTGTTGTGGCAATGAGTAATTTTGTCATTCATAATATCGGGTATATTATCGGTGGAATTTTTGTCATGGGTTTTATTTTTCGGAGAGTTTATGCAAATCCGAAAGGCCGCATTTTAATGGATGAAATGTTCTTAAGGCTTCCGGTTATCGGTCTTCTGATCAGAAAAGTTGCTGTGGCCAAATTTACCCGGACAGCCAGCACCATGCTTTCAAGTGGTGTATCAATTCTTGAAGTTCTTGATATTGTTGCGAAAACTTCCGGTAATAAAATTGTGGAATTTGCCATTCAGGATGTGCGCTCAGGAATTTCAGAAGGTCGCTCCATGGCTGATCCTCTTCTTGAAAGCGGTGTTTTCCCCTCCATGGTATGCTCAATGATTGCCGTTGGTGAATCTACGGGAGCGCTGGATACAATGATGGAGAAAATTGCCGATTTTTATGATGATGAGGTGGATCAGTCGGTAAAAAACCTTACAGATATGATCGAACCCTTTATGCTTGTTTTTCTGGGGGTGGTAGTCGGTGGCCTGGTAATTGCCATGTATCTGCCTATTTTCAAAATGGCCGGTGCGATTTCATAATTTATGAAAAGCCATCCGAAGCGAGAACATAATGATTTTTCTGGCCAGATCAGATGGCTGATTCTGTCAAGAGCTGTTTTCGGTGTTATTCTCATTATTTCAAGCCTTGCTTTTTCCCTAAAAGAGAACCTGTCCTTTTTTTTTCAGCCCTTTCTGTCTCTTTACAAGATAGCTGCATGCATCCTGATTCTTTCAATTATTTACCTGTTTCATCTGACCCGATTTGATAAAAAACTTTTTCTTACCTATTTTCAGACAATTATTGATACGTTTATTGTCACTGCCATTGTTTTTGTTACAGGAAGTTATGACAGTGTGTTTAATTTTCTTTACCTTGTTGTCATCATTTATTCTTCAATGCTCCTGCTTCAAAAAGGAAGCCTGATTATAGCCACCATCTCCTGCCTCCAGTACAGTATGTTACTAGAAATGGAATTTTATGGATGGATAACACCTTTATACAGCCGGTATGGATTTTCCGGCAGCCTGGACGAGAATCATATTATTTACAGAATTATTATTTTTATTGTGGCCTGTTTTGCCGTGGCCATCCTCAGCGGTATTCTATCACTTCAACTGAAAACAGCACAAAAGGATCTGAAAATCACTGAGCAACATTTGAAGCGGGTTGAAAGGATGGCAGCCATGGATGAAGTGATCTCCGGAATTGCCCATGAAATCAAAAATCCCCTGGCCTCACTTTCAGGATCCATTCAATTGCTTCGGGAAGATACTCGATCAGGCTCCTATGAAGATAAACTGATGCAGATCATCCTAAGAGAAACAGATCGTCTGAAAAATATTGTGAATGATATCCGGTTGTTTTCAAAACCCCATACCGGCAATGCAGTTGAAATTAAAATGGCGGACATGATCGAAGAAACCGTCCGACTATTTTTAAATGATCCGGAATGGAAACCGTCGATTCATCTTCAGTTAAATCTTGATAGGGATATTACCCTCTTTTTTGATCCCGCTCATTTTACACAGATTCTATGGAATCTCTTAAAAAATGCAGTTCAATCCATCAAAGAGAAAGGTGAAATCACAATCCGGCTTCAATCTTCAAGAAACAACAATGTTTATTTAACCGTCGAAGACACGGGTATGGGCATCCTTCCTAAAGATTCCAGCCATATTTTTGATCCTTTTTTTACGACCAAGCCGGAAGGGACCGGTCTTGGGCTTTCCATCCTACACCGTTTGATTGATGCAAACAACGGTATGATCGATTTTGAATCAACCCCTGGAAAGGGAACGATTTTTACTGTTGTTTTCAGCAGACTGCCATTTAGGGAAAAATAACAAAATCTTGACTTTTCCATGAAATATAGGCTATCTATTCATCCTTTATCAACGTGAAGATCAACCGACCTGCATGACGCAGTAAGAATACAAAGGCAAAGACAAATGGATAAAGAGAGCAATCTGATACAGCTTAGGAAAGAAAAAATAACAGAACTCAAAGATAGCGGAATTAATCTCTATCCAAATGATTTTAAACCCTCCTGTTCCATAAAAACGCTTAAAAAAATCATCGAAAAAACATCCGAAACATTAGGTGAGACCGGGGACGAGTTTTATATGGCGGGAAGAATGATGGCCGTTAATATAATGGGCAAATCATCTTTTATCAGATTTAAGGAAGGTTCTGAGCAACTCCAGGTATATTTGCAGAAAACCATGATCGGAGATGACACCTATTCTCTGTTTAAAAAACTTGATATCGGGGATTTCATTGGGGTCAGGGGCCCATTATTTCAGACAAAAACCGGTGAATGGACGCTTCTGGCTAAAGAATTCAGATTATTGTCAAAGGCCATGAGGCCGCTTCCTGAAAAATTTCATGGAATCAAAGATCCTGAGAAACGCTATCGTCAGCGCTATCTTGACCTGATCATGAATGAGGATACCCAGACTATTTTTACCAAAAGAAGTCGGATTATTTCGGCCATGAGACTTTTTTTTGAAGAAAAAGGATTCATGGAGGTCGAAACCCCCATGATGCAGCCTCTTCCCGGAGGCGCTGAAGCCACACCCTTTAAAACATGGCACAATGCACTGGGTATGGAGCTTTTTTTAAGGATTGCCCCTGAATTATATCTGAAACGGCTGGTTGTCGGCGGATTTGAAAAAGTATTTGAAATTAACCGGAATTTCAGGAACGAAGGGGTTTCGGCCCGGCATAATCCTGAATTTACAATGGTTGAATTTTACCAGGCCTATGCCGACTATGAAATGCTCATGGATTTAACCGAAGAGATGTTTGAAACCATCGTTCAAAAGATATCCGGATCAACCACCATTGAATATCAGGGCAAGCCCATTCATTTCAAGAAAGGGTGGCAGCGGATTTCAATGATGGACTCACTTGAGCGGATAGGCGGGGTTGACCCTAAAATTTTAAATGATCCCGAAGCGCTTCTCAGCCTTGCACAGAAAAACAATATTCAGATTTCTAAAAAAGACAGGCACGGCAAAGTGTTAACAAAATTGTTTGATGTCCTTGTTGAACCGAAACTGATTCAACCCACATTTATCACCGGATATCCTGTGGAAGTGTCCCCCTTATCCAGGAAAAATGATATCAACCCTGAATTCACAGATCGGTTTGAATTATTTATTGCAGGCAGGGAAATCGCCAATGGATTTTCTGAAATCAATGATCCTGAAGATCAGCATCAACGTTTCCTGATGCAGGTCAGGCAAAGAGATGAGGGTAATTCCGAAGCCCATATCATGGATTCGGAATATGTGGAAGCGCTTGAATACGGCATGCCACCCACAGCCGGAGAAGGCATCGGTATTGACAGGCTTGTGATGCTGCTGACAGACTCTCCTTCCATAAGAGAAGTGATTCTTTTCCCCCACATGAAAAAAATATCCGAATAAATGGCATTTGAATTTTTCATAGCCGGAAAATATCTTAAGGCAAAAAGAAAAGAAGGATTTATATCCCTGATCACTCTTTTGTCCGTTGCCGGTGTTGCTGTCGGGGTCATGGCGCTTGTGGTTGTCATTGCGGTCATGAGCGGTGCGGAAACTGATTTTCGAAAGCGTATCCTCGGATTGGAACCCCATATTCTGGTTATGAATTATTCCGGGAAATTTGACGGATATTCAGAAATCATCGCTGATGTGACTAAAAACAAAAAAATTCTCGGTGCTTCACCCATTCTATTTGCCCAGGCCATGATCAGATCAAGCCATTCTTTTTCAGGTATCATGGTCCGGGGGATTGATCCTGAAAACACCTTCAGTCTGATAAAAGGGTTTGGGCCGGATCAATTAAAGAAAGTATTGGGTAAAGATGCAGCCAATAAAGATTTCCCCGGTATTATTCTCGGCAAGGACCTTGCAAATTCCATTGGTGTCATTCCAGGCGATAAAATCATTCTCATGTCTCCCAATGGGATTGTTTCACCCATGGGGAATATCCCTTCCATGAAACGCTTTGTTGTTACCGACACATTTGATTCCGGAATGTATGAATATGACAGCGCCCTTGCCTATGTTGAGCTAAAGGAGGTACAACAGCTCGTCGGAGCAAAAAATCAGATCTCGGCCGTTGGAATCTGGATTGATAATGTGTTTGATGTCAAAACAGTTAAGGACAATCTGAAAAATACCTTTAGCTATCCTTTCTATATGAGGGACTGGATGGAAATCAACAAAAGCCTTTTTTCCGCTCTGAAGCTTGAAAAAACCGCCATGTTCATTATTCTGACATTGATCATTCTGGTTGCAGCCTTTAATATTGCCAGTGCCCTGATTATGATGGTGATGGAAAAGGCCAAGGACATAGCTGTCCTGAAAACCATGGGAGCAACTCATAGAACCATCCGGAGAATCTTTATTATTCAGGGCATGATCATCGGGTCCTTTGGAACATTCATCGGGACCCTTTCAGGTGTTATTATCTGCTATTTTCTGAAAAAATATGATTTTATTCAACTGCCGGATGCCTATCCTTTTTCCACACTTCCTGTGCAGCTTGAATATGCAGATGTTATGATGATAGCCGGCAGTGCCCTTCTTATCTGTTTTCTGTCAACCCTTTATCCTTCACACAAAGCATCAAAAATGGACCCGATTGAGGCATTAAGATATGGATAATTCAAACCTGCCGCTGATGTCTCTTCAATCGGTTTCAAAATGTTTTGATTCAAAATCATCGAATATTGAAATCCTGGACAATGCTGTTTTAGATATTTATAGGGGTGAAACAATCGCTGTTGTGGGTTCATCAGGTATTGGAAAATCAACCTTGCTGAATCTTATCGGAACGATTGATAAACCGGATTCCGGAAAAATTTTGTTCAATGGGAACGATCTGTCTGGGTATAATGACGAGAAACTAGCCGGTTTCAGGAATTTGAAAATTGGTTTTGTATTTCAATTTCATTACCTCCTGCAAGGTTTTTCAGCATTGGAAAATGTGATGATACCCGGATTAATTGCAAATAAAAATAAAATAACTATTGAAAAGCTTGCTATAAATATGCTTGAAAGAGTAGGGCTTTCTTTAAGACTCAGGCATAGAGTTGAAGATCTCTCGGGAGGAGAACAGCAGCGGGTAGCTCTGGCAAGGGCTCTGGTGATGGATCCTGAGATACTTTTAGCTGATGAGCCCACGGGTAATCTTGATCAGAAAAACAGCAGCAGCGTTCATGTTTTGATTCATGAACTGAACAAGGAGCTTGGCATGACGGTTATTGTTGTTACCCATAATAACGAACTTGCTGGGATGATGGAAAGAAGAGTGACCATAAGGGATGGGAAAATAATTCCTGCAAATTAGGAAAAGAGATTAGGAAAAAAAATTATGAATACATTTTTTTTAAAAAAGGCCTTTACATTCTCTGTTTTGTTTTTTTTACTGTTTGCCTGTGATCTGTCTGCAGACACAAATGTGAAAATAGCGATTTTCCCTTTTTCAATTTCGGCAAGCAAACCCAATCAGCAGATTCAGAAAAAAATTCAACAGATGATATCTGAAAATCTTAAGAAAGAAGGGACAACCGTCATCTTTCCTGAAGTGGAATCTGATATCAAAGAATGGAATTTCTCTGAGTATAAAACCTATGGTATACAAGCAGGGGTTGATTATATTTTAACCGGTTCATTATTTATCGCAGGAGAGGGCATCAGCATTGATTCAAGATTGATCAATATTTATGAACAGGATAATTCAATGTCTGTTTTTACCGAAGCAGATACTTTTGAGAATCTTTTTTCATCTGTTGCAAAATTCAGTAAAGAAATCATCGGCGAGTTGTACCAAAAAAAAATTATTACGGAAATTGCTGTTGTGGGAAACAAGAGAATCGAGAAAGATGCTATTCTTAGAATTCTTGATTCTCAAACCGGGGACATTGTTAAACCTGAAAACATATCAAAGGATCTTAAAAAGATCTATGGCATGGGATATTTTGATGATGTCCTTGTTGAAAAAGAGTCCAATGACAAGGGCGCCAAAATAATTTTTAAAGTAACGGAAAAACCAAGCATCCGGGAAATCAAATTCAAGAAGAATACTGTCTATAAAAACGAAGAATTGATGGAAAGCATTAATATAAAGACAGGTTCCATATTAAATGTTCATACCATTAATTCAAATGTAGATCGTCTCAGATTGCTCTATACTGAAAAAAACTATCATAATTGTTCCATCACCTATGAAATTATACCCCTTGAACATTCCCAGGCAGATATTGCTTTCACCATAGAAGAAGGAGAAAAAATCAAGGTTGAAAAAATCAGTTTTGAAGGCAATGTTCATTTTTCTGATAAAAAGCTGAAAAAGGCCATGGAAACATCTGAAAAAGGGATTCTTTCATTTTTTACTTCTTCGGGAAATCTGAATGAGACCGAGGTTAAAAATGATGCCGTAAGGATTGAATCCTTATATAAAAATAATGGATTTATCGATGCAAAAGTGTCTGATCCCAATATTGAAATCGGCAAAGAATATATTTCCATTCGTTTCAAGATAGACGAAGGCGCCCAGTATAAGATCAAAAAAATTAACCTTTCAGGAGATCTTATCCTCACAAAAGAAGAAATCCTGAAAAAAATTAAATCCAAAGAAGGAGAGCTTTATAATCGGGAACAAGTCAGAAATGACATGAATAATATTTCTGATATTTATTCACAAAGAGGGTTTGCCAATGTTCATATCAACCCCCTGATTGATAAAAATGAAAATGACCATCTGATGACCGTGGACTATTCCATCAATAAAGGGGAGCCTGTTTATTTTAAGGCTGTCAATATCAGCGGTAATTTAAAAACCCGGGATAAGGTTATCCGAAGAGAACTAAAGGTGGTTGAGCAGGATTTATATAATAAGGAAAACATTGAAAAAAGTTATAAAAATCTGAATCGCCTGAATTATTTTGCTGAAATCGATGTAAAGCCTATTAAAACAGAAGAAGAGAATCAAATGGACCTGAATGTAAAAATTGTTGAAAAAGACACCGGCACATTTTCAGTCGGTGGTGGATTCAGCAGCGAAGACGGTCCGTTTGGAATGGTATCACTTCAGGAAAGGAATCTGTTTGGAAGGGGCCAGACCGGAAAAATTTCCGCTAAAATATCAGGCTCTTCCAATCTTTATGACATCAGCTTTTTCGAACCTTATATCCTAGACACCCCAATTTCAGGCGGGTTCAATCTCTATAAGGAAGATAAAGAATATGAGTATTATGATAAAGAAGCAATTGGAATGACCTTGATGCTTGGTTATAAACTTTTTGATTATACAAAAATCGGGGCTAATTATAATATAGAAGATTTTACCATCTCAGACGTACAACCCACATACACCAATATGACTCCCGGTTCTTTTCTGACAAGCAGTATCAAGCCGTATATTGTATATGATTCCAGAAATGATATTTTTCTTCCGACCGAAGGTTTCAAGCATTCATTTTCCGTTGAATATGCCGGAGCGGTTTTGGGAGGTGAAATTGACTATACAAAATATCTTGCCGAGACTGCGGTTTATTTTCCGCTTTTCTGGAAATTTACAGGGGCCCTGCATGCGGAAGGGGGATATTTTGATGACCGGACCAATAGCATCATCAATGTGGATTATGCCAAGTTTTACCTGGGTGGGATGAATTCCATCCGGGGGTTCTCTAAATTTGATATCAGCGGGAAGCGTCCCGGAGATATCAAAGAAATAGGTGGTGAAAAATATGTACAGATGAATGCGGAAATAACCTTCCCGCTGACAGAAAAATACAAGCTTGTCGGTGTATTTTTCTATGATCGCGGGGATGTTTACAGAACCAGCGAAAGTATAGATTTTGCAGACCAGTTCTCCAGTATCGGAACCGGTATCAGGTGGAATTCACCCCTGGGACCGTTGCGGGTAGAATATGGCTGGGTCATTGATGGTAAAGACGTAAAAGACACTGGCGATGGAGAATTTGCTTTTTCCGTCGGCGCTTCTTTTTAAATTATTCACATTTGGAGGTTTTAATGAAAAAAATTGTATTCACCGTATCCGTACTATATCTTTTCCTTGTATTTGTTCCTGCTGTATTCAGTGCAGATGCGACAAAAATAGGAATATTTGATTTCCAGAAGGTATTGTCGGAATCCAGTTCCGGGAAAACCACTCAAAAACAGCTCACCGAAAAGGGAAATGAGCTGCAGAATAAATTAAAAGCTGAAAAAGACAAATTAGATGAAATGAATAAAGCCTATGAAAGGGAAAAACTGGTTTTAAGCCCGGAAAAACAAGGCGAAAAAGAAAAAGACTTTCGAAACCGTGTAAATGATTTCAAAAAGATGCAGGATGATTTTTCAAGGGAATTCAAACAATTGGAAGTTCAGTCTTTAAATAAGATCCAGGAAGAAGTTGTTCAGATCATAAATGAAATCGGCAAAGCAGACGGATACACCATTATCCTTGAGAAAAAAGCCGGGGGTGTTCTATATTCTCCTGAAAAGCTTGACATTTCAGATCAGATTATCAAAAAATATAATTCGAAAGCCGCAAAAACCAATTAAATTCTTTATATGCAACTATCAATAAATAAGATTGCCGAAATAATTAAAGCCCAGGTCATCGGCGATCTGAATTTTATTGTTAAGGGGGTCTCTTCATTTGATGAATCAGACCCCCATGACATTACTTTTGCAGGTGATTTAAAATATCTGCACCGGCTTAGCCTTACAAAAGCCGGTGCAGTCATTATTCCCGACAGTTTCGATCCTGAAGAAAAGCAATTGAACGGCCCGGTTTTACTGAAAGTAGCCAACCCCAAATTGTCATTTTTTAAATTGGTGTCCATTTTCCACCCTGAAAAAACAATACTGCCCTTTATCCATCCCAGTGCCCATATCGGACAATTCACCACGCTTGGGAAAAACCCCATAATTGAAGCCAATGTATTTATTGGTAACCGTGTACAGATCGGAGACAATGTACATCTCATGCCCGGGGTTTATATCGGAGATGATGTTATTATCGGAGATCAAACCCTAATTAACCCCAATGTTACAATTTTTGATAAAACAAGAATCGGGCAAAGGGTTATGATCCATTCCGGAACCGTCATCGGTTGTGATGGATTTGGATTTGCACAGGATATTGATCAGCACCGGAAACTTGCCCATACCGGGTATGTATCCATTGGTGATGACGCAGAAATAGGAGCCTGCAATACCATCGACAGGGGAACCCTTGGCATCACCATAATCGGCAATGGTGTCAAAACCGATAATCTTGTTCACATTGCCCACAATGTCAAAATCGGCGACAACACCCTGATTGTAGCACAGGTCGGGATAGCCGGCAGCACGACGGTTGGCAGGAATGTCATTATTGCCGGGAAGGCCGGAATTTCAGGTCATATCAAAATAGGAGACGGCGCCATCATCGGCCCCTATTCCGGTGTTCACAGCGATGTGGGTGAAAAAGAGATCGTATCCGGCCTGCCGCATATGCCGCATACCCTCTGGCGGAAGGTCGTCAGCATTATGGTAAGGTTGCCGGAGATGAGAAAAGCCCTTTTTTCTTTTGAGAAAAGATTAAAAGATATTGAGAATAAGCAAACGGAGCAAAAATGATGATTCATCCCACTGCAATTATCGATCCTTCTGCTGAAATTGCTGGCAATGTAACCATCGGCCCATACGTCATCATCAAATCAGATACTATTATCGGGTCAGGCACAACCATCGGCCCCTATACCACCATTGAACAATATGTGACCGTCGGGGAAAACTGTCAGATCTTTCAGTATGCATCTGTTGGCGGCGCTCCCCAGGATTTAAAATTTCATGGGGAAAAAACATATTTGAAAATCGGCCGTGGATCCATTATCCGGGAGTTTGTGACCATTAACCGGGGAACTGAAAACGGTGGCGGCATTACAGAAGTCGGGGAAGAAAATTATCTTATGGCCTATACCCATATTGCCCATGATTGTAAGACCGGAAAACAGGTTATCCTGGCCAATAATTCTACTCTGGCCGGGCATATCACCATTGGAGACAATGTCACTGTAGGAGGGTTGGTTGCCATCCATCAATTTGTTCAGATCGGAGATTTTGCCTATATCGGCGGAAAATCCGCCGTGGTAAAAGACATTCCTCCTTATGTGATTGCCGCAGGAGATCGGGCAACATTGCATGGCTTAAATAATGTCGGATTGCAACGATATAAATTTTCAAAAACAACCCTTTCTCAGCTTAAAAAAGCATACAGGATTTTTTTCAGGATCGGATTAACGGTTAAACAGGCATCTGAAAGAGTTAAAGCAGAAGTGGATATGATACCGGAAGTCAAAAAATTTATGAATTTCATTATCGAATCCAACAGGGGCGTAACAAGATAAAAAATGAAAATCGGCCTGATTGCAGGAGGCGGACAGTTTCCCCTACTATTTTCAAAAAAGGCCATTGAAAAAGGATATACCGTTTTTGCAGCGGGTTTTCATTCAGAGACAGATCCTTTGCTCTCCGATTATGTCGAGGAACTAAAATGGGTTTATCTTGGACAGGTGACCAAACTCATCCGGTATTTTAAGCAACAGGGCATTTCACAAGCTGTCATGCTCGGCAGCATCAAAAAAACAAATATTTTCAAAGATATCCGCCCGGATTTTAAAGCGCTCACATTTATTGCAACAACCACCCGGACCCATGATGATTCCATTTTGACTTCTTTTGCAGACCTGCTCTTAAAAGAAGGCATTGAAATTTTACCGTCCACCTTTCTTTTACCTGAACTCATCTGCCCCAGGGGATGCTGGACAAAAAGAAAACCAAACAAAGCCGAACAAAAAGAGATCATGGAAGGCTGGAGGCTTGCCAAGGAAATCGGAAAACTTGATATCGGCCAATGCCTTGTCATCGGCAACGGAACCGTTCTTGCCGTTGAAGCCATCGAGGGAACGGATGCTGCCATAAAACGAGGAGGCCTTTTGTCCCGGAATAACGGCTGTATTGTAATCAAACTCTCCAAACCTTCCCAGGACTTAAGATTTGATCTCCCTTCCTCGGGCTGCCAGACCATCATGACCATGCATGAAGCCGGAGCCGGGGTCCTTGTTCTTGAAGCCGGAAAATCCATCAGTTTTGACCGTGAGGAAATGATATCCCTGGCAGATCGATATCATATATCCATTCTTGGGTACATTGATGAAGACATAAAATGAATCTTCCCGTAAAATCAAAACACATAATGGTTCTGACCGGCGAACCCTCGGGTGATTTTCACGCAGGCCGTCTTATAGAAGAAATCAGGAAAAAGAATAACCGGATCTATTTCTCCGGTATTGGCGGCCCCATCCTGAAACAACAGGGGGTTGATCTTTTCTATGATATTGAAAAACTTTCTGCCATGGGCATTACCGAAGTTCTTATGCAGTTCAAACATATTAAAAAAGCCTTTGATCTCTTCAGGGAAAAACTTAATCGCCACAGGCCTGACCTTATCATTCTTGTGGATTATCCCGGATTTAATCTGAGGGCGGCCAAATATGTGAAGGATCATTATAAGGTTAAAATTTTATATTATATTACCCCCAAGGTATGGGCTTGGAAAAAATCCAGACTGTTCAAAATAAAAAAATATATAGATCATGCTGCATTGATATTCCCTTTTGAAGAAAAATTGTTTAAAAAGGCCGGCGTTCCATCCACTTATGTTGGAAACCCCCTTGTGGACGAGTACCCGGATAACCTCTCCAGATCTTTTTTTCGATCAAAGGCTTTTTCCTCCAAGATTAATGATCCGTCCATCATCGGGCTTCTTCCAGGCTCTAGGAAAGCTGAAATCAAAAATCTATTGGATATCATGATTCAAGCTGCCTGTCTTATTCATCAAAAGCACAATCACACCCGGTTTCTTATTTCTAAAGCCGCTTCAATAAAAAGAGCAACAATAGAAGAAAGCATCCATCTATCAGGAAATCCTCAATTATTTGAAATCCTTGAAGGGCCTGTGGGAGAAATTTTTAACCGATCTAATATGATCATTGCAGCTTCCGGAACTGTAACGCTTGAGGCAGCGCTTCTCTGTATTCCGACCCTCCTGATATACAAAATGGCAAAGGCAAGCTTTTGGGCTGCAAAACTATTGGTCAAGGTAAAATATGCAGGTCTTGCCAATTTGATTGTAAATGAAGAAATAATGCCTGAGCTTCTCCAGAATGAAGTAACGCCTGAAAAAATATGTAAAAAAACCCTTTATATGCTCAACCATGAACACTATTATCAAACACGGCTGGAACTGGTAAGAAAAAAACTCGGGGGAAAAGGGGCTGCAAAAAATGCTGCCTGTATTGCCATTAATCTTCTCAGGGAATCTCCTTTCTGATAATCAATTTGACAAAATTACCGGAATTTTATTAGACTGAGGCCACATTTAAAACAAATATGCTGATATTTAATAAGGAAAATTTTTAAATTAAATGACTTTTGAAATTATTCTTCTGATAGTGAGCCTTTTTTTATCCGGATTTTTTTCAGCTTCTGAAACCGCGCTTTTTACTATCAGCAAAGTCAAAGCCCTGCACCTGGCAAAAGACGGTTCCGTGAGCGGCAGATTGATTCTGAGTATGAAGAAGGATTCTCACAGGTTATTAACCACCGTTCTGATCGGAAACAATATTATGAATATCGGTGCCTCATCCATTGCCACATCCCTTGCAATTTCACAATTCAAGTCCAATGCCGTCGGTATTGCCACCGGTATCATGACCTTACTTATTCTGGTTTTTAGTGAAATTTTCCCAAAATCATTTGCCAATAACAATAATATTTTTGTTGCCAGAATTGTCGTGTATCCTCTTTTCTGGTTTTCAAAGCTATTTTTTCCATTGATTTACATATTGAATATTATACCGAAACTTCATGGAAAAACAGATCCCCGTCATGGAATATTCACCGAAGATGAACTCATGACCATGGTTGAGGTTGTTGAAAAAGAAGGGGAAATCAATGCGGCAGAAAAACAGTTTATCACCAGAATATTTGAATTTGATGATACATCGTGCTCCGAGATCATGACCCCCAGAGCCGATATGTTTGTGATAGATGTATCTGAGGCAGTGGACATCTCAAAAATTCTTAAGACCGGATTTTCAAGAATTCCTGTTATTGAAGACAGTATTGATAATGTTATCGGGATATTGCATGTCAAAGATCTGTTTGCAAGTTTCCAGAAAGCCTGTTCTTCAAATTTTGAAACTTCGCTGGATATCAAGCCGATTTTGAAAAAACCCTATTTTATTCCTGAATCCAAAAAGCTTGATGCCCTGTTACAGGATTTTAAACGGAATAAAAATCATTTGGCCGTTGTTGTGGATGAGCATGGCGGTGTGGCCGGGATTGTTTCACTGGAAGATGTCCTCGAAGAAATTGTGGGTGAAATTATTGATGAAACAGACAGAATGACCCCGGACATTATCCGGCTTAAAGATAACAAATGGCTGGTTACCGGAAGAATCAATATTTATGATTTAAATGAAGAAATTGATATTGGAATACCGGAATCCAATACCTATGATACATTTTCAGGATTTTTTCTGGAACAGATAGGCAGAATCCCGCAGTCCGGGGAATCCATTATTGTTGACAAATGGACGGCAACCGTCAAAGATATGGATGGTAACAGGATACAAAGTTTTATTCTGAAAAAGGAACCCTCCTGAATCGATTTGAGAAAAAAATGAAATGGTTGAAGATGACTTAAAAAACCTGAGGGATCAGATCGATGATATTGATTCAAAAATCTTAAGCTTGATTAATCAGCGCCTTGAAATCGGAAAAAAAGTCGGCATGGTCAAGAAAGAAACCGGTAGCCGGATTCTTGACCGGACAAGAGAACGAAATGTCATTGAGAAATTGTCGAAAATAAATCAGGGCCCAGCGGATAAGCAATTACTAAGATATATTTTTAATGTCATCATTACAGCAACCCGCGAGGTACAAAAACCGAAAACTATTTCTTTTCTTGGTCCTGAAGTAAGTTATTCACATATTGCTGCCTTAAACTATTTCAGGCACTCTGGAAATTTTGTAGAACAGCCCAATCTCTATGAAATATTCAGAGAAGTGGATAAAAACGAAAGTCATTTTGGCGTCGTTCCCGTTGAAAATTCCATTGAAGGGGCCGTGACCCATACCTTGGACCTGTTTACCAATTTTGATCTGAATATCTGTGCGGAACACTATGAACCTGTTTCCCATGATTTGTTATCCATAACAGGAGAACCAAAAGACGTTAAAAAAATCTGCTCACATCCTCAGGCCATTGCCCAGTGCAGGTCATGGCTTAAAAAAAAATTCAGCCAGGCTCAGTTGATTGAGGTCGGCAGCACTTCAAAGGCGGCTCTTCTGGCAAGTGAAGATAAAACCATAGCGGCCATTGCCAGTAAGCAGGCGGCCCATATCTACGAACTTCAAATCGTAGAATCAAAAATAGAAGATATTTCAGGAAATATCACAAGGTTTCTGGTTATCGGCAAAGATCTGCCCGAACCGAGCGGAAATGACAAAACATCCATCATGTTTGCTGTTTCCCATATTCCAGGGGCATTATTTAAAGCACTTGAACCCATTGACAGGGCAGGGCTGAATATGCTGAAGCTTGAATCAAGGCCCACGCGCCATCAGAACTGGAGCTATTATTTTTTTCTGGATATTGAAGGTCATCAACAGGATCAACCTTTGATTGAAGCGATAAACGAAATAAGAAAATTTTCCCTGTCACTTAAAATTCTCGGGTCCTATCCCGTATTTGTAAAAGAGGACTATGAAGCATGATTGATTCTTTTACACAGCTTTACGCTGTTTTCGGAAATCCTGTCAGGCATTCAAAAAGCCCTGTTATTCATAATTTTGCCTTCCAATACCATAATGTCAATGCCGTATATCTTGCATTTGAACCGAAGAGGATTTCAAACGGTATTGAAGCCATCAGGAATTTAAATATTAAAGGAGCCTCCATCACATTACCGTTTAAAGAATCCATAATAGAGTATCTTGACTGGATTGATGAGGATGCAAAGGCCATCGGTGCTGTGAATACTGTCATTAACAAAGAGGGATTTCTTCAAGGGTTTAACACGGATTACAAGGCTGCCATAGAACCTTTGAAACCTTTTGGCATCAAAGGGAAAAAAGTTTGTATTCTAGGCGCGGGAGGTGCGGCTCAAGCCCTGGCATTCGGAATTCACAAGGAACAAGGACATCTTGTGATTGTAAATAGAAACAAGGAAAAGGGTGAAAACCTTGCAAAAAAATACAAGGCTGATTTTTTTCCATTGGATGATAAAGAAAAAATCCATAAAATTCAACCGGATATTTTTATCAACACGACCCCGGTCGGCATGAGTCCAAACATTTTAGATTTATCCTTTTCTTTGGACCATCTGAATCACAAAACCATTGTGATGGATATTATTTATAATCCCTTGGAAACAAGACTCCTGCATGGGGCTCAATCAAAAGGATGTATAATCATAGACGGCCTTGCCATGTTTTTGCATCAGGGGGCTCAACAATTCAAATTATGGACAGGGATCAGCCCTGATATTGAACTGATGCGCAACGCCATCTTAAAGGATGGGAAAGCCTAGATGAAAAAAATAATCCCTAAACAAATCAAAGACCAAAAGGTTGTAATACCTGGTTCAAAAAGCATTTCCCATCGCATGCTCATATGTGCATCTCTTTGCTCCGGCATATCAACAATGGCAAATCTTCTTGAAAGTGAGGATATAAAATGGACCATGAATGCATTGTCATGCATGGGTGCCGGGATTGACAAGACCAGCAGTCCTCATTTCCGGATTCATGGGTTCAAAGGTCATCCAAAACCCTGTGAAAAAGAAATTTATCTCGGCAATTCAGGCACTTCCATGCGTCTCCTGGCAGGGATTGCTGCCTTGGGAAATTCTGAATATTTCCTGACAGGTGACAAAAGAATGTGTGAACGGCCCATGGTTGAATTGCTTAATGCACTGAGGCTTCTGGGTATTCGGACAAACGCACAGGGCAGAAAGGGAACTCCTCCTGTCCGTATCTGTGGCGGTAAGCGACAGGGGGGTGCCGTCACCCTTGACTGTTCCAAGAGCAGCCAGTATCTGTCCTCCCTTTTGATGATGGGACCATTTATGACCAATGGCCTTGAAATCAGTCTTGACGGTCCTTCGGTTTCATCTCCTTATATTGATTTAACAATAGATATCATGAAAAAATTTAAGGTTGAGGCCCACCGTATTCATCCCACCCTGTATAAGGTACCTGGACAACAATCCTATTGTCCGGGTGAATTCTTCGTTGAACCCGACCTTTCCAATGCCGGTTATTTCTGGGCTATTGGCGCCATTACAGGTAAGATGATATCGGTAAAAAATATCAGTAAAAATTCTCTTCAAGGGGATTTAAAGCAGATCAAAATTCTAGAGCAGATGGGATGCAGAGTTAGAATTGAAGAAAATGAGATTGGTGTTTGCGGTACAGAGCTTATCGGGATTGATGTTGACATGTCAGATACCCCGGATGCTGTTCCGGCTATTGCCGTTGTGGCAAGCTTTGCCAAAGGAAGGACCCGGATCACCAATATCAAGCATCTCCGGGAAAAAGAATGTGACAGAATTGATGCCGTATCATCCCAGCTTTTGAAAATGGGAATTACGGTGAAACAAGGGGATGATTTTCTGGAAATTACGGGTGGCCAGCCCAAAGGGGCAGAAATCGAAACCTTTAATGATCACAGGATTGCAATGGCTTTTTCCATGCCCGGGCTTATTATTCCAGGCATGGAAATTGAAAACGAAACCTGTGTTGAAAAATCCTTTCCAAATTACTGGGAAATATTTGAAGCCTTATAAATAATGAAAATTTTTTTGGTCGGATACAGATGTTCCGGAAAAACAACCATAGGAAAAATCCTTGCAGACCATCTTAATTATAAATTTTTAGATATGGATCAGCTTATTGAGCAGCAGACCGGATCAACAATTTCCGATCTTGTGGATGCCCACGGCTGGGATTATTTCCGTAAGATTGAAAAAGAAATTCTTTTTAATACAAAGCAGATGAAAGATACGCTGGTGTCAACCGGCGGTGGTATTGTAGCTGATCCTGAAAACCTGATTTTTCTAAATACAAACGGATATACCATATGGCTTGATGCGGATATCAAATCCATCCTGTCAAGGCTGAAATCAGATCCTTCAACCCTTTCTTCAAGACCGTCTCTGACGCTTAAAAACCGGATTGAAGAAACAGAAGACTTGCTTAAAATACGAAGACCCTTGTATGAAAAAGCCGCTCATTTAAAAATTGAAACCGGTTTGCATACTCCGGAAGAAATTGTAACCCTCATTAAAAGGAGATTATTCTAATGTCAGGCTCCAGTTTTGGCAAGGCATTCAATATCACTACCTTTGGAGAATCTCATGGAAAGGGAATCGGCGTAGTCATTCAAGGATGCCCCCCAGGGCTTGATCTTGATGAAAGAATTCTACAAAAGGCGCTTGACAGAAGAAAACCAGGGCAGGGCGGGGTATCCGGTACTACAAGAAAAGAACCCGATTGCCCCATCATTATTTCGGGTATATTCAAGGGCAAGACCACCGGAACCCCTATTATGATTCTGATTGAAAATAAGGATGCAAAATCCAAAGCCTATGAATCCATAGCCACTCTTTTCAGGCCGGGCCATGGGGATTATACCTATCATGCAAAATACGGCATCCGGGATTATCGGGGGGGAGGAAGGGCGTCTGCAAGGGAAACTGCAGCAAGGGTCGCGGCAGGAGCAGTTGCCCAGGTTATTCTGGATCAACAGAATATCCAAATACAAAGCTATACCCTTGAGCTTGGCAATATCAGGGCTGTTTTAACAGATGATTTATCCTTTAAAAACCAGAATGATCTTCAATGCCCGGATATGGCTGCTGCAAAAAAAATGGAAGAAAAAATCATAGAGATCAAAAAACAGGGAGACTCTCTTGGCGGGATTGTTGAGATAATAGTATCCAATGTCCCGGCAGGCCTTGGAGAACCGGTTTTTGATAAGCTTGATGCAGATATCGCCAAAGCCCTGATGAGCATTGGAGCGGTCAAAGCCGTTGAAATCGGAGCGGGAATCAATGCCCCTAAAATGACAGGCTTTGAAAATAATGACGAGATCTTTCCCGACGGTTTTAAAACAAATCATTCAGGTGGGATTCTCGCGGGAATTTCAAATGGAGAAGATATTATTGCAAGGGTTCATATCAAACCCATCCCTTCGATTCTCAAAAAGCAGCAAACCATTGATGAGGATGGGAACAAAGCCGAAATATCAACTAAGGGAAGACATGATATCTGTGCAATTCCAAGGATCAACATGGTCTGCGAGGCCATGTTGGCCATAACCCTCGCAGACCATGTATTGCGGCAGAAAATCGTAAGGTAACGGGTTTATTTCTTTATAATATCGGATTCGAGTTTATCTGCGATTCCAATGGCTGAGGTTAATGCGTCATTAATTATAAATAATTGAATTTTTAAGGTTTTTAATGAGGCCGGGGTTGCTGAAATCTTCTCCTTACCGGAAAAGACCCTGGCAAGTTCACTGGATTTTTTTGCAAATCCCATTAATTTTTCACTGAAATTAGCAATTTCCAAGGCCCATTTTTCTCTTTCCTCTTTGGAAATTTCAATATTTGCATTACCTGTGCCGTTGATGAGATGGTCAATCTGATAATCTTCCGGGTTTGCAATTATTTCATACATTTAAATCTCCTTTTAAAACCGGTTCATATAAATCCTTATGATCACGCTCTAAGGATATTTTAAGGATGGGGTTAAGTCAAGCTCTGAAGGCCAAAACATTAAGGATTCAATATCAGGAATGGGTTAGGAAAAAGGCTGATAAGTCACCTTTTGTATAAATCATCCTCAGCACTGAGAGATAATATTTGTACCGGGCATCGGATATTCTTCTCTGGGCGGAAACAAGGAGGGTATTGGCATCCATTATATCGATGCTGTCCGCCATTCCATAGTTAAACTGCATCTGGACGGCATTAAAGGTTTCTTCGGCATATTTGAGCTCGTCTTGCAGATTATGCAAAGTGCTTTTTGCGGTTTCATAGTCCAGAAACGAAATTTTTGAATCCAGGGTGATCTTTTTTTCCTGAAGCGTCAGTGCTTTTTCAGCTTTCCTTTGATCAGCAAAGGACTGTTTTATGGTAGCCCTTCTTAACCCGCCGTCATAGAGGGTGAATACAAGGCTTCCGGTAACATAGGTATCTTCCGTATCATATTTCACGGATGCCGGCCTTGCATCGTATTGGATATCAGTTTCCCTGTATCCTCCTTCAAGTTCGATGGTGGGCCAATAATCGCTTTTTTTAAAGTTTACCGTCTTTGCGGCAATATCAAGATTCTTTTTTGCTTCCTTGATCTCAGTCCGGTTTTTTAAAGCATAGGCCTGCATTTCTTCAAGGTTGCACTGATAGTTTTCAATTTCCACGATATCCTGTTTTTGAAGATCAAATTCCGGGTCAATGTCAACCAGGTTCTGTAATGCTGCTTTGCTTTGAAGGACTCCGTTTTCTGCTTTTTTTTGTTCCGTCAATGCCTTGGAAAGTTCGGCTTCAGCCCTGAACAGATCTGTTTTGGTAACATTGCCGACGCTTAATTTTTCTTTGACGGCGTTCCTGTGACTGGTAAGACGCTCAACATCGGATTGTGCAATGTCAAAAAATTTCCAGGCACTCAGGATATTGTAATAGGCTTGGGCAACCTGGAATATATATTGGGAACGGATGCTCTCAAGGCTGAATTCTTTGCTTTCAATGGCCCTTTTTGTAACATCAAGGGCGATCAGTTCTTTTCCGTTAAGTGTAAATGACTGGGTCAGCTTGATTCCCAATGCCCGACTGTCCGGAGAGGTGGCGGCATCGTTTTTATATTCAGTAATGCTTCCATAGGCCGTTGCTCTCGGGATTAATACCGACAACGCCCTTTTTTCCTCCAACCGTGCAATATCCAGATCATCTTCGGCAATTTTTATGGTCTCACTCTGGGTATTGGCAAGCTTCATCAGATCATAAAGAGAATAGTCAGTCCGGCAATAGGCATTACCTTGAATTGAAAAAAAGACAATAACGACAAGCAATAATAGATTTGACAGTTTATTCATTTTTCTGAACCTCATTGTATTGAAAATCAAAACATGTTGAACAATATTATCATTATGCAATTTGCGTCAAGATTACAGAATATTAAATTTGAAATATTGTAAAATATTCCTGAACCACTCAATATCATACCTGATAATAATTTTATTTCCAACAATAGATAAATTCCATATCTTATGATATGAATCTTCCTAATCATTGAGATATAGATTTATATGAAGGAGATAGAGATGAACCATATTCCGAAAACTCAGTTCGACGAGCTTTCTTTAGTCCGCCAGGGTAAGGTCAGAGATATATTTGACACGGGGGATGCCCTCCTGATGGTAACTACGGATAGACTTTCAGCCTTTGACGTGGTACTGCCCGACCTTATCCCGGACAAGGGAAAGGTTTTAAACCAGATCTCAGTATTCTGGTTTAAAAAAATGGAATCCATTGTGAAAAATCATATTATCACCACAAACGTAAATGAATATCCGGAGGAATTTAAACCCTATAAAGATGCCCTGGATAAAAGAAGCATGCTGGTCAAAAAGGCTGAACCACTTCCTGTTGAATGTATCGTCAGGGGCTATATCACCGGGTCAGGTTGGAGTTCATACAAAAAAGAGGGGCAGGTCTGCGGATTAAGATTGCCAGCAGGCCTGAAAGAATCGGATAAACTGATGGAGCCGCTTTTCACGCCTTCTACAAAGGCAGAAGTGGGAGATCATGATATCAACATCAGTTTTGATGAAACAATTAACCTCATCGGTCTTGAAAGAGCAAACGAACTCAGGGATTTGAGTATAAAAGTATATAAAAAAGGCGCAGAATTTGCACTTTCAAAGGGAATCATTATTGCCGATACCAAATTTGAATTCGGGATTCTGGATGGCAAGATTATTTTGATAGATGAAATTCTCACCCCGGATTCATCCAGATTCTGGCCATTAAACGACTATGAGCCCGGAAGAGGTCAGAACAGCTTTGATAAACAATATGTACGAGACTGGCTCATTGCATCGGGATGGGATAAAAAACACCCAGGGCCGAAGCTGCCCAAAGATGTCATTGACAGGACATCCAGCACATATAAAGAAATCTACACTCGCCTGACAGGTGAAAATGTTTAATAGCCTCTGTGAAATTAATATCTCAGACATTGATCTAAAAGATGAGCGTTATAAAATTTCACCGGGTTTAGAGGATATCACCTTTCTGGCTCAATCCATTAAAAAAATAGGCCTGATGACCCCGCCGGTTGTCAGGCCCATGAATAATCATAAATTTATTATAATTTCCGGATTTAACCGAATCAGGGCGATTTGCCACAACAATGAGCGAAAAGTGGTTGTGTACCAAACAGACAAAGAGGCCAGCGATTATCCATGTCTTTTAATTGCTATTGCCGCTCTTGCATTTAAAAGACTCCTGACCCCTGTTGAAACCATTATCAGCATTAAGCGCCTTTCTGAATTTTTAGACAAAAAAGAGATTGCAAAAATATCAACGGCTGTTTTCAATATGCAGTTAAATGAGGGTTTTATCGGGGATTTGTTGAATATCGGATCATTGCCGAACCCGGCTCTGGAATTGATTCAAACCGGAAATCTGTCGCTTAAATCTGCAAAAAAAATATCAAATCTGGATAAGGAGACGGCCCTCTATTTTTTGGATATTTTTTCAAAAATTAAGGCCTCGGCCAGCGTACAATATGAAATCGTTCAGAATATTCTGGAAATCGCTGCAAGAGACGGGCTTCACCCAAAATCCCTTTTTCATGCAATGAAACCCCCGAACCCTCTATATGATGAAACCCTTGATACTGTCTTAAGAACCCATAATTTCAGAACCATGGTTTTTGATCAGCGTTACCCAACGCTATCTAAAACTCGCCAAATCGTTCAGGATAAAATTACTTCCATTAAACTTCCAGGCACCATAAAACTCACACCTCCGGAAAATTTTGAAAGCCGGAAGTATTCTGTATCCTTTACAGTAAAAAACCATGGCGAATTCCATCAAAATATTCAGCATCTTACAGAGGCATTAGAAAACAGGACTCTCCAAGAAATTCTCAATTCATGAAAATAGACACTCTTTTTATTGATCAATCGATTCCCCTGGACGATGAAACCGGATATCTGGTATCCAGGATTAACATAGAGCCGCAAAGGGTGGATAACGCAAAAACAGTTTATGATTATATCAATACTGCCGATGATCCCATTTCCCTTGCCAAAAAAACGCTTTATATCACGCAAAACAAAGGCGTTGTCATCAGAAACTGTCCCGGCACCTGTTATTATACCTGCTGTGATTATACCATTCTTCATACCGGGACATTCTGCACCATGGATTGCTCCTATTGCATTCTTCAAGCCTATTTTCACCCCCCGGTTCTGCAATATTTTTCAGGTCTTGATCGATTTGCCCATGAGCTTCAGGCAATTTTTCTTCAAAACAAAATTTTCAGGATAGGTACGGGTGAATATACGGATTCACTCATCTGGGAAAAGGTGAGCCTTATGCCTGGATTTCTTGTTAAAACCTTTGCAAGGCAAAAAAATAGTGTCCTCGAGCTAAAAACCAAAACCGTTAATATAGACTCCTTGCTTTGCCTTGATCATAATGAAAAAACCATTATTGCCTGGTCATTGAACACACCGGATATTATCAGCTCACAGGAAAAAGGCACTTCATCTCTCAGGGCACGCCTTGAAGCAGCCAGACAGGCCGAATCAAATGGGTACAGACTTGCCTTTCATTTTGATCCCATAGTCATTTATCCGGGGTGTGAGCATCACTATAAAACTGTTATTCAACAGATTTTCGAATATGTCCGGCCTGAAAGCATTGTCTGGATCAGTCTCGGCACTTTCCGGTTCATGCCGGGATTAAAACAGGTGGTTGAGAAACGGTTTCCCGAATCCATCCTCTGCTATGGCGAATTCATTCTTGGACTTGATAATAAGATGCGATATTTCAAACCCTTAAGAATTAATATCTATAAAGAAATGATTGCCTGTTTAAAGGCATATGCTCCGGATGTTCTAATTTATTTCTGCATGGAAGATGAAGAAGTCTGGGAAAAATGCCTTGGTTTTTTTCCTGGAAAAGAAGGAGAACTCGGAAATTTGCTGGATCGAAGTGCTGTCCGGCACTGTAATCTTAATGGGGCTCTCCTATGAACAGGACAATATGAAAATCGCCAATGATTCTGTTTGATATTATAGCCGGGTTAAGCAAAAAAAAAGAGCCGGGCAGATGAAATTTTTAAGCTGCCCGACTCAGATCTTTATTTATTCTTTTTCAGCATTTACCCTTTCAATAACCTTTTTGGCCATATCAGCCGGAACTTCATCGTATTGCTCAAATTCCATGGAAAATGTTCCCCGGCCAGCCGTCATTGAACTTAAATCCGGGGCATAGCGCAACATTTCCGCCATGGGAACCAGAGCATTGATGATCTGTTTATCACCTTCGGAATCCATGCCGATAACCCTGCCGCGCCTGGAATTAAGATCTCCCATAATATCTCCGGTGGTGTCTTCCGGAGCCTTTACGGCAACCCTCATGATGGGTTCGAGCAAGACTGCTTTGGCATCCACGGCAGCATTCTTAAATGCAACCGACCCGGCCAGTCTAAATGCCATTTCAGAAGAGTCAACGGCATGATAAGACCCAAAATCAACGGTAACCCGGAAGTCCACGCAGGGGAATCCGGCAAGAATTCCAGTTTTTGATGCGTCTCTGACTCCTGCTTCAACTGCCGGGATATAGTTTTTCGGGATAACACCACCAACGATTTTATCTACAAATTCAAAGCCTGAGCCGCTTGGAAGTGGCTCTAGAACAATCCAGCAGTCACCATATTGACCATGCCCACCCGACTGTTTTTTATGTCTGCCCTGAACACGGATTTTCTTCTTGAATGTCTCGCGATAAGCAACTTTCGGGGTCTCGATATCCATACCCACGTTAAATTTTCTTTGAATTTTTTCAGCCGTCACTTCGATATGGACAAGGCCTCTGCCGGACAGAATGGTCTGTCTAGTTTCCTCTTCCCGTCTGAGATGAAGTCCTGTGTCTTCATCAAGAATCTTTCTGATAGCCTCATGAATTTTATCTTCATCATTTTTTGCTTTGGGTTTGATGGCAAAAGAAATCACCGACGGCATGGGTTTGGGTGCAGGAATCTGAATGTCTCTGCCACCGGTCAATGTGTCTCCAGTCAAGGTCTCTTTGAGTTTTGCCACAGCCACAATAGACCCCGGAAGCGCTGAAGTAATTGGCTTTTGTTCCTTACCGACAATTTCAAGCAACTGTGAGAATCTTTCTTTGGTATTTTTTGTAGTATTTACGATATGGCCTTCTTTGCCAAGGCTACCGGATATGACCCTGAACAGAGAAAGTCTTCCTGCATAGGGATCAACGATCGTGCAGAAAACAAATCCGCAGAATTCAGCAGCAGGGTCCGGAGAAACAATAACCTCTGCTCCTTTGGAGTCTTTTGCTATCCAGTCCCCTCTATCCAGTGGAGACGGCATATAATCATTGATGAAATCAGATATGGTTTCAACGCCGATCATTTTGGTAGCAGAACTACAAATGGCAGGATAAAAAATTGCATCCAGAACGCCTTGCCTGAATGTTGTTTTCAGATCCGTTTCTGAAATTTTTTCACCTTCAAGGTATTTTTCAAGAAGTTGATCATTGAGTTCTGCAATATTCTCAATAAATTCTTCTTTTGCCATTTCAATGTCATCTTCCATATCGGAAGGGATATCGACCTTGCTGACTTTTCCGTCAGTAGTGTATTCAAAGGCCTGACCGGAAATAATATTGACAAAACCTTTGAAATTATTCTCAGATCCTATGGGATAACAGACAGGGATGATCTTTTTTTTCAATGCTTTTTTGCAGGCTTCGATACAGGTTGCAAAATCAGCTCGCTCCCTATCCAGTTTATTAATGATGACAAAACCGGGAAGGTTATATTCCAGAGCACTGGCACCTGCTTCTTCCGTCATGGCGGAAGGACCGCCAACCCCGTCAATGACAAAGGCCAGGCAGTCTGCAACAGGGAAGCATGTTTTAGAAGCAGAGAAAAAGTTCTGATCACCAGGAGTGTCCATCAACGTAATCGTATGTTTATTATGGGTATACTTAATAAATGAAGTATTGATACTCTGCTGTTTCCGGGTCTCTTCGGGCTGGAAATCCATAACTGTATTGCCCTCTTCAACCTTTCCAAGACGGCTGATAACCCCAGCTTTAAACAGCATCGCCTCGGCAAGGGTGGTCTTTCCTGATCCTCCGTGACCGGCCAGAGCTATATTTCTCATGGTTTTAATGTCTTCGTTCATTCCTACTCCTTATTAACAATTAATAAATAGTGTTATTTAAATAATCAAATTTAAATAAAAATAATAGTACTATTTTAAATATTCTTTATAATTTAAGGATAGAATATATTCCATATTTCCTTTCGGGCCTAAAACAGGGGAGGGGACAACCATGTTGATCCGATATCCACGCTCCTGAAAAAAAACTTTTATATCTTCGATGACCTTTTCCCTTATTTCCGGATCTTTTACCACACCTCCCTTGCCTATATTTTTTTTACCGGCTTCAAACTGCGGTTTGATCAATGCAAGAATCAACGCATTCTCTTTCATGAATTTTTCAGCAGAAGGAATCACAATCTTAAGGGAGATAAATGAAGTATCCGCTACAACAAGATCCACTTTTTCATTAATCATTTCATAGGGCAGATACCTGATATTTGTCCTTTCAATGACAACGACCCTCGGGTCCTGTCTTAAGGTCCAGTCAAACTGACCATATCCCACATCCACAGCATATACTTTGCAGGCGCCATATTGAAGCAGGCAATCTGTGAATCCACCGGTTGAGGCGCCGATATCAAGGCACGTGAGGCCTTTTACAGACACAGGAATGGTTTGCAAGGCCTTTTCAAGTTTCAGGCCGCCACGGCTGACAAAAGGATTGTTATCTTCTTTTACAAGAATCTTTGCATGTATTGAAACCAATACCCCGGGTTTATCAACAGGTATATCATTGACCATTATTTTACCCGCCATTATCATAGCTCTTGCGCGATGGCGGGATTTAATCAGGCCCTTATCAAAAATCAGTGAATCAAGTCTTACCTTAATTCTATCTTCTTTATTTGTCTTTTCCGTCATATAGCTCAAATGCTGCATTGATGATGGCAGTGCTGTCAATCCCATAGTCCCGTCTTAAAACATCTGAGGGGCCATGTTCCACAAATCGGTCCTTGATTCCGATTCTTTTTAATGAAAAACCAGTAACGCCTTTATCGTTTAGCATTTCAAGCACGGCAGATCCAAACCCTCCGTCAAGAACATGGTCTTCAACAGTGATTATTTTATTGATTTTTAATGCATACCTTCCGATCAGATCAGCATCAAGGGGTTTCACAAATCTTGCATTAATAATCGTGGAATGAATGTTTTTTTCTTTCAGATGCTCATGCGCCTTTATGGCCTCACATACTGATTTTCCAATAGCAATGATTAAAAGGTCATCTCCTTCACAAAGGACCTCACCTTGTCCAATTTTCAGCGGTAGCGGATCCTCATCGATTTTTACGCCAAGTCCGGTTCCTCTTGGGTATCTTAATGCCACAGGACCATTGTGGTCAATGGCTGTAACAAGCATCCGGGCAAGTTCATTTTCATCTTTCGGCGCCATAATGGTCATATTGGGTATGCATCGCAGATAAGAATAATCAAACAGGCCATGATGGGTCGGTCCGTCTTCACCGACAATTCCCCCCCGGTCTATGGCAAAAACAACGGGATGTGCGTCAATACAGACATCATGAAGGATCTGATCAAATGCTCTTTGCAAAAAAGTGGAATAAATCGCCACAACAGGTTTTAATCCTCTGGAGGCAAGTCCTGCAGAAAAGGTAACGGCATGCTGTTCTGCAATACCGACATCAAAAAACCGTTCCGGAAACTGTTTTGAGAATTCGATGAGCCCTGTCCCCTCAGGCATTGCAGCAGTTACAGCGACAATTTTGGAATTTTTTTTGGCAAGACTCACCATTTGATTGCCAAACACCTGGGTATAGGAGGGTATTCCATTGGATTTTGTTTTGCTTTTACCTGTATCAACAGTAAAAGATCCTACACCATGAAAATAAACCGGGTTTTTTTCAGCAGGCTCATACCCTTTTCCTTTTTTGGTTGTGACATGCAGAAGAATAGGATCTTTTGGGTTTTTGATATTTTTAAGAATATCTATCAAATGATCAAGGTTATGTCCGTCAATGGGACCAAAATAATCGAAATTGAAAGCTTCAAAGAGCATCCCGGGTGTAATAAAAGTTTTAAATGATTCTTCGGAACGCTTGGCAATATTATAAATATCATCTCCTATTTTGGGTAAGGATTTTAAGAAGGCACCGAATTGATTTCTCATGGACTGAAGATATTTTGCCGAGAATGTCCGGCTTAGAAAAGATGACAAGGCGCCGACATTGGGAGAAATCGACATATCATTGTCGTTCAGGATAACGATGAGATTGCGTTTTTTCAGATCACCGGCCTGGTTCAATCCTTCGTAAGCCAGGCCGGCAGTCAGAGACCCGTCTCCTATGACCGAGATGACATCAGAATTATCACCGCTCAGATATTTGCCATAACAGACACCCAGCCCTGCTGAAATAGAAGTCGAAGAATGACCCACAGTGAACCCGTCATAGGGGCTTTCCTTGATTTTTGCAAATCCGGAAATCCCTTTATACTGCCGAAGAGTATCAAAACGATCATTTCTTCCGGTTAAAAGTTTGTGGGCATAGGATTGATGCCCGACATCCCAGATTAATGTGTCCTTAGGCAGATCAAATACATAATGAATGGCCAGTGTCAATTCAACTGCGCCTAGACTTGAAGCTAGATGCCCGCCATTTTTAGATACGACATCAATAATACGTTTTCGAATTTCACCAGCCAGAAGTCTGAGTTCTCTTCTGGTGAATTGCTGTATATCACTGGAATTTTTAATTTGTTCAAGAAGAGCCAAAATCCATCAACCTCATAATATGATTAGTGATCCCTGCTAATAACATAGTCAGCAATCGCCCTTAAGGGGGTTGCTTTTTCATCAAAATGGCAAAGGGATTCAATCGCTTCATCCATTAAATTTTTTGCAAATTGTCTGGATGCCTCTATTCCAATTATCGAAGGGAAGGTCATCTTTTCATGTAAAATATCAGATCCAGCAGATTTCCCCATCCTTCTTGGGTCACCCTCCACATTTAAAATATCATCAACCACTTGAAAGGCGAGGCCTATTTTATCCCCAAAATTTGTTAATTGACCAATCTGTTCAGGGTCAGCACCGGCACTTATGGCACCTGATTCAATGCTGACCGTTATCATTTTTCCGGTTTTCAAGGCATGCATGTTTTTAAGATAGGTTAAACTGTCGCCGGATTCAAAATTCGGCGACAGCATATCCAGCATCTGTCCTTCAACCATACCTGAAATACCGGCTGCCTGTGCAAATTTTGAAATCAACTGCATCCGGACAGGGATATCCGGATATGCTTCAAATAGTGTTTCTGGTTGACTGATAATATGAAATGCATGGGTTAACAATGCATCTCCGGCAAGAATAGCCGTTGCCTCAGAAAATTTTTTATGGCAGGTCGGCAGTCCCCGCCTCAGATCATCATTGTCCATGGCAGGCAAATCATCATGAATAAGGGAATACGTATGAATCATTTCAATGGCACAGCAAGCTGGCAGGGCAAGCATATAGGAATTTTCTTTGCAGGCCTCGGCAGCAGCCAATGAGAGAATAGGGCGCAATCTTTTGCCTCCTGCCATGAGAGAATGCTCCATTGCCATGATTAGTTCGCGTTTCATATCAAACTGATGGAGAATAATGCCCAGATATTTGTTTATGAGAGTCTGCTTTTCTTTAAGATACGGTTCAAGGTTGAATATCATTTTAATCATTTTCGAAAATTTCTTCTTTAAGGTTGCCCTCATTGTCTTTTGACAACATCATAATTTTTCTTTCCGTTTTATTTAAAAAATCATTACAATATCGCGATTGTTTGATGCCGTCTTCATATTTTTTAACAGCTTCTTCAAGTGAAAGATTTCCTGATTCCATTTCCTTGACGATTTCTTCAAGCTCTTTTAAGGAAGCTTCAAACGACTGTTTTTTAACCATTTATTTTCTCCACAATTGAAATTAACCGACCTTTGGATAGAATGATTTCAAGTTTATCTTCTGGTTTAACCTGAATTGAATCGGTAATAATCTTTTTATTAAAAACAAATCTTGTGATACTGTATCCCCGGTTTAAGACGGATAAGGGAGATAGGGCATCAAGTTTAGAAGTTAATTCCATCTGTTTTGTTCTATTTCTTTGAAAAACGACATAAAAATGATGAGTCAACATATCAGTAAGTATTTTATCATAATGCCTCTGATTTGAAATGCGTTTTTCCAAGGCCTTTGAATAGAACGAATCAGACAACCAGCGTATCTTGTCTTTATGATATTGAATATAATTTTTAATCTGATGGTTTAACCTCAATTCAAGGTCGTCAACTTTAAATCTATGATTGTAGATGACCATTTCCGGACTTTTCAGCCTTGATGTTAAAGAGATAATCATTTGACTAAGGCTGGAATTTTGCTTAAATATTGATTTATCCAATCTTTGCCTTAATTCGAAAACCCGTTGAATCAAAATTTGTTTATCAGGAAGAGCAAGTTCGGCAGCGGCTGAAGGCGTGGGCGCGCGTAAATCGGCAACAAAATCAGCAATTGTAAAATCTGTTTCATGGCCAATACCTGCTATTATCGGTATCTTTGAATGAAAGATCGAATCAGCAACTATCTTTGAATTAAATGCTGAAAGATCTTCAAGAGAACCACCGCCCCGGGCAAGGATGATCAGTTCCGCCATAGGGTGTTCATTGGCAAAATGAATAGCATCACTTATTTCGATTTCCGCTCCGGTTCCTTGAACTTTAACTGGCAGAATCCAGAGACAGCAATTTGGAAACCGTCTTTTTGATATATGGATAATATCTTTCAATGCAGCGCCGGTTCCGGAAGTGATGATGCATATATTCGAAGGTAATAAAGGAATCGGTTTTTTGAATTTTTGATCAAAATAACCCTTATCGGATAATTTGCGCTTAAGCTGTTCAAAGGCAATTTGAATTGAGCCAGTGCCTTCGGGCTCTATATGTTCAAAAATAAGTTGATATGTTCCTCTGGGTTCATAAATAGACAACCGCGCAAGCCCATATACCTTCATTCCATCTTCAGGCTCAAACCTAAGCTTGAGTTTTTGATTTTTAAAAATCACTGCTTGAATGGTGGCCTGTTGATCTTTAAGTGTAAAATAGGAATGTCCGGAAGAAGGAACTGAGTAATTTGAAATTTCACCACCAACCCAGATAAAAGGATATATTTCTTCTAAGAGATCTTTGATTTCTCTTGTCAGTAAAGAAACTGTATATATATGTCCAATCGGTTTTTCCGCCATTATTTATTACAACAAAAGTCAAAATATTAAAAAGTTAATATATATAAAACAAAGAGAATATTTTCACAATATTTTATTAAATTTAAGCGAGGCACAGCAATGGACTGATAATATATATTATGTAAACTTAGTGAAATGTTCTTCAGAAAGAGATTCGAGTGGATACCTAATCAAATTGTAATCTTGAAATCTTTGATTTTCATGTTATATTACGCTGTAAATAACAACTCAATTGGAGGACTAAAATGAATATGTATTCTTCTTTTGCACAAAGCTCTTCGCTTGTTAAAACCAATTCGTTTATAAGAAGTGTCTATAACTGGATGGCCATAGGGCTTGCCCTGACAGGATTTACTGCCTATTATGTTGCCCATAACGAAACTATGATGCAACTGATTATAGGCACCCCTGGACTGCTCATGGTGCTCATTATAGCAGAACTGGGGTTTGTATTTTTTCTGAGCGCAAGAATTCAAAAAATTGAAGCTTCTACGGCAACTGCATTGTTTGCCATTTATTCAATTCTCAATGGAATAACACTTTCTTTTATTTTTCTTGCCTACACCGCCACATCCATTGTTTCAACATTTTTTATCTGTGCAATTACTTTTCTTGTCTGCAGTGTTTATGGAATGGTTACAAAAAAGGACCTTACTTCACTTGGCGGGTTTATGTTTATGGGACTTATTGGAATTGTAATTGCTTCAGTAGTTAACATATTTTTACAAAGCTCAGGAATGCAGATGATCATTTCATATATAGGTGTAATTGTTTTTATTGGGCTCACAGCCTATGATACCCAGAAATTAAAAAGCATGGCGACTACAATTCCTGATAACGCCAATGGCAGTTTGATTCGTAAGGGTGCTATCATGGGAGCCCTTACGTTGTATCTGGATTTTATTAATCTATTTATCATGCTTCTCAGCATATTCGGCGGCAGAAGAGATTAAAAATTACGAAACCTGTGCATTCAGTCAGTCTTTCCGTCTGTTTTAAATGTACAGGTTTTGTTATATATTTGCTTTAATATTGTTACAAATTATTTGACAATAGTGTTCGGTTGTAATGTGATCCGGGCCCTCAACCATTACTCGAAGCAATGGTTGAGTGCCTGAATAACGAATCAATACCCTGCCCTTATCCCCAAGTTTGTTCTCGATCGATCGAATTGTATCTGCAATTGAATTTATTTTCATAAAATCGGGTCTTGAGTCGTCAACACTTATATTCATCATAATTTGTGGATACACTGTCATTGAGGAAGCAAGGCTGGACAATGACTGCCCTGTTTCCAGAAGCACTTCTATCAGTTTTAGTGCTGAAAGCATACCATCACCGGTTGTGTGGTGATCCAGAAAAATCAGATGCCCTGAATCCTCTCCACCCAGAATCGCATCACATTTTTGCATTTCTTCAAGTACTTTCCGGTCCCCGACATCAGCCCTGACATGCCTAATTCCATGGATTGATAAAAATTCGGTCAACCCGACATTACTCATGATTGTGCTTACAACAACATTATTTTTGAGCTTATTTTTCTGTTTTGCATGTTTTGCACATATCGCTAATACCCTGTCTCCGGTAATCTCCCCGCCTGTTTCGTCAACAGCAATCAGTCGATCTGCATCACCATCAAATGCAATACCAAGGTCGGCTTTTTCTGTAACCACCTTTTGTCTGAGCTGCCCGGTATGTTGAGAACCGCAGTTATCATTAATATTTGTCCCATTCGGTGAATCATGAATAAAACAGGCCTCAAACAAATCTTTATTGAAAACCATGTGACTGATTTTTGACGCAGCCCCATTTGAACAGTCGATAATTATTTTTAATTTTTTTTCAGGTTTCTTAAATGGAAACTTTGAAAGTAAAAATTTAGAATATCTTTGCAAACCATTTGAAATTATAGTGATTCTACCTATATCTTCCCGTGGAACATTTTCGTTATCCAGAATTAATGATTCGATTTTAATTTCTTCTTCATCAGAGAGCTTTGTTCCATTGTACTTGAAAATCTTAATGCCATTGTCTTGAAATGGATTGTGAGAGGCTGATATAACAATCCCTGCACCCGCATCTTTTATATCAGAACACAAAAAAGCAATTCCAGGTGTCGGAATAACGCCCGTCTGAATAACATCTATTCCGGTTGATGCAACGCCAGAAGAAATGGCCGCCTCAAGCATATCCCCTGAAATCCGCGTGTCTTTTCCTAGGATAACTGCTTTATAGCCATTATTTTCTACAAATATGCCGACGGCTCTTCCGATTTGCAAGGCAATTTTACATGTCATAGGATAATGATTGGCTTTACCTCTGATGCCATCTGTTCCAAAAAGTTTCCCCATCTTTTTATTCCTGTAAAATCAAAAATTTTTCAAGCATTCTCTGTTCAATATTAAACAGCCAGGTGCTTCCTTGGTTTTGTTCATCAGGCTTAAGGCTCTTGATCACGTTAATATATTTTTTCCCGCTTCTGCCTATTGTTTTTTCAACAGTTTTAATAAAAACCTCACCCTCATCATTCACTTCATCCTTTTTGAATTCAATATCAAAGATCTTGTCCGCCAATTGCATTTTTTCCAACACCTTTTCATGATTTGATATCGACGCCGCTGCCATATCCTTTTTTTTGATTAAAAGATTTTCTTGGGATAACATCAATTGCTGGCAAAATTGTTTCAGACGAAATATTCTTTCCATAATATTGTCATTCAGCGTATCCTGCATACCCTTGACCAGATTTTTTGAAAAATCATCGTAAATGAAAAGAGGACGTATATATTTATACCAGGACTTCAGTGATATCAGCCCTGCAATATAGTAAATATTATTGTTTAAAATCTGGTTGGCGTTTTTATTGATATTTAGATCTCTTGGAATGGAAGCCTCCTTATAAGCGCCACCCACTAAAAGCCGATCATTTTTCAATTCATTTTTTCGAATAATGGAGCCTGCTGCCGAAAGGCATCCATAACCAATCCTGACCGGCCCCACAAGTCCCCCCTGCCCTCCCAGAAAAATGGGTCTGGAATTAAGCATGACTCCATGATGAATATCACCCATCATGGAAGGCGTGGCTTTATCCTGATGAGGCGTATAATTAAAATGGATAAAGGAAGAACCGACTTCAGAATGATCTTTTCTGCTTGTCCCTCCAGCCATAAAACAATCACAGAAATTAATCAGACTGCCGAGGGTTACAAATGGGAATAAAATCGTCTGTTTCAGGCCGACAGTATGGGCCGCATTGGCTTCCTCTTCCAATATTGTGCCTTTTCTGACATGGGCTCCTGAGCCAAACGTATTATCACCGGCAAAAACCGCACCGTTGAAAAAGCCGCCCAGTAATTTTGTGTTTTCGCCCAGCAATGTATTCTCAAGCGTCACCGGAGCTTCATATCCGATTTGAGAATTTTTCATGATCAGGGTTTTTTCCCCTAGGATTTTACAGCCGCCATAGATCGTAACATTTTCACCCGATACCCTGTCAGGGTTCACATCATCCGAAATAAGGATGGTTTCCGGGTTTGGTATATTGACCCCTTTTTTAATAAGAATTTCAATAATCTTTTTCATGAGATTATAAATAATTGCCTGATGGTTGAATTGTCAAGGTATTTTCCATGTCAGACCTTGACCGCTGAAAAATGTTTTCGTATGATTATTTAAAATTTCCTGCAATTTATAATAGCTTTTAGGAGAAAAAATGAACCAGATGCGATTTTGCAATTATCATTCATACAAAGAATTGAAAACGCTTTCTAAAGAAATTGATAAAGAAAACAAACACTTAAAAAATCTCATTCAACATCCTGAAAGACTGAATCATTTTTCAATCCGGAGTGATAATTTTTTTTATGATTTTTCAAAGCAAAGAATAGATGAGCCCATATTTAAACAATTAATTCAACTGGCAGGAGAGGCAAAAGTAAAAGATGAATTTTTTAGGATGATCTCCGGAGAAATCATCAATGTGACGGAAAACAGAGCCGTTCTTCATACCGCGACCAGAGATTTCACCAAAACACCTGTCTTTTTAAATGGTGTGGATATCAAGATTGAAATCAGTCGGGTGAATGAGCAAATCAAAGGATTTTGTTCAAAGATACATGAAAAAAAAATCAAAGGCTCTACCGGAAAGGCGTTTACCGATGCTGTAATCATTGGTATCGGCGGTTCCTATCTTGGGTGTGAATTTGTTTTCAATGCATTAAAACACAGTATAAAACCACAAATTGACCTGCATTTCCTGCCCAATGTCGACATTGATAATTTTGGTCAGATTATTAAGGAGATTGATCCCGAAACCTGTCTCTGGATTGTTATTTCAAAGACTTATACAACAACTGAAACATTGGCCAACCTGGAACAGGCTCTCCTTTTTTTAAAAGATCATCACCTTGATCCGGCAAAACATCTTATCACGGTCACATCAAAGGGAAGCCCGGGTGATAACCCTTCAAATCCTGTTCTTGAATCTTTTCATATGTTTGATTTTATTGGTGGAAGATATTCCGTAAGCTCAGCCGTAGGCGGAGTTCCCCTGAGCCTTGCCTTTGGTTATGATGTTTTTATCCGTTTTTTAAAGGGCTGCCATGAAATGGATGTGCATGCTTCCAATGCCCCGGAAGAAAAAAATATTCCTTTGGTCTCCGCGCTTATCAGTATATGGAATTCCAATTTTCTGGGCTATTCAGCCCAGGCAATCATTCCATACTGTTCAGCCCTGTCAAAGCTCGCCCCCCATATCCAGCAATTATATATGGAGAGCCTTGGCAAAGGGACTTCAATTAATGGAGAACCCATAGACCATAAGACAGGGGTAATCATTTTTGGAGAGCCGGGGACAAACGCCCAGCATTCTTTTTTCCAATTTGCCCACCAGGGCAGTCCCTTTCCCATAGAATTTATTGGGGTTATAAATCCGATTTATACAAAGAGCCAGGCAATATCAAAAGGCGTTTACAACCATCAGGAATTATGGGCAAATATGATTGCCCAGGCCCAGGCACTTGCAGTAGGCAAAGATGATGAAGACAAGGCTAAATATTTCACCGGTAACAGGCCCTCTTCTACCATAATTGTCAATGATTTAACTCCGGAAAGCATTGGTATGCTTCTTTCTTTTTATGAAGCAAGGACCGTATATGAAGGATTCATCCTGGGTCTTAATCCCTTTGATCAATTTGGTGTTGAACTGGGCAAAACCCTTGCTTCAGATATCAGAAATCAGATCAGAAAAAAGAATACCGATGAGACATATAAATTTGATTCTCTCGATCCGGCAGTTAAATTCTATCTTGATACTTTGTTTAAAGGTTCATTATAAAAATTTATAAATCACACTGCCCCAGGTAAGCCCTGCGCCCAGTCCTGCAAAAAGGACGACATCGCCTGATTTGCCTATCCTTTTTTGGCCCATTGCTTCATGCAGGGCAAGCGGGATACTGGCAGCCGTTGTATTCCCATATTTTTGAATATTATGAAAAATCCTGTTTTCATCCACTTTAAGGAACTGACCAAGGGCCTGATTAATCCTTAAATTTGCCTGATGCGGTATGATAAGATCAATATCATCCAGTTTCATCTTTGCTTTTTCAAGGGCTTCGTTAATCACCTGCGGCAGCATTCTCACTGCTTTTTTAAATATAGTGGGCCCATCCATAACAGGAAAATATCGTGGATCATCCGTTGGAACCCCCGGCGGTATACGAACAGGAAGTCTTGATGCAGGAAGTTCCGCCATCAAGGCCTCGGCATAATTGCCGTCTGTGTGAAGTGCCGCTGCAAGGACCCCTGCGTTTTCTTCTGTTTCAACACCTTCAATACAAAGGGCTGCTGCACCGTCCCCAAAAATTACCGTTACATCCCGCCCTCGTGTTGACTTGTCCAGGCCGGAAGAATGCACTTCTCCGCCTACCAGGAGGACTTTTCCCGCAAGCCCTGCTTTTATATAGGCATCTGCCGTGGCAAGGCCATAAAGAAATCCGGTACATTGCTGCCGGATATCAAGGGTAGGAGTGGAATTAAGGCCCAGCTTTGCTTGAAGCAGACAGCCGGAACCTGGAAACATAATATCCGGGCTGAGCGTTGCAAAAATTATGAAATCAAGATCCTGAGCAGTCCATCCGGCATTTGCCAGGGCCATTTTGGAAGCCTCTAAACCCAAATCCGATGAACCTGTCTCACCTTCCTGGCTTATCCAGTATCGCTGCTCAATTCCGGTTCGTTGTTTTATCCACTCATCTGATGTATCCATCATTTTTTCAAGATCATGATTGGTTATAAGATTCGGCGGAACATACATTCCAGTGCCTTTTATTATGCTTTTTTTCATTCAAGCCTTCCTTATTGAACAGTATTTTTATTGATAATAAACCCCAGCCGCAATATTATTCACGCCTTATAGTATTAATTTTTTATTATGGCAAGAATCATCAAGTTTTTGTTTTTTTCCTTGCAGATGAAACAGTTATAATATATGGAATAGTTGGCATAAACACTTTCCTTCATAATTAAGAGGCATGTAATGGCAGATGCGAGCAGACTTCTGATCGTTGATGATAACGAAGATATATTATCCACTTTCTACGAATTTTTTAATTCTATGGGCTACGAAGTAAAAACAGCCGTAGATGGTTTTGCCGCATTAAAACTGTTAAGGAATAAATCCAATTTCTTTGATTGTCTGATCACCGATCTTGTGATGCCCAATATCAGTGGTGTCGGGCTGATTGCCATTGTAAAAAAAGAATATCCGCATCTTAAAATCATAGCCATGACCGGCTATGGAGATCAACCCGGTGCTCTTGCTTCAGAGGCTGAAGCCGACGTTGTTCTTTTTAAACCCATTGATCTTTTTAAAATTGAAATTACTGTTTCAGAATTAATCAACCAGGCTAAAGATAATCAAAAGAATTAAGATAGAAATATGAGCACCCCTCTAATCGGCGTCAGCAAATCGATTTTACAAATAAAAGAATTGATCAATCATGTAGCCAATACCTGTTTGAATGTATTGATAACAGGTGAAACAGGCGTGGGTAAGGAAGTTGTTGCTCAGAATTTATATGCTGAATCTTCAAGATCAACAAAGAATTTTGTAAAAATAAATTGTGCCGCACTTCCTGAAACTCTACTTGAAAGCGAGCTTTTCGGCTATGAAAAAGGCGCATTTACAGGTGCCCACAAGAAACGGCCCGGAAAATTTAAAACTGCGGACAAAGGTGTTCTCTTCCTCGATGAAATCGGTGATATGCCCATGGCGTTGCAGTCTAAGATGCTCCACGTTCTTCAGAGCGGAGAATTCTCTCCTCTGGGATCGGACCAGGAATTTCGAACCGATGTCTGGGTCATAGCAGCAACCAATCATAATTTAGAAGAAAGCATGCACAAAAAAACATTCAGAGAAGATCTGTTCTACCGGTTGAATATTATAAAGATTGAGGTTCCGCCGTTACGCGAAAGAAAAGAAGATATTCCATCGCTGTTGGAATACTATTACAGACTCTATAAATCAGAATACCCTGACAATAATGGAAGCAAGCCTGCTCCGGAAATTCTTTCAAAACTGTGCAATTATCCATGGCCTGGAAATGTTCGACAACTTCAAAATTGCATCAAAAAACAGATGATATTAAATTCATGGGCAAAAATCATCGAAGAACTGCCCACTGAGCACTTGGAAACAGTTCCTCAAATTCAGACAGACACCCGGAGTAAAGACTCCTCTGTAAAAAAAAGATATGAATCAGCCGATGACCGGACTTCAATTATTTCCAAATTTGTCGATCTCTCCACAAGCTCGGATAAGCTGTTTGAGGACATCTCGCTTAAAAAGATTAAAAAATTGGCATCGGACAGGGTAGAAAAGGAAGTGATCCTGTTTGTTCTTGAAAAAGTGGGTTGGAACAGATCCCGCGCTGCAAAAATATTAAAAATAAGCTATAAGACCCTTCTTTATAAAATGGATGAATTTGAAATTTTCCCCCCGATAAAATAATCATTGCCCTTTTCTATCCATGAATCGCCTTTCCGGATGCTTTTAAAGAAAGTTCTCCCATAATTTCCGCCAAAGTCGGATGGGCATGAATGGTATGGGCCATATCCTCTGCCGTCATTCCTTTTTGAACGGCAAGGGTTGCCTCGGCAATCAGGTCCGTTGCATGGGCACCTATCAGATGTACGCCAAGAATTTTCTTTGAATTTTTCTCAATTATCATTTTTGCAAAACCTGCAATTTCATCAATAGCCTGGGCCTTTCCAAGGGATCTGAAATTGACGGTAAAAGATTCAATATCAAGCCCTTTTTTCAAGGCTTCAGATTCACTCAGGCCCACGGTACCGATTTCAGGCATGGTAAAAATACCTCCGGGAATCACATCATAATTCATGATACTTTCCTTTCCCATGGCATTTTCAGCAGCCACAATCCCTTCATGGGAAGCCACATGGGCCAGCATCACTTTTTTAGGCCCTAAAACATCACCAATGGCATAAACCCATTTTACACAGGTTTCCATCTGCTCATCGACCTCGATCCAGCCCTGGGGTGATGGTTTCAGAGCAATCGTTTCCAGTCCCATATCCCTTGACAGGGCTGACCGGCCAATACAGACAGCCATTTTCTGTGCCTGTAGGATATCGGTTTTAAATTTTTTAGGATTCAGATTGTCTGTAAACGGCGACATACCAAGACTTATTGAGAGGAGATCCCCTTTTTGCTCAGCAGATCTAACCACAGTATCACATAAAACCGTAATCTTTTGTTTTTTCATTTCTTTTAACAGCAATTTTGAGCAGGCTTCATCCACTGAAGGCAATGGAAGAAGCCTTGACATGGCTTCAACAACGGTCACCTTGGATCCCAGGGCTGAAAATATACATGCAAACTCACAGCCGATCACCCCTCCCCCGACGATGACCATGGATTTTGGAATTTCGTTTAATTGCAGGATATCATTGGAAGACAATATCCGGTTGTGATCAAATGGAAAATCCGCTATGTTCAGGGGCTCAGTTCCGGTTGCAAGGATCAGTCTGTCATATTCAAGCTCTTTTTTATTTCCACCCGTTGAAAAAATTTCAACAATTCCCGGGCTCTTTATTTTAGCCCTACCTATTTCCACAGAAACATGACCTGCCTGTAATAAAGAGAAGATGCCTTTTCTCTGGGACTCAAGTATTTTATTCTTTTTTTCCATTAATACCGTCATGTCAAAAAGAACATCGCCTTGAACTTTGATGCCGAATTTTTTAGCTTCGCAACATTTCAGAAAAATATCGGCCGAATTTTTCATGATCTTTGATGGGATACAGCCCCAGTTCAGGCAGGTTCCGCCAAGATTTTCCATTTCAATTAACGTGACTTCTCCACCCAGCGCTGCTGCCCGAAGCGCTGCCACATAGCCGCCGGGGCCACCGCCGATAATAACGATTTTAAATGCCATACAAACCTCCAGTCCGGTTTCGGTTATCATTATGAAACGGTTTTAATGATAACGGTTTTACGAATTACAAATCAAATCTAAATGAATTCCATTAATTTTCATAAACAAAATTTAATTTTACATAAGTTTTATTAATTTTTATTTGACAATATCATTATCGTAAAGTATTTTTCAAGAATCAATTTCAAAATTGCTGTTTTTTGTTTAATATGAGGTTACAACAAAGGAATGTTATCATGAGTTCATGCCTGAAAACCACCCCTTTAAATAAATGGCATAAAACTGCAGGTGCAAATATGGCAGACTTCGGTGGCTTTGATATGCCGTTATGGTATGAAACCGGAGTAAAAACAGAGCATCTGGCTGTTTTAACATCGGCCGGTATTTTTGATACCAGTCACATGGCTTGTATTTTTGTTAGTGGAAAAGAATCATTTAAGCTCATCAATTATTGCTTTACAAGGGATATATCCCAACTTCAGCCGGGTCGATGTGTTTATGGTGCGTTTCTCACCATGGATGGTCATTGCCTGGATGATGCCATTGTTTATAAATATTCAGATACTTTTTTCATGATCTGTGTCAATGCAGGAATGGGTATGGCCATTGTAGATCATCTCTCTGAAAATAAGGCGGACATGGATGTAAATATTGAAGATTTATCAGGAAAAATTGCAAAGATGGACATCCAGGGGATCAACTCAGCAAAAATCATCTCGAAGCTGATTCAGAACCCGGGAAAGGTTTTTAATCCAATGCCCTATTTTTCATTTAAAGGCAATTTCAATGGATCCCTGCTGGGTGAATCAACGGTTAAATTGCTGGACGGAACCCCCATGCTGTTATCCAGATCCGGATATACCGGGGAATTTGGATTTGAGCTGTTCCTGAACCCCGATGCCATTGTCAAACTCTGGAAGGATATTCTGGCCGCAGGCAAAGAGTTCAAGGTTACCGCCTGCGGTCTGGCGGCCAGGGATTCACTGAGAGCCGGAGCCTGCCTTCCCCTGTCACACCAGGACATCGGGCACTGGAAATTCAAAAACCACCCCTGGGAGTTTGCTCTTCCCTATTCTTTGGATAAGACCTCCTTTACAAAGGATTTTCTCGGCGCAAATGCACTTTTGTCCACGAATGGGGATTCATTTATCTATCCTTTCACAGGCGAGTCCTTAAGAAAAATTACTGCGGGAGAAGAAACAAAAGTTATGGATGAAACCGGGGCTGTGATCGGCAAAGTGCTGACGTGCGCCACTGATATGGGAATCACTTGGCATGAGGGAAAAATCATCAGCATAAATTCCGCTCATCTGCTGCCGGATATAAAAATAAAAGGCTTAAGCTGCGGTTTTGTCATGGTTTCAAAAAGACTGGACCCTGGTGTGACATTGACCCTTACGGAAGGCAAAAGATCCATAACGGCTGTCATTGTCACAGATATCCGGCCGGACCGGACCGCAAGAAAAAAAATAACCGATTTTTTATAAATGTATGAATGGAGGGTATTATGAAAGAGATGAAGGATCTTAATTTTCCGGATGATGTAAAATACACAAAAGACCATGAATGGGCAAAAAAATCCGGGGAAATCATCACCATCGGCATTAACGATTACGCCCAGGATCAACTGGGTGAAATCGTTTTTGTGGAGCTGCCGGAAATTGGGGATAGCTTTTCCAGGGGTGATGAATTCGGCAGCGTGGAATCCGTTAAAGCGGTTTCGGAAATTTATATACCGGTTTCCGGGGAAGTGGTTGAAATCAACCAAAGCCTGGAAGATGCGCCTGAACTGGTCAATCAATCCTGTTATACCGACGGCTGGCTTATCAGGGTAAAACCGACCCAGGCATCTGAACTTGACAGTCTTATGGACAAGGCAGCATACCTTGATATGCTGAAAGGATAAATCCCATGCGCTATCTACCCCATACCCGGGACGATATTGAAACCATGCTCAAGGTAACGGGCCATTCAAGCCTGGATGACCTCTTTGCCGGAATACCGGATCATCTGAAAACAAAACAGGGGATTGATATCCCGGAAAGCCTGTCCGAATGGGAACTCAATACCCATATGGAGGCGCTTGCTTCCCTGAATATTGCCTGCAAGACATATAAATGTTTTATCGGAGCAGGCAGTTATGATCATTATATTCCTGCTATTATCCCTTATCTGATTTCCCGTTCGGAATTCATGACCGCCTATACACCCTATCAGCCGGAAGTCAGTCAGGGAACCCTTCAAGGCATATATGAATTCCAGACCATGATTACAGAGCTTTTAGGGATGGATATTGCCACAGCCTCCCATTATGATTGCGGTACTGCCCTTGCTGAAGCCTGTCTCATTGCATTAAGAAAAAGCAGTACGGATAATAAGATTGCCGTTTCCTCCCTGGTTCATCCCAGCCACAGGCAGATTATTCAAACCTATATCCGCCCGGCAGGGTTTGAAATGGTTGAAATACCTTATACGAAAGAAGGATTGACCGATATAGCCGCACTTGAACAGATGAAAGGCATTGCCGGGATTGCAGTTCAGTCCCCGAATTTTTTCGGGAACATAGAAGATCTGAAAGCCTTTAAAACCATTACCGAAGCTAAAAATATCCTGTTCATTGTTTCTTTTACCGAGGCCCTGGCCTATGGTCTTTTAAAAAATCCCGGCAGCCTGGGGGCTGACCTGGTGGCAGGGGAAGGTCAGAGCCTGGGCCTTGCCAAATCATTCGGCGGTCCTGGTCTTGGATTACTGGCCGGAACCCATAAACAGATGAGATCCCTTCCAGGCCGTCTCATCGGAAAAACAAAGGATGCCAATGGGGCCGACGGGTTTGTACTGACGCTTGCCACGCGGGAACAACACATCCGAAGAGAAAAAGCCTCTTCCAATATCTGCTCCAATAACGGACTCAACGCCATGACCGCAGCCATGTATCTTGCAACGGCCGGTAAGACCGGAATCAGGGAAATTGCATTACAGAATCATGATAAGGCTGAATATTTAAAGAAAAGCCTCATGAGTTCAGGATTTTTACCTGCCTTTCACACCCCGTTTTTTAATGAATTCGTCATGAAGGTACCGGAAAATTTTGAAAAGAAAAGAAAAACCTTGATCGATGATCACTGCGTATTTGCAGGTCTGAATCTTGAGCCCTTTTATCCTGAATTAAAACAGCATTATCTTTTCTGCGCAACCGAAACAATTTCAAAAGATGATATTGATAATCTGGCAAAGGAGGTGCGATCATGATTCAGCAACCTGGAACAAGCGGTCTTATTTTTAACGAGCCCCTGCTTTGGGAAAAAAGCCGCATGGGGCGTTGTGCCATGTCCCTGCCAAAACCGGATGTTGACAGAAACGCCCTTGATGCAGACCTCACCGGTGATGCGCCAAATCTCCCGGAGCTTTCCGAACTCGATGTGGTTCGCCATTATACCAGGCTTTCCCAATGGAATTTCGGTGTGGATTCAGGCATGTACCCTCTGGGTTCCTGCACCATGAAATACAATCCCAAAACCAATGAGGTTCAGGCTGCACGACAGGGATTTAGCGGAGCCCATCCTTTATCCGGAGATGAATTTTCTCAAGGGGCCTTAAAGCTGATGTACAATCTTGAGCAATTTCTTGCAAAAATTACGGGTTTTCATGCCGTGACCCTTCAACCGGCTGCCGGGGCCCACGGCGAGCTTTGCGGAATGCTCATGATTCATGCCTGGCATGCCAGAAACGGCAGACAGCGTTCCAAGATCATCATCCCGGATACGGCTCACGGCACCAATCCTGCCAGCGCAAGCCTCTGTGGATATGAATCCGTTAATATCAAATCCGGGCCAAATGGAATTCTGGAACCTGAAACCGTTGCAGCGGCCATGGATGAAGACACTGCCGGCATCATGGTCACCAATCCCAATACCCTGGGTCTGTTTGAAACCCATATCAAAGAGATTGCCGATATCGTGCATTCCAAAGGCGGCCTTGTCTATGGGGACGGTGCCAATATGAATGCCATCATGGGGATTGTCAAACCCGGAGAGATCGGGATTGATGTGCTTCATTTAAACCTGCACAAAACTTTTTCCACTCCCCATGGCGGCGGAGGGCCGGGATCAGGGCCGGTGGCTGTCGGTAAAACCCTGGAACCCTTTCTTCCTGTTCCAAGGGTGGTAAAAGACCTCAATACCTATAAATTCATCACGGACTGCCCGGATACCATCGGCAGGATTCATACCTTTTACGGACATTTCGGCATCATGGTCAGGGCCTATTCCTATATCCTTTCCATGGGTGCCCAAGGCCTTACCGATGTAAGCAAGCTTGCAGTTCTGAATGCCAATTATATCAAGGAGAGTCTGAAAGGTACGCTCAATCTTCCCTATGACAGACCCTGCATGCATGAATGTGTGTTCAATGACGAATTCCAGAAACAATACCATATTACCACCATGGATATGGCCAAACGGCTTCTGGATTATGGGTTCCATCCGCCCACGGTCTATTTTCCCCTGGTTGTGGAAGGGGCCTTTATGGTGGAGCCCACTGAAACCGAATCCAAAGAAAATATTGATCAATTCATCCATGCGGTGAAATCCATTGCACAGGAAGCAAAGGACAATCCTGAACAATTAAAGAAAGCTCCCCGGCTGACAAAGGTCACACGGCTGGATGAAGTCCTGGCAGCAAGAAAACCATGTCTGAGGGGGTAAGTTTAAACAAGCGATCGGCTGTATTCATAGACCTTGGTTTAATGGAATACAAAGGAGCGCTTGATCTTCAGATCAAAACCCTGGAAGCAAAGATCAACAGGGCAATATCTGAAGACCATATTTTTTTTGTCGAGCATCCCCCTGTTTTTACCCTGGGAAAAAGAGGGGGAGAAGAAAATTTATGCGTTTCAAAAGAATTTTTAAAATTCAAGGGGATTAATATTGTTCAAACGGATCGAGGGGGTAATATTACCTTTCATGGTCCGGGTCAGGCGGTTCTTTATCCCATCATCGATCTTGAAGAAAAGAGAATCAAGGTCAAGGATTTTGTATTTGATCTGGAAGAAATCATGAAACGAACCGCTCAGGATTTTGGTATTGATACAGACAGAAATCATTTAAACCATGGACTCTGGGCAGGGAATTCCAAAATCGGAAGCGTGGGCATATCCATTAAAAAAGGGGTCAGTTTCCATGGCCTTGCTATGAATATCAACCTTGATCTGGAACCTTTTTCATGGATCAATCCCTGCGGCCTTGCCGATATATCCATGACCTCTATTAAAAATGAAATACAGAAAGCCGGAAACGATCCTTCCGGATTATCCATGAAACAGGTAAAGGCTTCTTTTAAAAAGCATTTTTCATCTGTATTGAACTATGACATAAGTGAACCCCATGCATCCTGAAAAAAAAATAAAAACCGGGAAACCGGCCTGGCTGAAGAAAAGCCTTCCCAAAGGCGGTGATTATCAGCGGGTAAGAAATCTTTTATCAAAGGCAGGGCTTCATACGGTTTGCAAGGAAGCCAATTGTCCCAATATGTTTGAATGCTTTTCCAAAGACACTGCCACATTCATGATTTTAGGTTCCGAATGCACCCGAAACTGCAGGTTCTGCAATGTCATCTGCGGTACCCCCTCCCCCGTCGATCCTGAAGAACCCCTGCGGGTGGCGAGAGCTGCTCTTGAACTTCATTTGAAATATATTGTGGTGACTTCGGTCACAAGAGATGACCTCAGTGACGGAGGTGCTGCACAATTTGCTGGGACCATTCATGCCATGAAATCCCTGCTGCCGGGTCATCCGAAAATTGAAGTCCTGATTCCTGATTTCAAAGGAGATAGGGAAGCATTAAAAACGGTTCTGTCAGCAAAGCCCCATGTGCTGAACCATAATATTGAAACCGTCCCATCCCTTTACCCCCGGGTCAGACCGGAAGCCCTTTACCAGAGGTCCCTGACTTTATTGCAGAATGTAAAAACCATTGACCCCATGATGTCCGTCAAATCAGGGATCATGGTGGGTCTGGGAGAAAGCATGCCAGAGCTTGAACAGGCCATGGCGGATCTGTTTTGTCATGGGTGTGATATCATCACCATGGGCCAATACCTTCAACCCACTAAAAATCATCTTCAGGTTGAAAAATACTATTCACCCGAAGAGTTTGAAACGCTTGAAAAAACCGCCAGAAAAATCGGTTTCAAAAAAATCGCGGCAGGGCCTTTTGTCCGAAGCTCTTATAAGGCCCAGGAATTATTCAACGGTTAAGCACATTTTTCCTTGAACGTACCGGCCGTACTGATTTCAATATAGGATGCCCCTTGTTTGACCCCAAAACTTCCTGCAAGAACGATGATCAAATCCTCATCCTTGAATCGCTTTTCATTGATTAGCCTGCAGATGGAGTCTTTCAAGGGCTGGGCGCAAGTGATATCCATGGGCATATAATCGGCAAAAACACCAAAGGATAAAGAAAGCAGACGCACAACCCGTCGGTCGTAAATCTGGGCATAGATGGGATTATCTCCCCGGTAGGCTGAAAGTTCACGGATGGATTTTCCTGTCAGGGAATCTGCCACAATTCCTTTGGTATTCAGTCTTAGGGCGGCTTTAACAGCGGCTTTTGCGAGGTATGCAGTAATTTTGTTCTCAAGGGTATAGGGAACATCTACATAGCTGCTTTTTTTGCTTTCAACTTCCCTTGCAATTTTTGCCATGGTCATGACCGCTTCTTCAGGATATTTCCCATTGGCGGTTTCCCCTGAAAGCATCAAAGCATCCGTATGATCCAGGCAGGCATTGGCCACATCCGACACTTCGGCTCTGGTGGGCCTTGGAGAGTCAATCATGGAATGCAGCATCTGGGTAGCGACAATGACGGGTTTTCTTTTCTCAATACAGGTTTTAACAATCGCTTTCTGGATCAGAGGAATCTGTTCCGTCGGAATTTCTACTGCCAGATCCCCTCTTGCAATCATTACTCCATAGGCATGGTCCAGAATTTCATGTAAATTTTCAACGCCCTGGGCATTTTCAATTTTTGCAATGATTTTGATGGGAGATTTTTTTTTATCCAGAATAGTTTGAACTGCAATCAAATCCTCTTTGTTTCTCACAAAGGAATGGGCAATAAAATCAAGATCGTGATCTGCCGCGAGCTCTATAAAGGACTTGTCCTTTTCGCTCAGGGCAGGCAGCTTCACATGAACCGATGGAATATTGATACTTTTTCTCGGATTGATCACCCCATCATTTTCCACATAACAGCTTAAATATTCATCATCTTTTTCCATGACTGCAAGGGCGATACAACCGTCATCAATCAATATGGAGCTTCCAACAGGGACATCTTTGACAAAATGCTCATGGGAAACATAGATGATATCATCATGGGAAGTCTTCCCTGGAGCGCCTTTAATTCTGATGGTATCTCCGCATTTAACGGAAAGGGGCATGTCGCTATTACAGGTTCTTATTTCCGGCCCCTTGGTATCCAGGAGGATGCCGATTTTATCTGATACTTTTCGGGTGTTTTGAATCACTTGAAGCGCATCATCATGGGACATATGGGCAGTGTTCAGTCGAACAACGGTCATCCCTGCCTTGTAAAGCCCTCGGATAAATTCAGTGGAACAGTTAAAATTAGAAATGGTGGCGACGATTTTGGTTTTCATTGGCATAAACAAATCCTCCCTTGCTGCATGTTTTGATGGTAAAGCTCTCAAAGGCCGTCTTTGCATCAAATGATGAAGACTTTAATCGGTAATCGAGATCACTCAAAAAAATTAAAGCGTGTTGAAGTTCATTAAAAGAAAAATTCTCGGATTTTTGAAATATCTGGAAAACAGGATATGCATTTTGAGGATTGGATGCAAGGAAAAGATCATTTGATGGGCTGATTTTTTCCTTCCCTCCGGTTTCTGATAAATATTCTTTCCAGGCTTCCATTTGAGCTTTTACCTGTTTATCATGGGTGAGAATTTCCGGAAGAATGATTTGTTTAAACAAATTAAAATTAGTATTCCTGAGATTCAATTTTTGATTGTTAACGGACATTTTTTCGACCTGGCATTTCACAAGGATCAGCTTTCTAATCAGATTTTCAAATACTTTTAAAATCTGAAGAGGGTGAGCCCCATCTTTAAACATTGAATTCAGATAAAAAAGAGTCTCACGGACGTCCTTCTCCATAAATGCATTGGTCAGTTTAAACATGGGATCTTTTTTATCTCTTGTGATAACCGCATGGACATCTTCGGGTGAAATATCGCTTCTTCTCCCTGAATAGACAATCAATTTTTCCAGATTCCCTGCAAACAGCTCAAGATCAAATCCAGTCAGATCCACCAGAAGAGAAAAGGCCTGCCTGCCTATGGTTTTGCCTGCCTTTGATACAATCTCGTCTGAAACGGTTTGAAGCACTTTTTCCTGTTCATCCTGATCTGCTTTTCGAGCCCCCTCTGCAACTGAACAGTCTATGACCAGTCCTTTTTCTTCCAATGCCTTATAGCTCTTTCGTCTTTTATCAATTTCGCCGGTCATCAATACAAGACAATGATGGGGCGGCAATCCTCCCTTCTCAAGAAATGTTATGAAATGCTCAAGGTCCGATGAAGAAAAACCCACATCTGCTTTGCCATGAGAGGATTGAAACAGAGGAGCATTTTTGACCGCCACAATTTTTTTTGAAAAAAGAAATGAAAAAGTAGACACTGCTTCAATGATGTCCCCCATGGTTACCGAACCCCCTTCAAGGGTTTCCAGAGCAAATTCCTTTTTATCCTTGCCAAGAAGAAATTTTGACAGTGTTTTAAAGGTCTGTTTTATGAGATATGAATCGCCGAAAATCAAAAACAAACCCGGGGGATTGCCTTTTTTTTGAAATGAATCAAGAAGCGGTTCCAATTGATTATATCGAATCAGCGGCATGGAATTATATATCCGGAATTTTATTGAACAGGATATGATAGATTAAGATACCCATTCCAATATTGATGGAGCTGTCTGCAACATTAAATGCAGGCCAATGGGCGGTCCCGATATAAAAATCAAGAAAATCAACTACTTTTCCATATAAAAATCGGTCAATCAGATTTCCTACGGCACCACCGAAAATAAGGGCAAGTCCGTAAGAAAGAAAAATACATTTTTCAGCAGTTTTTTTATAAAACCATAAAACGAAAAAAGCCACGATGGAGGATAGAAAAAGGAAAATAAATTTTCTGATTTCAGGTGATTTGTCGGCAAAAAATCCAAATGCCCCGCCGGGATTCAGGATATGGGTAATATTAAAGAAATTTTCAATGACAACAATATGATCATACAAGACAAGATTTATCTTAATGATATATTTGGTTATCTGGTCAGTTAGAATAATACTCCCGCTGACCAAGATCAACCGTATCCATTCATTGGATTTCAAGCCTGCCAAATTCAACTCACAATATCTTTTTTAGAGCAGCGGCACACCGTTCACAAGCCGTTACATGGTCGGGGTCGTTGCCGATGGTGGTATCGAACCGCCAGCACCGGTCACATTTTACGCCTTTTGCTTTATTCACTTTTATGACAAGGCCTTCGATTTCTTTTCCTTTGTAGGCAGTCTCATCCTCAATGGAATCCACCAGCCGGGCAGAAGATACAATAAAGATATCACTAAGGCTTTCGGTCAGGTTTTCAATCTGGGATTTCAGTTCCGTATCCGGCAACCGGATTTCAAGGGCCGCATCCAGGGAATGGCCGATGCGTTTATTGATCCTGGCTTCTTCCAGGGCTTTGGTAACTTCGCCTCTTAGAATCAGGATATTTTCCCATTTGTCTGAAAGCACCTGATCTTCCCAGTCTTCATGGAGTTCCACCATGGGTTCAAGATGGATGCTGTCTTTGGGGTCCGGGCCTTTAGGCATATGCTGGTAAATCTCATCTGCCGTAAAGGGCAGAATCGGGGCCATGATTTTTACAAGGGCATCCAATATAATCAGCATGGCGGTCTGGGCATCCCGTCTCAAGGGATCAGCCGGAGGGGATGTATAAAGCCGATCCTTGATGATATCCAGATAAAAGGCCGAAAGGTCAATGACACAGAAATTATGAAGGGTATGATAAATGGTATGAAATTCATATTTATCATAGGAAGTCCTTGCCCGTTTTACCACCTGGGACAAGCGATGAAGGATGAACCGATCCAGTTCCGACATCTGTTTAATCGGTCTCATGTCTTTTGTTACATCAAAATCTGAGAAATTGCCCAGGATGAACCGGCAGGTATTGCGGATGCGGCGGTATGCGTCGGAGAGTTGCCGCATGATATTATTGGAGATGCTCACATCCCCCCGGTAATCTGCAGAAGTTGCCCAGAGTCTTAACACATCGGCACCATATTGCTTGATAACTGTGTCAGGAGCCACCACATTTCCCACAGACTTTGACATTTTCCGCCCGTTTTCATCCACAACAAATCCATGGGTGAGAACCGCCTTATAGGGGGCCTTGCCGGTTCGGCCCACGCTGGTCAAAAGGGAAGAATGAAACCATCCCCGATGCTGATCGCTTCCTTCAAGATACATATCGGCAGGCCGTGACAGGCCTTCTCTTTCTTCAAGGACAGCCGCATGGCTCACGCCTGAATCAAACCATACATCCAGAATATTATGATCTTTTGTGAATTCGGCAGAACCGCATTTCCCGCATTTTGCTTCTTCCGGCATCAGGTCTTTGGCCTCTTTTTCAAACCAGATGTCTGAAGAGTGTTCACAGAATAACCCATGAATTTTATCAATGGATTCCCTTGTGACGTAAATTTCTTTGCAGGATTTGCAATGATAGACCGGGATGGGAACACCCCAGGATCTCTGCCTTGAAAGACACCAGTCCGGCCTGTTTTCAATCATGGAATAAATTCTTTCACGGCCCCATGAGGGAATCCAGGTAACATTATTGATTTCTTCAAGACTTTTCTGCCTCAGCCCCATTTTGTCCATGGAGATGAACCATTGGGGCGTGGCCCTGTAAATGACCGGATTCTTGCATCTCCAGCAGTGGGGATAGGAATGGGAAAGATTATCATTTTTTAATAGAAGATTCAGGCTTGAAAGTTTTTCATTGATTGATTTATTGGCTTTAAAAATGAATTCCCCGGCAAAAAATTCCACGTCCTTTGAAAAGGTTCCATTGTCTTCAACCGGAGAGTAACAGTCAAGACCGTATTTTTCCCCCACAAGATGATCATCGGCTCCATGCCCCGGTGCAGTATGCACACATCCGGTACCGGCTTCGAGAGTGACATGGTTTCCCAGGATAACAAGGGAATCCCTGTCATAGAGGGGATGTTTGCATTTTTTATTTTCAAGATCACGGGAAGACAGATCCCTGATAAGGGAATAGCCTTCAATGCCAAAGGTCTTCATTACCTTTTCAACCAAATCCTTTGCCATAATCAGAACCCCATGGTCCTTTGTCCTGACTGCGGCATACACAAAATCAGGGTGAAGGCAGACTCCGAGATTGGCAGGGATGGTCCAGGGCGTTGTGGTCCAGATGACAATAAAGACATTTCCTTTGACCCCCGGCAAAAGGCTGGAAAGATCATCTTTAACCGGAAATTTCACAAAAATGGAGGGAGATGTGTGATCGTGGTATTCTATCTCGGCTTCCGCAAGGGCGGTTTGACAACTGCAGCACCAGTAAATGGGTTTTTTACCCAGAAACATATCCCCTGAAAGTGCAAATTCACCGCATTCCTTGGCAATCCTGGCTTCATAGGGATAGTTCATGGTCAGATAGGGTTTATCCCACTCTCCCATGACACCAAACCGCTTGAATTCTTCTCTCTGGATATCCACAAATTTTGCAGCATAGGAACGGCATTCCCGTCTGATCTGAACATCCGTCATGGTCTTTTTCTTTTCGCCCAGGCTCTTATCCACATTGTGCTCAATGGGAAGTCCATGGCAATCCCATCCTGGAACATAGGGCGCATCAAATCCGGCCATCTGCCTTGACCTGACGATAATATCCTTTAGAATTTTATTGATTGCATGTCCCATGTGCAAATGACCGTTTGCATAGGGAGGGCCGTCATGAAGGATAAACAGATCTCTGCCTCTGGACTGTTCTCTCAGTTTCTGATAGATTTTTTTATCTTCCCATTCCTTCAATTGAATCGGTTCGCGCTGGGGCAGATTGGCCTTCATTGCAAATTCCGTTGAAGGCAGGTTCAAAGTATTCTTATAATCCATTATTCCTCCGCTGTTGGGATCGGTTGGTTTTCAATAGTTAAGCTTTTCTTTGTATGGTTAAAGCAAAGAAAAGTCAAGAATTAACCTTGATTCTTAAGGGTTTTGTCATGGTTCAGGTTTTGCTGAGAGCCTTATCACATATCGATCTGCCTTTTCAAAAGGAAGCAGATAATGATCTATTTTACATTCAAACCGGCTGGATATGGCCGGAGTAATTTCCATTTCCAGATGTTTCCCTTTCATAGCATAAATGTGGCCTTTTGGATGCAATAACGGCCATGAAAGATCAACAAATTGCTCAAGATCTGTAAAAGCTCTTGAAATCACTGCATCAAAGCGCTTGAAAAAAGCCCCATCCGTTTTCAGGTTTTCGACCCGGGCATGGACAGCATCTATATTTTCAAGCTTCAGCATGCGGATGACATGCTTTAGAAAATTTATTTTTTTCTGGGAGGCATCGATCAGAATAATTTTTAATGACGGGTTCATGATGTTCAGGGGTATGCCGGGAAACCCTCCCCCGGACCCGATATCCACTAGGGATTTTTCATCTCCTATGAATGAAGCCGCTGCAATTGAATCGAAAAAATGTTTTTCTGCCACTTCAAAAGGGTCTTTTATGGCTGTGAGATTCATCTTCTGATTCCATGTCATAAGCTCTGTTGCGTGCCTTGTCATCCTGTCCAATTGCAGTTCTGAAAGTTTGAAATCAATGGTTTTCAATGATTTTTCAAGATGTTGTTTGAATTTTTGAATAAACTGTTCCGGCAGATAGTCCACAATAAACCGTCTAAATTATTTTCACTTTAATTTTTTATTGACAAATTAAAGGGTTAAATATAAAATAGCGCCTTTCATAAGTTAAGTTTGACTTCGGGCTCACACTAACAAAATCGTCATAATTTGGCAATATATAATACGGCAAAGCCTTTATCAACGATTGTATTTAGAGATTGTCACAAAGGCGGATTTTATTTTTATTTAAGGATGTTTTAAAATGATCAGAGATTTAAAAAGAGTTAGAAACATTGGAATCAGCGCTCATATTGATTCCGGCAAAACCACCCTGACGGAAAGAATTCTTTTTTACACTGCAAGAATCCATAAAATTAACGAAGTCCGGGGCAAAGACGGGGTCGGTGCTACCATGGATTCCATGGACCTGGAAAGAGAAAGGGGGATCACCATTGCCTCCGCCGCCACCTATTGTGAATGGGACAATCATAATATCAATATTATCGATACCCCGGGTCATGTTGATTTTACCGTTGAAGTTGAGCGTTCCTTAAGGGTTCTCGACGGTGTTATCCTGGTTCTTTGCTCTGTATCCGGTGTTCAGTCCCAGTCCATTACCGTTGATCAGCAGATGAAACGGTACCAGGTTCCCTGCATTGCCTTTGTCAACAAATGCGACAGATCAGGCGCTAATCCTGCCAAGGTCAGTACTCAGCTCCGGGATAAGCTGGGCCATAATTCCGTTCTCATGCAGCTTCCCATAGGACTTGAGGATAAACATGAGGGCATTATTGATCTTGTTTCCATGACAGCCTTGTATTTTGAAGGTGATAATGGCGAGAAAATGATTGTCAAAGACATCCCTACTCAGATGATGGATGAGGCGAAAATAGCACGTGAAAAAATGATTGATGCGGTTTCTCTTTTTTCCGAAGCGCTCACAGATGCCATTCTTGAAGAAAAAGAAATCACAACCGAGCTCATCATGGGCGCTGTCAGGACCGGAACCATTTCAAGGCAGATGACGCCGGTGTTTCTGGGTTCCGCTTACAAAAACAAAGCGGTTCAACCCCTTCTGGATGCGGTTGTCAATTATCTTCCCTCTCCCCTTGATATTGAAAATCATGCCATTGACATGGACAATAATGAAGAAACCGTTATCCTTGAAAGCAGCTTTGACAAGCCCACAGTTGCCCTTGCATTTAAGCTGGAGGACGGCCAGTATGGACAGTTGACCTATATCCGGGTTTATCAGGGATGCATCGATAAGGGTGACACCCTGATCAATTCAAGGGATGGAAAAAAATTCAAGGCCGGCAGGCTCATCCGGATGCATTCAAATCAGATGGAAGATGTTGATGCCCTTCCGGCCGGACATATCGGTGCCATGTTCGGAATAGACTGTGCCTCCGGAGATACCTTTGTTTCCCCTCAGATCAATTACACCCTTCTGGCCATGCATATCATGGAACCGGTTATTTCTCTTTCCATTGTGCCAAAAGACAATAAAGCCCAGATCAATATGTCAAAGGCGCTAAACCGCTTTACCAAGGAAGACCCCACTTTTAAGACCTATGTGGATCGCGAAACCGGTGACACTATTATCCAGGGCATGGGTGAACTTCACCTTGAAGTCTATGTGGAAAGAATGAAAAGAGAATATGCGGCCGAAGTCACTACTGGTCAGCCAAGAGTCGCTTACAGGGAAACCATCACCCAGAAAGGTCTGTTCAATTATATCCATAAAAAGCAGACAGGTGGCGCAGGACAATATGGGCGGGTCTCAGGATTCCTTGAGCCCTGTGATGAAGATTTTATATTTGTGAATAAAGTCACCGGGGGCAGGATTCCCTCCAATTATATTCCGGCATGTGAACACGGGTTTAAAGGCTGTATGGATAAAGGCCCCAAACTTGAATTCCCGGTCACAGGCATCAAGGTCACCCTGGAAGATGGTGCCTATCATGCGGTTGACTCCTCCGATATGGCCTTCAAGGCTGCGGCAAGGGGAGGATTTCTGGAAGCCTATGCAAAAGCCAAACCCGTCATAAAAGAACCGATTATGAAGGTGGTCATTGAAACTCCCAATGAATTTCAAGGCTCCTGCATGGGGCTGATTAACCAGAGAAGAGGGATTATTCAGGGTTCCCAGGAAGAAGGGGGAATCATGTCGGTCATTGAGTCCCAGGTGCCCTTATCTGAAATGTTCGGGTTTTCAACTATTCTTCGGTCGGCCACCCAGGGGAAAGCCCAGTTTACCATGGAATTTTCAATTTATAAACAGGTCCCGCAATCCGTAGCAGAAGAGATTGTCAGAAAAAAACTGGAAGAAAAACCTAAAAAATAACAAACCCATATTTGGAGATAGGAAGCATGTTAAAAAAAGATCTCATTCTTAAGAGCCCGGTTTCACAAACCATTGGGATTGAAAATGTCAAAGACGGCCGGTTTGGAGCCGTCATTTCCAGGGCTGGTGTCGGAAAAACCAGTTTTCTTGTACAGATTGCCATTACCCAGCTCCTGAGGAATGAAAAAATAATCCACATAAGCCTTGTGGAACCCATAGAAAAAATCAACCTCAGATATACTGACGGTTATGCCAATCTCATTGACAGTATCGGATATGTAGATCCCCAGAAAGCTGTCAGGCTTTGGGAAGACATCTGCCCCAACAAAGTCGGTATCAGCTATAACGAATCCAGCTTTGATACGGAAAAGGTAAGGGATTATCTGAAAAGCTTTAAAAAAGCAGGCCTTTCCCTGCCCTCCATCATTATTATGGATGGCCTGAATTTTGACAAGGATGTTTCAGAAACCCTTGAAAGACTGGATCTTCTGAGTCGGGAATTTTCACTTTTTATCTGGTTTTCAATAAAAAGTCACAGAGAAGAAAAATTATGTGAAGACGGATACCCCATTCAGCTTGAAACCTATAAAGATATGTTTGATAAAGCCGTCTTTTTAAATCCTGTTGATGACAAATTAGAAGCCGTTATTCTCAAGGATGGGGCCAGAACCGATCAAATCTTCAAACTTGATTCAGCCACCATGATGATAGCAGAAAAAGATTAGCCTTCAAAAAAACTCAGCACCTTTAAAGAATTGGCATGTCAATGGTTTTGATATGCCAATTCTTTATCTCATCAAATCCATTGCCGGATAAAATTTTCAATGGCCTTATAAATCCTGGTGACCCCCTCTCCTATTAAAATTCCATGCCGGTTATAGTCAAAGACATAATATTCCTTGGTTTCTGACCCAAGCCCTTCAAACAATTTAAGAGTTCCTTTGGGATTCACCACCGGATCTTTTCTGGATTGAACCACCAGAGCTGGCTGATGAATTGTTTCCAATTTGGATTCAAGGGCTTCCATCAGTTTTTCAAGCTGATGAATTCCTGCAATGGGGTTTCGAAAATAATTAATATGGGGATTTTCAGGAATATTTTCAATAAAGTCCTTTGCCATGACCTTGAGATGCATTTTTTTTATCATGATATTCCAGGAATCAAGGGCTGAAACAAAATAAGACCCGAGATCCTGAAGCCGCATGGGAGGTGCCACGGCAAAAACAGCAGTAATATCATCCACCCGTGTGCATAGATCCAGGGCAAGCCCTGCTCCGGTTGAAAATCCACCGACAACGATTTTTTCACATGAATGCCTCATCACCACAAAGGCTTCTTCCACAGATTCGATCCATTGTTCATATTTTGTTCCGGCAAGATCTTCGGGCGCAGTACCATGACCTTTCAATCTGGGTACATAAACAGTAAACCCATTATTGTAGAGATAATATGCAAAGGCTTTCATTTCTTCCGGGGCTGCCATATACCCATGAATCAGCAGGATTCCGGGAGCATGGGTTTCATGTTTCAGAAATATCGGATTGCCTATGCTTTTGTCCTTTGATTCCCCTTCTCTGTAATATTGGTTATAATCCTTTAAAAAATCAGCTTTAATTTTTTCAAGAATATTGTCTTTGACCATTCCGGTTATTTCCGTCTTTGTTTTTTGAGCCAGTTTTTTTAAAAATTCTTCAACATCCTTAAGCGGTTCGACTTCATTTGCCATGACAAGAATTGGGTTTTCTATTCGAATGGTATGAAAATCAGAAGGTGTGATAAATTTTGCCTGATCTTTGAAAATTTTATTGTTTTTGATCCGGATCACTCCGGTATTTTCCGCCAGGGCAAAAAAATCTTTAAACCTGTTAAACCGGTCATCCGTTAGCAGATGAATCTGGCTTAATAAAAAATTATCCGATACAAAACAAATTCTGCTGGAAACAAGAAAAATAACGGCAAAATATACCTTGCATTTGAATTCATAGATATCGATCCCGTCCTTTCGATACGGAAAATGTTTAAGGATGCAGGAAAGAATATGATCATAATTGATACATGTCATGGCATATACCGATGACATATAACGTTCCATAATTTGAACGGACAGTTCCCTTGAAATCTGTTTGGAGCTTACATCCTCATCAAACCTGATCTTTCGTTTGGCAGTGAGCATGCTCTCAAAATAGGGGTTGTTCAGATACCCCTTCATTTTAATAGGCTCCCCGAATCGAATCGTAATATCCACGCCGGAAAACAGCAGATTGCCTTCTGTCATGAGTTCATCCATAACCCGTTTGGAAGGATCTTTTATAAGGATCTGGGCGATCCTGCTCAAGATGTTTTCCCTGGGGCTTGCCGGATAATAGGTAATATTGACTGGAACAATGAAGGTTTCCTTTGAAAGGACAGAGTCGATCTCCCGGATTTCAAATAATTGCACAAGCCTGTCAAATTCAGGCTCCCCCATGGATTTCAACCTTCTTAACCGTTCACGGAAAAATTCACATCTCAAGGCGTGGATGGCGGCACCGGTATGGGGCCGTTTAACTTCTCCCTTTTCTGTCAGGCTGAATTGATCCTGTCTCACCAGTTTTTTATTTTTGACCATCATTCCTTCGGGGAAAATGATCCAATGGGAATCCCGGGACAAGAGGGTTTTTAAAATCAGTTCATCCCGCAGCGGATCTTTTGTGGAAACGCCCCCAAGATTGTCGATCAATCCCTTAAGAATCGGGATATCAAACAATTCCGCCGTTGCCAGGGAAAAGACCTGTTTATGAGTGATATGATGAATATGATACGGCAGAAAGATGGTTTCAATTCTTGTAAAATGATTGGCCGTAAAGATAATCGAACCGTTGGGAATATTTTCTTTTCCAAAGATTTTGATACGCGCCTTTGAAAACCCGGAAAAGGTTTTCAAAGTATAGCCGGATAATTCAAATGCGAATCTGTTCATAGGGTCTGGCCTTTAAAACAAGATTGTTAATCAGTAGAAGATATTGTATAACGGATCAATGCTGAAATAAACCATTGACCTTATAAAGAATAAACCTTAATGTCAGTTCTTTGTCAACGAAGTTTATTGATTATGATTTAAAAATCGGAGGCTTAGCGTGTATTCAAAAATCGTCATACTCAATTTTCCGAGAGAAATTGCCCAGAAAGCGCTGGTCTGTCAATTGACCCGAAAATATGACCTTTTGTTCAATATCCTCAGTGCCAGGATATCCAATAAAAAAGAAGGATATATGGTTCTGGAAATTTCATCGGTTTCCAGGGCTGCCTTTAACAAGGGCGTTAATTTTCTCAAGGAGCAAGGGGTTTCCGTCTCAAGCCCTGAGCACCGGATCTATAAGGATGAAGAGATCTGCACCCATTGCGGTGCATGCACGGCAGTATGCCCTACCGAGGCTTTGTATATCAAGCGCCCTGAAATGGAAGTGATCTTTGATCAGGACAAATGCAGTGTGTGCGAGCTCTGTGTGGTCACCTGCCCGACCCGGGCCATGGGCCTTTTTTCAGCAGAAACCCAAGATGTTGCCTGATGAACAACCCGGTTATTGCAGTGGCATTGAGCGGCGGAATCGATTCCCTTGTCTCAGGATATCTTTTAAAACAGAAATATAAAAACGTATTTGGAATTCATTTTAGAACCGGTTATGAAAAAGAGCCCATCGACTCATCTTTACTTGAAACTCAGCTTGGATTTTCCGTTTCCTGCATTGACCTTTCAAGGCCCTTTGAAGAAAAGGTGATTTCATATTTTATCCGGACCTATCTCAAAGGAAAGACCCCCAATCCCTGTATTGTCTGCAACAAGGAAATAAAATTCGGAGAATTGATGATTCAGGCCCAACAGATGGGAGCTGATTATCTTGCCACAGGCCATTATGCCACCGTCATCAATCCTTTTTCTTTTCCTGAAAGAAAAATCAGCCGTGCCTATCTTGAAAAAGCCTTGGATTCCAGGAAGGATCAAACTTATTTTCTTTCCATGTTAACCAGTACACAACTTGAAAAAATCATTTTTCCTCTGGCAGATATGAGAAAAGAAGAGGTCAAAGCCTTTGCCAGAACAAAAAATATCAGGCCCTTCCACCCCAGTGAAAGCCAGGACATTTGTTTTATCCAGGACAATGATTTTTCAAAATTTATCCTGGAAAAACAAAATATAAAATCCGCGCAGGGCAATATTGTGGATATGGATGGAAAAATAGTGGGTCGTCACGGCGGCCTTCATCGGTTTACCATTGGGCAGCGCAAAGGCATCAACTCCCCTGCCGGTGAAGCCTATTATGTGAAGCGGATTGATATTGAAAACAATACCCTGGAAGTTTGCTTTAAAAAAGACCTTTCCACAAAACGCTTTCAGGTGAAAGACATCAACTGGAATGACGAAGACCAGGAGATAATCCCGGATATCATTACAAAAATCCGGTACAGCCATCAGGGAGCCTTGTCCACACTGATGATGAAAGGATCTTCGGGAGAGGTTGTGTTTCATGAGGCCCAGAATGCCGTAACTCCCGGACAGGCGGCTGTGTTTTATAAAGGGGCTCGGGTGCTGGGAGCCGGGATCATTCAATGAAAACATTTTATATTCAAACCCTTGGCTGCAAAGTGAATCAATATGAAAGCGACGGGATTGCATCAGGACTTGAAGAAAAAGGATGGGTCAAAGGGGAAAAAAACGCGGATGTGGTCATCGTTAACACCTGTGCCGTCACATCCAAGGCCGGAATGCAGTCAAGGCAGGCCATCCGGAAAATCATACGGGAAAACCCGGACGCAAAAGTCATTGTGACGGGTTGCCATGCCCAGACCGACCCTGATGCCATAAAAAAGATCGACCACATTGATCATATTGTCTGTCATAAAGATAAGCTCAGGATCGCTGATTATCTTGCTTCAACCGGTGATGAACGGCTTCCTTTAATATTCAAAAAAATAGATCGCACGGAATCGCAGGCTTTTAATGGGTTTCACCATGCCGTTAAAGGGGATATGACACGGGCCTATCTGAAAATACAGGATGGCTGTGATGCCTTCTGCACCTATTGCATTGTCCCCTATGCCAGGGGAGCATCCATGAGCATGCCCCAACACGAGGTCCTCAGGCATTTAAGAGAATTGGGGTCCTCAGGATTCAACGAAGTCATTCTCACGGGTATTCACGCCGGTATGTACGGGCTTGATTTCAAGGAAAAATCTTCCCTTCTGGGACTTCTGACCCAGATCCATCAGGAGCGACCCGTTTACAGGGTCAGACTCAGTTCCATTGAACCTTGTGAAATCAATGAGGGAATCATTCGTCTGGCAAGACCCGGCTATATTTTATGCGATCATTTCCATATTCCCCTGCAATCCGGGGATGATGATATTTTAAAAAAAATGAAACGGCCCTATGATTCACTCTTTTTTAAGGATATGGTTCAGATGATCCATGAGATTCTTCCCTTTGCCGGAATCGGCGTGGATGCCCTCATCGGATTTCCATCGGAAACCCACCGACAGTTTGAAAACACCTATGAATTGATCGAAAGCCTTCCCATCTCCTATCTTCACGTATTCCCCTTTTCCGCAAGAAAAGGTACCCCTGCCTATCATTTTGATCAAAAAGTGGATGAAAAAACCATCAAAGAAAGGTGTGCAATAATGCGCACCCTGGATCAAATAAAACGAAAAACCTTTATTGATCTCAATCTGCATCAAAAATTGGAAGGACTCGTACAAAATAAGCCGGATAAAAAAACCGGCATGCTCAAGGCCATTACCTCTAACTACCTCACCGTTCTTTTAAAAGGCAGGCCTGAATTTTACGGGAAAATTCTTGATCTTGTCCCGGAACAATGTGATAAAGACCTGGTCATCAGAGGAAGTCTATCAGAATGATTATAATTATTGGAGAATCAAACCATGGAAGACGTTTATAAAAAACTTGCAGCTCATCTTGATCGTACACCCAGCGGATTTCCCGAAACCGAATCCGGGGTTGAACTCAGAATCTTAAAACAGCTCTTTACGGAAGAAGAGGCAGAACTTGCCCTTTTTCTTGTGATGATGCCTGAACCTGTTGAAGCCGTCGCCAAACGGGCCAACAGAGATCCCAGGGAAATTAAACCCATTCTCATTAAGATGGGGGAAAAGGGAGTCATTATCCATGTCCAAAAAGATGGGGCCGACAGCTTTATGCTGCTTCAATTTGTGGTGGGTATCTGGGAATACCAAGTCAACCGGTTGACAAAGGAACTGATTCAGGACTTTAATGAATATGTTCCTTACCTCATCAAAAATCAGTACAAAAATAAAACCCAGCAGTTAAGGGTTGTTCCGGTGGCCAAAGCCGTGAACACCGAACTCAATATCATGGATTATGAGCAGGTGGAGAATATTATCCGGTCCCAGTCTAAAATTCTGGTTGCTCCGTGCATCTGCAGAAAAGAACACACGATTATGGGCAAGGGGTGTGGTAAGATCAGTGAATCCTGTCTGGTTTTCGGTGGTGGTGCTTATATCTATGAAAGTCGGGGGATCGGTAGAACCATCACCCAGGAAGAGGCCTTGGAAATTTTGCAAGAAGGGGTGAAGCAGGGGCTTGTCCCCCAGCCGTCCAATGCCAAAAAACCCATGAATATCTGTCTTTGCTGCGACTGTTGCTGCCAGATCCTGAAAAATATCAAGGACTTTGAGGCGCCGGCCAAAATTGTCAGCTCCAATTTTCAGGCCCGGGTCAACCCGGATGTGTGCACAGGATGCCAGGCCTGTGAAGAGATTTGTCCCATGGATGCCATTCTCGTGGATGCAACGGAAATCATTGCACGCGTTAATCTTGACCGATGCATTGGTTGCGGATTATGCGTTACCGTCTGTGAGTTTGATGCCGTGGCATTGAAGGATAAGGAGGTTACCGAAAAAATCGAGCCACCTGCCAATCTTGTTGAAACCTATATGAAAATTGCCCAGGAAAAAGGACTGTTTTAAAGCCCCCTTTCCTTTTTTATGGCGTCATAGGCTTCCTGGATTTCACTGAATTTGTCGTTGGCAAATTTAATAAACTCTTCAGGAAGCCCCTTGGCTTCAATTTTATCAGGATGGTATTCCGTGGCAAGCTTCCGGTATTGTTTTTTTATCTCTTCATCGGATGCGGTTTCATCACATTTCAAAACCGCATAATATTTATTGGCCTTTTTGACATATCTTGATTTAAACCGGTCATAGTCCGAGTCGGAATAATTAAAAATCCTTGCCGCCGACACAAGGATGGCTTCTTCTTTATCGGTTATCTTTCCGTCTGCCGTCGAAACCCGCAAAAGGATATCCATCATCAGGTCAATGATATTGGGCTGGGTCCTGAAGGTTGAATAAAACTGAAGAGCAAATCCTTCAAAGCTTTCAGGAGAATTCAGCGCCTGTTTAAAAATATTGACTGCTGTAGATTGGCTGTTCTGGTCAAGATGAAGATCTTTTTTCATAAAAGTCTCTACGGCAGAAATTTCATTCTCAGATATCCTTCCGTCTGCTTTGCAGAGTTTAGCCAGCATGGAAAAGACGGCCGTAAAAAATACAAGCTGAGCCTCTTCATTTGAGGAAAGGGCTTCCTGTTGGGTTCCTGGCCGTGACGACAGATAGAAGTCTTCCTTCTTATCCACAAAGGCATGCCCGAAGGCAGCCCCTGCTATTGCGCCCAGAGGCCCCCCCAAAGCAAATCCAATGGTTCCTCCGATCATTTTTCCAAGCCAGCTCATTTGTCTTCCTTTCAAATAAAAAAACCAATGTCCTTGTATCATAAATAGAAATTATATATAAACACTAAAGTCATTTGCGTCAAACGATTAACTGAGTATCTGATTATGACTCGTCTAATCCCTGGCTTCTTTTTTTTACTCATTTCAGTCCTTGCTCTTTCAGGGTGTGGTGCCGCCGTTGTCGGCGGAGCAGCTTACGGCGGGTATAAAATTGCCGAGGATGAACGATCCGTCGGCACCATAATTGATGATTCAGTGATTTTAACGACGGTTAAATCAAAACTGATATCCGATGAATTTGTGAAATCACGTCATATTGATGTGGATGTATCCAACGGAGTGGTATTTCTTATCGGAACGGTGGAATCCTCTCCTCAGAAAAGGATGGCTGCCGATATTGCAAGAAGTGTGGATGGGGTCAGAAGGGTAGAAAATAAGCTTGTTATAAGTCATACCAAGGTCGGCGATTAATTTCCGTTTTGTTTATTTTTCCAGTTTTTCCTGATTTTCTGCTTTTCTTTGACAGGGGCACAGGTTGTTTCAATTCTGCCTTCACCAATCAGTTCTTCGATTTCTTTAAATAAACCTGAATCAGACGCCGTATGATAGTCATCGGATAGTTTTATGATGACTGACGGCGTCTGTTCAATTTCTATGGTCAGAAAAGTTTGACAATCACCCGGATATTTCTTCAAAATGGTTTTCAATTGTTCAAGCGTAGTAAGAGGGCTTTTTTCTGCATTAAGCGTTATGATTAGCCCGCTTGCCCATTCTTCCGATGCTTTTTCAATGGGAATGATCTTTTCTGCAATCAGTTTGACAATGTTTTCTTTTTTTTGAACCAGCGCTTCCAGGATTACGATTTCCTCACCAGCCATATGCCTGTGCGCTTCAGCATAAAGATCAGGGAAAATAACCACTTCGATATTGCCGGACTGATCTTCAATGGCAGCAAAAGCCATCATATCACCTTTTTTGGTCTTATGAATCTTTAAAGGTTTTATGGTTCCGGCCATGCGGATCATTTTTCCATCGGAAATATCATGGATAGTGACGGAATTCACTGATGTATATTTTTGAACAATTTTTTCATATTTATCCAGCGGATGCCCTGAAACATAAAAACCAAGGGATTCTTTTTCATAGGAGAGCCGCATATGGTCATCCCATTCTTCAATATCGGGAAGCACGGGTGTGCTCTTCGGAAGTAGAGATCCCATGTTTGAATCTGCAAATAAATCAAGCTGGGAATCTGCCTTTTCCTTTTGTATTCTGGAGCCATGATCCAGTGCATCTTCAAGCACCACCATCATCTGGCTGCGCTTATTATGGGTGGAATCAAAAGCACCGCATTTGACAAGGGCTTCAACTACTTTTTTATTTACCTTGCCGACCTTGACCCGTTCGCAGAAATCATAGAGATTTTTAAATTCACCGGACTTGTTTCTTGTCTCGACAATGGATTCAATGGCTGCTTCACCGATATTTTTGACAGCAGCAACCCCGAACCGGATACATCCGTCCAAAACCGTAAAATGGGCATTGCTTTTATTGACATCCGGAGGCAGGACTTTGATATGATGGGTTCTGCATTCTTCCATGTATTTGATCACGGCATCGGGGTTGCCTTTTTCACTGGTCATCAATGCAGCAATAAATTCAAGGGCAAAATTTGCTTTTAAATAAGCGGTTTGATAAGCAATCAGGGCATAGGCGGCACTGTGGGATTTATTAAACCCATAGCCGCCGAATTTTTCCATTAAATCAAATAATTCAGATGCTTTTTTCAAATCATGGTTATTTTCCCTGGCCCCTTTCAGGAAAAGCTCCCGGTGAGCTTCCATCATGGATACAATTTTCTTTCCCATGGCTTTTCGAAGACCGTCTGCATCGGCCATTGAATAATTGGCCAGCACAGCCGCGATTTTCATTACCTGTTCCTGGTAAAGAATTACGCCATAAGTTTCCCTCAGAATGGGTTCAAGCTCGTCAAAAAGGTAAACAACCGGTTCACGACCATGTTTTCGCTGGACATAGGTGTCGGCCATACCGCTGTCCAAAGGGCCGGGACGGTAGAGGGCGACAAGGGCGACAATATCTGAAAAACTGCCAGGCTTCAGCCTCAGAATCAGATCCTTCATACCGGAACTTTCAAGCTGGAACACGCCGGTCGTATCGGCTCTTTGAAGAAGCTCAAAGGTTTTTTCATCAGTGTAATCAAGATTCAGAAAATCCGGTGGGGTTTTGCCTTGATGTGTGATGAGTTCCATGCAATTTTTAATCACCGTAAGGTTTCTGAGCCCTAAAAAATCAAATTTTACAAGCCCCAGTTTTTCAACATAATTCATATCAAACTGAGTCAGGGTTTCTCCATCTTTTCCTTTATATAAGGGAAGGTATTCATTCAATGGTTTGTCTGAAACCACAACTCCTGCCGCATGGGTGGAGGCATGCCGGGGAAGCCCTTCAAGGAGCATGGCGATTTCAAGCATCTGGGTTTTTTCTTGGGATTCCGCACATTTTTCCCTGATCCCGGGAACTTCTTCAATGGCGGCTGTGAGGTTTTTGGCATTATCCGGGATCATTTTGGCAATTTCATCCACTTCAGACAAAAGGACACCGATGGCCCTTCCCACATCCCTGATAACGGCTTTGGCTTTGAGTCTTCCAAAGGTAATGATCTGGCAGACATATTCAGGGCCGCCATACCGGTCAATCACATATTGATACACCTTATCCCGGCCTTCAATGCAGAAATCCACATCAATATCCGGCATGCTGATGCGGGAAGGGTTTAAAAATCGTTCAAAAATCAAACCGTGTTCAATGGGGTCAAGGGCGGTAATATTCATGGCATAGGCCACCATGGAGCCAGCGGCAGATCCTCGCCCAGGGCCCACCGGCACTCCGATTTTTCTTGAATATTCAATGAAATCCGCAACGATTAAGAAATATCCGGAAAACCCCATGCCGAGAATGACACCCATCTCATATTCAATCCGATCCCTGTAAGCCTTTTCGTCAATATTCGGATTTGATGTCTTAATCCGTTTAAATTTATCTTCAAACCCTTCCATGGCTTTTTTACGGAAAATATCATCTTCTGATTCATCCCTAGACATGGCATATCTGGGAAAATGATAGGTTTTATCGTCAAATTCGACATTGCATCGGGATACTATTACCTTTGTGTTCTCAATGGCATTGGGATACTGCCCAAGGGATTTTATCATTTCATCGGAAGATTTGAAATAGAGCTGATCCGAGTCGAATTTAAACCTGTCTTTTTTATCAAAGGTATCTCCTGTCTGTATGCAGAGCAGGATTTCATGGGCCTTATCATCTCCTTTGGAAAGATAATGACAGTCATTGGTGGCCACCATGGGGATGGATAACCGCTGACTGATGTCGAGAATTCCTTCATTGACCTTATGTTGAACCGGCATTCCGTTTTCCTGGACTTCAAGGAAAAAATTATTTTCACCAAAAATATTTAAATAGAATTTTGCAGCATCATCAGCAGCATCCATCCGGTTCAGGAGGATATTTTTTGGGATATCTCCCTTAAGGCAGGCCGAAAGTCCGATCAAGCCGTTTGCATGTTGGCGAAGAAGCTCTCGATCAATTCTGGGTTTGTAGTAAAACCCCTTGAGCTGGGCAATGGAAACAAGTTTACACAGGTTTGCATAGCCTTCCCGGTCCTTTGCAAGCAAAACAAGGTGACTTAGGCCCTTTGCATCCAAGGGAGTTTTATCATTCAATGTTCTCGGGGCAACATAGACTTCACATCCAATAATCGGCTTAATGGATTTTTTCCTTGCCTTTTCATAGAATTCCGCCACACCGAACATGGTGCCGTGGTCGGTCATGGAAACGGCATCCATGCCGTATTCACGGCATTTCTGAAATAAGGAATCCAGTCTTATGGCACCGTCAAGGAGTGAATACTCAGTATGAAGGTGAAGATGATAAAATGAAGACCCAGCCTGATCCATTTATGATGAACTGCTTTCAACTCTGTAGTTGGGGGCTTCTTTGGTAATAATGACATCATGGACGTGGCTTTCCCGGAGTCCTGCGGCACTGATCCTGACAAACTTTGCTTTTTCATGAAGCTCGGCAATGGTTGACGCCCCGATATACCCCATGCCTGCCTTGAGACCACCGATCATTTGAACCAGGTTTTCCCGGACAGTCCCCCGGAAGGGAATCCGACCGACAATACCTTCGGGGACAAGTTCATCATCAACATCTATATCTTTTTGATAATACCGGTCTGAACTGCCTTTTCTCATGGCTTCAACAGAACCCATTCCCCTGTAGGTCTTATATGAACGGCCCTGAAAAATAACGATTTCACCAGGGCTTTCCGTAGTCCCAGCCAGAAGGCTTCCCAGCATGACGGTATCTGCACCGGCCCCAAGGGCCTTGGCCATATCCCCGGAAAATTTAATCCCGCCGTCTGCAATAATCGGAACCCCTGTTGATTTTGAAATTTCTTTACAATTCAATATGGCCGTCAATTGCGGAACACCCACGCCTGCAATAATTCTTGTAGTACAGATGGAACCCGGACCGATTCCGATTTTAACAGCATCGACTCCGGCATCGATCAATGCCTTTGCGCCTGCCTCCGTGGCCACATTCCCTGCGACAACCTGGCAATCCGGAAAAGCATTCTTGATGGCCAAGACGGCAGTGATGACATTTTTTGAATGACCATGGGATGTGTCAATGACAAGGGCATCCGTTCCTGCTCTTAATAAGGCTTCAACCCTTGACATCATATCGGAACCGACACCGACTGCGGCACCTACCCTTAGCCTTCCATAGGAATCCTTGCATGAATTGGGATATTTCTTTATTTTTTCGATATCCTTAATGGTTATCAGTCCTTTGAGCTTACCTTCCTTGTCTACCACCAGAAGTTTTTCTATCCTGTGCTTATGCAGCATGACTTTGGATTCTTCAAGGGTGCATTTTTCAGGAACCGTAACCAGGTTTTCGCAGGTCATGACCTCTCTGGCTGTTTTTTCCAATTGGGTTTCAAATCGCAAATCCCTGTTGGTGACAATACCGACAAGCTTATCCCCTTCAGTTACGGGAATCCCGGAAATCCTATACTTGGCCATGATCTTCAGGATATCTGAGATGGTGACATCCGGATGAACCGTAATCGGGTCAACAATCATTCCGCTTTCTGATTTTTTGACACGGTCCACCTCAATTACCTGATCTTCAATACTCAGGTTTCGATGAATAAATCCCAAGCCCCCGGCCCTTGCCATACTGATGGCGGTTAAGGCCTCGGTAACCGTATCCATGGCCGCACTGACAATGGGAATGTTCAGTTCAAGCGTTCTGGTCAAACGGGTATGGGTCTGTACTTCATCGGGCAGAATGGATGAATACTCGGGTATCAGAAGAACATCATCAAATGACAGTCCTTCTGCAAATATTAAATCAGACATAAATTAACCTCCGGAAAGGGAAATGTTTACAGATACTTTTGGGTTGTCAATCCCATATGGGTAAACGAGCATTAGGGCTTGAAACCAAATCCGTATATAAACACAGATTCTTAACAAAAACCTTTCTTTTTGGCAAGATCTATCAGACGATTATATGATTTCATTGACATAAATGTTTTTTCTCTATAATTTGTCTTCTGTTGATTCGGTTGGCCTGTTAATTGTGCCATAGCCATGATGATGAGAGAAAATCCATGCTTTTGGAGATCAATCCGCAAAATCCTAATGAAAGACAGATTTCCATTGTAATCGATATCCTCAAAAAAGGTGGGATTGTTGCCTATCCCACCGATACCTACTACGGTATCGGATGTGATATCATGAACAAGAAATCCATTGAGAAAATTTACACCATAAAGCAGAGAGATAAGAACAAACCCTTCAGCTTCATATGCCCTGATTTAAAAGACATTTCAAAATATGCCAAAGTTTCCAATTTTGCCTATAGAAATATGAAAAGATTGCTGCCGGGACCCTATACATTCATCCTGACCGGGTCGAAGATGGTACCGAAAATCATGCTGACCAAACGGAAAACAGCAGGAATCAGAGTCCCGGACAATAAAATTGCTCTGGCCCTGGCCCATCAGTTAGGAAACCCGATTCTTTCAACCAGTGCCTCGCATCCGGATGGAAAAATTTTTGAGGACCCTTCACTGCTTCATGATTTCTTTAATAAAACCATTGATGTAGTTATTGATGGCGGACCTGTGCCCGGATCACCTTCCAGCGTCATTTCGTTAATTGATGATATACCGGAGGTTATCCGTTATGGTGCCGGAAATATTGATATCTTTGAATAAGGTGTCTGCAAGCTTTTTAAAAAAGGTCATTTTGTCTTCTCGCGGATATACCGGTTTTAACTCACCATCAATGCTGGCAAGCTCCCCTGCCCAATGAACGGCATCATCCAGATTACCGATGCGGTCAATTAATTTCAACGTGACTGCCTTCTGCCCTGTATAGACCCTTCCGTCTGCAAGTGATGCAATGGTCTGAATTTCCATTTTCCGGGCATTTGCCACGTCGGTTACAAATTGAAGATGAAGATCATCAATAAGCTCCTGAAAAATCTTTTTCTCAGATTCTTCTATGTTTCTCAAAGGGGAGCCCATATCCTTAAATTCACCGCTTTTTATAACCACAGGAGAGATACCGATTTTTTTTGCAATCTCCATTAAATTGGCATATTCCATGATCACGCCGATACTCCCGGTAATGGTGCCGGAGTTGGCTATAATGCCGTCTGTTGCAGAAGCAATATAGTATCCGCCGGAAGCTGCTACAGATCCCATGGAAGCAATAATTTTCTTATCCGGTTTGGTTTTTATGATTTCACGGTAGATTTCCTGGGAAGGGCCGATACCACCGCCGGGAGAGTCGATTCTTAAGATGATGGCCTTGATGGCTTTGTCATCCCCGAAGGTTTTAATATCCTTGATGATTTGTTTGGAAGACAGGATCATCCCATTGATTTCAACAATTCCGATATTCCCATCGGCATCACCATACTGCTCAGAAAATTGAGTATTGAGCATTTTTGTGCCGGAATATAAAAAAAACATAATGCCGACAGACATCAGGGTAAAACAAGAGGTAATAACCATTAAAAAAAATAAAAACGGGTGTCGTCTCGAATACATATAAACTTCCTATTCATTGGTTAAACAAAGCGGGTTATAAACAAAAGGCCGGAATAACCTGAAGTTATCCGGCCCTTATAAACTATTTGGAATTAAACGGTAATATTATTATGCCTGAGTGTTTGGTTCCAGGCATCATAATTATTATTGTCCTTATTTTTTAGCGTTCTGAATCCTGTTTGCTTCGATCTGCTCCTTGATATTGGTTCTCAGGATCTCACCAAAAGATGAAGTTGCAGGTTTCATATTTTTTGCAAACTCTTCAAGGTATTTCCCATCATCATCTTCTTCAAGACGTTTAATGGAAAGGCCGATTCTTCTCTCATCACTGTTGATATTCATCACTTTTGCCGTAATGGTATTGCCAACGGTGTAATGCTCCTTTGGACTCTTTACATTTTCTTTACTGATTTCAGAGACATGAACAAGTCCTTCGATCCCTTCCTCAAGTTCAACAAACACACCGAAATCGGTCAGGTTGGTAATGACCCCGGAAATTTCCTTACCCACTTCATAGCGCTGGCTTACTGTTTCCCAGGGATCTTTCTGGGTCTGTTTGATACCCAGAGAAAATCTTTCATTGGCCTTGTCAATATCAAGTACAACTGCCTGAATAGTGTCATTTTTCTTATAAACTTCAGACGGATGTTTGATCCTTTTTGTCCATGAAATATCCGAGATATGGACAAGACCGTCAATATCATCATCAATTCCGATAAAAAGACCGAATTCCGTAATATTCTTAATTTTCCCTTCAATGATGGTACCGACGGGATATTTTTGAGAAATAACTTCCCAGGGATTATCCACTGTCTGTTTAATCCCAAGGGATATTCTTCTGTTTTCCGGTTTCAGATCAAGCACAACAGCTTCAACTTCTTCGCCCACGGTTACCATCTGGGATGGGTGGCGGATCTTTCTTGTCCAGGACATTTCAGACACATGGATGAGGCCTTCAACACCCTCTTCAAGCTCAATGAAGGCGCCATAATCCGTCAGGCTGACAACTTTGCCGGTAACTTTTGAATTAACCGGATATTTATGGATGGCAGTTGTCCATGGGTCAGGGGTAAGCTGTTTCATACCCAGAGAAACTCTTTCTTTTTCAAAATCATAGGAAAGAATCTTTACATTGATCTTATCACCGACTGAGAAGAGTTCGGACGGATGTTTCACCCTTCCCCATGAAATATCGGTAATATGAAGAAGTCCGTCTACTCCGCCAAGATCAACAAAAATACCGTATTCCGTAATATTTTTAACAATACCTTCCATCACCTTGCCGTCTTCAATGGCAGAAAGAGTTGTGGTTCTTAATTTATCTCTATCAGCTTCAAGAAGGACACGTCTTGAAAGAACGATATTGTTTCTCTTCTTATTGTATTTCAGAATTTTGAATGTATAGGTTCTATTCACCATCTCATCCATATTGCGGATGGGTCTTAAATCTGCCTGGGACCCGGGCAGGAAGCCTATTAAGCCGATATCAACGGAGAACCCGCCTTTAACTCGACTTGTGATAACACCCTTAATGGTTCCATCGGCATCGTAAATGTCTTTAATGGCATCCCATACTTTTACTTTTTTAGCTTTTTCATGGGACAAAAGGACGGTTTCCTCTTCTTCGTCCCATAGCTCAATCATCACCTCAACCTGATCATTGACATGGACATTCACATTGCCTTTTTCATCAATGAATTCATGAATAGAGATCTGTCCCTCGGATTTATACCCGACATCAACAACAATCGTATCCCTTCCGACGGAAATGACGGTTCCGGTAACAACCTGACCTTCTTCAAATTTTTTAAGGCTGGACTCATAGATGTCTAAGAGTTCTCCCATGGTTTCTTCACCTGTAATTTCAGACAAAGAAACATCTTTTTTCTCTAATTTTTCTTCTGTTTCAGAATTCATTTTTTGGCTTTGATTTTCTTTAGAATTAGTGTTCATTAATAATAATCCCCCTAAACGTATTTTTGTACTTGATCATAATAGCTGGATTATAGGCAAGTACAATTGGTCTTTATATCAACTAAAAAACAAAAAATCAACAGGATTGTTAAGCTTGTCAAGCTTTTTCAATATATCCCAGCATCTTTTCAACAACCTCTTCAACGCTAAGAAAAGTAGAATTGATTTTGACGGCATCCTCTGCCGGTTTAAGGGGTGCGGATACCCTTTTGGAATCCTGATTATCCCTTATCTCCATATCCTTTTGTACATGGGATAAATCCTTTGCCTCCTTGGGCATTTCATCAAACCGTCTCTTGGCCCTGACATTTAAATCTGCATAAAGAAAAAATTTATGGGAAGCCTCGGGGAAAACAACTGTCCCCATATCCCTGCCTTCAAAAACAGCGTCCTTTGTCCGGGCGATATTCCTTTGAATATCAAATAAGGCGGATCTGACCTGGGGTTTTGCCGAAGAAGAAGATGCGAGCATGGATATTTCAGGAGTTCTGATATAACCGGATATGTCCCGGCCAGATGACATCAGAACAAGACGGTTTTCCTCCATTATAAAATTAAGATCAAGATTTTTTAGAAATCCTTCAAGTATGTCATCCTTCTCCCAATTGATCTTCTGTCTCAGGATCTCAAATGCAACTCCCCTGTAAAGAGCACCCGTATCGACATAAATGCATCCGAGCTTTTGTGACAGAAGTCTGCTGACAGTTGTTTTGCCTGCTCCCGCAGGCCCGTCAATGGTTATGATTCTTGTATTCACAGGAGGGGCCTTATTTTTTGATTACCCTTTTTAGTGTATTAATCAAAATAGTATTTTCTTCTCTGGTTCCTGTAGTAATTCTCAAAAAAGAATCAAATCCATAGGATTTCATTGATCTTACAATGACTCCAAGTTTTAACATTTCTTCGAAGACCTTTGTTGCATCGGTTTTAAGATCCACCATTAAAAAATTAGACTGGGTGGGTAAACTCCTTAATCCAAGCATCTCAAACTCGTTAAACAGATAATCAAGGCCTTCATGTATGGTTTTGATCGTCTTTTTTAAGAAAAATTCATCTTCAAGTGCGGCAACGGCTGCTGCCTGGGCGAGCGTGTTGACATTAAAGGGCTGGCGTATCCTGTTTAAGACTTCTGCAATTTCAGAATCCATAATTCCATATCCCACCCTGAAACCCGCAAGTCCATAAACCTTTGAAAATGTTCTCAGGGTCACGATCCTGGGATCGGCCAATGGGTTTCGAAGTGAATCATAAACCGCCTCATCCCTTACAAATTCAATATAGGCTTCATCCACAATGATGATCACATCATCGGGCACCTGGGTTAAAAAATTATTGAATTCATGAAAAGAAATAGTGCTGCCTGTAGGATTAAAAGGGTTGGTGATGAAAATCATCCGGGTTTTTGGGGAAAGCTGTTCAATAAGCCCTTTCAGATTTGTGGAAAAATCAACCAGAGGCACCATAACCGGACATCCTTTGGCAGTTCTGACACTGATTTCATACAATAAAAAAGACGGCAGCGGCATCAGTGCTTCATCCCCTGGATTTAAAAACCCGTGGCAAAGAAGCGCAATAATATCATCCGATCCGTTTCCAAGGATAATATTTTCAGGGGAAACCTTAAATTTGCGGGAAAGCTTCTGCTTCAACAGATACCCGGAGGATTCGGGGTAGCGGTTCATATCCTTCATATTTGCGTTGACGGCGTCATGGACTTTTGGGGAAAAACCTAAGGGATTTTCATTGGAGGCAAGTTTGATAATATTGCTTATCTTGTATTCTCTCTCAACTTCCTCAAGAGGTTTACCTGTCTCATAGGCTTTGATGGAGGATAGAGTTTCACTGGTCTTAAATTTCATGTTCGGTTCGCTCCTGATGATAAAAAAATAATCATTAGTTAGGATTTGTAATTTTGTCAATGGTTATGATACTTAGAAGCTCTGAATATACAAATAACAGGGATTTCTATGAAAAATAAAGTGATCACCGGGCTTGAAACCCTTATTGAACATCCGACCGACTATTTAGACGGAAAACGATTGGGATTATTATCCAATCCTGCATCCATCCATAGTCATTTCAAGCATGCAAAGGATCTGATCCATAGCTTTTTTCCGGGCCAAATGACGGCTTTATTCTCACCCCAGCACGGGTTTTTTGCGGAAAAACAGGACAATATGATTGAGTCCCGGCATTTTATGGAATCAAATTTGAATATCCCAGTTTTCAGCCTTTACAATGAAACAAGAATTCCGACAAAGGAGATGTTTGATGCGATTGATGTGCTGCTCATCGATATCCAGGATGTCGGAACCCGGGTATATACATTTATTTATACCATCTCTTACTGCCTTGAAGCGGCAAAAAGATACAATAAACAAGTGGTAATCCTGGACCGCCCCAACCCCATCGGCGGGTTGCAGATTGAAGGCAATATCCTGTCAAAGGACTGTGCTTCATTTGTGGGAAGGTTTCCCATTCCCATGCGCCATGGGTTAACCGTTGGAGAGATTTCACAGTTTTTCAACCGGGAATTTGGGATTCATGCAGATCTCTTCATTATCCCCATGAAAAACTGGAAAAGATCCATGTACTGGCAGGATACCGGACTTCCATGGGTTTCCTCCTCCCCGAACCTGCCCACACCCCAATCCTGTATGGTTTATCCCGGCCAGGTCATTTTTGAAGGGACTAATATATCCGAAGGCCGTGGCACTACCCTTCCCTTTGAACAATTCGGGGCACCCTTTCTTGACATCGAAAAAATAAAAACCGACGCAGACCGGATCATCAAAGGCGCGATCCTTCGTCCGGTTCATTTTGAACCCACTTCCGGAAAATGGCATGGGCAAGTCTGCAAAGGCTTTCAGATTCATATTACCTCAAAAAAAGAATTTAATTCCTATCTTACATCCCTTATCCTGATGCAATTGATCCTCAGGCAACACCCCCATGAATTTGAATTTAAAGCCCCTCCCTACGAATATGAGTTTGAGCGAATGCCCATGGATTTGATACTGGGAAGCCAGGCGCTTCGCGAAAAGCTTGCCGCCCAGGAGGACCCAATTCATTTATCAAATCAGTGGAAGGATGAACTCAATGACTTCCAATCTCTTTCAAGAAAGTATCATCTATATGATTGAAAATGATCCGGCATGGAAAAGAATGAGTTTTAAGGGGAATAAAGTCTGGGCCGAAACCGATGCCCATGGAAACCTCAAGGTTGAAAAAGGAAGCGTACGGGTTAAATATAATCTACAACAGGACTATGAATACAAAGCCAAAATAGAGAATTTATTTCCCGAAGATCAGGCGGTTCCGGCCGGAAAAAAATCATCACCAGGGGCATTTCCCAGGGCCGCAAAAGAGTCTTCCTCAACCCCAAAAACAATTATGGAAAACCTGCCGGATAATTGTATCAAGATTTATACCGATGGGGCATCCTCAGGCAACCCGGGTCCTGCAGGAATCGGAGTCCTTTTTATTTATGAAGAAAATAGAAAAGAGATTTCCACCTTCCTTGGCAGGGCCACCAATAATGAAGCCGAGCTGACGGCAATTAAAGTCGGGCTTGAAGAACTCAAACGATTTGATTTGCCGGTCAGGATTCTTTCTGATTCAAGTTATGCCGTCGGCATTCTGTCAAAAGGATGGAAAGCAAAAGCAAATCAGGAACTTGTGTTTGAAATACGAACATTGATGACAAAATTTTCAGATCTTGCATTTATCAAGGTAAAAGGTCATTCCGGGATAAAAGAAAATGAGGTAGCAGATTTTCTGGCTACCTCCGCCATAAAAAAAGGCCTGTCGTGAAAACAGGCCTTTATGATCATTCGCTTAAAATTCTGATGGAGTTTAAAATCGTTTGTCTGATTTTAAATCAGTCTTTTGCATCCTCTGTATCTTTTCCCTTTTCATTTTTCCATGAATCTTTGAGTTCATCAAATCCGAGATAGAGAGCGAGGCCACCGCCTAACAGCAAAACAGGTGGAACGCAGCCTAAGATTAGATTTACAAACTGATTGAAAAAAACAGCCAGTCCAACAAAGCCTAGAAGCACTGCAATGGCCCCACCGATTAATGTTTTCATACCAAAGTCCTCCTAAAAATTAATTAAGTATTCATTTATAATAAACATCTATGGAAATTATCAACATATGGACAAAAAAAATAGCACACGGCATTGCTTTTGACAAGACTATTTTAAGATTGCCATTCAAGCCAACCAGTGATAATTAATAAAGGTTTATATGGGGTATGAGAACATCCTTTAGAAGGAAAAATAATGGCATTATATCAAAGGCTTAAAAGCCGCATTGCAGAATCAAGGCTTAAGCTTCGCAAATCCATCAACCATATCCTGGATAATTCCTATGATTATTTTCTGTGCTATTACCCCGGGGACTCGGGGTATCTTATCCAGAGGCTGATCAGACGGCTGATGAATAAAATTAATTTTGACGACCATAATATTGAAAAAATTAAAAATATTGACTCAAACAGCATTATCGTTTATGCAAGCAAAAATAAAAGAATTCTTGATTTTCTGTATTATCATACCAAGCTTAAATCCATGAACCTGCCTTATCCGGAAATAGGGTTTGATTTCAGATTTTTTTTGCTTCTGCCTGTAAAACGCCTGTTTCAAATCTTAATCTGCCATATGGATTATTTTTTCCATCATTTTCATTTCAAGGATGCCTATACTACGGGGTATGCTGTAAAAGAGCTTCAAAACGGTAAAACAGGATTTGTCTGTCTGATTGAGGAAGAAGACTTCTATAAACGGTTTATCAAATCAACCCCTGATCCCCTTTATCTTTTGATCGAACTTCAGAAAAACACAGATACATCCGTTATGATCATTCCCGAAGATATTATCTATGTTACAAAGCCCATGAGAAAAGACCCGGCCCTTACGGATATTCTTTTCGGAACCCATGAAAAACCAGGATTTATAAAACGGTTTTTCACCGTTTTAAGACAACCTGAAAAGATACGGGTTGAACTTGCCAAACCGGTTAGTCTTAAAGAATTTATCCAGAGACCTGAGATAGAACAGCTTGATTCGGAATTTCAAACCCACAGGCTTCGAAAACACCTGGTTGATATCCTGAACCGTCAGAGAAAGAGTATAACCGGACCGGTTTTAAAATCTCGACAGGAAATCGCCGAAGATATTCTAACTCAAAAATCTCTGCGGGAATTTCTTGCCCAATATTCCTCGGAAAACAATCTTCCCTTAAGCAAAACACATAAAAAAGCAGCAGGTTACATCAAGGAAATTGCAGCCAACTATAATCTTCAGATTATCAATATTGCAAACTGGCTGTTAACCTGGATGTTTAAAAATATTTTTGAAGACCTTGTTTTAAATCAGGAAGAAATCAACCGCATGAGGGAAAAATCAACAGAGGCCCCGCTGATTCTTGTTCCCTGTCATAAAAGCCATCTTGATTATCTCCTGTTGCCCTATGTCATGTTTAGAAACAACATGCCCTGCCCGCATATTGCGGCCGGAAAGAATCTTTCATTCTGGCCCCTGGGGCCTTTGTTCAGAGGTGCCGGCGCCTTTTTTCTCAGGCGAACCTTTATTGGTGCGCCGCTCTATGCTAAAATTTTTGCCGCGTACCTGGAAAAACTCCTGTACGAAGGCTTTAATATTAAAATTTTCATTGAAGGGGGAAGAAGCAGAACAGGAAAACTTTTATCTCCAAAACCCGGCGGCATTGCCATGCTGATTAATGCTTACAGTAACGGGGCCTGCGACAATTTGTATTTTGTTCCGATTTTTATCGGTTATGACCAAGTCCTGGAGGAAGATGCTTATTTAAAGGAAATTGAAGGAGGGAAAAAAAAGCCTGAAACCCTGAAAGGTCTCATCAATGCCAGAAAATTTTTAAAGAAAAAATACGGCAAGGTCTATATGAAATTTAATGAGCCCATCTCCATCAGGGAGTATATTCAGGAAAAAGGAATCGACCTTTCCAGAGCGTCGAAGCAGGACTATATAAAATTTGTCAAAAGCCTTGGGTATAAACTGATTAATGCTATCAACAAGAATGCTGTTGCCACCCCCCATGGGATTATTGCCAGTGCTGTGTTAAATTGTTCAAAAAACAGCTTCACCAAAAAAGAGCTGATATCAAGGGTGAATACCTATATGAACCTTTTGGTATTTATGGAAGCCGAACTCTCTGATACGCTCAGGATTGACCCGGACAATATGTTGAATTTTGTCATCAATGATTTTATAACACGGGATTTTATAGAACTGGCAGATGAGGATGACAAGGACATCACTGAAAATACAATTTTTATAGTAAAGGATAATAAAAGGGCTGTCCTGGACTATTATAAAAATTCAAATATTTCCTTTTTTATCCGTTATGCTTATACGGCTATGGCCATTCTTGAGATGGACAGATTCCAATTCTCTTCTTCGGATCTTATCATCCGGTATAAATTCCTGGAAAAATTATTCATGGATGAATTTTTCTTTGATGAAGACACCACCTGTGAGGAAAATGTCTCTACCTGTATCAAAGGATTTCTAAATGAAGGCATCCTTGTTCCGGAAATGCCGGCATCCGACCTTTTTCAGATTACATCCCAGGGATTAAAAAAACTAAAATGGTTTGCCGTTTTTCTTTTACCTTTTTTTGAATCCTATCGAACCACTCTTCTTTATTTTGAAAAATATGAGCCTGATAAACACGATGAAAAAGAAAGGATTAAAAAAATCCATTCCATGGGAACCAAGCTCTATAAGGCAAAATTGATCAATCTGAAAGAATCCTTGTCACAGGTTACCTATAAAAATGCAGTTCATTCTTTTATCAAAAATGGCGTAAATGGGTCCGGGGATCATGTGCAGATTGAATTTTATAAAAATATTCTGGACCGGTTGACCCGTCTGATCGAATCCTGATGTCATGAAAGCTCTGATTCTGGCCGCAGGATACGGCACAAGACTTTTACCCTATACCCTGAAAATACCCAAACCGCTGTTCACACTTAATTCCAGACCCATACTGGAGCATGTGGTCAAGCATTTGATTGAACACGGGTGTGAACAGATTCTCATCAATACCCATCACCTTCATGAACAGGTAGAAGCCTTTGCGGGTGAGCTTCTGGGTAATGTCCACACGATTTATGAGCCTGTCATATTAGATACCGGCGGTGCCATTGCCAATGTGAAATTCTTTCTTAGCGATGCCCCTTTTTTTGTTATTAATTCAGATATTGCTTTTGATGTTGATCTTACCCGCGTATATGCATCTCATATGGAATCGAATTGCCTGGCCACCCTTGTTCTTCATGACCATGAAAAATTCAATAAGGTTTCTGTGGATGCTGGGGGCTATATCCAAAATTTTGATTCAAAAACAGCCGGTCTTGCCTTCACCGGTATCCAGGTCTTGTCTCCTGAAATATTTGATCATTTTCCCGATAAAAAAATATTTTCAAGCATCTCGGTCTATCAGGCACTGATGCATGGAAAAAAGGTGAAAGCATTTGTGGAAAAAGAAATTTACTGGTCCGACATCGGCACAAAAGAATCCTATTCAATGACATCTCTGCTTGAACTCGTTGCTTTTGAGTTTGGAATTAAAAGGAACGCCATTGCCGAAATCCAGGTTCACAAACTTGCCGGTGACGGTTCGGACAGGCTGTGGTACAGGGCCTCCCATGAAAATCAATCCTGTATCGTCGGTGACCATGGGATCTGCCTTCCAAAAACAGATTCGATGATGCAATTCAATGCCTTTATTCACATCGGCCGGCATCTTTTTTCAAAAGGGATTCCCGTGCCCCGGATTCTTAATTATGACAAGCTCTCCGGTATGGTCATCATGGATGATCTTGGGAATGTTCATCTTGAAACCCTTGCCAAACAACAGAATGACACTTTGTCCTTGCTGAAATTATATCAAAAAGTGATTGATCTTCTGATTAATTTTTCAATCACAGGGCTCCAGGGATTTAACACGGAATGGACCTGTCAGACCCCAACCTATTCAAAAGAACTGATCCTTGAAAAAGAATGCCGCTATTTCATGGATGCCTTTATCAATGGGTATCTAGATCTGAATTTATCCTACCAAGACTATGAAGATGAATTTGGTCATATTGCGGACCAGGCCCTGGAAAAAGGATTTACAGGCCTTATGCATCGTGACTGTCAATCCAGAAATATCATGATGTGTAGCAGGCAGCTCTTTTTTATTGATTTTCAATCTGCCAGAATCGGACCTTTGCAATATGATCTGGCCTCCCTTCTCATGGATCCCTATGTCGGCTTGAACGATTCACTAAGGGAGACACTTTTACATTACACCATGGAAAAATTAAACCTGAATCCCATGCAAAGCAAGGCATTTATAAGAAACTATCAATTCTGCTGCCTGACCCGGAATCTTCAATTCTTAGGCGCTTTCAGTTATTTAAGCCGGGTAAAAAAGAAAATAGGCTTTGAACACTATATCCCTTTTGCCGTAAACTCGTTGAAAAATATCATCATGGGTTTAAATACCGATCAGATTCCGAAACTATCAAAATTGATCCAAATCATCTAAAGGAGAAAGTGAATATGGAAAAAATAAACATTATGATCAATGGCTTGCCTGGGAATGTGGCAAAAAAAATGACCCAATTTGCCATTTCAGACCAAAGATTCAATGTTATCCCCTTTTCCCTGACCGGTCAGGACATTGAAGAAAAAACCGTCACCATCGATAAAATGGTATTTGAGCTTGTCAGACCAGACTCACGGGATCAAAAAACAGCCGAAATAAAATCACGGTTTCCCGTTTTTATCGGCATTGATTATACCCATCCCAGCGCCGTGAATTCCAATGCCCTTTTTTATGTACAGAATCAAATCCCCTTTGTCATGGGAACCACCGGAGGCGACAGAAAACAGCTTGAAGAAATTGTTAAGAATGCTTCAACACCTGCGGTTATTGCCCCTAACATGGCCAAACAAATCGTCGGATTCCAGGCCATGATGGAATATGCAGCCGATACTTTTCCCGGCCTTTTCAAGGGATATTCCCTTCAAGTGGTTGAAAGCCACCAGAAGGGAAAAGCAGATACCTCGGGTACAGCAAAGGCCATGGTCGGCTATTTCAATAAACTCGGGGCGGATTTTGATCCTGACCATATTCAAATGATCCGGGACCCTGAAATACAGGAAAAAGAATGGGGAATCCCACGGGAGCACTTGGGCGGCCATGGATGGCATACCTATACCCTCACGGCAGAAGACGGGTCTGCTTTGTTTGAATTCAAGCACAATATCAATGGCAGAGATATCTATGTCAGCGGAACCTTTGATGCCGTCCTTTTTCTGAAGGACAAACTCGATCATCCCGACAAATCCAAAAAACTCTATACCATGATCGATGTTTTAAACGGGAAATAACCCTTTGAATCTATATTTTAAAATCATTCTGATCCTCCTGGGCATTGCCTATCTCATCAGCCCTGTGGATATTATTCCGGATTTTTTGGTTCCTTTCCTTGGATTCATCGATGATGGCCTGGTCATTGCTGTTATTTATTATCTGATCCGGTACGGTACCCTGCCCCCTTTTTTTTTCAAAAAACAAAAACCCTTTCAAAAGCCTTTGGATCAGAGATCTTATCATTCAAATACAAAGACCCGGGATTCCGGCTCAACTGAAAAGAAAGAATCTTCGGATCAAAGCACACCCAAAACACCCCATGATATTCTTGGCATCCATTCAGGAGCTTCGAAAAAAGAAATCATTGCTGCATATAAGGATGCCATCAAAAAATACCATCCGGATAAACTATCCCATCTGGGAGAGGAATTCTCCATTCTCGCCAATGAAAAATTCCTCGAAATCCAAGATGCTTACGACACTCTGATGAAACAATAAAAACTGAATGCCCGGCTTTGATGGGAAGGATGAACAGTGGAAAAATTTTTAAAAATCGGATCAAAACAGATTGAAGTTCAATGGGAAGGGGAAGGGGAAAAAGGACGCCCCACGCTTGTTTTTCTCCACGAAGGCCTGGGATGTGCAGAAATGTGGAAGGATTTCCCCTATCTTTTATCCAAAAAAACCGGGTGTCCATTCCTGAATTTTTCACGATTGGGGTATGGGGCCTCTGATCCATATCCGACGCCATGGAAAATTAATTTCATGCACAAAGAGGGATTACAGATACTGCCTGCCGTAATAAAAGAAGCAAAAATTAAGGATCATATTCTCATCGGGCATTCCGACGGCGGTTCCATTGGTATCATATATGCCGGCGGTTCCCATGCCAAAGGATTGAAAGGACTGATCACGGAAGCGGCTCATATATTCTGCGAAGAACTATCTGTAAAAAGCATCTCCCAGGCAAAGATAAATTATGAACACCATGATTTAAGGCAAAAACTTGAAAAATATCATGGCGAAAATACGGAAAATGCTTTCCGGGGCTGGAATGATGTCTGGTTAGACCCGCATTTTATCCATTGGAATATTGAAAAATATCTGCCCGGAATCAACATCCCCATGCTCGCAATTCAGGGACGCGAGGATCAATATGGAACCTTGAAACAGATAGAATCCATTAAAAGCAGGGTTAAAAATGTCATACCCTATATTATTGAAGACTGTCGACATTCTCCCCATTTTGATCAGCCTGAAAAGGTATTGGACATCATGACAGGCTTTATTGATAAAATTATTCGTTTAAATCTTTAAGAAAATTTATAATTTAATACGATGGCATAACCGGGTATGCCGTCTGGACGATTTTACAGTATTGATGGCCATGGCAAGGGCTTTTTTTGTTCCCACCAGCACAACCAGCTTTTTTCCCCGGGTCACGGCGGTATAGATGAGGTTTCTCTGCAAAAGGATATAATGTTGTGTTACAACGGGAATAATTACGGCCGGATATTCTGATCCTTGAGATTTATGAATTGAGATTGCATAGGCATGCACAATTTCATCAAGAGATGAGAAATCATAGGCCACCTGCCTGCCGTCAAAACTGAACAGCACCTCCTGATCTGCAAAATTAATATCCAGGATCCTGCCGATATCCCCATTATACGTGTGCTTGTCGTAGTTATTCCGGATTTGCATAATTTTGTCGGATATTTTAAATTCCCTGGTTCCCCTTTGAATAGACACTGTGTTTGGATTGAGAATTTTCTGAAGCTCCTGGTTCAAATTGGAGGCGCCGGCTATTCCGTTATGCATGGGAGTTAAAACCTGGATATCATTCACCGGGTCAAATCCAAAGGTTCCCGGTATCCGTTTTTGAACCAGGTCAATGATTGTGTTCAGCACTTCTTCAGGGGTTTCTCTTTGGATAAAATAAAAATTGCTGTCCTTATTGTCATCGGCCACAACAGGAAACATCCCCTTGTTGATTCTGTGAGCATTGACAATGATCAGGCTTTTTTTTGCCTGCCGGAAAATAGTATCCAGAGTGCTCACATAAAAAATATTGGACTGGATCAAATCATTTAATACACTTCCCGGTCCAACAGATGGCAATTGATTGACATCCCCGACAAGAATCAGGGTCGCACCCTTGGGAACGGCCTTTAACAGATGATGCATGAGAACCGTATCAATCATGGAGGCTTCATCGATGATCAAGGCATCGCATTTTAAGGGATTCTTGTTATTCTTTCTAAAACCTGCTTCCTTCATTGAATAATCCAGCATCCTGTGAATGGTTTCGGCCCGTTCATAGGTTGCCTCGCTCATTCTTTTGGCAGCCCGGCCAGTGGGAGCGGCAAGCAAAATTTTTGCCCCTGCTGTTTTTAAAATTCTGATGATGGCATTGATAATGGTTGTTTTACCGGTTCCGGGACCACCGGTGATAATCAAAATTTTTTCATTCAAAGATCTTTTGACGGCCTCTTCCTGATTGATGGAAAAGGTAATCTTAATTTGTTTTTTTACCCATTCAATGGCTTTGTCCGAATCAATGGGCCGGATGCTTTTCATGGAATCTTTCAGGCGCTTCAAATTATCTGCAATTCCTGTTTCACACACATAGAATTTCTTTAAAAACACCATCTGGTTTTGCTCAGCCTTTTCCTGAACTAATGGATTTTCTTTGATGGTTTCCAGGACAACCCGGCCTTCCTTGGATGAGTCTGAGATGGCTTTTAGAATCAGTTCTTTTTCAACTTCCAGCAGGGTCATCGTTTTTTTACACAAATCATCCTTGGGATAGCAGACATGTCCGTCATTGGAGAGTTCATGCAATACAAATTCAATCCCTGCTTTAATGCGCTCCGGCGAATGCTTTTCCATGCCGAGTTTTTCAGCAATGGTATCGGCTGTTTTAAAACCGATGCCAAAGATGTCCCTGGCAAGCCGGTAAGGATTTTCTTTGACCATGTGGATGGAATCCTGGCCATAGGTCTTAAAAATCCTGGCTGCATAGGCCGTACTCACGCCATGGGATTGTAAAAACACCATGACGGACCTGACTTCCTTTTGTTCATCCCAGGCCGCCTTTATGGATTGAATCCGTTTTTCTCCGATACCGTCAACTTCGGAAAGTCTTTCACTGTTTTTTTCTATGATATCCAGGGATTTTATGCCGAAATGATGAACAATCCGCTGGGCCATCACCGGACCGATCCCTTTGATTAAACCTGAACCCAGGTATTTTTGGATACCGGATTGGGTGGCGGGAACAAGGGTGGTATAGGTCTGTACCTGGAACTGGTTTCCAAATTTTGCATGGAGGGTCCATTTTCCGCTCAGCTCCACAAATTCACCGGGAACCGGATTCACCATGTTCCCCACGATGGTTACAAGATCCGGTTCCCCTTTGACTTTGAGTTTGCACACAGAAAAGCCGTTTTCATCACTTGAAAAGGTAACCCGTTCAATGTGTCCTTTGATCTGTGCCATATGTGTTTGTCACTCTATAAAAAGGGGGAACAAAATTCTATAACTGCATCTGAAATAAAAACGCATTCCAGGTCATATCTCAGGGGCCATGGAATGCGTTTTTGTTTCAAATGAAAAACTATGGGATAAAAATCATCTCCTAATGATGGGACTCTCCACTGTCTTTCAGGGTGTCATAGGCTGCCTTTAAAATACAATAGGTCATACCGGCACCCAGGATGGAAATGGCATACCAGAACCCCCCGAAAAAAATCATGTGCGCCAAATCCCAAACCCATTCAAAATTAAATGGAAACATAATTTTGCTCCTTCAAATAATTATTCGGTTTCTGTTGCCAGTTTAACTGCATTAAGCTCCTTTTCCTGCGGAAATACGGGAAGATACCTATATGCTAAGGCTATCAGGATGATTCCGTAGGCAATGGGAAGAACCGTTGTTGCAATTTCCTGCCAACTTGGAAAATAGAGGGCCCATGTATCAAAACTCAATACAGGAATGGCCATAATTTGAAGCACCATAACCCATCTGTTGAGGCAGACACCGATCACACCCAGAATCATGGCAACAAGACGTAATGTCGGATTTTCACGGGTGGACTTCATAATGAGGATAAGCCCCGGAACAACGCCGCATATGATAATTTCAGTAACCAGTAACCAGTACCCATAAAAACCGTTGTTTGAATAAAAATGACTGATATTGAATCCAAGGCTCGGTGCAGTAACGGTGGCCCAATAGAGGGTGTCAATGATTTTAGCAATGATATAGGTGACGATCATCCACCCGGATATTTTGGCCAGAAGATGAACCACATTATCTTTAACCAGTTTCTTACCGGTCACCGTTTCCGTAATTTTTGTCACCAGCAGAGTAAAACAGGGGCCAAAGGCAGCCGCAGACCAGGTGAACAAAAAGAAGGTCCAGGGCCAGATCAGGAGTCCTTCCCGAACAGCAAAGGGGCGTCCGTACATGACGCCGGCAACCCCACCCAGAGACCCCTGGTGGAAAAAGGAAAGAAAAGCGCCGGTTGCGGCAAACACAGGCATTACACCATGCATGTTGTGGGCAAGGTGATGAAAGAAAGATACCTTATTGGCCTGTCTGTTTTCCAGAATATTGGGGATGAACTCAATGGTTAATACCGCAAAATAGCAGGACAGGCAGAATGCCACTTCCGTCAGCATGGAATGGACATTGGCATGCCAGAAAATGAACCAGCCGCGCAAGGGCTGGCCGATATCAATGGCAAGGATTAACAATGCAGAACTGTAGCAGATAAAACCGATGATGACGGCAAAATTGATAATGTTTTTCAGCCCGTCAACTTTAAAGATGTATTTTAAGAGACCTGTAAAAAAAGCGCCACCGCCCACCGCAATAACCGCAAGATCCGCCCAGATCCATAGCGCAAACCCGTAGTAATCGTTCATATTGGTCTGGTTAAGGCCCTTCCACCAGATGAGACCCATGGCATAGACGCCCCAGAGAACCACGGCACCCACGATGGCAATTCCAATGGCAAACTTAGGAAAAGAACAGCGGTTTGCACCTTCAGGTATTAATGCAGAATCCATATTTATTCACTCCTAACATAGGTTTTGAATATGTTAACCATGGGACTCAGGCCCATGATGATTTTTAATTTTATCCCATTCACCGTCGAGATAATTATCCCCGGCCTTTCTAACCCATTCCCGTTCAGAAAGATAATAGACTTTTGGATTGGTTCCAAGCCTTTCAAGAAGCCTGAATATATTTGGGTTTCTTGACTTTCCAACTACGTAGTGGTTATTCGGCGCCGGGTGGGGGTCCGGCTTTACAATCTCATGGACCCGGTGGGCAGGGTTATTGAGATCCCCAAAAACAATGGCGCCGGCAGGACAGGCTGTGGTGCAGGCTGTCTGATATTCATTTTCTTCAATATCATCCCGCCCGTCATAATATGCCTTATCCTTGGCAGCCTGGTATCTGTGATAACAGAAACTGCATTTTTCCACCACACCCCTCATTCTGGGGGATACATCCGGGCTCAGATATTTTTCCATACCCTCAGGCCATTTGGGGTCCCACCAGTTAAAATACCGGGCATGATAGGGACAGGCTCCCATACAATACCTGCATCCAAAACAGCGGGTATAAATCTGGCTGACAATTCCGGTATCGTATCCATAATCCGTTGCCGTTGCAGGGCAGACGGAAACACAGGGTGAATGACCATGATCTCCTTTTCCGCCACAATGCTGGCAGGGTCTCGGCAGGTATACGATTTCAGTCTCAGGAAAGGATTTACCATTGGTTAATTTATAAACACGCATCCAGGTGATACTATCCTTTTTATTGGATTCATCCTCCTTAAATGGGACATTGTTCTCAGACATACACGAAACCATGCAGGAACCGCATCCTGTGCATTTGTCCAGATCTATCACCATTCCGAACTTATGTGCTTTAATATTTTCTTTATTCATTAAGAACCTCTTTAGCAATTTATCCTTGAATATCAAGCCCTGGAAATTTTTGCTTTTATTCCAAAGGCAGCATCCAGTCCAGAACCGGGTTCAATTACCGGGCCGATCAAGTCATTTATGTTGACACCCTTGTTTGATACATATTTATTATCAAAGGTATGACCCAGGCCCTTGACCATTCCCACCACACCCGGCATCATGCCTTCATTGAGATGGATCATAACCTTTGCTGATCCCACAGGGGTTGTTAAGGTCACATAGTCAAAATTTTTAAGGCCTTTGGCAGTCTTTGGATTGATTTCAACAACCGTATCCCTGCCCTTTAATACTTCATCGGAGACTGTTTTGATGGCAAAGGGAGATGCGGTCATGGCTGCGCTGGGTAATCTCATATTATCGATGGGGATCAAGATAAGATCACCGTCGCCATTTGACTGAACCGATGCAGGATTCCCGGAAAGATAGGTGACATCAATTTCCGGAGAGCCTTCAGGAACATCTTCAGCCAGAATGACATGGCCGTCTTTTGCTAAGGACTTCCAGATGCGTCCCGCCACAGCTTCAAGGCATTTGTCGTAAGATACCCATTCAAAATTTTGGGCCACGGCATTATCAAGCGCTTTTGCTATCAGAATGAAAATATCTCCCGGATGTTTTGTATTGAATACCGGCTTGATAACCGGTTTTGAGAGCCCGACAACGGTTTTTGCAAGCCCTGAACCGGATGGGATGTCTTCAAGCCGTTCAATAAAGGTATGAACCGGCAGAATAATATCCGCTTCTTTGGCAGTTTCATCCAGGAAAGATGAAAAACTGACAATAAACGGTATTTTTCCAAGGGCCTGTTTAATGGTTTTTGTATCATGCAATGCATAACAGGGATTGGACTGATAGACAAAAAGTGCTTCCACAACCGGCTGGGAAGATGCATTGACTTTTTCAACCAGGTCATGGACATATCGACCTAACCGGGGTTTTGCAATCCCTTCTCTGGCGATTCCGTCCAAAGATTCTGCCGGAAATTCCAAATAATTCTTTACCGGTTGAATAAATGCACCCCCTTTTCTGTTGATGCTTCCGACAAGGCAGTTCAGGGTGTGCACGGCAATCAATTCCTTCAAACTTTGTGACCCATCCCCCCTGCCCTTTCCGAAAACCGCCACCGGCATTTTCGCTTTTGCAAACAGGGTGGCCATTTCTTCAATGTCGGATTCTTTTATACCGGTTATTTCAGATGTTTTTGAAAGGGGATAATCGTTTTGAAGGGTTGCTGAAAACTTGTTGAACCCGCCCTTGAACTTGGCAGTGCCGGCAAACAGATTGTTTTTCAGAATAACCGCACACAGCCCCAGAGCCAGGTCAGCTTCTGTTCCGGGATTAATGGGAAGCCATCTGTCGGCATTGGCTGCTGTATTGGAAAGTCTGGGTTCAATCTGATATAATTTTGCACCCCTTTCCTTTCTGGAAGCATTGGCTTTAAAGCAATTTACAGGAGATCCCCAGCCTTCGATCACCCCGGCTCCAAAACTTAGAACAAAATCTGAATTTTCAAGATCAAATCCAATGGTTGTTCCTCTGCCGTGAAGTGGTGTTGCCGTCAATTCAAGATAGGATTCAAAACTCGGCATGGTGTAAAAATTGGGTGAACCAAAGGTCGTAACCAGCCTTTTCAAGAGACCTGAAACCGATCCCCGATCCTTGTCTGCGATGCAGGCCAGTTTTTCGGGTGATCCGGTAGCTCTGATATCCATAAGCTTTCCTGCAACCATGGAGATGGCATCATCCCAGGATATTTCTTCGAATTTGTCGCCATTTTTTTTCAAAGGCGTTTTTATCCTTGCAGGATCATACAAATACTGAAGGCCGGAAATCCCATGAAGGCATGCGCCGCCGTCATTGATGGGATATTCATCGAGCCCTTCAATCTTAACCGGTCTGTCATCAATTTTTCTGATGCTGATACCACAGCTTCCAGGGCAAAGACTACAGACCGAATTTTGATAACTTACTTCTCCGTCGACAGGGACAGGCGTCCATGGCCAGTTCTGGGTCCAGATGGAAGAATCATCCGTCAGTTTCAATAAAACAGGAGAAACTGAAAAACCTGCAACTGCACCAAGTCCCAATCCCAAGAAACTTCTTCGATCAACTTTCATAAATTATTCCTCTATAAAGTTTTTGAATTCTTGTTTTTCAGGTTTTTTTATTTGTGACACTGAAAACAGTATCCCTGATGGCCTGTTTCCTTTTTGTGGCACTCTGCGCAGTCATCCATCTTCATGCGGTCCCAGGAATGTTTTTTAATTCCCCAGATGTTCTGACCCCAGATATCACGGCTGTAGCCTGTAATCCGGTTTTCTTCATAGGGTTTTAAAGTCGTGGATGTACCGATGGGACCATGGCATGTCACACAATCCATTCCTTTTGTCTTGGTATGGGCGGCATGGGAGAAAAAGACACAGTCCGGTTGTTTTGAATAAACATACCAGGGAACTTCTTTTTCTTTGGCCACATACATTTCCGCAAACACGGCCTCATCCTTTGTCTCGCCAAGGGGTGTCTCACTATGGCACTCCTGGCATTTTGCAAGTTTCGGGATGCCGTTAAAACTGCCGTCTTCTCTTAAGGCGTGGCATGATTCACAATCTCCTGTTTGTTCAACATGAAGCCTGTGATCAAAATTAAAAGGCTGCTCTTTTTTAGAATAGAGCAATTTGGGGAACAGCAGCGTACCGGATAAGAAGCATATGACAAATGCCACAATAAAAAAGATGACACCGAGCCCCAGCCCTTTGTCATCTTTAGTGTCACCGGCAGTGCATTCCCCTGCACTTTTTGCGGAACCACTCTCACTTTCTTTCTTGCTCATGAAAACTCCATCAATTTATAAGGTTGATGATACGTTAACCATTTTGTCCAAGCCGGAAGCCCAGACTATTTTTTTTGCAGACGGTAATCCTTACCATCGTGCAACAGCGTCCATAATTAGCGTTAATCTATATTAACATCTTGTTTTCTTGTCAAGACAAATTAAGATAATGATGGTTGATGTCAAAAGGCCATGGTTAAGCGTAGCTGTGGAGTCCGCTCAAGAGAAAATTTACACCGAAATAAGTAAAGAGAACGGCCAGAAAGCCGAGGATGGAAATATAGGCAAGGGATTTTCCAGACCATCCCCTCATGATTCGCAGATGCATGAAGATGGCATAAATCAGCCAGGTAATCAGGGACCAGGTTTCTTTAGGGTCCCAGGTCCAGTATTTCCCCCATGCCGAGTTGGCCCAGACCGCTCCTGTAATGATACCGATAGTGAGAAAAAGAAATCCGAAAACCACCATCTGATAGGTCAATTCATCAATGAGTTCCCATGAGGGGAGTTTTGCAAAGATGGATTCTGACTGGGGATTCCGGGGTTTTATAAAATACATGATACTGAACCCGAAAGACACGGCAAACCCTGCATAACCCAGAAAGCAGGTGATGACATGGGCAATGAGCCAGTTGCTTTTCAGTGCCGGCAGCAAAGGTGATATCTTGCTGCTTGTGTTCGGATCAAAAGATGCGTAGGCAATGGCAAGAAATACCAAAGGGGATACAAATAGGCCGATGATGCTTTCCTTGTATTTTAGTTCAATAAAAATATAGAGGATGGCAATGGTCCAGGAAAAAAACACCAGGGATTCATACATATTGGAAAAAGGTGCGTGTCCATACCCCATCTCATAGGATTCAATCCACCGCATGATAATTCCTGCTGAATTGTCCAAAAAACCGATCACAAGCACAATAAACCCGGCTTTTGAAAGCGTCTGTTTTTTAAAAGCAAAGGACCCGATATAGAAAACTGTGGCCAGGGCATATATAAATGTTGTCGAAGATAATAGAAATGAGCTGTTCATAAAAAATATTTATCCTTTGAGTATATGACACATTTTTCGAATTTTAATTTTTAACCCATGGCTGTTTCGGTTTGAAGTTCCTGAGACATAAAGATTTGAAGACAGCTCCCCGGTGGTTTCAATTTCAATAAAATAAGACTCATGGGCCATGAAAAAAGTAACCCAGCATCCGATGATCATCAGAATAAATCCGGCATACACATACCAGATCCCCGGATCTTTTGTAATATGAAGGCCTGTATAATGTTTCTGTTCAGCTTCCTTGATCACAAAAGCAAAAGAGCCTTTCCGCATTTTATCAAAGGTCGGGAATTTCAAGGGCAATCCGATCTGGAAGCTCTTGCCGTCCTTTTCAACAATCCTGCCGATAAACGCTTGACCAAGATCGTGCCCGTTGAAATCAAAATGAGGCAGAAATCCTTCAAGCTTAAATATTGTCTCTTCGTCAGGCAGTTGAAATTCCTCTCCGATTTTAACAGTCCTTATCAAGGCCGTTTTATCCTGCTGCCCGAAAATTTCAAGACTGACACTATCCGGCGGAGCCGAACCATAGGAGGACTGAAAAATATTAATGCCTTTGTATGTCAGGGGATGGTTGACGAGAATATCCTCTGTCAGGATTTCTTTGCCGTCTTCTATAATGGTAAGATTTGATTTGAATTCTTCCGGTGCACCGGTATCATAAAATTTTACATTAAAATCATTACACCGGATTGAAAAACCAAGTTTTACAGGTTTTTTGTTTTCAACAAGTATTGCCGTATCTAAGGTTTTGCCTTCATCCAGATTTAAATTTGCCTTGAACCCGAACAGAGATCCTATCAGGGCGCCCGATAAAAGCAAAATCAGGCTTGTGTGAACCACATATACCCCCATGCGGGTCCATCTTCCCTTTTCCGCATAAAGGATAACACTTTTTCCTGTTTCTTCCTTTAATACAGGACCAACGTTTTTTGATAATAATTTTTCAACCTCAAGGGATAAGGAAAGCAATGTCTTTTTAACTGGAAAAATCTCAAGGTTTTTCAGTTTTCTAAACCTGTCCGGGTTAAATATTATTTTTTTGGGAAATATTATTTTCCAGGTGGTTGAAAGCCTTTCAATTGAACATACAATTATATTAACACATAAGATAACAATCAGGCCTAAAAACCACCAGGCATGATACATGTCATCAACATCGAATGCTTTAATCAGGTTATACCACCCATGCCCATAAAATTCGATATATTCCTCTTCTGCCCCATTCTGAAGGACAACGGTTCCGATAATCGATGTAAGTGCAAGGATGACAAGCGTATAAACTGCGAGTCGGGCAGAACAGAAAAATTGCCAGATTTGTTCGGGTATTGTTTTATTTTTCTTCAAGATATTTGCTTTCTTATTTTTTTATCCAGGTATGGTTCAATTCCTGAATAGCGTTTAACATTCATGCGGATCGCGGCTTTCATGATGTCAAGATTACCGATGAGGATCACTTTTTTTCTTGCCCGTGTCATGCCTGTATATAACAACTGTCTTGTCACAACAGGAGAGAATCTGTCCGGAATGACCATCAGAACAGAATCAAACTCCGACCCTTGACTTTTGTGGATGGTTATTGCAAATGCCGCGTCGTGGGAAGGCAGATCTGAATATCGATATTGTTTTATTTTATTATCCAAGTCTTTGAAAAATACCGTGATTTCTCCCTCTTTTTCGATTGCAACGCCAGTATCACCGTTGAATAATCCTCTTTTATAGTCATTGGTATTGACCATGACAGCCTTTATAAAAAGTTTTTCCTCTATACCAGAATTATTGGATGACCGCAAAATATTTTCACAAATATGATTAACTTGTAATGTTCCATATTCTCCTTTATTATGCGCACATAATACCCTGAACGCATCAAGCTTGGTCAGGGCATCTGATGCATTTTGCGCATCTCTGAAAGGCCTGTATCCTTCTGCTATATGTTTTTTAAGAACACCCATGACGGATTCTCGATTATCATAGTCTTCAAAAATAAGATCCGGATAATCACGGGAAAGCAGAAGGGACTCAAACCCTTGAATATCTCTTTCATTGATGGCTTTTGACAATTTTTCAATTCCGGTTTTCCCCTTGGATCTGAAATTGTAGTATAATGAAAACGTGTTTGATGACAATGCATTCACACCACACAGATCACTGAATACAGCCCCTGCCTGTATGGATGTCAACTGATGTTTATCTCCCGTCATAATGACTCTGGCTTCCATTGGGACGGCTTCCAGTAATCTGACAAACAAAGGCAGATCTATCATGGATGCTTCATCAATAATTACGGTATCTTTATTCAGAGGATTTTTTTTATTATGATAAAATCCATGTCTGTTGATCAAAGGTTTCAGGGTTGAATGAATTGTACCCCCGTCTTCCAATTTGGATGCAGCTTTTCCAGTGGGTGCCACACAAATGATTTTTTGTTCAGCCTGTCCGGCTTTTTTGGCATATGAGGATAATATTTTTCTGATCATGCGGATGACAAATGTTTTTCCGGTTCCAGGGCCCCCTGAGATAATTGTGAACCTTTTTAATACAGCATTTTTAACTGCTCTTTTCTGCTGCATGGGGTGTTCATCAGCATTTGGGAAAAACTCCTCCAGAATTTCATCAATCAGAGTTTCGTCCATGGGAGGAGATGCAAACCAAACCCGTTGGGTAATATTGTCTATCAGGCGATTTTGAAAATCAAAATATCTTGCAATATACAATCTCAGTCCTGAATCCAGCACCATAGGAGTGTGGATACCATTGGAAATCATTGATGAGTTCTTCAATGAAATTATCCAGGTGTCTAAATTCGGGTATTGTAAAATAATTTGACTGTTTTCAGATAGCAGTGTTTGTGTTCCTGCCACAGTTGGTATATCAAGACAGACATGTCCCTCAGACAATGATCTGGAAACAAGGGCACAGGAGACGATAACGATGGGATCTTTTTCATTAAAGGCAAGGGCCATGGATTTAGCAAAAAAATAATCCAGCTCTGAAAAAACAACATGTTCAAATAAAACCTCAAGTTCAAATGCTATATCATTCATATAAGATGAAAAAATACGACATTGATTCGAAATTATTCAAGCTTTCAGTAACCTTGCATCCTGAGGTTTTCGCCTGTCCCTACCCTTACGCTGATTGGCTTTGAATGAGAGACTCACAATGATGCCGTCCCTTATGGAGCTTCTTCTATCTTTATCCTGTTTTCTCCTGTCCCTTTTAAATCTTCTGCTGACGGTCTTTCTTCTTTCTGAAAATCCATTTATTTCGTGCAAAGAATCAATTATCTCGGTTCGAACAGGTATTATTCTGTAATCAAATGTCATAATTTCTCTTAACATTATATATATTTAATAAATTTTTACCTGTTCATTTGCATCGTCAAACAAGATAGGAGACTTTAATGTTTCTTCTTGGAATCTTCAATATATTGATTGATTCGTAAAAATGGGATATAAAGGGTATCAAGCGTAAGGATGTGATTTATTATCCAATTTCGCATTTCCTCGATTACATCATACGTTAAAGATTCCTCATTCTCTGAAATTTCACGGCGCAAACTGATGGAGATTTTAGCAAACTGGCGATGCGCTTTGGCATGGGTATTGAAATCCGGGTACCCTTTTTTCTTTAGGAATTTTTCTTCAGTGCTGAAATACAGTTTGCTATATTCATTGATCTCGCCAATCACATTAACACAGTCTTTAATATCTGTTTTTGATTTCTTCATATCAATCAATTGATTGAACAATTCAAACATTTTTTTCTGATGAAGATCAATTTCTTCGATATCAACACTGTATTTTTTTTCCCATTCAATTTTTTCGATATTTCCCATTTTTATCTCCTTTGTTTTTTCTTTCAAAAAATATTGTTCCAATAACCATTGCCGAAACCAAAATGGCCAAAGCCACTACAGCCGTTATCCCATTTTTTCCGAATTTTGGATAAACGATAAAAGGAACAATATATAAATATAGAACCATATGAAGACTGCCGATTAAAACAATTCTAACGGTTATTGTTTTTTTCATTTAAATTTTATCAAGCAGTTTTTCATGGATATTATCAAACCCTCCATTGGACATGATCAGAGCAAGGTCTTTATCGGTTAATTCTGAAATCAGAAAGCTTAAGAGCCTGTCTGTATTTTCAAAATATAAAGCTTGAATTCCTTTTTTTTCTATATCAATGATAAGTTGCCGGATGGATAATCTTTCCTGATCCGGTATGTTTTTTTTTACAGAGGGCTCACAAATACATACCATATCTGCACCCATAAAAGAATCAGGATATGAATCCTGGAAAACTTTTCTCATACTTGAATTGGTTCTGGGTTCGAAAACAGCAATGATTCTGCCGTCCCTATAAAAGGGTTTTAATGCCTGGATCGTCTCTCTGACCGCTGTGGGATGATGGGCAAAATCATCCATTATGGTGATGCCGTTTTTAACGCCGCGAATCTCCTGTCTTCTTTTTATACCGGAGAAACTATTTAAAGCAGCTTTTATTATATTATCGCTGATTCCGATTCTTTTGGCTGCCGCTATACATGCCATGGCATTAAAAAGGTTGTGCCGACCTGCCAGGCCGGTTTCGATAGAAATGGATTGAATGGGACCATGAACATCAAAATATGTTCTTGATTCATGCTGCTCATGATTTGAAAATGCCCACTGGGCATTTTCCCCATAGGTCTCCATGGAGCCTTCAAACCCAGTGAGAATCTGTCTTAAATGCAAACTGTCGTCAAAGGCAATGATATGACTGGTCTTTTTATTTTTCCGGATCAGCTCTGAAAACGCTCGTTTAACATGATCAATATCAGTGAAAATATCGGCATGATCAAATTCAACACCGGTCATGATGGTTATCTCAGGATCATAATGCATGAATTTCGGCCCCTTATCAAAAAAAGCCGTATCATACTCATCTCCCTCAATCACCATATAATCACCTTGCCCAATTCTGAAACTAGAATTGAAATCCCTTAAAATACCGCCGATCAGAAAAGAGGGGTCCATTCCTGCCGAATACAGAATATGCGCCATGATGGAAGCAGTGGTTGTCTTTCCATGGGTGCCGGTAACAAGGATAATCTTTTTATCCTTTGCAATAAATTGATTAACCGCCTGGGGCATTGAAACATAGGGTATGCCGGATGTTAATACAGCCTGGGCTTCAATATTCTGACGCGTTACTGCATTACCGATAATAACCAGGTCCGGTGAATGGTCCAGATGAGATGGGTCATAACCCTGAAAAAGCTCAATCCCCTTTTCTTTTAAAAAATCACTCATGGGCGGATAAACATTCTGATCAGACCCTGTTACGGTATATCCCATCTCCTTAAGGCCGCAGGCAAGCGTCCCCATCCCTGTGCCACAGGCAGCAATCAGATGTATTTTTTGTATCATTATGGGTTATATCCCCGCCATGGATTCTCTTGCCGCAAGTATGGTCTGATCAATATCATCACCGGAATGGGCCAGTGAAACAAAGCAGGCTTCAAATTGTGATGGGGCAAGATATATGCCTTTTTCCAACATCAACCGGTAAAATCTGGCAAACCGGTCCAGATTACATTTTTTTGCATCATCAAAATTATGGATCTCTTCATCGGAAAAAAAGAAACCCGCCATCGAACCTGCATGACCTGTCTTCATACCGATTCCTGCATTATCTGCCGCCGACTGAAATCCCTTCATGAGTTTTTCTGTTTTTGTTTCAAGGCTTTCATATACCCCTTTTTTCTGAAGTTCCGTCAGTGTTGCAATGCCTGCTGCCATTGCCAACGGATTCCCGGAAAGCGTACCTGCCTGGTAGACTTTTCCAACCGGGGCAATATGATCCATGATCTCTTTTCTGCCGCCATAAGCACCCACCGGTAATCCGCCGCCAATCACTTTGCCGAAACAGGTCAGATCCGGCGTAATTCCAAATAATCCCTGGGCACATCCTTTTGCAACTCTGAACCCTGTCATGACCTCATCAAAAATTAAAACTGTCTCGTATCTGGATGTAACATCCCTCAATGTCTGAAGAAAACCATCTACAGGAGGCACAAACCCCATATTGCCGACTATGGGCTCAAGGATAACACAGGCGACCTTGTCCCCGATTTTTTTCATCACCCTGATGAATTCTTCAATATCATTGAATTTAAGAGATAATGTATTAGAAATGACGGAATCAGGGACTCCCGGACTCCCCGGAATACCAAGGGTTGCCACTCCTGATCCCGCAGCAACGAGAAGCGTATCGGCATGACCATGGTAACATCCGTCAAATTTGATTATCATATCCCTGCCGGTATATCCCCTGGCCAGACGGACTGCACTCATGGTGGCTTCCGTACCGGAATTCACCATTCTGATTTTTTCCACTGAGGGCACCATATCAATCACCAGGCGGGCAAGCTGAGTTTCAAGCTCTGTGGGTGCGCCGAAACTGGTGCCTGTTTCAAGGACTTTTTTCAAGGCATCAATCACACATGAAGGCCTGTGGCCAAGGATTAAAGGCCCCCAGGACAATACATAATCGATATATTGATTCCCATCAACATCATAAATCTTACTTTTGTCCCCATTTCTAATAAATAAAGGATGTCCTCCGACGGAGCCGCAGGCTCTCACAGGCGAATTCACACCCCCTGGAATCAATTTCTGAGCTTCCAGAAAAAGATTTTCCGATTTTGATGTCTGCATCATTATTTCCTTCACAATAAAAATATTGTTATTATATCATTCATGAGCGGTTGAATATATCAAACATGCAATTAAAGGGTCAATTGCTTTTTGCATGCTACAATATTCAAAAAATTCTTGACTTTTCCAGGATTGATTGCTAATTTGGCCAGATTATTTTTATGGGCCGTTAGCTCAATTGGTAGAGCAACTGACTCTTAATCAGTAGGTCCGCAGTTCGATCCTGCGACGGCCCACCATAGAATAAAAGAAGGTTTCCGTAGTAATTATCATTTCTTTTTTACCTCTATTTCAACCCGACGGTTCATCATGCGACCCCATGCCGTGTCATTGCTTTCAATAGGTTTTTTACTTCCTGACCCAATCACCTCTATCTGATCCGGCTTTATTCCCCTGCCGTAAAAAAAGCTTCTGACAATATTGGCCCTGAACTCGGAAAGTTTTTGATTATAATTCTCATATCCCTCGGCATCCGTATACCCTGTAATGATAATTTTCACATCCGGATGCATGGCCAAGATATCCGTAAAATCAATTAGCTTACTCAGGCCCTCTTCGGTAAAATCATTGTTATCATATTTGAATCTGACCACAACCTTTTCCGTCGGCATGGGCAGAATTTCTTTTTTAGTCTCTATCTGAGTAGTGCCGGAAGGCTTTTCTTTATTCGTCGGGGTATCGCCTGAAACCGAATCCTTCCCCTGAACATCAACGGGGTCAATATTTACCGTTTTTTTTTTGTTTTCATCCTTAATACTGCTCTCAGTCTTTGTCAGTATGTCGGTTTGAGGGAGTTCTGATTTAGAAATTCCTTCCTCTATGGGATGAAATTTCTCGACTGAATCCCCGACTCTTTTTTCTTCGTCCTCATTTGCCGGAGAAATAGTTTCCGGTAAGGTTTTAAACAGTTGATGTTCGAATTCCTGTATATTTTTGCCTATAAAAATTACATAGTCATTAAAACGACCCGGAAAAGCATAAAAAAACACAGAAAAACCGATGATCAAACATATCAAAAAACTGAGAACAAACTGTTTATTTCTTTTTCTATTTGTCATTTCAGAGGATTCTGATGGCGGCTGGTTCTTGGCCGGGTTAAACGAATGCACCTCGGCGTCACTCCCTGCAAAACCATTGATATCCCTGTTTTTAACAGATGCCGGAATTTTAAGCTCATTTGCGCATTCTTTGACAATGGAACTGTCAATTGTTTTCTTTTCCTTAACATATCCGGATAAAAGGCAATGATCACAAATCACATTAATTCTTCGTGGAAACCCTCCGGAATATAAAAAAACCTCTTGGATGGCCTCGTCATGAAAAATTGGATATGTTGCACCTGCAATATTCAGGCGATGCCTGATATATTCTCCTGTTTCATCCGGGGTTAAGGGATCAATATTGTAATTTAAAGTTAATCTCTGTCTTACTGCCCGGTTCTGACTCCGGTTTAAAATTTCATTGAATTCATTTTGACCGACGAAAAAAATATTAATCAGCTTGGCATCTGTTTTTTCAATATTTGATAAAAGGCGGATTTCTTCAAGCATTTCTTGGGTTAACAGTTGGGATTCATCAATGATGAGGAGCACTTTTTTCTTATTCTCATTGGCGTGAATTAAAAAGCTTCTAAAATATGCTAGAAAAGTGCCTTTTGTTAAAAACTCCTTTTCAATACCGAAACCCGCCGCAATATAATTGAAAAAATCCAATTTCTCCAGCCCTGGATCAGGGACCGTCGTTGATATGATATCATCGCTCAGACTTTGGAGAAGAGCATTAATCAATGTTGTTTTACCTGTTCCGACATCCCCTGTCAAAAGCAGAAACCCTTTATTGTCCAGAATTCCATATTTCAAGGTGGCCAGGGCTTCCTTGTGTTTTTCTCCCAGCCACATGAAAGCCGGATCAGAGCTGATTTGAAAGGGTTTTCGATTTAAATGATAAAAAGTTGTATACATAATAGTTTTTTTTATAGATTATGAATAAATTCCATATCTTTTGTTTGTGTATTCTTGGTTCCGATAACCAGAATTTCAATAATATTGCTTTCATTTTTTTTAAAATACAATCGGCCATTATAAGCGAATAATACTTCAAAGCAAGGGGTTCTATTTTTTTTACCTGAAAAGACCTTTCTCTTGATAATGACCTTATCCGGCTCACGGTCCAGCATATGGATGATTTCTTCCACCTTTATCTGATGGTCTTCATCAAGGTTCAGAAAACCGGTCAACGCTTTTCTGTTCATCTCAATGGCTTTATAAAGCGCTGAAAAGCGTTTCAAAATGAAATCAAATTCATTTCGTCTTATTTTGGGAGTTTTTCGTTTCTCATCGGTTTGAATTTTGGATTTTAATTCTTCTATTTCCTTTTCTTTGGTCTGTTTAAAATCAATAAAAGCATTGAATTTTTCCTCTAACGAAATAATTTCCTGAAACATCTCTTCTTCATTGATGCTTGCTTTCATCCTGTCTTCCTGATACCTGGCATTCAGTGCTTTAATATTTTCAAATAAGCCTTGACGCTCTTTTTTCAACTCATCCAGAATCTGTTTGTGAATTTCGTCTTCTTTTTTAAGGTCTGTTATCAATTGGATGTTTTTATTTCGATCCACGGCTGCTTTGGAACTGCCGATACGATAGAAAATGAAAAAGATTGTGAATGAAATGCCGAAATATACAAATAAAATCAGATTCCCAATAAACGATCCATGGTCCAGCTTTGCCTGGATTTGAATATCCAGGCCATTGTTTAAAAGCTCAAAATTTCTTTTAGCAATCATCTGAACTTCAGACTCATCAATCATTTCCTTTGCAGGAGGGTTCATATCAGAATAGACCGGATAAAGAATCCTTCCTTGGGATGCGGTTACCAGAATATTGAGATCAAGCCCTGTAAATCCTAAGATTCTATCTTTTTTCAAAAATCTGTGAATATTATCTGCAATCTGTTCTTCCAATGGAACAGATCCATCCAGCAAAGGTTTTGAATCATCTATCAGGATATTCTGAATTTGAGATGAATATCGTCCACTTAAATATTTTTCGCCGGAAATCAATGTGACGGTATATAGAATTGGCGTTGCAAGGAGACAAATAATGGCCACTTTAATCGGAAAAAATTTCATGATGATTCCAAATGATCAGTCCTGATGTTAACACTGAAAGCAAACCATATCTTGTTCAATATAATGAATCAAGGGTTCCAAAGCTTTATAAACACCTCATTGCTTTGACGGTATGATGATATCATAATAGGAATTATTACCTGAAGTGGCCTTATGGCTGATTTCTCCGTTCAGGGTGGATTTGATAAAATTAAATTCATTTGTCAATTTTTCAGGATCGGATACTGACAAGGAATCTCTGTAAATAATACACAAATGGTCCTGCAGAACAGAGGCATTAATATAGATCAACGGTGGTTTTTCCAATTCGGAAACCCTAGTGAGAGAACTTTGAATGAATTTTTCGATCAAACTGTAAATCTCGTTGTAATTGCCTTTGAAAATGTTTTCCACTGCCCCGGAAAATGAAGTCCGAAGCTCATAACTTTTAAATTGGTTTTTAAGATTGGATAACAATTTTTCAATATTTAAGGATGAAGGATTAAATAAGATTCTTTCCCCTCCATAAAGGGCTTCCATCATATCCTTTTCAAATTCAAATATCTTTGAACTCAATTGATCCGGAACAATCACGACTTCAGGGTTATTTTTATCCAGAGAACCGATTGTTAATTGCCCCTGCTGTTCTTTGATCCAGATCCCTGTTTTTAATACTGTTTCCTTTTTGATTTTTTTCATAATATCATCTCCAACGAATCAATAAAAAGCAATGGAAAAAACCCTGAATTTTGATCATCTGAAACTTACCTGCTAATCTGAAAATTCTCAAGAGAATTTTATTGAGGCTTTTATTGTTTCCATTGAGGCAATATCAGATTGTCATCCGTTTTTTCAATTTCAGGAGGTACGAGAATGGATTCGTCGAGAAATTTAAGCTTGTTTTTTTCTGATTCAATGGGCTTTTCATTTGAGAGGTTACTAAGTGCATCATTTAATTCTTGAGAAAAAAACTTTGATTCTTCAGATTGTGAGGCCGATTTTAAATACTTCACCGCTTTTTCAATCTCACCCTGTTGATAATAAGTCATTCCAAGATGATATTTTATAAAGCCGTTGCCCGGGTCCTTTTTTTCAGCATCGGATAAAAGCCAGACGGCCTGGGAGTATATGCCCTTGTAATAGTATGCCCATCCTAAAGTGTCTGCAAAGGCGACACTGCCGGGATTCTTTTCATAGGCATCTTGAGCAATCTCAAGCGCCTTATCTGTATCCTGATGATTTTCGAGTAATAGCCAGGCAAGATTGCTTTGAAAAACAGGAAGGTTTTGAAATTTTTGATACCCGGCCTGCATTGTTTCAAGAGCCATCGGCATTTCCAACCGATCAACATAAAGTGTAGACAATTTGATCCAGGCATCCGGATAGTCGGGTTTTTTTTTGATACATTCCTTCAGAATTTCGACTGCTTTTTCAAACTCCCCTTCATTTTTATAATGATCTGCAAGTTCTATATAGATTTGGCCCTGTGCGTTTTGAAACTCTGCCGCTTTTTTTAAAAAGGATTCTCCCTCTGATTTCCTGCCCGTTGATAACGAAACCTTGCCGGCCAGGAAATATTTCTCAGGTGAGTCTTTCCCGTCAGAAAGTCTTTGCCGTATAAAATCATTCGCGACTCTGTTCTGCTTTGTTCTCAAGAGCATCATACAATACCTGTGACTTACATCCGGCAATTCAGGGTTTATCTCAAGAACCTTCTGATAATAATTTATTGCACTGATATAATTCCCGGATAATTCTTCGGTCAGCCCTAAATAATAATAAGAGATATGAATTTTGCTTTTACTAAGATACTGGGATTTAATAAATTCATCTTTTGCGAGATCATATTTTTTTTGTCCGATCAGGTTCAAGCCTTTGATGATATGGCCTGTAAAATCTTCAGGGTATATCTCTGTCAGTCGCTCCAGATAGCTCAGGGACAGATCGTACTCCTCTTTCTTGTACAATAGTTCCGAAATCAGCAGCAGTGCCTTATAGTGATTTGGGAAAATCTGGAGCGCCCCTGTAAGGCTGTTTTCTGAAAGTTTGGCCTTTCCGTTGATTAAATGCGTCATTCCTAAAAGATACCGGGCATTGAACAACCCAGGCTTTAAATCAAGTGCTGATTTAAAATATACTGTTGCATAAACAGCCTTTCCCTTGTAGAGCCAGAATTTACCCTGCAGAAGCTCAAAATCCGCCAAGGGTTCTGAAATCACTTTTTTCAGATCGGATATAATCTTTTCAGCCTCATCGAATTTGTTATTCAGGATATACACATCTGCGATCATTAATCTATGATATAGATCGTCCCGGTTATTGGAAATGCTTTCAAGCAGTTCTTCAGCTTTCTGATTATTTTCTTCGGCAAGATATAATTTCACTAAATAATATTTCAGGCTGATATCTTCCGGTTCCGTTTTGATAGCCTCTAAAATAGCCTCTTCCGCCTTTTTATAGTGATTATCCAAAAGAAAATAATCTGCAAGAAGAAGATTTATTTGAGTAGGTAATTTCTTGTTTTTCTGTATGATCTGAAATATCTCATCTGCTTCCACATTTCTGCCGGAAGATTTCAAGAAAATAGCAAGTTTCATTAAAACTCTAAAAGAATTCTTGGAGCTGATAACAGCTTTTCTATAATAATTTTCAGCCCTGTCCGGTTGGTTTGCCATAAGGCTGATATCTGCTCTGATTAAATCCAGTCCAGGATCATTAATTTTTTTTTCACTCAAAAATTCACAGATTTTTTCTGCTTCCGGAAGTTTCCATAACAGAATATAAATCTGGGCAAGGTTGATCTTCGTCCTGATATTTTCCGGATCATTTTGCTCTGCTTTTTTAAGAAAGGATTCTGCTCTGTCAAGTTTACCCAGCTTGAAATACGCATCACCAATTTTGCTTGCAAGGGAAATGTTTTGCTCGTTTTTGGCATATGCGCTTGACCAGAGATTAACTGCTGCTTGATATTCTCTTCTTGCAAATGCAAGATCCCCATTTTCCTCAATGGATAAAAGATCTTCATTCAACCGGTTTGTACATCCCCAGAAAACAAGGCTGAGCGCGAATATAATCAATAAATTTTTCATTTTTTGATCTTAAGTGAAATCAAAAAAACAATCAGGGTCATGAAAATCATGTAAAGCATAATTTCCAGCCTGTTGTTGACGATATAATTTAAGAGTTTTAATAATACATTTAAAATCCAAGGCAGCTCCCGGCTTTCTTTCCTTAAAAGGGTCTGTTGGCCTGTGGCCCCCCCCCTTATCCCCAATACCCTCTGACGAACGAGTATAGGATATGTTTTTTTCCGAGGTATTTATTTCACTGTCAGTGGTAGACAGATGTTCCAGAATCATTGGATTTTGTTCCGGGTCAGTATCCTTTGAAAGATGTCCCAGAAAGTTTACATGTGCCATTGTTTTCCGGATGGCTTCATTTTTTTCATCAATATTTAGATTTTCAGCCATATGGCTTGAGTTCTTTTTTCCATCATTCTTTTCGCCTGAAACCCCATTATCCTGAAGAACCGATCTGGCTCTTTTCTGTAACTCTGAATATTCGTCAAATAGTTTTTTTGCCCTGAGATTTGCCAGCATCATTCTGTCAATTGAATTTTCAGGATAGATTGAATCCTGTATCAGAATATTCATAGGGATATTGATCTTAATCTGATCAGCAAAAATGAAAGACCCTTTTTTTTTCGAAAGATAGTTTTCTGAAGAACCGGAAAAAAAATTATCATAAAGATACAGGATATTATTGTCTTGAGTTGATCGATCAATTGGTGTATCTTCAATTCGCAAATTATCCGACCGGTTATTCTGTAAAAAAAATGCAGGGGCATGATTCATAGTGACCATATTAAAAATAAATATTAAACAGATAACTTTAAATTTCAAATCAATACCTATAACCGGCTAATCTTTTTGTTTGACAAATGTTTAGCACATGATAAATGGATATACAAGTATTCGAATTTTCAAACGGGGGAATGAATGAGATTTCTTTTAAAAATTATTTGCATCATCTTTATAGCCGTTTCTTTTACTGCCTGTCAGTCAGATATTGAAAAAAAAGAATCCTTCTATAAAAAAGGCTCTGCATACTATGAAAATAAAGAATATAAAAAAGCAGAGATTGAGCTTAAAAATGCCTTACAGATAGATCCCGGATATGTGGAGGCCTATCATCTTCTGGCTAAAAATATGCTCAAACTGGGAAATATTAAAGATGCCTTTGCCGTGTATAATAAAATTATCCAGTTGGATGAAAAAAATGTGGAAGCCAACCTGAAATTAGCTGAATTTTTGCTGTTGAATAAAAACACGGAACCTGCCATGGAGAAAATCGTTTTTGTTCTTGAAAAAGAACCTGAAAATATTGAGGCTCTGCATGTTAAAGCCCAGATCTTCATGCAAAAAGAGTTTTTTGACAAGGCCTTTGCTGTGTATGAAACCATCCTTGTTATTGATTCAAACAATATCCCTGCGATACAAAACATGGCAAAAATTCATGCCATTGGTAAACGACCGGACGAAGCCGAAGCCCTGCTTTTAAAATCAATTAGCCTTGATGATAAGAATCTGCATGTCAGAATGCCCCTCATCGGGTTTTATATACAACAAAGGAAAATTGAAAAGGTCGAGGATCAACTTCAACAAGCCATTAAAAACAGTCCTGAAAATTTTGAAGCTCATATTCTGCTAGGTAATTTCTATTTTAATCAGAAAAAAAACGATCTGGCTGAAACCGCTTATCTTAATTCAATAAAAGCGTCCCCTTCTTCATTAAAACCCCATCTGATTGCTGCCGACTATTATGACAAATTGAATAACCCGGAAAAAGCCCTGGAAATGTACACCAAGGCTTCATCTTTAGAACCGGACAATGTCGCGGTTAAAGATACCATTGCAAGATTTCATTATTCACATAAGGATATAGACGCTGCCAATAAAATCATATCCAATATCCTTTCAGAACGACCACAATATTACCCGTCGCGGATGCTGAAAAGTGAAATTCTGGTATCTGAAAATAAATTCACCGAGGCGTTACAGCTACTTGATGAACTTGAAAAAGAAGAACCCAAAGCCCCCCGGACCCATTATTTTAAAGGGCTTTGCTTTATTGGGACGGGCAATTATGACCAGGCCAAGACATCTGTCGGTAAGGCTGTCGAGCTGAATCCCGGCTATTTTAAAGCCAGAATGTTGCTTTCCGATATATATCTTCATGAACGATCCTTTGATCTGGCACAAAAAGAGGCTTCTGCAGCATTGGAATTAAACCCTGGTGATTATCAAAGCAGGATCATCAGGGCCAATGCAGCCGTTGGCCTTAGAAAAATAGCAGATGCTGAAAAAGACTATCAAAAGCTTATTGAAATAGCCCCTGAAAACCCCATGGCTTATTATCAATTGGGTTTGCTTAAATCTGCCCTGAAAGATCATGACGCTTCAATGGGCCTCCTTAATACGGCCTACGGAAAAAACAATAAACTCATAGATGTTTTTTTGCAAATCGTAAAAAATCATGTGATTAAAAAGGATTACGAAACTGCCCTCAGATTATGTGAAAACCAGATAGCCATCTATAGCGATCAAAAACCGCTTATTGCCATTGTTTATAATATTCAATCCGGAATATACCTTGCAAAAAAAGACATTGAAAAAGCCAGAGAAGCCTTAAACAAGGCCGTTGAAACAAATCCTGAATATTTGCCGCCCTATGAAACCCTGGCAAAGCTCTTCCTGACGGAAAACAATAAAGAGAAAGCCATTGAACAATATAAATTAATTTCGGAAAAAAATCCCAAACTGCCGGTTCCCCATATGATGATCGGTACCATTTATGACAGTGATAAAGATTATGAAAAAGCAGCGGATCAGTATCGAAAAGCCCTTGACATAAATCCTGAATTTGCACCTGCGGCCAATAATCTTGCATATCATCTTTTAAAGCGGACAAATAATATTGATGAGGCCTTGAGGCTTGCAAAAATTGCAAAGGGAAAACTTCCGGAAGACCCGGGGGTAATGGACACCCTGGGAATGGCATATTATCGAAAAGAATTATATGGAAATGCAGCCAATGAATTCCTTGACAGTTTAAAAAAGATCCCGAATAACCCCATAGTTAATTATCACCTAGGTCTGGCTTACGCTAAAAAGGGAGATAAAACGCTTGCCATGGCCTCCTTAAAAAAAGCACTTGAATTGAGTGACAAATTTGAAGAGGCCAAGGAGGCTGAGCAATTGATTTCGGAACTTGAAAAATAAGTTTCCCTGATTATGCAGACAGATTATTTTTTTTCAATCCTCTGCTGATAACTGTAAATGCGGTTTTTAATGTGGGTTTCACAAAATCTTTCTGATCGTTCAAAAGTCTTTTGGAGTCCACCCAGAGAACAACGCCGGCATAGGATGCCCATAGAACATCTGCCAGGGCTACGGGATGTTCATCGATAAATATACCTTGTTCTATCCCTTCTTTTATTACATTGATAATTGCGCCGTGAGCCAGGCTTGAATAGATTTTTATCTGCTGTAGCACTTCATCGGAAAGATTCTGAAGGGTTTCTCCGGATTGAAGATGAAACAGATTGATCAGGATATTCGGGTCATGGTCGTATACTTCAATAAAAACATCACGAAACCTATCGATTTTTTCTTCCACTGAGATTGCTTCAAGTACCACTTTTTGAATCTTATCTGCCAGATATTTCAAAATTTCAATGGAAAGAGATGTATGCAGTTCTTCCTTATTTTTAAAATACAGGTAAAGGGTTCCGGGACTCAATTCAGCCTCGGTCGCGATTTCTTCCATGGTTGAAGAGTTAAACCCTTTATTCGAAAAAACTTTTCTTGCGGCATTGATTATTTCAATTTTTCTTTTGTCTTTTTCTCTTTGTTTGCGTTCATATATACCCATGGGTGTCCTCATTATTTTTTGAATATGATTCATTAACTAACTTTTTAAGATGGATACAGGAAAGAAAGAAAATTCGCAAGCAATAGATAAAAAAAACTAATAATATGATTAAATTTCTGATTTAATATTCCATATCTCTTTTGCATATTCCGTAATGGTTCTGTCACTTGAAAACAGTCCCGTTCTTGCGGTATTTAAAAGGGATTTTATCGCCCATTGATGTGTTTGTTTAAAATCCCTGCCGATCAATTCCTGGGCCTTGACATAGGATGAAAAATCAGCACAGTGAAGATAAAAATCCCCTTCATCCACCAGTTTATAATAAAGAGGTAAAAACAGTCCCGGTTCTTTTCTGCAAAACATATTCGACCCCAATGCGTCAATTACCCTTTTCAATCGCATATCTTTGGCAAGATAATCCCTGGGGTTATAATTGGGCCTGAGCTGTTCAATCTGATCCACCTTGAGACCGAAAATATAAATATTTGCCCTTCCGACCTCTTCATAGATTTCAATATTTGCCCCATCCATAGTTCCAACGGTCACGGCACCGTTCATGGCAAATTTCATATTGCCGGTACCTGATGCCTCCATACCGGCTGTGGAAATTTGTTCACTCACATCTGCTGCGGGGATGATTCTCTCTGCAAGGGAGACCCTGTAATCCGGCAGGAAAACAACCTTTAGCCACTGGTTCACGCTTGGATCTTTATTGATTACCCCTGCCACGGAATGAATCAGTTTAATGATCAGTTTTGCCGTATGGTACCCGGGAGCTGCTTTTCCCGAAAAGATAAAGGTTCTTGGATGCCCTATATCCACCTTATCGTCTTTTATCAGGAAATAGGTATGGATGATATTCATGACATTTAAAAGCTGGCGTTTATACTCATGAATCCGTTTTGCCTGAATATCAAAAATTGAATCCGGATCCACTGATTCATAAACTGATTTATGAATGATGTTGGAAAGCTTTAGTTTATTTTCTTTTTTTACCTGAACAAACCGGTCTAAAAAGGATTTGTCATCCGCATAATCTTCAATTTCCTTTATCCGTTCAAGATCAGATATCCATCTGTCTCCAATGGCGTCACAGATTAATTTTGTCAAACCGGGATTACAGGAAACAATCCACCGTCTGGGTGTTACGCCATTGGTTTTATTATTAAATTTTTCAGGAAAAAAAGAATAAAATTCAGGAACAAGCTTTGTTTTAACAAGTTCAGTATGAATTTTAGCCACCCCATTGACCGAATGGCTTCCGATAATGGCAAGATTGGCCATACGAATCTGTTTTGGATTTCCTTCCGAAATGATCGACATCTTTTCAATCAAGTCTTGGCAATTCTGTCCGTATTTTGCCTTTACACTGTCAATAAACCGCCTGTTTATTTCATAAATAATCTGCAAATGTCTTGGCACCACCTTTTCAACAATGGAGAGAGGCCATGTTTCCAGTGCTTCCGGCAATAGAGTATGATTGGTATAACCCAATGTCCGGGTAGTGATATCCCATGCCTTTTCCCAATCTATTCCGTTTTCATCAACCAGGACCCGCATCAACTCGGCAACCGTCAGGGCCGGATGGGTATCATTCAATTGTATGGCAACTTTTTCAGGCAGATTTTCAATTCCCTTGTTATATTTCAGATATATCCGAATAATATCCCTTACGGAACAGGCTACCAGGAAATATTCCTGGACCAGTCGAAGCTCTTTTCCTGCCTCTTTTGAATCTGATGGGTAAAGAATTTTTGAGATGGTTTCGGATTTTATCTTCTCCTCAACCGCATTGAAATAATCCCCCTCATTAAAAATCTGAATATCAAAATCTTCCGAGGCCCAGGCAGAATAAAGCCGCAAACGATTCACCGTCCGCCCGCCATATCCTGCTATCAGGATATCATGGGGCCTTCCGATAAGAAGTTTCCAATCTGTCCACATGGGGTTATAGCCGCCATCTCTATCCTTTGTCGCTTCTATTTTCCCATAGATAGGGATCATGCATTTATCACCGGATCTCTGAATCAGCCAGGGTGATGACCGGTTGGGCCAGTAATCCGGTTTTTCTTTTTGATACCCGTTGACAATCACCTGCTTGAACAGCCCATAATCATAATTGATACCGTATCCAAACCCCGGCATATCAAGACTTGCCAGGGAATCCAGAAAGCAGGCGGCAAGCCTTCCCAATCCTCCGTTTCCCAAAGCAGGATTTCGCTCTTCTTCTAGAAGCACTTCAAGATCAATCCCTTTGCTTTGTAAAAACGCTGCGCATTTATCATATATTCCCAGGTTTAAGAGATTATTGCCCAGAAGCCTGCCGATCAAAAACTCCATGGAAAGGTAATAAAGCCTTTTTGATCCCTTATCTATATATCGCTCATAGGTTTCAAAATTGATATCCATCAAATATCTGCCCACAGCCGTGGAAACAGCCTTCATAAAATCGTAGGGAGATGCATCTTCAATCTTTTTCCCCAGGACATACCGGATGTGATGATTAAAAGAAACTTCGAAACTTGTAAAATCAAAATAGGGCATAAAAATAAACCTATATCATTTTTTGACAAAACTCAAAACTTTTAATGCGCTTAAACCCGTTTTATGCTAATATACCCCTTCATTCATGAATTAAAAGGAGGTACCCGTAATATGCCAAAATCAAGCTATTGGGCAGATAGTTATATTCAGAAAAGAACCAGTGCCGATGAGGCCCTCAGGCATATAAAGCCGGGGCAGCGGGTATTTATCGGATCTTCCTGCGGTGAACCCCAGCATCTGGTCAATGCACTGTCCAGCGCTGCCGGCAGATTTACAGACCTTGAAATCGTAAGATTATTGAGCATTGAAAGCGGACCATTGACACTCATCGCCAACCGCTCACATTCCCAGCAATTTAATATCCGGTCCTTTTACCTCGGATCTGCCTCATCAGCCAAAATCCACCGGAATAAAAGATTTATCACCCCCATTAATCTTTCACAGATCCCCCATCTTTTCAAATCCAGGATGATGCCGCTCAATGCCGCCCTTGTCCAGGCCTCGCCGCCCGATGATTTCGGCTGGATGAGCCTTGGCGTCTCCGTTGATATTACCCTTGCCGCCTGTGAAGCAGCGGATATTGTGATCTGCCAGGTCAATCCGAATATGCCGAGGGTTCTTGGCCGAAGCTTTATTCACGTCAATGATGTGGATCATATCGTTGAACACGAGGAAGATCTTTTAACCATCCTGCCTCTTCCTGAGCTTGAGGAGGCAAATATCATTGCCCAGCACATTACAAGACTGATCGATGACGGTTCAACCCTCCAGACCAGTCTGGGTGTAACCAATCAAGCCATTATGCTGTGTTTATCGGATAAAAATGATATCGGGGTCCATTCCCAATACCTGTCCGACGGGTTGATGCGGCTTGTTTCCATTGGGGTGATCACGAACAGGAAAAAAGGATTCAACGAAGGGAAACTTGTGGCCGGAAGCGCTGTGGGCTCAAAACTCTTATACGATTTCATAGATGACAATCCTTCCATTGAATTTTACCCCTCCGACTACATCAATAACCCTGCCATCATTGCCAGGCACAATTCCATGATTTCTCTGAATACGGCCATGGCCATTGATCTCACCGGCCAAGTGGCTGCAGATGCCCTGCCCTTTAATAATTATACCGGAATCAACGGGCTTCTTGATTTTACAAGAGGGGCTGCCATGTCAAAGGGGGGGAAATCCATTCTTATGATGACCGCCACCTCCGATCATGGGCAGAAAAGCCGTATTATTCCCTCTTTATCAGATATTGCCGTTGTTGTGCCAAGGGGGGATGTCCAATATGTGGCCACGGAATACGGCGTGGTGAACCTGTTTGGAAAGAGCCTCCAGGAAAGGGCACTGGCCCTGATCAGCATCGCCCACCCGGATTTTCGGGATGAATTATTTTCCAAAGCCAGGGAATTTGACCTCATCGACATTGACAGAAAATTCAAACAGGCCATAAAAGGAGTTTATCCCCTGAAATATGAAGAATCCCTCACCATCAATGGAATCCCCATTACCTTCCGGCCTGCCAAACCCGTTGATGAAAGGAGCATCCAGGAACATTATTATACCATGAACCGGGGGGATATTGTGTCAAGGTTCTTCCATGAAAAAAAAAGCTTTGTCCATGATCAGATCAACACAACCTTTGAAATTGATTATATCAATGATCTGACCATTGTGGCCACCACCGGTGAAGTGGGTTTTGAAAAGATCATAGCGGTTGGAGAGTATTTCAGAAACTCCATTATCAATATGGCTGAAGTGGCCTATTCCGTATCAAAGGAATACCAGGGCATGGGTATTGCTCAGGTACTTCAGCATAAACTGGCCGAGGCAGCCAGGGACAACGACATCAAGGGGCTTGTGGCCTATACCTCACCTGAAAACAAGGGCATGAAAAAACTATTCCGGAAACTACCCTATCAAATTCATTCGGAAAATGATGAAGACATGGTCATCTTAAGCTGCCTTTTTTCGGAACCCCTTGAAAATGAAGAAAAAAAATAACGGAAAGGCATTCACTACCTGTCGGCGGGTTATTCTTTTTTCAAAAGCAGGGCCACGGATTCAATATGATAGGTATGGGGAAACATATCCACGGGCTGAATTTCCTTTACCTCATATTTCAGGGAAAGCATTTCAAGATCCCGTGCCAGAGTTGCCGGGTTGCAGGACACATAAACAATTTTTTCCGGACCCAGGGCAAGCACCTGGCCGACCACATCCTTATGCATACCCACCCTTGGCGGATCAATAATCATAACATCCGGAACCAGTTTTAAACCAGGCAGGACATCTTTGATATCCCCCTCAAGAAACTCACAGTTTTCAATGCCGTTCAGATCTGCGTTCTTTTTGGCATCCACCACGGCGCTCTTGACAATTTCTATGCCGTAGATCATTTTAGCCTGGTCTGAAAGCCAGATGGGAATGGTTCCGGTTCCGGAATAAAGATCCAGAACGATTTCATCCCCTTTCAACCCGGCATATTCGGAAACCTTTGCATATAATTTTTCACATGATCGGGTATTGGTCTGGAAAAAAGAATTGGCCGAGATTTTAAAACTGAATCTTCCCAGTTTTTCTTTGATATAATCTTTTCCGGAAAGGCAGATCTCTTCCTGACCTGTTGAAATTCCGGATTTGGAATCTGTAATATTATTCATGAGGGATTCAATCCTGGGAAATTTTCGGGTCAGAAGATTAGAGAGATCCGAGACCACATCCAGCCGTTTATCCCGGGTCACAATATTCACCATCCAGGTATCAAAGGCCACGGAATGCCGGAGCATCAAAAACCGCCAGAACCCTTCATGGGTTTTCAGATCATAGGCCGGAAGATTCGATGTTTTGATAAAATTCCGAACCTCGTCCAGAATCTGATTTCCGAGGCTTGGCATGATTTCACACTGATGAATGTCAATCACCTTGTCAAAGGTTCCAGGCACATGCAGACCGATTCCAAAATCTTTTTTAATTTCTTCATTTTCCAATTCCTCGGGCATGAGCCATCGTTTGGGGGAACAGGAAAATTCCATCTTGTTTCTGTATTCATAAATATTGTCCGAAGGTATGACATCATGGACCTTTACATCCTTTAACCTTCCGATATGAGTTAAGGATTCCATGACATGCCTTTTTTTATACTCAAGTTGAAGATCATAGGAAAGCTCCTGCCATTTGCATCCACCGCAATAATTGCAGTATCTGCATTTTCCCGGATGCCTGGATGAAGAGGGTGTCAGGATTTTGATAAGTTTGCCTTCTGCCCAGGACTTTTTCTTTTTGATGATTTTTACAAAAACCAGGTCTCCGGGAATGCAGCGGTCAATAAAAACCGGGAACCCGTCTGGTTTTGTAAGCCCTTTGCCGCCAAAGGCAAGATCCGTTATTTCAAGTTCATAGGTTTTACTCTTTTTTATGGACGTCATTATGGATTCTTTCTTAAAATGGTTATTGCTCCGGTTTTTCAAAACTTGATATTATAATGATTTAATGGCATAAAGACAAGGTATGGAAAAAAGCATCCGGAACATAGACTTCATTTCCCAGGGGTTTCTCCTCAAAGGCGTTCTTCACCTGCCGGATACGGAAAAACCGCCCCTTGTGGTGGGTTCCCATGGCCTTGAAGGATCAAAGGAATCGTCAAAACAGAAAATTATCGCCAGACTTCTGGGCGAAAATCAAATAGCCTTTTTCCGCTTTGACCACCGGGGCTGCGGCCTGAGCCAGGGCGATTTTATAAAGGACACTTCCCTTGAAAAAAGAACCATTGATTATATTGCAGCGGTTCAGCATATCCTCAGCCTGAACAGAACAAGCCGGGACATTGCCCTTTTCGGCTCCAGCATGGGGGGCGCCACCTGCATCAATGCCTGGGAAAAATTATCCCTGATGGATATCCGCCTTTGCGGTGCCGTCCTCTGCGCATCCCCGGTCAGGAGCAGTTCCATTGAAAATATCCCGACCAATGCCAATGACAAGCGCCCTGCCCTGCCCTTGAGTTTTTTTAAGGAAAACCTGCTCTTTAATATCCTTGATAAAGCTTCAAATCTGTCCAATGTGCTCATTTTTCATGGAGATGCAGATAAAACCGTTCCCGTGTCCAATGCCCATGAACTTTTTAACCAGGCAAAGGAACCCAAACGGCTCATCATCCAGAAAGGCGGGGATCACCAGATGAAGGCTGGCAAAGATCAGGCTCAATTTGAAGCTGAAACCCCGGCCTGGTATCTAAGATGTTTCCAGCACGCCCAAAAGATGACACCTTAAAAGCTCCAAGGCCTTCATGGCAAACATTTTCTTATTCATTACCCTGTCGTTAAAGGAAAATCTGTAGGTCCTTGCCATTGAAAAGCCCTCTCCTGCAAGACCGATGCAGACCATGCCCACAGGCTTTTCTACAGTGCCGCCGCCGGGCCCGGCAATGCCTGTGGTGGATATCCCGAAATCAGCCCCTGCCTTAAGCCTGACCCCTTCTGCCATTTCCCGGGCCGTCTCTTCATGAACCGCACCATGGTCCATGATGGTCTTTTTCTGAACATTCAGGATATTGATCTTGGCATCATTGGAATAGGTAACACCGGAAAATAGAAAATAATCCGAACTTCCGGCCACATCCGTAATCATGCTGGATATGAGCCCGCCAGTGCAGGATTCCGCAATGGCAAGGGTTTTCTTTTGAGAGGTCAGCAATTGCCCGACTTCCTCGGCAATGGAAAGAGCCTTTGCCAGCATCGCCTTCATTCTTTTGGGCACACCGGGATTAAAAAAAAACATAGCATGGTTTGATGAAAAAAAAGCCGGGTTCTTCCGGACACCTGCGGACACCTCTTTTTTAAATATTTTATCAATAAACTGCTTGACCTGTTTTCTGTCCCACCCATGAGGATGTACAAAATTCAAATACAGGGACAGATCCCCATGATAAAATTCCCAGGTTTCAAGGCCCTCTGCATCTTCACTGAATTTGGGAAGATTGAAAACAGCCAGATTCAGATAGTCGATATATGCTTCATGGGCCTTGATAAACTCAAGGGTTTTAAAGGCTGCCGCTTTGTCCTCAAAGCTGGTGCCGAATAAGAGATACACAAAGGTCAGGATGCCTGCCCCATGAAGGTTTTCCAGTATTCTGGACACAATCCTAAGATCGGTGCCCTTGTTCATCTGATTGAGAACTGCCTGGTCCCCGGATTCAAGCCCGAGTTTCAGCATATCACACCCGGATTGCTTCAGGTTCCGGCAGAATTCTAGATCCAGGAAATCTTTTTCAAACCTCACAAATCCATACCATTTAAAGCTGAACCGTTCATGGGACATGGCCCTCAAAAAGGCTGGGGTAACGGCATTGTCAATGAGATGAACATAGTCAGGGCTGTATTTTCGTTCAATGGTTCTTAAATCCTCCAGCACCTTGGACGCCCGCTGGGAACTGTAAGCACGGGTTTCCGCCTTTTCAGGGCAGAACCTGCATTTGCTCCAGTAGCATCCGATGGAAGCCCGGAAGGGCAGAACCTTTCCAGGCGCCAGATACACATCTTTTTTTACAAAATCATAATCCGGCACATAATGCTTTTTATTCCCCTTGCTTTGGCCCAGCAGTTCCAGCAGGGGCTGCTCCCCTTCTCCTTTCATGCAGACATCTATCAAGCCGTCAAAGGGATGGGTGTAATCGGGACGGCTCATCCAGGAAGAAATGAGCCCCCCGCCCATGATGATTTTTTTATCCCTGAAATTATCCTTGATCCAGCCTGCCAGGGCAAACCCCACCAGGGCCTGGTTCAGATAGCAGATGGAAAGACCGACATACTGGGAATTCGAATCTTCAACCCTTTGCCTGAGACCTGCCTCAAAATAACCGTAAAAAGGATTTTCCTTATACTGGACCGCACTTTTTAAAAGGTCTTTGCTGCTCACCGATGACAGCACGCTATCGGAATAATCACTCAGGGAAATCTTGAATCTTTTTTGATCCACGCTGATGGCCAGCATATGGTTCAGATCATAAACCCGCTGATGATATTGGTCTGTATTCTGATAAATCCTTGACCCCTTTAATTCAGAAAGGATCTCTTCCCTTTTTTTGATTGCTCTTCTGGACCAGGGATCGTTCAGCCTCACATCCGACCGGATCAGATGCAGCATCCCTTCGATATTGGCATCCACCACTTCGCAGGCAAATCCGTTTTCCTTTAAGGCGGCAGACAATAAGGCCACCCCGGCCGGGGGCTCACAGGGTTTGGCAATGGGTGGGAAAATCAGGAGCATGGGTTAATCCGCCTCAATGGAATCCAGCACCTGCCGGATAAAAGCCTCATGGCTCCAGGATTTGTCATGGGTGACGCCGAGCCTCACCACCACCATATCCCTTGACGGAATCACCGCCACGATCTGGCCGTTAAACCCGCCGCAATAATAGAGATCCAACGGCAGAGACGGAAATTTGCGATGATCCGGATTATCTTTTTCACCTGCATTGAGCCAGAATAGGGCCCCGTATTCCCCCATGGGTGCCTTGGGTGTGGACCGGACAGAATATTCCATCCATCCGTCGGGCAGGATTTTTTCATTATTCCACATTCCTTTGTTTTTCAGAAAAAGGCCGTACCTGGCCCAGTCCCTTGCCGTTGCAAACATATAGCTCGACCCCACAAAAGAGCCGGAGGCATCCGGTTCAATCACCGCGGAATAGGCCCCGATCTTGTTGAACAGGCTTTCCTTTGAAAATTTTTGATATGCAGCAAGGCTTCCGCCCGCCTGATCCGTGACGATCCGGGCAATGATATTGGCGGTCCCGCTGGAATAATTCCACAGTGTATCCGGGTCGGCAACCAGAGGTTTTGCTGCCGCATAATCCGCCATGGACCCGGCCGTATAAAGCATATAGGTGGCATCCTTGAACGGGCCATAGACTTCTTGAAATTTAAGGCCCGATGACATGCGAAGCATCATGTCAAGGGTGATCTTATGCCGGGGATCTCCCTGGTTTTTCCAGGCTGCAACCTCTGCCGGTGCATGGATATCGAGACTCTTTTCCTTGACCAGAATCCCCACAAGGGAATTGGTCACGCTTTTGGACATGGACCAGCCGTGCATGGGAGTATCCTTATCATTCCCGGGTGCATACTGCTCGGCAATGATCCTGTCCCCCAGGACCACCACAATGGCCCGCGTATTTCGCTTTGTATCCGGGCCAGGTTCTTTAAAAGCTTCATCGACAGCATTTTTAAGCTTTTCCCGGTTTACCTTTTCCGGCAGCCGGTCCAGTTCAACCCCCTCTCCCAAAGGCCAGATCTCATCACTTCTTTTAAATTCATACAAGGACATATTGTTCATCTGGCTTTTAAGCTTGTCCCTGTCCGTATCCACGATCAGCGTGCACCCGCACCCTTCCCGATACATAGCGGTCATGGGTTTCCAGAATCCGAATGCAGAAGCTGTAACCGTTTTATTCTTTTCATCCACCACAGGCTTTACAAGCTGAAACAAAACATGGGTGGGTTTGACATCTTTTTCAAACACCTGATCCGGATTTCTGCCTGCGAGAAACACCTGGGAACAGATATATTTGGCCGAATACCCGTTTCCAATGGGCAAGGCCCCATCCAGAAAATATACCCCGAATCCCATCACGCAAAGAAAAACAATCCCGAACATCCATTTTATTTTTCTTTTCATCTGCCCTCCTTGAAACACCTATTCAAAATTTCAATTCCCATGCAGGACTCATATCAGTTTAACGCCGGACAGGCAAACGGGTTTTTATGAATTCAGCAAAGTGAACCGGGAAAATTATGACAAAGTCAAAATGGGAATGGAGTATTCCCAGGTGATTGAACTCATCGGCGAGCCGAACAAATGCGATGCCGCCCTTGGCATGAAAAACTGTGTCTGGGGAACTGAGACAAAAAACATCACCATCAATTTTATTGCGGAAAAAGTCGCCTTTCCCAGTATGACAGGGCTTTAGATGCTTTAATAAAAAACAAGAATATCCTATCTATCTATCTATCTATCTGATTTGATGTATTATTTTATCAACTCATCGGCTTTGGGTGACTCCGGATAATAATCTAATATACGACAGATGTTATTGATAGAATTCTTTAAATGGTCTTGAGTTGTTATAATTTTAGCCTGTTCTATCAATCCTTCAGGTAAGTTGGCTACCAGCCGTATGAGCACAAGCCCATCCGATCTTTTTGCAGGGTCCAATGCATCTACCCAAATGAGAGTCGTATCTGTTTTAATAATAATTTCTGAGACTTGTTCTTTCTTTTCAGGGTCTGTTTTAGGAGATACTGATTTTTTCATGTTTTGCCTTTATTTAATTTAACCGAGGAAGCGTTTTTCCGGTTTCCCAAGTTTCAATAATCATCCCGGTATAGTTATAAAAGGATTTGATTTTTTCTCTATTTTCAGAATGGATTCGATCCCAGGAGGGAACATCGGTTATTTGTTTTTGTGTAGAAACATATTTTATTTCTATTAAAGTTGGTTGATCATTCAGGGGAAATCTTCCATCTTCTGTCTCCTTAAACAATTCCACAGACTTTTTGTGATAGATGCGGCGACCATTTGATTCAAATGAATATATAAATCCTCTTTTAACACGACGATGTTTATTAAAGGCCTGTTTTGAAATACCTAATATGTTTGCAGCTTCTATTGCGCTGATAAATTCTGACACCGGCAGCTTCCCGATACGGGCAAGTCGGATTTTTTCTCTTTTTTCTTCGATAATTTTTGCGGTTTCCGCAGGATAGCACAATCTGCCGCAATCGTAGCATTTATCATATTCTACGTCATTAACGGAAAACGGGCCTATGATTTTATTATCTATTTTCAAAGAACCTCTTTGATTTCCAAACCTTCCGCCACAATTTAAGCAACGCATGTTTTACATCCTTTTAAAACTTTGTATTATTAAAATTTCTTCTTCAAAATGAAAATGCATATAAACATTTTCGCCCATAAGGCCTTTTGCACGATAGTGATCGACCCAAATATCGGGATCGGAAAAGTGTTTTTTCGATGATGCAAAATGTTTGACCTGCAATTTTAAAAAAGCTCTTTCAATATCTTCAGTGGCCCATCCGAAATCGTCATAAGCATTATCTTGGGCCTCTGGATCTATATTATATTCTCTTTTTTTGACGGCATTCTTTACTTTATTAAGAGAATAATATGGTTTGTTCCTTGTTTTATTCAAATCAATACAATTTATGGTTGACTTTTGTCAACCCTGATCTTAAAAAAAATTTGATGCTTTTTTTCAGCAGCATGATTGTAAATTTCTTTGATATTCCTTGCCGATATCCGAGCCTTATTTTTATCCGAAACCTACATTTCTACAATATGATTTATATCGTTTGCCTTTGGGGGATGCAAGGAAATTTTTCGATTCATACAGATACCCAACCCCATGAACAGTAGCGATCAGTTCCGATCGGGCCGGGTCTTTTTCAATTTTTTTCTCAACTAGACGATGTGCCGGTCAAGGGTCCGGGTCAGGCCCTTATCCTGGTTCTGTAACTTTTCTGTAACCCTCTTGTGCTATGGTAGAAATGAATCAACAGGGGGTCATCATTTTTGTGACCAATGGTTATAAAAAATGATGACCCTAAATCAGGGGTATGTTTTAATTCTTAAGCCAAGGAGGCATTTTCAGATGAAACTCAATCGTAGAGACTTTATCAAAATAACCGGTGCCACGGCCGCCGGGATTGCCGTCAGCGGTCTCGGGTTTGACCTCAAACCGGTCAAGGCCCATGCCGGGATGCTGAAAACCCGGTATGCAAAGGAGACCACGAGCATCTGCTGTTATTGCGCAGTGGGATGCGGGCTCATCGTCCATACCAGCAACCGGGGAGACGGCAGGGTCATCAATATCGAAGGTGATCCGGATCATGTGATTAACCAGGGAGCGCTTTGCTCCAAAGGATCATCCATTAAACAGCTCACGGAGAATGAAAACCGGTTGACCGAACCTATGTACCGGGCACCCCATTCAGACCAATGGCAGAAAGTGTCCTGGGACTGGGCTCTTTCACAGATCACCGACCGGATCAAGAAAACCCGGGATGCCGGTTTTGAAACCGTTAATGCCAAAGGCCAGACCGTGAACCGGACCACCCGGATCGCCTCTGTCGGATCTGCGGCCATGGACAATGAAGAATGCTGGACCTATCAGGCCTTGATGCGGTCCCTGGGGCTTGTCTATATCGAACACCAGGCCAGGATCTGACACAGCGCAACTGTAGCGGCTCTGGCAGAGTCGTTTGGACGCGGTGCAATGACCAACCACTGGATTGACTTGAAAAACAGCGATTGCATTCTCATCATGGGCAGCAATGCGGCTGAAAATCATCCCATTTCCTTTAAATATATCACCCAGGCCCAGGAAAAAGGGGGAAAGGTTATCAGTGTGGATCCAAGATTCACAAAGACCTCATCAAAGGCCGATATCTATGCAGCCTTACGATCAGGGACGGATATTGCCTTTCTCGGCGGTATGATCAAGTATATCCTGGACAACAACCTTTATAATAAAGAATATACGGAAAACTATACCAATGCAGGCTATATCGTAAACAAAAATTTCGGGTTCAAGGACGGACTTTTTTCAGGGTATAAAAAGAATGAAGAAGGCCCTTCCATGGGAAGTTACGATAAATCTACCTGGACCTTTGACATGGATGAAAAAGGGGTTCCCGTGAAAGATATGACCCTGAAAAATCCGCAATCGGTTTTCCAGCTTTTAAAAACCCATTACAGCCGATATGACCTGGATAAAGTATCCTCCGTCACCGGGACTCCTAAGGAAGATCTTTTAACGGTTTATAAAACCTATGCAGCCACCGGTGCTGTGGGAAAAGCCGGCACCATCATGTATGCCATGGGCTGGACCCAGCACACCGTAGGCGTCCAGATTATCCGGACCATGTCCATGATCCAGCTCCTTCTCGGGAATATGGGAGTTGCCGGCGGCGGTGTCAATGCCCTGAGGGGAGAGTCCAATGTCCAGGGCTCAACTGACCAGGCTCTTTTATGGCATATACTCCCTGGATATCTGAAAATTCCGACTTCTTCCGCTGATAGCCTGGAGGCCTATAACACCAAATGGACCCCCAAAAGTACCGACCCTTTATCTGCGAACTGGTGGCAGAATTATCCCAAATATTCGGTCAGCCTTTTGAAATCCTATTTCGGAGAAAATGGAACAAAGGAGAACCAGTTCGGGTATAACTGGCTGCCCAAGGCAGATGATGGAAAGTCTTATTCATGGTTTGATCTCTTTGATGCCATGTATAAAAAAGAAATCAAGGGCTTTTTTGCCTGGGGTATGAACCCGGCCTGCTCCGGCTCCAATGCGGGAAAAGTCAGGCAAGCCATGGGCAATCTGGACTGGCTGGTCAATGTCAACATTTTTGACAATGAAACCGGGTCCTTCTGGAAAGGTCCTGGAATGGACCCCTCTAAAATCGGAACGGAAGTATTTATGCTGCCGGCAGCGGTTTCCGTTGAAAAAGAAGGTTCCATCAGCAATTCAGGCCGATGGATGCAATGGCGATATCGGGGTCCCAAACCCCTTGGCAACAGCCGTCCGGACGGAGATATCATCCTTGAACTGGGTCGGCGACTCAAAAAAGAATATAAAACCGACGGCGCATTTAAAGAGCCTATCCTGAATTTAAAATGGGATTATGACACCCATGGAGAATTTGACCCCCACAAAGTGGCCAAGGAGATCAACGGATATTTCCTTGAAGATGTTAAAATAGGTGAAACCGTCTATAAAAAGGGTTCCCTGGTGCCGGCATTCGGAATGCTTCAGGCCAACGGATCGACTTCCTCAGGCAACTGGGTCTACTGTGCCTCCTATACCGACAAAGGAAATATGGCGGCCCGGAGAAGCAATAAGGATGCTGCCAATAATATCGGTCTTTATCCTGAATTTGCCTGGGCCTGGCCTGTGAATCGGCGAATCATTTACAACCGGGCTTCGGTTGATCCTAAAGGCCGTCCCTATGATGAAAAAGACTGGGTGGTTAAATTTGCCGGAGAAGAAAAAGATGGTAAATACACCACCAGTAAATGGGAAGGCGATATCCCGGACGGTCCCTGGTATCCCCTCCAGAACCCGGACGGCACCAAACGCGAGGATGGCAAACTTCCGTTTATCATGACCACCCACGGCCATGGTCAGATTTTTGGACCCGGTCTCGCCGACGGACCCTTTCCCGAGCATTATGAACCCATTGAATGCCCGGTTGAAAAGAATCTGTTCAGTGGGCAGATGGTGAACCCAACGGCCGTTGTTTACGGCACCAAGGCCGACACCCATGCCACCTGTGACCCGAGATTCCCCTTTGTGGGAACCACTTACCGGGTTTCGGAACATTGGCAGACAGGGCTCATGACCCGTCCCCAGGAATGGCTCATGGAACTTCAGCCCAATGTCTTTGTTGAAATGAGTGAGGAACTGGCCAAGCTGAAGGGTATTTCCAATGGTGAACGGGTAAAGGTTTCCAGCGCAAGGGGAGCCCTTGAGTGCACCGCCGTCGTGACAAAACGGTTCAGACCGTTTAAAATCGGATTAGGAACAGTCCACCAGGTTGGTATTCCCTGGCATTACGGCTGGCGCTGGCCTGAGACCGGAAAGGAAGAGAGTGCCAACCTTCTGACCCCTTCCGCCGGTGACCCCAATACCCGGATTCCTGAAACCAAGGCCTTTATGGTCAATGTGGCAAAGCTTTAAAGGAGAACACCATGTCCAAATCAATTTTTGTCGATACAACCGTGTGTACGGCCTGCAGGGGCTGCCAGGTTTCGTGCAAGCAATGGCATGACCTGCCGGCTGAAAAAACCAAAAACGTGGGGAGTCACCAGAATCCCCAGGATCTCTCCTTTGTTACGTACAAGCTTGTCCGGATGAATGAAGAGATCATTGACAACCGCCTTCAATGGCTGTTTTTCCCGGATCAGTGCCGGCATTGTGTGGATGCGCCCTGCCTGTCCACGGCATTTAATGAAAATGCCGTTTATCAGGACTCGGCCACAGGAGCGATTTTATATACAAAGGAAACCAAAAAACTGAAAGCCGATGATATCATCGGGTCCTGCCCTTATAATATTCCAAGGAAAGCAGAGGACGGCACCCTTGCCAAATGCGACATGTGCAATGACAGGGTTCATAACGGCCTGAAACCGGCCTGCGTCACCACCTGTCCCACCGGTGCCATGGTGTTTGGGGACAGGGAAGAAATGCTGAAGCTGGCAAAAAGCCGCCTGGGAACCGTTAAAACAAAATTTCCCAAGGCCATGCTGTTGAACCCGGATGAGGTGAACGTGATTTATCTGGTTGCCTTTGATCCCAAGTTCTATTCAGAATATGCCGTGGCCAGCTCCGACAGGGGTGGTTTAAGCCGCGGTGTGGCCCTTAGGAAAATGATGGGGCCCCTTGCGAGAATGATGCGGGTTTAATAAGTTTAACAAACTGCCCGGGGAAATATTTTCCCGGGCAGTTTTCAAGGATTATAAAAATGAAGACCTTAGAACAATTGAAACTCACCGCAGAAACGATTACCAATCTCAGGCCTGCCTACCGCGAAATTCTCGATTTTTACAAAGAGGTTTTCAGGGTCCAGGAAGAAAGCCTGAAAGACATCCGGTTATCGCCTGTCATCATTGACCCTGATCTTCTGAAAATCAAACAGAAAAATGAGCTGCCCCTCATCGACCCGTCCGAATTCCTCATTGATCTGAAAGCCGCAACCCAAACGTTCTCAGATATCTGTGAGCTTGCCGAAGAACTTGCTCCGGGGTTATCATCCAATGCACGGTTCCTGAAAAAGGCATTGACTGAAGAGGCCTTTGATCTTGAAGCTCTGTTTTCCGCCATTCTCAACCGCCAGGACAAAGCCCTTCAGGATCTTTCTTCACTTTTAGATATGCCTTTAAACGAACTCTCCCTGTTCGGCTATCTCAGCATGGCCCCCAGCATCAGGGCCTGTGCAGAACAGCTTGAAACTTATCTTATTGATACACCCGATCTGCAAAAAGGCTATTGCCCCATTTGCGGAAATTCTCCGGATATGGCCTTTCTGGACCAGGAGGGAGGGCAGCACCTGCACTGCTCTTTCTGTTGCCATGAATGGAAGGCCGGAAGAATGGGATGCATATTCTGCAAAAACAATGAAAAAGACATGCAGCACTATTTTTTCAATGAAGAAGAAAAAGAATACCGGGTCAAGCTCTGTGATCATTGCAAAAGATTTATCAAAATAGTGGATTTACGACAGATGAACCGGGATTTTTTCCCCAATCTTGAAATGATCGCAACCCTTCACCTGGATATGCAGGCAAGAGAAAAAGGATATACAAATGAAGGATTCGTCAGAAATGAGATTCATCAATAAACAAGGCCTATCCGCCAGGATCAGATTAACCGCTTTATTCATTATTTTCCTTGCAGGACCTCTTTTATTCAGTAACCACGGGTTTTGTGAAGAGACTTCTGCCGGCTTAAATTTTCTACTTCCAATGCCGGATACCGAAATCCATCGGCAATACCTGGGTCTGTCATCGGACAAACCCTTTTCCCTGGGACAGATCAAGGCCCAGGTGGTCATCATTGAAATTTTTTCCATGTACTGCCCTGTCTGCCAGCGTGAAGCAGAGGATATCAACGCCTTATTCCGTCTGATTCAAAGCAAACCGGCCCTGAAAAATAAGGTAAAACTCATGGGTATCGGTGCCGGCAATTCCAGTTTTGAAGTTGATTTTTTCAGGGAAAAATACAGCATTGAATTTCCCCTTTTCAGCGACACGGACTTTTCCATCCATAAAAAAATCGGTGAGGTCAGAACCCCGCACTTTTTCGGCCTTGCACTGAAAAAAGACGGCACTTTTTCGGTTTTTTATTCGCAATCCGGAGAAATATCCACCCCTGAAGCCTTTCTTCAAAGTATTTTAGAAAAATCCGGTATAAAGGAGCAGCCATGAAATCCATTCTCCTATCGCTCTCTTTTTTTTCCATCATTTTTCTCTGTCTCGCAGGGTCTGCTTTCTGCGGGTCCAACGCCTTTGGGAATAAAATTTTCGATCCGGGACCCCTGAAACCCATAGACAGTATCCTTAAACTTAAAACCGGCGACAAAGCCCCGGATTTCACCTTGACCTCAATCATTGGCAAAGAGGTTCGCCTCAGCAGTTTCATCGGCAAAAAAAATGTGATGCTGACCTTTATTCCTGCGGCCTGGACCCCGGTCTGCTCAGACCAGTGGCCCGGCTATAATATCGCCGGAGACCTTTTCCATCAATCTGACACCATCCTCATCGGAATCAGTGTGGATTCCATACCCACACTTTTTGCCTGGACAAGAGATATGGGCGGGCTATGGTTTGATGTGGTGTCGGATTTCTGGCCCCATGGTGCGGTCAGCGATACCTATGGGGTCTTAAGATCCAATGGCACGGCAGAGCGGGCGATTTTTCTGATTGATAAAAAAGGCATCATTCAATTCATCCATGTGGGGGATATCAATATCCGGCCTGATCTCGGCATGCTGGTCCGGGAAATGAAAAAACTTAATTTCTGATGTGTTTTTTTAAAAAATCCGGGTCTTTTTCAATATAGATCCGTGTCGTCATGGTACCGGATGTTTTGCCGTTGGTTCCTGTGGCCGTGATCTCGTGCTCTCCGATGGAGGGCCGGGCATCAATTTTTTTTCCCGTGCCGAGTCTTCCGTCCACATTGCTGGTCCAGACCAGGGTATCGGAAAAATCCCCCTGGACCGACAGGGCAACCCCTTCGAGCAGAATGGGAAAATCCGAAGTATAAAAATACTGGCCGTACCGGGGTGTCCGGATAAACACCTCTGTGGAATCATCCTCTGCTATATCAATATCCTTTGATAATTGCATATATTCGTCTATTTGAATTTTAGGAATAAAGTCGAGTTTTTTCTTCAGGTAAAAAATCCGGATTTCTTTTTTAATTTCAGGCAGGTTTTTATAATCGGATTTTTCATGGACATTAAACAGCTTTATGATGTCAATGGCCTTCTCATATTCATGGGCCTTATAAAGCCTCTGCAATTCCTGGTACTGATCTTCGATATGGGCGATGAATTCTACCTGAACCTTTATTTTCTGGATCTCTTCAGTCTTTTTTTTTATTGAATCGGATTTTATATCGACAATGAGCTTGAAAACAAGATTTAACAGGACAAAGAAAAATATGGATAAGATCACAACCAGTTGAATGGAATATGTGGTTTTCCGGGAAAGCATGGCTGAATTCTAATGGATAATGAAGCATCCGTAAAGGTTTTTCGTTTTTTCAGCGGGACTTGATTTTATCATAAATATTGAATATTTCTTTATCCGGCTCTGTTCCAAGTTCATTTCTAAACATGAGAAGGCATCCTTCAAACACTTCCCTGGCCTTGTTTTTCTGCCCGGAATCAGCATAAAGAATCATGAGGTTCTGATAGGCTGTTTCAGAATAAGGGTCTGCATTCAGAACACGCTGCCAGGTTTCCAGAGCCTTTTGAATCTGATCCAGCTCTTCGTGGAGCCTTGCCTTTTTTTCCAGAACCTCGATAAATTTTGCCCTCAACAGGTCTCTTTTCCTCAAAACCCATTCCAGGTATGGTTCTTCGGCAAAATAATCTCCTTGATAAAGTCCTGCCGCCCTGTCATACAATTCAAGGGCAATATCAAAATCATTATTTTTTTCTTTTTCCGCCGCCTGGACACTCAAGGATAAAAATTCATCCACATCCAGGGTGACAAGGGCCGGGTCAAGGGATACCAAGCCTGCTTTCTGAACAATATAAGAATATCCGAATTCCTTTTTAATCTTTGGTTCCAAGGCTTTTCTCAACCGGTGAAGGTTGATTTTAAAATTTTTTTCCCCTGCCGCCACATCTGCGTTGGGCCATAAATCATCCACCAGGATTTCTTTGGGAATATCCCTTGACCCGTGAAGCACGATGGATTTAAGCAGGAGGAGCGGTCTTGCACCTTCAAAGATCCTGCTGTCCAGCACCTTGTGACCGCAAAGAATATTGAACCGGCCAAGGGTTTCAATCCGGATATTGGGCAGCAGATATTTATATAAAGGCCTTAAATTTTCTATGATCCGGTCTTTTTCCCTGGACCTGGCCGACGAAAAGACCCGGTCCATTTCATCCATCACCAGTGACGGATAACTCTGCAGACCCAGGGTGCCCATGACCGATTCCCCGGGAAAATGCCCTTTAAATGCCATCCATATCACAAAGGCCCTGACCAGGATCTTTCCGCTGATCAAGGGGAAAAACACATATCCTTCCCGAAAGGCCGTCTCTATTCCTTGATGTAAAAAAAACAGGGCCCTGGGGATATCCTTTTGTTCCCATAGGATCAACCCGGATATAATATCGTTTTCCACGCAATTCAAATCCGATGAAATCGTCTCAAAATAGTCCCGTGACGGCCTTAAAAAGCTTTCAGCCCTTGTAAAATCCCTGGTCTCAAAATAAATGATTCCTGCAAGCTGCTGGGTCAGAAAATGATGGATATCCCCTTTTCTCAACTGATCCAGGGCATTCAACGCTTTTTCTATCTCATGGGCCGCTTCCTGGCTTTTACCTTGTTTTAAAAAACTTAAGGCCTTGATCCGATGGGCAATCCCTTTATAAAAATCATTTCCTTCCAGAATGGAAAAATCATTCAGATGGTCCGCCATCCGGAAGGCTTCGTCAAACCGTTCTGTATAAACCCTGTATAAAGCCCCGGCTTCAACCAGGCTTGGATAAAGGAATATCAATCCGAATTTTTCAATGTCCTGTTCAGACTTTATCAATAGCCGGCCTGCATCATCAAATCTGCCGCTTTTAAGGGCAAAATCAATATCCACAATATTTTTCAGGGCTCTGAACTCGGGATGCCCGCCTTCCCTTGTCATGCCCTTGATTTTCACCAGCATCTGTCTTGCATTTACAAAATCACCGGCCTGAACATGACCAAAAGCCATGGTGATGGAGGCATGAAGCACAAGGTCGGGATTATTGATCCGCGTTCCTAAAAGAATGGCCTTCCTGCATGCGGAGACCCCTTTGGGTATATTGCCGTCCCCTGCAATATATCCAAGACCGATCTGCTGCCACAAAAGTCCTCTGGCCCATGGGAACCTGTCCTTTTCAGTCATGGTTTCAAGATAGTCTTCGGCTTTTTGTATCCATTTGAAAATCACGGAAGAAGGCTCACGGATAAAGACCCCAGCCTCAATCAGATATCCTAGAGCCAAAAGAATACCCCGTGCATCCTTTGTCTCTTCAAAAAGATTCAAGGCTTTTTGAAAATCCCGGATATTTTTTTTCCCGCCCCTGATGCGCCGGGCCATGGTCCAAAAAAAGATCAGCCAGGGGTCATCTTTTACCAGATGATCCGGAAGGCAGGAAATCCATTTTTCAAGCCCGGACATCTTTCCTTTGATCATATAATCCGCACCTTTGATCTTTAGAATACGGATAATGTCTGAAAACCCGCCGGCCTTCATAAAATAATTCATGGCCGCTTCAGGGTTCTTCTTTTCCCAGGAAACCAGACCCGCCTTATGATAAAGGGCTTTCACCTCATCCTGGCCCAGGGTCCGCAATAAATCCTGAAGCAGAAAATCCCGGAACAGATTGTGATATTTGAATTGGGGTCCCTTGTCATCGGAATCTACCCTCTGGATGAAGAGATTTCTTTTTTCAAGGGTTGTTAAAATACCAAGCCCGTCCACTGGTTCAGCCATATGGGTGACCATATCAAGATCGATGATATCCGGAATGGCCGTAAGTCTTAAAAATTCACGAATGGATTCCGGCAGGGTCTTGTAAATCTCCCGGGAAAAATAATCAAAGGCTTCCGATGACACCCGTTCCGGGAGGTTCGAAACTCCCCCGGACTGCCTCAAGGATTCAAAAACCAGGGTAAGCCCCCCGGCCCAGCCGTCCGTGATCTTATGAATTCTTTCAATATCCAGGTCCTTTCCTTCGTATTTCCCCTGGAAAAATGCCATTGTTTCATCCAGGGTAAAAGAAAGATCCTCATTTTTAAGGAAAAACCCATGGTGTTCGGTTTTAAGTCGGGGAATTGTGAAGGGCAGGTTGCTCCGGGATAGAATAAAGAATTTATGCCGATAAAAACGGGTATTGAGAATGCCGTTGATCATCTCAAACCCGGAGGATATCTCTTCCAGGCATTCAGCATCATCAAACACCATGACCAGGGGGAATGACAGATCTTTCAGCATCAGGGTCAATCCTTCAATATATCTGAACAGATCTTTTTCAATTCCAAGGGTAGTGGCCGGGATAAAACCGCGGATATCATCCTGGCCGGTTCCCGAAAGAGATCTTATCCCGGCCGCAAGCCGGTCAAAAAGCTTGGCATCATCATTGTCATCAAGGCAAAGATGAAACCAGAGGGATACTTTCTGCGACTCCTGAAGATAGGACGCCACAAGGGTGGATTTACCCTGGGCCGCCTGTCCTGTGATAAAAAAATTCTGTTTGTGAAAATGGTGATCCAGAAGGCTGAACAGCCTTGGCCGTCTGACGGCATCCTTTATATGGGGGGGACCATAAGGGCCTGTCATCCTTTTTGTGTCCTAATCATCCGTCAATGCTTCTTTAAGGGTTGAGAATTTATCCATGCCGACCATCTGGAAAATCCTGAGATAATTATAGGGCAGGTTCTCCATGGCAATGGAAATTTTTTTCTGTTTCAATTCCCGTATCACTTCCATCAAAAGGGCAATGCCTGATCTATCAATGGAAAACGTGTCATTGAACATAAGCGTCACCTGTTGTTCATGTTCCGGATTCAATATTTCTAACAAAGACGAAAAAAGGGGGCTGGCCGACGCAGTCAATTTCCCTTTTAAAGAAACAATGAAATTTTCGCTTTCTTTTGTTTTCAACAATTCAAAGGGAAGATCCTTTTGCATCTGTTTTCTTTTTTCAGCCCTGGCAAGGGCCGAACTCAGGGCGTGCCGTTCAACGGGTTTATTGATAAAATCCGAGGCATCCAGATCAAGGGCTTCCACTGCATTTTCCATATCCCCATGACCGGTAATGATAATGAGTTCCGAAGGAATCCCGGTTTTTCTGATCCTTCGCAGCACTTCAAGGCCATCCATGCCCGGCATTTTTAAATCGGTAAACACAATTCCGGGCCTGATCTCCTGGAACAAGGCCAAGCCTTTTTCGCCGTCTTCCGCGGTATGGACCTCATATCCATAGGCCGTGAGAAAAAGCCTGAACATGGAAAGGGTCGGTTTTTCATCATCAATGACTAAAATTTTCATTTTTATTCCCCTGGTTCATCTTTCCATAGCATTCTTTAAAGGGCCGGGAAAGAATATTTTGAAACCGTCTCCTTTTTGCCGATGACCCGGAAAGTACAAATAATGCCAAAATAAGGCCCCTTGACTTCATATTGGCTTCTATTTATACTGATTTTAAATTTTATCTCGCATATTTTACTGACGGAGGCGTCTATGTTCAGACCACACACAATCATGATGATCACATCAATTGCAGTTGTATTTTTTCTTATCGGATGTTCATCCGGCGATGGAAAAGATACAAGCCGGATGACTGCCAAAATAAATGATTTTTCCCTCACCCGGGATGAATTTCAAAGAAAGCTTGTGGAAGAAATGGAATACTCCAATACCTATAAAACCACACCGGAAGCCAAAAAAGAGTTTTTACAGACCCTTATAAAAAAAGAGCTTCTCATACAGGAAGCGAAAAAACTGGGTCTGGACAAGAAAAAAGAATTTCTATCCGCCCTGGAGCGATACTGGGAGGCGACCTTGATAAAACAGTTGATGGAGGAAAAAAACAAAGAAATATTGAAGATTGCCTCTGTTTCCGAAAATGAAATCAAGAAAAAATACCAGGAACTGAAATCCGAAAACACAAACATGCCGCCTTTTGAGCAGGTTGAAAAAGAGATTGCCCAGGATATTGTTGAAGTCAAGAAAACAGCAATTTTCAACAAATGGATGACCTCCTTATATGACAAAGCAGATATAAAAATTGATTCCGAGTTCATAAACGAATAGATCGGAGGATTAAAATGTCACAGCAAAGCCGGGATTATAAGAGAAAAAACTATTTTATCAAAAAAGAGTTTCAGTTTAAATTCATCATTAAATTCTGTTCTATCCTTTTGGTTGGTATTGTCCTGTCCACCGTGCTTGTTTTTCTTTTTTCCCAGGGAACCCTTACCTCCTCTTTTGACAATTCAAGGCTTGTCATCAGGAATACCGGGGATGCCATCATGCCCACCCTGCTGATCACAAACCTGATCACCCTTGGAATTATCACCATATCTGCCATTGCTGTGACGCTGTTTGTCTCCCACAGAATTGCCGGCCCCATGTTTCGGTTTGAGCAGGATATTAAAAAAATAGCAGACGGCGATCTGTCAGTAAGAATTCATTTAAGGCAAAAAGATCAGTTTGAAGAAATGGCAAAGGCGTTTAATGAGATGGCGTCAAGCCTTCATGGAAAACTGTCAAAAATAGATCAGGAAATGGACAGACTGTTAATTCCGGAAACAGGGCAGAAAACGGTTGCTGACTATGAAAATAGTATTTCGGAATTAAAGGAACTCCTCCATAAAAATTTTTCCTTATAACGTCAGGCCTTCTATGGTTATTTGCCGCAAATATTCAGCAATTTTCAGCCTTCTCATCCTTTGCTTTGCCTTTAATCTTTCAAGGGCCCTGGCAGATTCCGAATTTGCAGAGGAACTCTGGACGGAAATTGAAACGGAATATACGATTATCCGGTATAAATCCGATGATGACCTTATAAAATTCCACGAATCCATAAATTATGGGCCGGGCAGTTTGAACAGGACATCAACTTTTTCAGGCATTCCCCCATCCGAGGTCCGGGGAATGGTCATCCAGAAGATTGATGCAATTTTTAATCGTGCCCAGGCAATTCTTGATATGCGAAAAAAATTTGCAAAGCCCTTTATCAACCTCTATTCCGATTCCGGAGCGCTGAAAGAAGCCTATGCCGTAATTTACAAAGCTCAATGCAATGTAAGGGCATGGTACAGGTACCGGAACAACACCCTCTATATTAATGTCAAGGATGTCCATGCCGGCATGCTTGCCCATGAGCTTGCCCATGGAATCATTGATCATTTTCTTGTGGTCAAGCCGCCTTCGGAGACAGCCGAAATCCTCGCCAGATATGTTGACAGCCATCTTTAAGAATATTTCTATTTGATTTACATTGCCCTCTGTGCTTGTAAATTCATGGGAAAGCCTGTAAAATTCCGGATTATGAATGAGGCAGCAGATATCAGAGACAGAACTATCCTGTCCGGGGATGAGGTTTCGAATCTGAATTTTATCAAGGGCTCCGGCTCGTATATATTCCGCAGGTATTATCGTTCCGGACTTCGTTCCCTTATTTTTGAAGTTCTGTCGTCCCGGGATGTGGAAAAGGAAACAAAAGGCGAAATAAAGGGCGGCATTAAAATGTTTCCCCGGGCCAAACCCAGAAAAATGCTCAGAATCCTTCGAAGCCGATTTAAATCAAAAGACGAGGTTTTAAGGGAAATTAAAAAATATACTGTCCTTTTAAACTGTCTGGGTCCTGATCTCATTGCTGCATCAGAAGAATTCATTGTGGATTATTCCATCCCGGGAAAACAGGAAATCGTTCTCTGCGGCCTCCAGGAATATATTGAAGGAGAAATCCTTGACCCATGGCGGCTCCCGGATAAAGAGCCTCTCAAGGATATCTTCACGTCCCTGCCTGAAACCGACATGGCCCTTAACCCATGGTTCAGGAAAGTCCAAAAAAATATTGCCCGGTTTGTTGAAAAAACAAGGCAGATGATCATTACCCAGGGTTATATCCCGGATCTTGCCGGTATCGGGAACCTGATCGTGACCAGTGATGGCGGTTTCAAGCTTGTGGACATCAACAATATCCTGCCTTTGAAACTGAATGATACCATTCACATCGACGACAAGGGGTATCCGTCCTGTGATGTTTCGGTGGATGTCCTTTCCATCCTTGAAAGGGATGTCCTTCAAACCAGTCTTCCTTTGGATGACCCGCTTTACCGGCATTTTTTAACCCCTGAAAGAAAAAAAGAAGTCAAACGACTTGAAAAAATATTCTACAACAGGTTGAAACAGAAAATGAGGTGCAACAAATGACGAAAAAGATCCCTATGACGGAAAATGCCATTCGATCCATGATTGACAATTTCATTGCAGAATCACCCTTGAATACCATGCAGACCCATGATCCTGCACCAGCCTGGGATCAGTCCCTGGTCGGCTTTGCTTCCGGTTCAGACCCCATCTGGCAGCAATATAAGGAATATGTCGGTCCTTTCCACTGGACCCCCTGGGAAGTATTCAACCAGAATTGTTCGGATACGCCTGCCAACGCGGATCAGCTCACGGTCATTTCCTGGATATTGCCCCAGCGCAAGGATGTCCGAAAATCCAACCTAAAATCCGGAACATATCCTTCAGAAGAATGGGCCCGCATCCGGATATTTGGGGAAGAATTCAATGCTGCCTTACGACGGCATGTGGTCAAAACTCTTCAGGACAATGGATATGCCGCCGTTGCCCCCATGCTCACACCCAACTGGACCATTGTCAAATCCCAGCGGTTTTCCTTTGCCTCATCCTGGTCTGAACGCCATGCGGCCCATGCGGCCGGACTCGGCACCTTCGGACTCTGCGACGGCCTCATCACCCGGAAAGGAAAGGCCATGCGGACGGGATCAGTGGTGGCGAAAATTTCCATCCCCCCAACCCAGAGACTCTATTCCGATCACCGGGCCTGGTGCCTCTTTTTTGCCGAAGGAACCTGCGGCAAATGCATTGACCGGTGCCCGGCAAGAGCTATTACCGAAGCCGGTCATGACAAGGATAAATGCAAACAGCATCTTCTCCGTTCCAGAGAATATATAAAAGAAACCTATCAGTTTGAAGGGTATGGTTGTGGTCTTTGCCAGGTGGGGGTTCCCTGCGAGGCCGGTATCCCGGTCAAGGCTGCGCGGGAGGCCGTGAAACTGGGAATAAAGCCTCTGCCGCCACCGCCCCTGGCCTGATTATTCTATGGACTGTGATACATTTTTTTCAAGGTGTCCGGAATCCTGCCTTTGGGCACCAGGCGGCGATCCGGCCCCACTTCAAAAAGACCGAACCATTCTTCAGGATCTTCTATTTCATGGCGGGTGGAATCGGTGGGCTCTTCACCGCTCTTCCACCATTCATCATTCAGCTCGAAAAAGGAAACTCCGCAGATTTTTTCACTGCCCTTTGCTGTTCGGATATCCTTCCAGATGGCCTCAAACGCCTTTGGCACATCTTCGATCTTATGCCCGCCAAACCCAGGAACCCAAGATTTCGGCTCAAAGGGGGAAGTGGAAAGACCGACCTGGGTAATAAACACAGGCTTTTCCGTCATCGCCGTCAGCTCTTCCAGGTAGCCTTGATAACTGGTACCCGTTACCGAACCGGGGGGTGAGGTACGAACTCCCCGTGCATAGGTATAGATATTGAGGCAGACCAGATCTCCAAGATCGGGATTAATCATGTTAGCTTTCGGCACTTCAATATCCGGCCGGTTGCCGATGGGGCCGATGTGGGTCCAACTGGTGTGGCTGTAGAGGTGCCGCTGGCCGTAACGGGTCAGTTCATAGTCCATGGCTCCGTCGATGAGACGGGCAAGGGCGATTTCCGTTGGGGTCCGGTTGCTGACATTCAGATGTTTGCCTTTAAAGCTGCGGACTTCGGGGTGACGGGAATCGGTTCTGACCACGGAGTCGGCCTGGAGTTCATCACCAATGGAAAACAGGACCAGCCGGTCCGGGCGCCCCTTCTTGTACACATGATCAATGGCCGCTTTGATATCCTCCATGGTTTTGGCAAGAAAGGGTTCATACAGAAAATCTTCCTCATAGGCCCAGATCCATATATCCTGGCCGTAAAGCATATCGGTTTTGTCCAGTTCAGTAAAAAAATTAGGCGGCATATTTGTCGGAAAAACATGAAGATAGTTGACGCCCATATCTTTCATCAGCGCAAAATGCTCTTTGTAGCGCTCATCATTGCCCGGAGGCTCGCCCTTCAGAGGGGTTTCATTGGACAGATAGGGAGAATAGCCGATTCCCTTAAAAAAAAGAGGTGCCTGCTTTTTTACATCAAAAATCTTCGACCCCCTTACAACATACCTTTTTGGGGCCGGTGTTTCTTTTGAAATCCCGGTTGCAGGCTGTGATTTGTCCTCAGCCAAAGCATCAAACCCGGCCAGCGGGGTGATCAGCAGTGAGATCAATAAAATGGCAAATGTAAACGGCTTGATAAACAATTCCTTTTCTTTATTTCATGGCATTGGCCATGATGGTCATATAGGCTTGTTCGTGGTCTTTTTTCACAACCGGTTCCTTGGATGTCTTAAAATTACAGGCATGGTGCTTACAGTGGGTTCCCATGGTAACATAATTGAGAATAAGGTCCGGGATATCATAATGATGAATGGTTTCATAATGAACGGCCCTACCGGCTTCAAAAAAGAAAACGCGGTTGATGCGCTCGAAATCCTGGTAGCCTGAGGCATATCCCAGTTTTTTATAGGTCTCAGGTCCATAAACCCAGGGGAGATGATCACTGATCAGAATCACAAGACTTTCAGGGTCCACGACTTTTATTTCATTCAAAAATCCGGCCAGGGCCTGGGTACGATAATAAAACTGATTGATGCAGTTTTCCAGATGACCATCCTTGATGGCACCTTTGACATCAATCAGGGTGGGCCGTTTTTCAGCATTCATCTGATGGGGAAAATGACCGTAAATGCTGTTCACATAATTGAAAAGCGGGACTCCGGGGTTTGCTGCTTTCCAGTCCTTGATAAACGCAAGGTTCTGCTTTAAGAGCTCACCGTCAAACATGTATTTTTCACCTGTGACATCACCGGTTGAAAGATAGGTTTCACGACCCTTTGCATATTCCCTTGGATAATAACTATTTTTAAATCCAAGTCCTTTATATGCATTAATGGAATTAAAAAAATCCGGTTTATAGGCATTGGTGGCCATGGTATGGTAGCCGCCTTTTGCAAGAATAGCGGGCAGTCCATAGGTTTCTTTGCCGGTGAACACATCAAACTCCACCCCGGACAATTTTTCCATGGCCGGCACACCGGAGAGTACCTCGAATTCCGCCTGGGCAGTTCCGCCCCCAAACACCGGGGATATGGAAATCGATCCTTTCTTCTTAAAAATTTTTTCAAAATCCGGATGAACCGGTTTCTGCGAAAAAGATAGACCTTGAAATAATTCCGGATCAACAAAGCTTTCAAGCACGATGAGATGAACATTTTTTTTTGTCTTAAGAAAATTTAATTGAGAAACAACAGCCTCGGTTTCTTTTAAAAAATCAGGGTTGTCCTTATAATCGGCCATTTTCTTAAGATTGGAATTCCGTTTTGCTTCATGATAAAGCATCATGGAAATTCTCCCGTTATCCTCGGCACTCTGGATGTCGGACCAGACCGTTACCCCGACTTGAACCTTTTCAAAGGCTGTAAGAAAATAATCCGGTTTAAATTCCGCAATCATCACAATGAACAAAAAGGGCAATATCCCGAGAACCATTCGGGGAATCCTGTTGAACCGTAAAAGTTTTAAAAATGCGGCCAAGGGCAAGCCGAAAAGAATCACAAGAAGACCGATGACCCATAAGGGCAGGACAGCCAGAAGCTCTGGAAATTCTTTCACCTCTATGATGCGCAAAAGTCTTCCGAATGACATGAAATTGGCCTCAAAAATACCATATATAAGGACCAGGGGAAGGGCTGCTACAAGAGACTGTGATTTTGAAGAATGCGTAATGGCGTTAAAATAAAAATACAAACACAACAGCAGAGGAATTTCAAGCCGCCAGGCCAGGCGAATGGGCGGCATCCCGCCGATGAGGCTCATGATCCAGGTAAAAAGGTATAAAAACCCGGTAAAGACAACATACCGGTTAATAACGGCTTTTTTTATAAATTGACCACTTGTTTTGAATTTAGATAATAAAGCGTTCACAGATAATGGATACCCAGATGATAACCGATATGCAGATGCCGATGAAAACGGCGGCTGATCCCATATCCTTGGCCTGGCCGGACAAAGGGTGGTGTTCATAACCGATGCGGTCTACAACCGATTCAATGGCGGAATTTAAAAGTTCAATCACAAGGACCAGGAACCAGACGCAGATGAACAATCCCTTTTGAATAAAGGTTTCTCCAATCAGAAGCCCGGCCGGTATGACAAGGATCAAGACAAGGGCCTCCTGCCGGAAGGCCTCTTCATTGGACCAGGCCGACCGTACACCCTTGATGGTGAACTTAAAGGCATTAACCAACCGCACAAACCCTTTGCTGCTTTTCTTTTCCATCCCACTCCATTAGGCCTGAAACGGTTTTTTGTCAAGAGAAGGCAAAAAATATTGACACTTTGTTGTTTTGCAAAGAATATAGAATTCTGAAAGATTAAACCAGTGATATAAACTTTAAACATGGTAGCGATTAACAATTAAAGAGGTAATTTATGCTGAATCTTGTAAGTGTATTTGAACACAGTGCAAAAGAATTTCCAGACAAAAAGGCAATTATTTTTCAGGATAAAAATTTTACATTTGCTCAAACTTCAGCAATGGTCAACAAGGTGGCCAATGCACTGAAAGCAAAGGGCATCCAAAAAGGTGACAAAGTCGCCTTAAGCTGTCTGAACCTGCCTTATTTCCCCATGATATATTATGGAATTTTAAAGATCGGGGCGGTAGTGGTACCTTTGAATGTTCTGCTCAAAGGGCGGGAAATAGCCTATCACCTGAATGATTCCGATGCCAAAGCCTATTTTTGTTTTCAGGGCACGCCTGAGTTGCCCATGGCCAAGGAGGGATTTGCCGGATTCAACAAAGCAGATGGGTGTGAATATTTTTGTATAATTACGGCTGATCCGGCGGCCCAGTCCCCCATTGAAGGAACCCAGACACTGGGCCGGTTTATTGCCGATGCAGATATAACCTGCGATACTGAACTGACCAGCCCTGAAGATACTGCAGTTATCCTCTATACCTCCGGTACAACCGGATTCCCCAAGGGGGCCGAGCTTTCCCATTCCAATATGGTCATGAATGCAGTCGGTTCCCGCCATTTATTCCAATTAACTGCGGATGATGTTCATGCCATCGTCCTTCCGCTCTTTCATTCATTCGGACAGACATGCCAGATGAATGCCGGATTTTCCGCAGGCAATACATTGGTGATGATACCCAAATTCATGCCGGAAGAAGTGCTGGGTGCTATCCAGAATGAAAAGGCAAGTATTTTTGCCGGCGTTCCCACAATGTACTGGGCCATGCTCAACTACCAGGATAAAGAGGGGAAATTTGATTTTGACAAGATCGGCGACACCCTGAGAGTGGGTGTTTCCGGTGCATCTTCTTTGCCCATCGAGATCATAAAAGGGATCGAAAAAAAGTATAAGATTCCCATACTGGAAGGCTATGGTCTGTCTGAAACATGTCCTGTAGCGACCTTCAGCCATTTAAACAAGGAGCGGAAACCCGGTTCTGTCGGTACTCCCATCTGGGGCGTTGAAGTGGAAATATTTGATAAGGATAATAATGTCCTCCCAATTGGCGAGGTGGGTGAGCTGGTTATCCGGGGACACAATGTAATGAAAGGGTATTACAAGAAGCCAGAGGCGACAGCAGAGGCTTTTGACGGTACCACCTGGTTCCACACCGGAGATTTGGGGAAAAAAGATAATGATGGATATTTTTACATCGTAGATCGGGTCAAGGATATGATCATCCGGGGTGGGTATAATGTATATCCCAGAGAAATTGAAGAGGTGTTGCTCACCCATCCGGATGTATCCCTGGTAAGCGTTCTGGGGATTCCCCATGATCGCCACGGCGAGGAAATCGTTGCCTATATTGTACCCAATTCAGGAGCAAATATTACAGAAGCTCAGATCATCGAATGGTCCAAGGAACAGATGGCCGCTTATAAATATCCCCGTATCATACATTTTAGAGAATCATTGCCCATGACTGCAACAGGAAAAATCCTTAAAAAGGATTTAAGAGCAGAACAAAAAAAGAGCTGAGTTGTGACCCTTCAATAAGGCTTTCTCAACTGATTCCGATGGAGGTGTTGACAAAGCCAGCCTGATTCGGTTATTCGTCCCTTGTTTTTAACGGACCATACAGTTTTTTCTGATTACAGAACATAAGGGTGATTTGTGGCATTAAAACCGACAATTTATAAAATAAAAATTTCATTGGCCAATATAGAGCTCAATTATTATGACAATTTGAATTTAACCATTGCCCAGCACCCTTCAGAGACATTGGAACGTATGATGGCCAAAGTTCTGGCCTTCTGCATGAATGCCAGGGAATCTTTAACTTTAACCAAAGGCCTCTTTTCAGTGGAAGAGCCTGATATCTGGGAACGCACTTTGGATGACAGGATCGCCTTGTGGATTGATATCGGAGAGCCTTCATTTGACCGGATCAAAAAAGCAGCCCGGCTCTCCCAGGCGGTTAAGGTCTATTCCTTTAACCTGAAATCAGACAGTTGGTGGGCAAAGGAGCAGGAAAAGTTTAAGGATTTAAAGGTCTCTGTTTTTCAATTTCAATGGAAAGGCATACAGGCCTTGGCAGGGCTTATGAAACGGACCATGGATCTTTCAGTCACCGCTTCAGACGGTATGGTCTATGTCTCTTCAGAAAACGGAGCATGTGAAGTACCCTGGACCGCATTGCAGTTCAATGAAACCATTTGAATTGTTAAATATTTGTTGACTTATAATATTCTAAGAATTATTGATTGCACATTATTTGCAAATAATTACATAATGTTACAATTGGAGGCTTTCCTTGACTAAAAAACCAACGTATGAAGAATTGGCGAAAAGAGTTAAAGAACTGGAGCAAGAGAAGCTTAACGCCAATGTGATAAAAGACACCTTGATTAAAAGCGGCGAATGGCTGTCTGATAAAAGGGACATAAAGCCGGGTCCGGAAAATTCCCCTATGGATTTTGACCTTGGATCTATCATTAATGTCGAAGAAATTCAGTCGATTATGAATGATTTTTTTCATCTGACCAATATGGTAACAGCCGTTCTTGATTTGAAAGGAAACGTGATAGAAGCCACTGGATGGCAGGATATATGCACAAAATTTCATAGAATGAATCCCAAAACAGCCTGCAATTGTACTGAAAGCGATCTCTTTTTAGCAAAGAATCTTAGTCCTGGAGAATATGTCGATTATAAATGTAAAAACGGCCTTTGGGATGTTGTGACTCCACTTTATATCGGAACTAAACATCTGGGCAATATATTTACAGGGCAATTTTTTTATGATGATGAGAAAATAGATGAAGGATTTTTTATCAAACAGGCAGAAAAATATGGATTTGACAAGGACTCCTATTTGGATGCACTGCGGCAGATACCAAGATACAACAGGGATACAATCGATCATTTAATGAGCTTTTTAGTAAAATTTACTACATATATTTCTAAAATTAGTCTCTCTAATACACAACTTGAAAAGGAAATAAAAAAACGCAAAAAAGCCGAGGCAGATTTAAGGGTGGGCCAAGCTCGCCTGCAAATATTAATAGATTCGCTGCCTGACCTTGTGTGGTTGAAAGATTCTGATGGGGTTTATCTATCCTGCAATTCTAAATTTGAGCATTTATTTGGTGCAAAAAAATCTGATATCATCGGTAAAACAGATTATGACTTTGTAGACAAGGAATTAGCGAATTTTTTCCGAGAAAACGATAAAATGGCAATAGCAGCAGGCAAACCCTGCATGAATGAAGAGAAAGTTACCTATGCCGATGACGGACATCATGAAATTCTTGAAACCATAAAGGCACCGATGAATGACTCTGAAGGCAAGCTTATCGGTGTGCTGGGTATTGGCCGGGATATCACCGGTAGAAAACGGGCTGAAGAGGACCTTAGCGAGAGTAAAGAAAAATTACGGCTGTTTGTTGAACATGCACCGGCAGCCCTTGCCATGTTTGATAACGAGATGCGCTATCTTGCTGTCAGCCGCCGCTGGATGGCAGATTATGGCCTTGCCAACCAGAATATCATTGGTCAGTCCCACTACAAGATCTTCCCGGAGATTCCGGACAGGTGGCAAGCACTACATCAGCGCGGGCTGAAGGGTGAAATAGTGCAGGCCGAGGAAGATTTCTTTGAGCGGATTGACGGCACCACCCAATGGCTGCAATGGGAGATCAGGCCTTGGTATAAGGCTGACGATACCATTGGTGGAATTGTTATCTTTACCGCAGATCTCACTGAACGAAAACACATGGAAGAAACACAGTTAAAATTGAAGGAACAGCTTCACCAAGCCCAGAAGATGGAGTCGATAGGCCGGCTTGCAGGAGGCGTGGCGCATGATTTCAACAATATGCTGACTATTATTCTTGGTAATACGGAAATGATTTTGGAAGATTTGAATTTGCCAAACCCGGTCATCAGTAACCTGCAGGAAATTTACAAGGCTGCCGGGCGCTCGGCCAATCTCACCCGGCAGCTATTGGCTTTTGCCCGTAAACAGACGATCTCCCCAAAAGTGCTTGACCTGAATGAGACCATTGAAGGGATGATTAAAATGCTCAGACGGCTGATCGGTGAAAATATCAACCTTACCTGGTTGCCCAAAATAAACCTGTGGCCCATCCAATTGGATCCATCCCAAATTGATCAAATTTTGGCCAATTTGTGCGTCAATGCCAGGGATTCTATAAAAGATATCGGGAAAGTCACTATTGAAACGGACAATGTGATCTTTGACAGAGAATATTGCCTTGAGCATGATGATTGTAAACCCGGTGATTATGTAATGATTGCAGTAAGTGACAACGGATGCGGTATGGATAAGAAGATACTGGACAATCTTTTTGAACCGTTTTTTACCACAAAGGGGGTTGGAGAAGGAACCGGCCTGGGGTTGGCGACGGTATATGGAATTGTCAAACAGAACAAGGGATTCATCAATGTTTACAGCGAACCGGGCCAAGGAACAACTTTCAGAATCTATTTTCCCAGTCATGCTGAAAAAGATCTGCCTGGACAAAAGGCAGAAACAAAGGGCGCTGATGCAACAGGCAGTGAAACCATCCTGCTGGTGGAGGATGAAGAGGCAATTCTGAGAATGACGATGATGATGCTTGAGCGCCTGGGATACACTGTGCTTGCCGCTTCTAATCCCATTAAAGCCATCGACCTTGGAAAATCACATGCTGAAAAGATTCATCTTCTCATGACCGATGTTGTAATGCCTGGGATGAACGGTCGAAATTTAGCCAAAGAGATATTTCAACTGCATCCAAACATCAAATGTCTATTTATGTCCGGCTACACTGCCAACGTTATTGCCCATCACGGAGTATTGGATGATGGTATGCAGTTTATCCAGAAACCTTTTTCCAGGCAGGAGCTGGCTAAAAAAGTACGGGAGGTGCTGGATGAAAAAAAAGAACAGGATCATACCCTGTTGAAACAATTGTAAATTCCCACTCCCCATGATATACAGGCCATGGTAAAGGATATGTTTTTATCAACCATCTGAATATATGATTGGACAGGCCCATGCCCCGTATAAAATTTCGCTGGATTCTTCTGATATTGGTTATCATTGCCGGAGGGGTTACCACCTTCTGGTACACGCGCCCCAAACCAATTCTGGTTGTGGTCAAACCTGTGGAAAAAGGGCTGGTTGAAAAAACCGTGGCCAACACCCGCGCCGGGACCATCACCGCCTGCCGGAGGGCAAAATTATCCCCCGGTATCGGCGGACAGATTATCAAACTGCCCATAAAAGAAGGAGATATTGTTAAAAAAGGGGATCTTCTTCTGGAACTCTGGAATGAGGACATTATGGAAGAGGCAAAATTTGCACAAAAAGAAGCCGATGCCAATGAATCAAGGTCCAGAGCCGCCTGTCTCAGGGCGGAAATTGCCCAGCGGGATGCGGACCGGCTCTCAGAACTTCACAAAAAAGATCTCATATCTCTTGAAAAGCTGGACCAGGCCATGACCGGGGCCAAAGCCCTGAAAGCCGAATGTGAGGCCTCGAAAGCCGCAACCCTCATGAGCCGCTCCCGCATGGGAGTGGTTCAGGCCAACCTCAAGCGGACAAGGCTGACGGCTCCCTTCAACGGGATTGTCGCTCAAATCAACGGGGAATTGAATGAATATGTCACCCCTTCTCCCGTGGGTATTGCAACCCCGCCGGCCGTGGATCTTGTGGACAATACCTGCTTTTATGTAGCAGCCCCCATTGATGAGGTGGATGCCCCTGCCATTTCAACGGGCATGCCGGCCAGGATATCCCTGGACAGTTTCCGGGACCGGCATTACGAAGGAAAGGTCCGGAGAGTTGGCGTCTTTGTGCTGGATCGGGAGAAACAGGCCCGGACCGTTGATGTTGAAGTTGAATTCGTCAATGTCACTGACCTTGAAAAACTGCTTGCCGGTTACAGTGCGGATGTGGAAATTATTCTCAGCATTCACCCGGATACGCTTCGGATTCCCACCGAGGCCATCCTGGATGGAAATCGCGTATTTGTTTTTTCCGAGGGTGAAGGAATGATCCAGGAGAAAAAAATAAAGCCGGGCATTTCCAACTGGGATTTTACCGAAATCCTGTCCGGCCTTGACGTGAATGAAAAGGTGGTGGTCAATGTGGACCAGGCCGGGGTCAAGGATGGGGTAAAAGCTAAAATCCAGGGTGAACCCAAGTGATTCTCCTGTCACACATGGATCGGGTGTTCCGGGTGGGCGAAGAAGAAGTCTATGCCTTAAGGGATGTCAGCCTGAACCTTCAAACCGGGGAATATGTTTCCGTCATGGGGCCCTCCGGGTCCGGCAAATCAACCCTTCTCAATATTCTTGGTCTTCTGGACCGGCCCACAAAGGGAACCTATCAGCTTGAAAATAATGACACCACCTCCCTTTCCGATGAAGATCAGGCCCTGGTCCGAAGAAACAGAATCGGATTTGTCTTCCAGTTTTTCCACCTTATCCCACGGCTCACGGCTGCGGAAAATGTAGAACTTCCCTTGGTGCTGGCCGGTATTGACCCCAGAGAAAGAAAACCACGGGTAACGGAAGCCCTGGCTGTTCTCGGGCTAAAAGACAGGGCAAAACACCGTCCGGACCAGCTCTCCGGGGGCCAGCGCCAGCGTGTGGCCATTGCACGGGCCACCATCATGCGTCCCTCCATGATTTTGGCTGATGAGCCCACGGGCAATCTGGATCGCCATTCCGGCAGTGATGTCATTGAGATCCTGGAAAATCTCAACCGCACCGGTATTTCCCTTGTCATCGTCACCCATGACCCGGCTCTGGGGGAACGGGCCAGGCGAAACATCATTATGACCGACGGCCGCATCATATCCGACAAAACCCGGGACCTGGCCCCATGAAAATTGAAAACACCTTTATTTTCAGCATCAGGGCCCTGTCCGGCTATCCAACCCGCACCCTGCTGGTTCTTCTGGCCATGTCCATGGGCGTGGCCTCGGTCATGCTTCTGACATCCCTGGGAGAAGGCGCAAGACGCTATGTCAACAGAGAATTTACTTCCCTTGGAACCCATATCCTGTTTGTCCTGCCGGGTAGGTCGGAAACCACTGGCGGTCCACCGCCACTTCTCGGCCAGACCCCGCGGGATCTGACCCTGGAAGATGCCCTGTCTTTGACTAAGAATCCCTCCATCGGCAAGGTTGCCCCCATTGTCGTGGGCTCTGCACCTGTCTCCTGGAATGAAAAAGACCGGGAAGTCACCATTCTCGGCACCACCGCCGAGATGTTTGAAATCCGGCAGCTTTCCATGGGACAGGGCCGGTTCCTGCCGGTCCAGGACCCATCCAGGGGAGCCGGTGTAGCCGTCATCGGGCATAAAATCAAAAGGGAAATCTTCGGCAACCGGTCGGCCCTAGGGGAATGGATCAGAATCCAGGACCGGCGGTTCCAGGTCATTGGCGTGCTGGAAAAAAAAGGACAGTCTCTCGGCCTTGACATGAGTGATCTGGTCATCATCCCGGTGGCGTCGGCCCAGTCCCTGTTCAACACCTCGTCTCTGTTCCGCATCATGATTGAAGCCAGGAACCGCAACGATGTCCAGGCGGCCAGAGAAGCGGTCCTGCGCACCATCAGGGAACGCCATGACAATGAAGACGATATCACGGTCATCACCCAGGATGCCATCCTGTCCACCTTTGACCGGATATTGACGGCCCTGACCTTTACCGTGGCAGGCATCGCAGCCATCAGCCTTGCCGTGGCCGGCATCCTGATCATGAACGTCATGCTCATCTCGGTTTCCCAGCGCAAATCGGAAATCGGTCTTTTAAAAGCCATAGGCGCAACCGGCCCCCAGGTCCTAGGGGTCTTTCTCACGGAGGCCGCCATCCTGTCCTTGATCGGGGCCATCCTCGGCATTTTCATTGCCTATTCCGGACTGGTTGTCATCATGGGACTGTTTCCTGATTTTCCGGTTCATATTCCGCTATGGTCTGTTGCGGCTTCTGTTTTCACAGCCCAGCTCACAGGCATCCTCTTCGGTGTCCTGCCAGCCAGAAGAGCGGCCGCCCTGGACCCTGTTCAGGCATTATCCAGACGATGAGGTCATGACCCATGAGATTTACAGATGCTATCAGACTTTCCCAGAGCGGAGTTTTCAGCCAGAGGATGAGAAGTTTTCTCACGGCTCTCGGCATTGCCGTGGGTATTGCATCCGTCGTGCTTCTGACCTCCATCGGCGAAGGGATTCACCAGTTTGTCCTGTCTGAATTCACCCAGTTCGGCACCAATCTCATGGGCATCAATCCGGGGGTAACCAAGACCCACGGCACACCCGGCGCCATGATCAGCAATATCCGGCCCCTCACCATTGAAGATTCCCTTGCCTTGAAAGAGATCCCGGAAATTCTGGGCCTTGTCCCCCTGGTCCAGGGCAATGGCCCGGTGGAATTTAAGCAAAAAACAAGGCGGACCTATATTTTCGGGGTCGGCAACAAGGTCCCTGAAGTCTGGCAGATGCGCGTTGTTGGCGGACGGTTTCTTCCGGATGATGACCCCCGCTCGGCCAGACCCTTTGTGGTCCTGGGGAGCCGGGTAAGAGAAGAGCTTTTCAAATCCGACAATCCCCTGGGAAAACTGGTGCGCATCGGCGGAGAACGATACCGGGTCATCGGTATCATGGAATCAAAGGGACAGATGCTGGGCTTTGATCTGGACGATGCGGTCTATATTCCCGTGGCCAGGGCTCTTTCCATGTTCAACCGGGAAAGCCTCATGGAAATTGATATTCTCTATATGAAAGGCATCAGCACGGATCAGGTGATCAAAAAGGTTAAAACCCTTTTGACTGCCCGGCACGGAACCGAGGATTATACCATCACCACCCAGGAGCAGATGCTGGATGTCCTTGGATCGGTATTGAACATCCTGACCCTGGCCGTGGGCGCTCTGGGCGGAATTTCCCTGTTTGTGGGCGGCATCGGCATCCTGACCATCATGACCATTGCGGTCCAGGAAAGAACATCGGAAATCGGACTGCTTCGCGCCATTGGTGCGGGCCGGAACCAGATCCTGCTCCTCTTTATCGGGGAAGCCATCACCCTGTCTGCCATCGGCGGTTTTGCAGGCCTGATCCTCGGCATGGGAGGTGCCTTCATTCTCAGCATTGCCGTCCCCTCTCTTCCCACCCACACCCCCATCCTCTATGTTTTCTATGCCGAACTTTTGGCAGTTTTCATCGGTCTTCTCTCCGGTGTTGTTCCGGCCTGGCGGGCCTCCCGTCTCGACCCTGTGGAAGCGCTGAGAAGTGAATGATTTTACTTAAAAACTTTACTTAAAAAATCCTTGACAAGCTTTTTATTATTGGTAGTATCACTTGTGCGAAGGGAGCTGACTAAAAGCTTTTTTAACGGTAATCAATCAGACTCTGTTGTGTCTAAATTCAGTAAAAATTGGAGGTAATGATGAAAAAAATGTTTGTGGCTGCGCTGTTGGGTATTTTTGCATTAATCGTATCATTTTAAATCATAGGACCTTTGAGTATGATATCAGATCGGTTATCTTCCGCTGGGCAGACAGGGGTCAAATCTATTCTTCCAGATTATCAGCACCAGGCACAAAAAAAGATCCACAGTGATCACAACAAATCTGCCTTTTGCCAGATGGGGGAGACATTTTTGACGGGACAACCGTTGCCACAGCGATTGCCGACCGGCTGGTCTACAACTCCAAGATCCTTATCATGGAGGGAAGCAGTTATCGAAAAAGATCTTAACCAAAATTTACGTGTGACCTTCAGGTTATGAAAACATAGGCGGCTCTAAACTTACATCCCGGCCCCGTTTAAGGAATCAATCGCCTTTGGCTTATCACCAATGCCGGATAAGTATGTCCATAAATCACACTGGCCGGTTTTTAAACCCTGATTTTGGCTGGTTTTTCGGCCGCTGTTTCCAAACTATATTGCATTTCTTAGTTTCGCTTTCAGAATCATGTGACTGCTTGATTCGAATGGATTTATTGTGGCTTAGCTCGATAGTCATAAAGTTAAGGTCCCAGCGCCAAGGTATATTTTCAAGCCCTATCTTCTTGCCGTCACTGGAAAATTCCTGCAACGACCATGGATACAAGCTATTGTTCTGAGACTCATCGATAAGGCGAATCTCCCTATCTAAATCCCAATTCATAATTTTTCTCCTTAGTGATTTCAGCAACGCCGACAGGCCACATAACCCATATTATTATCAGCTCAATTTCCCCAGATAAGTTCGAAAAAGTATCGATATCAGTGAAACTAATATTAAAAATTTTCATCCTTTTGGAATTTCAATTTTTCTATCCTTTAGTATTTTTTTCTCGGGAAATCAATCAGTAAAAACCCCTTGTGTGTTTCAGGAGACCCCATGGCCACTGCCACCGGGATGGGACCCAATTCGCTCCCCCCACCCCCTTCTGTATATCATATTTTCAGACAGGGCTTTCCCTTCATTAATGATTGCACAATTACCTGACAAAAAAGATTCTATGCAACCAGAAGAGCAAATTCAATTGACCTGGGATAGGGGATTTAACCTTTTTACGGATACTGTGCTTGAACAGATGTCAAAACCACATACAAAACCACATTAAAACATGATATAAAAGAAAAAAGGCTTTCAGTGGAAACCGCTGAAAGCCTTGGTATTATTGGTCGGGACGGCTGGATTTGAACCAGTGACCACTTGACCCCCAGTCAAGTGCGCTACCAGACTGCGCTACGCCCCGAATTCTCTTCATAAAAACAAGGGAATTTCTATCACCCTTTTAAAACCGTGTCAAGAAATAATACGGTCAAGCTCATGATCCATTCAGCAATGCGGCCCCGATCACACCGGAAGAATCCCCTAATCTGTTTTTTAGAATAGGGGTCTTGATATTCTTATGAAACGCATATTTTCGGACCTGTTCAACCCCTATCGTATAAATTTCATCAATTTTGGACAAGCCGCCGCCGATCACAACAACATCGGGATCAAGAACTGAAATCAGACCGCCAAGTGCCTTGCCGAAATCCTCCAGAAACTGAAGAAAAACAATTTTACAGGAAGCCTCGTTTTTTCTATACCCTGCAACAATATCCTTCATTTTTAGATGCCTGCCAAATTTTTCGAAAAAAGAAGCCTCAATTCCCGACCCGCTGATTTTTGTTTCGACACAGCCCTTGTTGCCGCAATAACAGAGCCGTCCTCCAGGATCCATGGAGAAATGGCCCCATTCTCCTGCAATCCCATTGGCCCCGCTCCATATTTTTCCGTTTATACAGATTCCGCCCCCGCAACCCGTTCCCATGATGACGCCGAAAACCATTCCATAGCCTTTGCCTGATCCCTCTAAAGCCTCGATCAGGGTAAAGCAGTCGGCATCATTTTCCATGGCGATTTTTTTTTGGCAAAGGGTTTCAAGATCAGATTGAAAGGGTTTCCCGATCAGGCAGGTGGTATTGGCGTTATGGACCAGGCGTGTTTCTTTATTGACAGCTCCTGGAATGCCGATCCCGATTGAAAAATCACTGTTTCCAGAAATTTTCTCAACCATTGCCCGGATTTGCTCATGGACCGCCTTTACTATAGTGTCGTAATTATTTCCGGCAGGTGTTGAAATCCTTTCCCGGTGTAACTCCGTCTTTTCCGGAGAAAGAAGGATGGATTCAATCTTTGTCCCGCCAAGATCAATACCGATTCTATATTTATTCATGGAGTTCACCTCTGATTCCCTTATTACCAACAACAAATTTCAATTTACCGGGGCCTGAATAAAAACGCCATATAAATCGCTTAACATGTTGCACAAATTAAAGATTTAAGCTACCCTTCTTTGCATGTTTAATCAAAGCCAGCTTGATGCCATCGACAGTGCCATTCTTACCAACCTGATTGAGTCAGGGCTTGAGTATGTTATCTTTATGGACATGGCAGGAAACACCATTGCAAAACATCATAATGGGAAGAGCCGCCTTGATTCAACTGCTTTTGCCGCCCTTGCAGCAGGCAATTTTGCCGCTGTTGATGCCATGGCAAAGCTTGTGGGAGAATCGGAATTTTCACTCCTCTTTCATAAAGGTGAAAAGTCCAGCATTCATTTCAGCAAGGTCAATGAAGACACCCTTCTCATCACCATGTTCAACAAGGATATCTCCCTTGGCCTTGTGAGATTAAAAGTGGCTGAAACCGTCAAGGAAATCATTCATATCCTTGATATAACCTGATGTCGCTTGAAAACAGGTTCTGATCATTATCTTAAAGTTCTCATTTGAAGGGAATTGAATTTGGCGCTTATTAATGTCAAAACCAGGGAAGTACAAGTCAAAATTGTGTATTATGGTCCTGGAAGAGGCGGAAAAACGACCAACCTTGAATATATCAATAAAAAGTACCGGAATCAGATCAAAACCGAAATGGTCAGCCTGAAAACCCAGGATGACCGGACCCTTTTTTTTGATTTTCTGCCCTTTGATGTCGGACAGATCAAAGGATTTGATGTTACCATTCAATTGTATACCGTCCCTGGACAGGTAAAGTATAATGCCACAAGAAGACTGGTATTAAGGGGAGTTGACGGTATCGTGTTTGTTGCGGATGTTCAAAAGGAGCAGCGCAGAAAAAACATTGAATCTTTGAATCAGCTTTATGAAAACCTTGAAACCTATAGCATTGATCTTTTTAAAATACCTCTGGTCATGCAGTACAATAAAACAGATCTGAAAAATTCAGGCATTGAGGTTCTACCGACCCAGGTCCTGCAGAAAGATCTGAACGGCATCTTAAGGGCACCCGCCTTTGAGGCCAGCGCCCTAAGCGGCGGCAATGTAATTTCAACGCTAAAAAAGATCATTACGTTGACGCTTTCATCCATCCAGGATCAGCTTTTTTAAGGAGATTTACTTTGACTTCTTTAACTGAACTAACAGATATCATTAAAATACTGAATCACAAAATTACAGCCCATGAAACCGGGCTTCTTCGAAATAAACTCAAAGAGCTGGATACCCGATATTCAGATCGCCCTGCCCTTCTACCCCTTTTAAAAATGATGCGGTCCATCGAAAAATACCTTGATTCAAAAAAAGACAATGCGCACCCGGATTCAATCCCTGTTCTGCTCTCAATTGCTAGCCGGTTTGAAAAGATCATAAACGATTTATCAATTAATCTTTATAAAGACAAAGATGAAATCAATAAAATTGTATCCGGAGAAATTCAAAAATATAAAGCCCTTCAGAGCAACATTATTTCAAAGCCGCCAGCCAGGGATAGCAATCTTGACAATTTGAAAGCTGTGATTCTGGCCATTGACTGGGAAATCTCCGATGGTACGCTCCGGCATTTTGAAAAGGTTGTCACGGATTTTTTGTCTATCTATCAGCACAATAAGCTCTATCATCATTTTTTAAAGATCATCCGGAGCCTGGGACAGTATATCGGGTCCAGGAAGGCCAATGCCCACCCGGATGCCATATCCTTCCTGCGCTCTGTATTTGACGATTTTGAAAAACTGATTCAAACCCCTGCCATGTCTTATCCGGACAGAAAAGAGATTCTTGAAAAAAATATCAGCCGGTTTCATGAATTGAAAATCAGAATTTCCAAAGAAAAAAAACACCCGGCTGCATCTATAACAGAAGAGGAATTTCTCCCGCCCGCCCTTTCGCATATAAAACCTTCATCCCAAACTTCATTGGGGAATGTCATGCCCGTCACCCTGCTTTTTGAACCGGATGAAGCCGAATCCAAAAATACAACGAACGATGATGACGGTATTAAGCCTGCGCTCTCAGACAGGAAAAGGCCTTCATCGGCTCCCAGGGATGTGATGGGTGATCTTTTCAGTATCAAGGGATCTGCTGCCGACGAATTGCTGGATGAGATTCATCTGATGGATGTTCATGGTCCGAATCAGGGCCGGGCCCACATGATGGATCAAGCTGCTCATTCGCCATCCAGTGGGATAAAACAGTTCACCACAGAGCTTAAAAACAATGAGCCGATTCCGGAAATTGAAAACAGACTGGATGAATTCTTCAATCTGGAGACCTCATCTGAAACTTCAACCCAAAAGACACCGCCTGATGATCAAACCGTTGAGTTCAGCGCTGAACCGGAAGAAGACAAAACTGAAGGTATTGTTCCCTTTCAATATGAAGATGAACCCTTTGAACCAGGCGATACTGATGATGAAGGACCGGAAAAGCAAGGGGTTTCAGATATCCTTGGCAGGTTGAAAACCCGTATTGAAACCCTGGACAGATCTAACCCTTTGCCGGTTCTTTCATCCATAAAAAATGATGTTTCCCATTTAAAAAATCTCTGGCAAAATGATCCTGAAAAAACAGATTTGCTGGAATTGCTCGTTTTAAGCCTCCGGTTTCTTGAAAACCCGACAAAAGGGCATCTCCCGGCAAGGCCCACCACAAATCATCTAAAAAATGAACCCATTCCGGAATATTTCAGGGAGAAGCCTCCTGGGATTTTTGCAAGAATCAAGTCCATATTCACTTCATAACCAAGCGATACAATAAAGATGATACTCTTTTGTGAGGACTGCGGTAAAAAAAATCTATTGAATTCCATCCAATTTATAACCGGCAAGCCAGGTTTTCGATGTTCCTCCTGCGGATATCTGAACCCTTATCATTTTACGCCACAGGAAAACAGTATCCTCAAAAAAGCAGACTTTTTTTTTAAGGAGGCTGAAACCTTTCCTGAAATCCAGGGATCTTTTCTTTTTCACAGGGAAATCGGAGTATTAAAAAATCATATGCCTGAAATCTTAAACATAACCGACCTTGATTTTCTCGGAAAAAATCTGGTTCAAACCTATGAAGCCTGTCAATCCGTGTTCGATGATGTGAATGAAATGGCTCTGGCTGTTGCAGATAAAAACATGATTGTTAAAAGGATGGGGGAAACCCTGTTCATGATCCTTGCCTGCAAAACCGAAGCCCTGCCCCATGGCATATCTGAAAAACTCTCCCGGCCGGATGATCATGGCGGGTCTTAAAACGGATCATATGCCATGTCAAACATTGAACGATTCACATCCATCCTCAATGTTCCAGGCGTAGATCAGTATATTCTGGTCGACAGAACCGGAAAAATTTTTGCCCACGCCATGCCGGAACCTAAAAAAATGGCAGAAATTGTATCTGTCTGCGGCTTTCAGTCACATGCAATTGGAAAGGATAATTTCAGATATGTGGTGTTTTCAAGGGAAAACCAAGAGAATTTTTTTATTTTTCCTGTTGGCAAGTATTATCTTGGAGTGATAAAACAAAAGAACATGAACAATGATGCTCTGGCTGAGAATATCATTCAATTTCTAAAGGATTTCCCTAACCGGAAATAGGATTTTAACCATCTTAGGAGGGACCCATGACCGCACAGACCATCATTCTGATTTTCACCCTGGTGATCTATCTCATCATCATCTTTGTTTTCAATAAAGCCAGAATCAAATATGCCGGCGGCAAGGTCGGGAAGGTCATCAACCTTATCCTGGTCACGGTCTGTCTCTTGTTCATCGCGGACTATGTGGTAATTTTTGATCAGGCCATGGATGCTGAAATTCTTGGAACTATCCGGGCCCTGTTCAGAACAGCGGCGCTCTCGTTTCTGGCCTATGGCGGAGCCAAGGTAGCGGATTCATAATGACCGGCCCCATCAGGAAAACATTGAAAAAAGCCCGCCCTTTGACCGGCCACCGGGATTTATCTTGAATTTTAAATGGATATTGTCAATGGCATGTTTCATGTCATTGACAATTTTACTTTTTTCCTTTGACCCTGCCTGATATTTTTTAACATATCCCAATACTTTTTCAATGTCGTCAAGGATTTTGATCAGGGGCTGGGACCCTAAAATTCCCCCGACTTTTTCAAGAACCCGGCTGCAATATTCCGTAAATCCCGTAATCAGAAACTCTTTGGGATCATTGGTATGATTCATTGTTTCCAGAACAGAGACAATACTTTTGAGATTGGTGGGGTTATGATTGTCCGGATGATAGTTCCTGAGCAGTTTTTTATACTCAATGGCAAGCCCTGATTTGCTTTCTTCAAACAGGGAATAGCTCCTGTCCCCGAGTTCATCGGCAATATTTTTTCTGATGGAGGTCAGGATGTCGTTAAAAACTATCAGAATCGCCGAATAATCATCATCTCCCTGTGGGTCAGCCGGTTGAAGTTCTTCTTTCTGCTCGATAAGGCCTGAAGAAATCACTGAGAAAAAAATCTTATACACTGCAAATTCATCATAACCGCTTTCATCAATAATCTGTCGGACACTCCGAGTTCCGTCGATGAGGGAAAGAATCCGCCATTCATTGGCATTAAGCTTGATTTCTTCCTTGCTCTGCATTTTTCCCGACATTTTAAAGACAACCCGGTCACTGGAAATATATTGCTGGAGAACCGATAATTCATCAATCCGTCTCGATGCTTCAAGAATAAGCTTCATGGGATTAAGCTGGGTGATGATCATGCCTTTCAGATTCAGTTTGGCATCCTTATATTCAAACCTGCCCTTTTTCCAGAACAAAAGATTGTATAAAATCGTTTCCACCTGTTTTGTATTGTATTTCTTAAGGGTATCAAGAGAAATATATCCCTTATCCACAAGAATTTTACCCAGGTGCATCTTTTCTTCTTTGGCTGATGCAAGGCATTTTTGAAGCTGCTCAGCGGAAATAACGCCATCTGCTCTCATGAGAGATCCAAGCCTTGCTTCTTTTAAAGAAGCGGACGCATACACAATGGTTCCCTGATCAAAGAAAACCCGGCTTTCTTCATCATCCGAGGTTACTGTCAATACCCCTGTTTTCTGGTCATTGCACAGAAGCTGAAGAATACTGGCAAGTGTTAACCCCTCAAAATCACCCTGAAGATTCATACTTTCCTTTTTATACCCTTCTTTATCCTTGTTCCTTTTGTTCCGGTTACCATTGTTCTTCTGCTGCTGAAAAACCCAAGACTGATCCATACTATGCCATATTCATAAGGTGAATACAATATTATCCTGAATGAAGCCCTCCTTAAAAAAAGCCACCTGGATATTTGCCATAGGAAATTTTGCATAACCCGTTCCAGGGTGATCACCTTACGTCCGCTGGATGGATATTGCTACAAATTCTAAGATTACCTTTGCTGACCGCCATGAACTCG
>JANNUH010000148.1:0-49653 GCA_031395015.1 Desulfobacterales bacterium | reverse complement strand
AGATTTTATTTAATTGAGCCGTAACAAAAAGGAGGTTTTTATACAAACCAAACAATGCAAAATAAATTCGGATAAAAAACTTGAAAAAGACATTGCAGAAGTGGAGATATGAATTTCCGGGCTATGGTGTTTCATATAAACCGCACTGCGAATCTCATCACTCTTTTGTCTGTCCATTTGCATCTCCTTTCTCTATAGGGTTAATTGTGCAACGATCAGCCTATAGACGGGCGAAAGGTAAAAAAGACGCAAACAAATAGCATGTGGGGGTCAACAAATTTCACAACCTTTCCTTTTTCTTTCATAATCACAGAGCCGCCCACGATGATCGAACTCAAGGCGGCAACAGTCGTCCAGCATATTTTTCAAAAGGGCACGCCCCCGTTGGACTCGGGATTTGGCCCCGGAAATCGAAGTGCCCTGCACCTTGGCAACTTCTTTCTGCGTCAGCCCTTGTAATTCCGACAGAATGACTGCCTCCCGATAGTGCTCAGGCAGCTGTTGAATCATGGGGCGCAGGCATTCCGATAACTCTTGAGTGGCCCTTTCGACGGGATCTGTTTTGGGTTGAGAAATTCGCTCAAGGTGATCTTCGGTGGGCTGCTGCGAACGGAAATAATCGATGATGGCGTTTCTGGCAATTTGGTAGAGCCAGCTTTGCAGTTTGGTCTCGTCCTTTAAAGAAGCCAATCCGGCATGCATTTTCAGAAATACGTTCTGAAGAGTGTCATCGGTCGCCGCGTCATTCGATAGTCTGCTTTTGATGAAGGCGCGCAGCCTTGCATGATATTCTTGCCAGATTTTTTCTGATATATCCATTATTATGTCCGATGTTGCGTTAACTCCTCAATTGTTCGTTTTGGATTTCTTCGACAGTCTAAAATAGCGTATATTTTTCTGATATCTCCATCTATTGAGCAATAGACCGCATATGGGAAAGTTTTTGATAGCAACCGGTTGTATCCATTAAGTTTTATATGGGCTCCAGCATAAAGAATTAAAGACTCTATATCAGAAAATAGGTTCCCAGACCTGATTCATGACAGCGAGTTTTTCAGTGGCGGTCATTTTATTTAATGGCAAAAAATGCTTGCATTTTGACCTCTCTTATATTGTTTAATTCTTATGATACATATTCTTTTTGTTTTTCGCAATATGAATGGACCTCTAAGTGGGTGAGAATCCGTTACCCGGCTACCCGATTATGTGGCGGTGTCTGTTTCAGACATCCGTCTGATTTTCTGCTATGGAGAAAATTTTACGAGTTAATTTTGCCGGAATAAGTTCTTTTTTCATCTGATCTGTAAGGGCCTTCATAGCATACCACTGTCCGGAAGAAACCATCACCCATTCAAACGAGCCGTCTTCGTGCATTACCGCGCCACCGCCGGATGCCCAGAATAACATTCGTTTGCCGATATTGCCCTGGACCTTTTCACCCCGCCCGAATAACACAAGTTTTTCATCAACACCGATGGGTCTGATAAATTGATAATTCAGGCGAACTGAAACGCCTCCATTGGCATAGGCCATGAACCCGGCCCACCCCATAGTTTCATCGAGAACTGCCAACATAGAAATAGGGTGAAGAAACCCATTGCGCTGAAAAAGGTGCAGCGATTCCCCATCATCATCGTTGAACCCTGAAAAGGCGCAGACTACTCTGCCATGGGGACTGTTCCAGAGATGAAATTTTCTTTTCAACCCCGGCAGGGAACGGTCCACTCCACAGACAAAACAGTTTCGATAATGGGGTATATGTTCAAGTTCCCCCTTGATTTGGGAAAAATGATCCGGCATATAGGTATTGAAAGTTTCATCTTTTTTCGAATGATCAATACCGAAATCGATGTCTCCTGTGATATAGGGCATGGTTTTGTTTTCCGGATAAATACTGCCGGAAATCCCTAAATCAGTAGGAGCGACATCAATGGTGATCTCGTCACCGACTTTTACTTTGGTGCCCCCCCCCCATTTTAAAACGACAGTCAATGGGGTATTTGAAATCCATATCGTGCATACAATGTGAAAAACCGGTTGAAAGCTCCATGATTGCCCCCATTCCGATACCGCCATGGGGAATCCCTACCCATCCTTCCTTGCTGGAATCCATGAAAACGGTAGTGTGGATAGTATCCTTATCTTTGATAATGGGTGAATCCTGGAACAGAAATGAATGGACAAAATCAGTCATCATAATATCCTTGCTGAATTGTCGATTCTTTGAACGTTGGAGTTCAGGGTCCGCTGCAATGACAGGTTATGAGCGATCTTGGTGATGTAACCCCTTAATGATTACGCTGGTATTGTCAAAGGTTCGATTTCAGCTAAATCAATATTTTCTCTGGCTATCCACAAATTATAGGTATCCTGCATGAGAAGCCAGCTCTCAGGGCTGCGACCGATACACTTAGAAAGACGTAGAGCCATTTCAGGACTTATAGAACTTTGCCCTTTAATAAGCCTGGAAAAAGTTGAAGGCGACACTTTAAGCCTTAAGGCTACACTTCTGGGGGACATCCCAAGTGGTTCCAAATACACTTCTTTAATAAATTCCCCTGGATGGGGTGGGTTATACATAGCCATTAATGATAATCCTCATAATCTACAATATAGGCATTACCATCTTTAAATTCAAAAACGATACGCCAGTTTTTGTTAACATCAATCGCCCATAATCCTTGACGATCACCTTTTAAACTGTGGAGCCGCCAACCAGGAGTTTGCATATCTTCAATGCACGTTGCAGTATCGAGCGCAATAAGCCGAAGCCTCAATTTCTGTTTGTGATCTGGCTGAATTCCAGCCAAATTGCCTGTTTCAAAAAATTTTCGCAGCCCTTTATGCTTAAAATTTTTTATCATAAATACATAATACAATATATTGCGCAACACGCAATATATTTCTTTGGGGTTTTTTCTTGTTTGAAATTGGGGGAGGATCACTCCCATGCCATGGGGATGACGGATGAGACCGGGTGGTTTTTCCACCTTGAAAAGGAAATCTTCACCATTGTTCAAGCCTTTCACCGTGAAATTTACGGGGAAATAAAATTGACCGGCCCGGAACTTGACAAGATTATTGCGGCGACAAAAAAAAAATCACAACCCCGCCTTCTGGCCCATGAGGCTGAGGGCAGGGATAAAAAGGGTATAGTCGAATTTCAGGGGCGCAGATTTTGACTTTTATTTTGAACGTGGATATATTATCCTTGATTTTTTTAAGCAAAGGACCATCAGGCAAAGGACCAGGGCTCAATTATGAATCGACCGGAATATAGAACCGGCACAGGGTATGATGTTCACCGGCTTGTGGCGGGCAGGAAGCTCATCCTCGGCGGGGTGGATATCCCCCATGCCCTGGGTCTTGACGGGCATTCCGATGCCGATGTCCTCGTCCATGCAGTCTGTGACGCCATCCTCGGTGCCCTGGGATGCGGGGATATCGGGGAGCATTTTCCGGATACAAACCCGGCTTATAAAGGGATATCCAGCCTGATCCTGCTGGAAGCCTGCCGGGCCCTCATGGAAGATCGGGGATACGAGATCAATAACCTGGATTGCATTGTGTTTGCAGAAAAGCCAAAGCTGAGTCCCTATAAGAAAGACATGGAAAATAATATGGCCAGGGTTCTGAAGACGAACGCGGGTCTTGTCAATGTTAAGGCCACCACCACTGAAAAGCTTGGTTTCATCGGAAAAGAAGAGGGCATTGCGGCCCAGTGCACGCTGTTAATCAAAGCGGGACTGGGAAAGATTTAAAACAGGGGAAGAACAGGAAAAAGACCATGGGTTTAAAAGTTTATAATACGCTGAACGGCAGGAAAGAAGATTTCATACCCTTGAAGGAAGGCAAGGTCAGCATGTATGTCTGCGGCCCCACCGTATATGACACGAGCCATATTGGCCATGCCCGTTCCGTTGTCGTCTTTGACATCCTGTTCCGGTGGTTTGAGCGGCTGGGATATGCGGTTACCTATGTCCGGAATTTTACGGATGTGGATGACAAGATCATCAAAAAATCCAATGAAACCGGCGAAGACTGCGCCGTGATCACGGAAAAATATATCAATGAATTCCACGTTGAAATGGATGCCCTGAATGTGCGAAGACCCACCATTGAACCCAGAGCCACCGGCCATATCACCCATATCATTGAGTTTATCCGGATGCTCATTGAAAAGGAAAAAGCCTATGGCGTGGAAGGCGGGGATGTGTATTTTTCCATTGATTCCTTTAAGGATTACGGAAGGCTTTCCGGCCGGAACCCCGATGACATGAGGGCAGGGGCCAGGATTGCCATAGATGAAAAAAAGAAAAACCCCCTGGATTTCACTCTCTGGAAACCGGCCAAGCCTGGTGAGCCATTCTGGGAAAGTCCCTGGGGAAAGGGGCGGCCCGGCTGGCACATTGAATGTTCGGCCATGAGCTATGAATACCTGGGCCAAGGCTTTGACGTGCATGGTGGGGGAAAGGATCTCATCTTCCCGCACCACGAAAATGAAATCGCCCAGAGCGAGGCCCTGTTTGGCCGGCAGTTTGTCAAATACTGGATTCACAACGGGTTTGTGGACATCAATAATGAAAAAATGTCCAAATCCCTGGGCAATTTCACCATGATCAAGGAAGTGCTGGCAAAATATCCGGCTGAAGTCATCCGCATGTTCCTTTTGTCCAATCACTATAGAAGCCCCATTGATTACAGCGAAGATTCCATGAAAGAGATTTCCCTGGGCCTTGACCGGATCTATGCCTTTCTGGAGAGGTTAGATCAGGCCGGGATCAAAGCCCATGAATCCCAAACCGGCAATCTGTGGGAAGCATTTTCCGAGGCCATGAACGATGATTTTAATTCTGCCAAAGCCCTGGCTTCTGTGTTTGATGCCGTTAAAAAAGGCAACCGCTTCCTGGATGATGCCAGGGGCGCTGTAACCGAAAGCCTTTCAAGGGAACTGGGTCTGATGCTGTATGATATCCGGTCCGTGGCCGGGATTCTCGGTATTTTCCTGCTTTCCCCGGCAGCTTATTTTGCCGCCAAAAAGGAAAAGGGCATGGCGGATTTGACGGCATCTGCGACCGCTGCGACAGCGGATGAAATTGAAGACCTTATCCGCCAGAGGTCCGAGGCCCGGAAAACAAAAAATTTTAAGCGGGCCGACGAAATCCGGGATCAGCTCCAGAGCATGCAAATTGTCCTGGAGGACGGCCCAGGAGGCACCACCTGGCGGTTTGAATAAGAAATGATCACCGTGAAGAACATGAAGGGTCTGAGGATAAAATCTTCATGTCCTTCATGCCCTTGTATGGTTAGAAAAAAAATCTTTAAAAAAAAACGGGGGGTGCGGGGGGGGGTCCCCCCGCATCAAAAAGTCAATTTACATTTATGCTTTCTTTGATCGGTAAAACCAATATAATCTTGGGGGAAAGAGAAGGATCGTGCGGTGGGCTACGAGCCCGTCATGAAGTTTCTTCCTTTCCGCCAGGCAAAAATCGGGGATTAACCTGGTGCATCGACACCAAATAGGTACAAGGCTGATGTTGCCTGGCATTCAAATCACACCCAACAAGGAGGTTTGAACATGACATCGTTTTACTTAGGCATCGACGTGAGCAAAGGCTACGCAGATTTCGTGATCCTCAACCAGCTAAAGCAACCGGTTATGGAGAATTTCCAGCTCGACGACACCTTCGAGGGGCATAGTCGGCTGTACGAGACTCTGGAACGGTTTCTGGCCGATCATCCAAAGGCTGCTTTGTCTGCCGCGGTTGAAAGCACCGGAGGCTTTGAAAACAACTGGTATCAAGCACTGACCGGCTTTCAGACCTCATTGCCCATTCAAACCGCCCGATTGAACCCGAATGGAGTTATGCGCAACAGCAAGGCTGACTTGAAGCGCAATAAAACCGACAAGATCAGCGCCCAAAGCGTAGCCGAATATCTGGTCTCCCACCCTGAGAAGGTGCGTTACCAGCAAGAAGACCCCCTGGCTGGTTTGAGAAAGCAGTGGTGCTTTATCAAGATGCTTACCAAACAGTGCACCCAGCTTCTAAACCAACTGCACAGCCTCATTTATATTGCCAATCCCGAGCTTATAAGTTTCTGCCGGGATGGAATGCCGGCCTGGGTGGTGAGCCTGTTGCTGCAGTATCCCACGGCAACCCGGCTTGCCAGGGCTCACGTAAATACCTTGGTCAAGATTCCCTATGTGACGCTTGAGCGGGCACAAACACTCATTGCCGCCGCTAAAAAATCGGTGGCTTCAAGTGGCGATGCCGTCAGTGCACAACTGATCACCGCTACCGCCACACAAATTTTACACCTGAAGAAGGCCATCGCTGCTCAAACCGATTTGATAGCCGCCCAATGCGACCTGCCTGAAGTCAGACTTTTAAAGACCTTTATCGGCATCGGTGACACCTTGTCCATCGGTCTGATGATCGAGATTGAAAACATTGCGCGTTTTAAAACCGCTAAAAAGCTGGCTTCTTTTTGGGGTGTGCATCCGATTTATAAGACCAGCGGAGACGGCAGCGGTTCGTTCAAGATGAGCAAACAAGGCCGGGTAGAACCCCGCAGACTTCTTTACCTCGTAGCCCTGACAGCCATTGTACACAACCCTGTGATCAAGTCCCTCTATGAATACCATGTGCACCAGGGCAGGGAGAAAATGGATGCCATCGGCATCTGTATGCACAAGATCCTTCGAATCATATACGGCATGCTTAAAAACAACACGGCTTTTGACCCGGAAATCGACAAGAGAAACCGGAAACGAGCAATGACGGCGAACAAGCCCAGTCCCAAAAAAGACAAGAACCGCCGTTTTCAGCAGTATGATGCCGGTGCTCCGGTAACCAGAAAACAGCGTAAAAAAAGAGTGGAACGAGAGCAGTCCCAAAGTGTTAAAAACACTGAGAGCAGGATCTCAGCCCCCGTTCCACTGGCATCCATCTTAGCAGATGTGCTTGCTAAATTGTAGAGGATTTTATCGAATTTTAAAAAATATTTAGGGGGGCAAAAAGCGGGATTTGAAATTGTTCATAAGCTATTTTATTTATGAATTATTTTTTCAAAATTTATACCCTGTTTTTGCTTGACTTTCCCCGGATTAACTTCATGGTAAAAAGACAGATTCCCCCACAGATTATCGTCAGCCTGTTTAGCCTGACAGTTTTGCCCAGGTATCTTTTAAGGTAACTGTCCGGTTAAAGACAGGCAGGTCTTTGCCACTATCTTTTGAATCCAGGCAGAAATATCCCATCCTCTCAAACTGAACCACCTTTTCCGGCAAGGCCTGACCCAGGCTTTTTTCAAGCTTGCACCCTTTCAGTTCCTCAAGAGAGGCAGGATTCAGGTTTTCTATAAAATCCTGTTTATTCTGTTCCGGGTTTTCATCCCTGAAGAGCCGGTCATAGAGTCTCACCCTTGCGTCCAGACAGTCTTTGGCATTTACCCAGTGAAGGGTGCCCTTGACTTTGCGTCCGTCCGGGGTGTTGCCGCCTTTTGTGGCCGGATCATAGGTACAGATCAGTTCCGTCACTCGGCCAGCGTCATCCTTTATCACATCCTTGCAGGTGACCAGATAGGCATACCGCAATCTCACTTCCCGGCCCGGTCCCAGGCGGAAGAATTTTTTCGGCGGATCTTCCATGAAATCGTCCTGCTCGATAAAGATTTCCCTGGAAAAGGTGATCTGCCGTTTGCCCAGCTCCTCTTTTTGCGGGTGGTTGGCCGCCTCAAGGGTTTCCATCATGCCTTCGGGATAATTTTCAATGGTGAGCTTCAAGGGTCGGAGCACAGCCATGACCCTCGGCGCCCGTTCGTTCAGATCATCTCTCAGGCAGCTTTCCAGGAGACCCATATCAATGCGGCTGTCTTTTTTCGATACCCCGATGAGCTCACAGAAATTTCTGATGGATTCAGGGGTATAGCCCCGTCTCCGGATGCCTTCCAGGGTGGGCAGCCTTGGGTCGTCCCATCCGTCCACATGACTTTCTTCCACCAGGCGCTGAAGTTTTCGCTTGCTCAGGACCGTGTAATTGATATTCAGGCGGGCAAATTCAATCTGCCGGGGATGGCAGGGGGTATCCAGAACGTCCAGTATCCAGTCGTAAAGTGGCCGGTGGTCTTCAAATTCAAGGCTGCAAAGGGAATGGGTAATGCCTTCCAGGGCGTCGGAAAGGCTGTGGGTGAAATCATACATGGGATAGATGCACCATTTGGTCCCGGTCCTGGGGTGGGAGGCTTTTTTAACCCGGTAGATGATGGGGTCCCGAAGATTGATATTGGGTGAGGCCATATCGATTCTGGCCCGGAGCGTATGCTGCCCTTCTTCAAATTCACCGGCTTTCATCCGGGTAAAGAGATTCAGGTTTTCTTCACCGGACCGGTCCCGGAATGGGCTGTTTTTGCCAGGCTCGGTGAGCGTGCCCCGGTATTCCCGGATCTCATCGGGCGTAAGGCTGCACACATAGGCCTTGCCTTTTTTGATCAGTTCCAGGGCAAATTCATAAAGCCGGTCAAAATAGTCGGACGCATAATAGGGGTTTCCGAATTCAAATCCCAGCCAGTTCACCGTTGCCTTAATGGAATCAATATAGACCTGTTTTTCCTTTGCCGGGTTGGAGTCATCAAATCTTAAATTGCATTTACCGTTGAATTTGCTGGCCATATTGAAATTCAGGCAGATGGACTTGGCATGGCCGATATGAAGGTATCCGTTGGGTTCCGGCGGGAAACGGGTGGCCACCCGGCCCTTGTTCTTATTGTTCGCAATATCTTCCCTGATGATGGTTTCGATGAAATGCCCTTTGCTGATATCCGGTTCCATTGGCCCCTATTCCCTTAGCGTTAGTGTTAAATATGAATGTCCTATTTAACACAGTTTGGAAATATGACGCAAATATTAATGTGATGTTGCACACAATCTCAGAAATTTAAATTCTTCAAAATGGTTTTTGAGCGGTCATTGTCTTATCAGAGGCCGGCTCTTTTCGGCTCGCAACAGGGTCTCATATAGAGGGTATATTGCATGTCAGGTAAGCAATAAGCATTTTGACCACTTCATCCGCAAAGATGGTTCGGGGGATGAATTGGTCATCTGGATGGGCTGCATAGCGATGGGTCAAGCTCTCGACGGTTTGAACGATGACAAAGCACGTATGCTCCAGACAGCTTGACCGTACTTCAGGATACAATCGCAGAAGACCGGCAACAGTTTGGGCCGCATGTTGTTCGGCCTCAAGTAATGCCTGGTGAACCCGTTCGGGCAGGGGTGTCTCCTCAAGCAGAATATGTTGCAATCGTGGTTGCCTGGTATGCATCTCCAGCATCCCGGCTACATAGTCGCGAAGAGCCTCGCACAGACCATGCTGCTCGACCACCATGTGTCCTACCCATTCGTGCAGACGATGGCCGGTGTCGACAAGATGCCGCTCAAGCAATGCCACAGCGATTGCTTCTTTACTCGGAAAATACTGATACAGTGTTCCAATGGATACTCCTGCCCGTGAGGCGATCCGGTTGGTGGTCCCAGCCGCATACCCGTGGGCTTCGAAAACCTGAGTAGCTGCGAGGAGAATCACATCCACGGTTGCCTTGGAACGAGTCTGAATCGGCTGTTTTCGGGGGTCAAGGCACTGTTTGCGTGCCGTCATAAACAATATCCAAAATGCGAGTTGACATAAAGCGAGCATTTACTCATAATAAATATCGGCTGTCAATTTAAAAGTTTTAAGAGAGGAAACTAAAATGGATCACAAGACAATACTTTTAATGATTTGTCTGGTTTTTGGCAACCTTGTTTCGATCCCTTCTTTCCTGGTTTATGCCGACGATGACCATAGAGAAAATAAGTTGGGCAATCTGTTAGCCGACGGAAAGGGTGACAATGATGACAACGGCCATCAAAAAAGAAAGCGGGACCGCTATAGGGATGGAGATCACGGCAATAACTCTGTAAAATCCCCGGCCAACCCGACTTACCAGTCCCAATGCGGGGCTTGTCATTTTGCCTACCAGCCCGAGTTCCTGCCGGAATCTTCCTGGTTGAAACTTCTGGCAGGCCTGGATGACCATTTTGGAGAATCCGTGAGTTTGGATACAGATTCACAAAAAATAATTATAGACTATTTGAAATCCAACAGCGCTGACCATAGCACGTCAAAGCGTGCGGCCAAAATCATGAAAGGACTTGGGAGTCAGTTCCCTTTGAGAATTACCGAAATCCCGTATATCATAAAAGAACACCATGAGATCTCTCCAAATGTATTGAAGCGGGAATCCATTGGTTCATTATCAAATTGCATGGCCTGTCACACAACGGCTGCGGATGGCATTTATAATGATGACAATGTAAACATTCCCAAATAGGCAAGTATATCAGGATGGGGATAAGGATTTAAATGAGCAGCATATCGTTTGAGAATTCGAAGGGCCTGTCCCAGGATGAGGTATTCCAACGGCAGGAGCAGGAGGGGTTCAACGAATTGCCGACCCATGGAAAAAGAAAGGGTCTGGATATCCTGATCGGGGTCTTAAGAGAACCCATGTTCCTGTTGTTGATAGCGTGCGGGGTATTGTATCTGCTGTCCGGTGAATTTCAGGAAGCCTTGATGCTTCTTGGATTTGTCTTTGTTATTATCGGCATCACCTTTTATCAGGAGCGAAAAACCGAGAGGGCGCTGGAAGCACTTAAAGATCTGTCAAGCCCTCGTGCATATGTCATTCGGGATGGGGAAAAAACACGCATCCCTGGACGGGAAGTAGTCCGTGATGATGTTATCATGCTCTCGGAAGGCGACCGTGTTCCCGCAGACTGTGTTCTGGTTCATGCCGTCAATTTTTCCATAGATGAATCTCTTCTTACCGGAGAATCCGTCCCTGTTCGCAAATCATCCACCCAGAACGACTCAACAATCATGGGAAAGCCGGGAGGGGATGATCTTGCCTTTGCATTTTCAGGAACCCTGGTTGTATCCGGACAGGCCGTTGGGATCATCAAAGAGATTGGAACTCGAACCGAATTGGGAAAAATCGGCAAAGCCCTTCAATCACTCGAAGAAGAACGGACTCCACTTCAAGTTCAGACCGGCAAAATCGTCCGCACCTTTGCACTCGTCGGAGGCATTCTTTGTATATTGGTGGTTGTGGTATACTGGCTGACCCGTGGCAACCTGCTGGAAGGATTTCTTGCCGGATTGTCTCTGGCCATGGCCATCCTTCCCGAGGAATTCCCGGTTGTTCTTACTATCTTTCTGGCGCTTGGCGCCTGGCGGATTTCAAAATTCCGGGTCCTGACCCGACGGGTTCCCGCAGTGGAAACCCTTGGCTCGGCAACCGTGCTTTGCGTTGATAAAACAGGCACATTGACCCTTAACAAAATGACCGTATCCGATATAATCGCAGGCGATCAGGTTTTTTCGGTTGGAAAAAAAAATGCTACCCTCCCCGAAGAATTCCATGATGTGGTCGAGTACAGCATTCTTGCCAGTCCGGCGGACCCCTTTGACCCCATGGAAAAAGCCATGAAAGAGTTGGGTGAACGCACCCTTGCACAGACAGAACATCTTCACTCATCATGGACGCTCCAGCGTGAATATCCCTTAAGCAAAGAGCTGCTTGCCATGTCCCGGGTCTGGACATCCGCTTCAGGGGATGATCTGATCGTTGCCGCCAAAGGCGCGCCTGAAGCAATTGCCGACCTTTGTCATTTTGATGCGTCAAAATTAAAATGGCTTGAAGAAAAAATCGATATGCTCAGCAACCAGGGCAAACGGGTTATCGGAGTGGCATGTACGCATCATAAAAAGACGAATCTGCCGGAGCAGCAACATGATTTTCAGTTTAACTTCATAGGATTGCTTGGCCTTGAAGACCCTGTCCGTCCCAATGTAAAAGGGGCTATAGAAGAGTGTTACACCGCCGGCATTCGAACGATCATGATCACCGGAGACTACCCCGGAACTGCCAAGAGCATTGCCCGGCAGATCGGTCTTGAAAATCCGGATCAGCATATTACAGGTCCTGAACTGGAAGCTTTAACCGATGAACAACTGGCAGAGCGGATAAAAGATGTTAACATTTTTGCCCGCATGGTGCCGGAACAGAAACTGCGTATTGTCCAGGCCCTTAAAATTAATAAGGAAATCGTTGCCATGACCGGCGATGGTGTGAATTATGCCCCTGCCCTGAAAGCCGCTCATATCGGGGTGGCCATGGGCGGCCGTGGTACTGATGTCGCACGGGAGGCAGCATCCCTGGTGCTTCTGGATGATGATTTCAATTCCATTGTGACGGCCGTGCGTATGGGGCGCCGTATCTATGACAATCTCAAAAAAGCCATGATGTTCATTCTTTCGGTTCATATCCCCATTGCAGGACTCTCATTGATCCCCGTACTTATGAAATGGCCCTTGATTTTATTCCCTGTGCATATTGTTTTTCTTGAGTTGATTATTGATCCCGCATGCACGTTGATCTTTGAAGCTGACAAAGATGACAGTGATGTCATGAAACGGAAACCACGCAGTATTGATGCCAAACTCTTCGAAGGGTCAACACTTCTTAAATGCTTTTTCCAAGGAGGCTTGACCCTTGCGGTGACTATTGCCGTTTATCTCTTCATCCGCCATGATCATTCTACTGAGACGGCTCGGGCACTGGCCTTTCTCACGCTGGTGGTCTGTAACCTTGGAATGATTCTATCAAATCGCTCCCTGACAAGATCGAGCATCAGCATGCTTAAAGAGAAGAATGCCGCATTCAAATGGGTCATGTTCGGTACAGTTACAGTGATGTGCCTTGTTCTTACAACACCCTTTCTTAAGAGCCTGTATCGGTTTGGAATAGTATCTTTAGATGATTTGTTTCTGGCACTGGCAGGGGGGCTTGTAGCTATCATTTTCATGGAGCTTGTAAAAGTGATCCCATTGTTCAACAACAAAAACCAATTCATTAAAAATGCATGAGAAAGTAAAAAAATAACACGCACAAAGGAGAAAAATTAAATGAAATGCCCAGTATGCAAAACAAATGACTTATTGATGTCAGATCGACAAGGTGTGGAAATTGACTATTGTCCGGAATGCCGGGGTGTCTGGCTTGATCGGGGAGAGCTCGATAAAGTTATAGAGCGATCTCTTTCCTCAACAACTCAGTTACCATCCGCAGGACCGGAACAATCGTATCGTGAGGCAAATCATTCCTCATCCCATGAAAAAAAACAGGGTCATGGACATGATGAACATCACGATTCAAAGCATGGATATGGAAAATCATACAAAAAAAAATCTTTTATAGAAGATATTTTCGATTTTTGACATTGTGTGCCGGCTTATTTATCAATTTAAGCAGGAAGAAATTCAGTAACCATTGCTTCCCGGGAGAACCATGTTCGGAACCATTTTAATTTCAGTTTGCACCTTTATGCATGTTTATGTTTTCTGGAGAGCTGCTTCCATACCGTTTGTGGAACAGCATATATCCAGAAAGGGTTTTGTCGGTACAGCCCTGATTCTGTGGGCTGTTTTTTTTCTTGGCCGCATCCTGGGCCATTCCGGAACAGGAATTTTTGCAGGCGTTCTTGAATTCTTGGGAATGAGCTGGATGGCTGTTTTATTCCTGATGTTTCTTCCTCTTCTTTTTGTCGATCTCATAACCCTTTTCGGCTTTCTCATGCCCCGGTTATCAGGCTCCCTGCGAGGGATTGCCGTGCTGATCGGGATGGTGCTCTCGGTTATTGCACTCTTTCAGGGCCTGCGACCGCCGATTGTGGAAAAATACGAGGTAAGCCTTCCCGGCTTACCCGATGCTCTGGATGGAACAGTGATCATTGCTCTGTCTGATATGCATCTGGGTTCACATCTCGGCAACGCCTGGCTGACAGCTCGGATCGCCCAGGTAAGGGCAGAGAAACCCGATCTTGTGGTGTTGCTGGGTGATATTTTTGAAGGGCATGGGCTTCCTGAAGATCAATTGATTGCTCCCTTCAGGCAACTCTCCGCACCTTATGGGCTCTGGGCGGTCCCCGGCAACCACGAATTTTACGGGGGAAACAACCTGAACTTGTTTGAAGCAGCAGGCTTCACGCTGTTGAACAACAGGTGGACCGAAGTGAGGCCGGGGCTTATCCTGGCAGGCGTGGAGGACCTCACCACCAGAAGCCGGAACGGTCAAAACAGTGATTCCGTCTTGCAAATACTCAAAGCTCGCCCTCCAGGCGCTACCATTCTCCTTTCCCATACGCCGTGGCAAGCTGAAAAGGCGGCTGATGAAGGCGTGGGGCTGATGCTCAGCGGCCACACCCATGGAGGACAGATCTGGCCCTTCGGCTACCTGGTTCAAAAACGATATCCCCTTTTAGAGGGGCGTTATGATGTGAACGGGATGACCGCTATTATATGCAGAGGTACGGGAACATGGGGACCCCGCATGCGGCTCTGGCAGCCCGGTCAGATTCTACGCGTGATATTGCGGGGGCAAGGCAAGCCTTCCGGGTGATATCCATGATTCCGGTAAGCTGAATTTTTACCACTTGACAACTAAAATGGAACGAGTTACCTTACATCCGCATAAAGGGGAGTAGTTATCGGCTTGAGAAAAGGCCGATCCGGAATCCGTCAACACGGTCGAAAGACCCGGTACCGGTACAGATATCCTGCAAACAAGACCTTTATCCTGGCAACCATGTCGTGGATAAAGGTCTTTTTATTATGGGCAGGGAATAATATGAATCATTTTTTAAAGGATTGTCTCTATGATTGCTGAAATCACTTGGATTCATTGGACTGCATTTGTCTTGGCCGTCATTCTGTTTCTGGCGCTGGATTTGGGAGTGTTTCACCGAAAAGCCCATGCCGTCAAATTCAAAGAGGCTTTGTTATGGACGGCCATATGGTTTACCATGGCCATGGGGTTTGCCTGGGGGCTATATGTTCTGCGCGGACAGGGAGAAGCGCTTGAATTCTTAACAGGCTATATTGTGGAGCTGTCCCTATCCATGGACAATGTGTTTGTCATTGCATTGATTTTCGGTTATTTTCAAGTACCTTTAGCCTATCAGCACCGGGTCTTGTTCTGGGGTATCATGGGGGCTCTCATCATGCGGGGAATCATGATCTGGGCCGGAGCTGCCCTGGTACGGCAATTTGAATGGACCCTGATTATTTTTGGCGTTTTTCTGGTTTTCAGCGGTCTTAAATTGCTGTTTACCAGGGAAGAAAGTGTGGAACCGGGAAAAAATATCTTAATGCGATTAGCTCGAAGATTTCTGCCGATATCCCCTTCCTTTGATAAACAGCGATTCATTACCACCGTCAATGGTCGCCGCATGTTGACTCCTCTCTTTCTGGTGCTGATCATGGTGGAAGCAACCGACCTGATATTTGCTCTGGATTCCATTCCGGCGATCTTCGGCATCACAACAAAAGAATTCATTGTATTCACCTCCAATGTATTTGCCATTCTGGGGCTGCGATCCCTTTATTTTGCACTGGCCGGTGCAATAGAATATTTTCGTTTCCTGAAATTCGGACTGTCCCTGGTGCTGGTGTTTATCGGTGCTAAAATGCTCCTGCTGAAATTCATTCACATATCCACACCAGTGTCTCTGGGGATCATCGGGACAATTCTCCTGGCCTCTATCGGGGTTTCTCTTGTCAGCCGCTGGATACAGGTGAGAAAGCAATTGAAACAAAATGGAAACAGGGCATGACAAGGGAATTCATTGGCAGGCTTAGGATCAGACCGGTTTCAATAAGAATTTGTGATTGGAATAGCGTCTGTCATGTTTCCTCTGAAGGAGGGAGTATTCTTGATGATTGATCTATATCAGTTTGTGCGGATCAATAAAAAGGTGGCCATCTGGTTTTGCTTCTTTGGAATGCTGTTCCTGGTGCGCAAGGTTTTTGTGCTCGTGTTCCTGACCTTTATTCTGTGTTATATATTCAACAATATCATTATTGTACTGGAACGCCGAACCCAGGTGAAAAGATACTTGTGGACCATAGCGATATACCTGCTGTTTATATCGATTGTAACGGGTCTGTTTTTTCTTGTATTGCCTCACATCATAGGGGAGACCAAGCTGTTCATTAACAAATTGCCTCAATCCGTGGATGCGGTTCACCTGTATCTGGACGGGCTGGCACATCGGCAACCTCAAATGGCCCCCGTTATCCAACATATCAAAGAAGCTGCCACCATTAAAAATTTACTGGGAGTCAATCGTGAGGCATTAGTTGATTTTGTGGTCGGGTTTTTCAATCAAACCATTCATTTTACGACTTATTTTCTATTAAGCACTCTATTTAGTTTTTTAATCCTGTTAGATTTTCCCAGGCTGAAGCGAGGTATATCTGCATTGCAAAACACACGCTTTAAATCTGCCTATGATGAAACCGCCGGTAGTGTAGCCCAGTTTGCTTTGGTAGTGGGGTATACATTTCAAGCCCAAATTTTGATTGCTGTACTTAACACGGCGTTGACCTCTTTAGGACTTTGGTTTTTAAAACTGGAAACCGTCGCTTTGCTTGCAAGCATCGTTTTTTTTGCCGGGTTGATTCCTGTATGGGGGACATTTATTTCTTCAATTCCCATTTTACTGCTTGCTTTTAACGAGGGGGGTGTGGGATTGGCGGGTAAAGCACTCTTAATGGTTTCCTTTGTGCATGTGGTTGAGGCGTATGTTCTAAACCCCCGAATTGTTTCCGCTGTCTTGAAAATCAATCCCTTGTTGACCCTAATCATCCTTTATGTCGGGCACTCACTATTCGGATTATGGGGCGTCCTGCTGGGTGTTCCGGTCTCAGTATATGTCTACCGCTATATTCTGATGGTCCCGGATAGCATGAATGCCAGCGAAGGCGGTGGAAACGAAGTTGTTACGGATAGATTCAATAACCAGAAATAAGGCTATATTGATTAAATTGATTAATTCATAACCGTTCAAAAAAACAAGGAGAAAAAAATGCTGACCATTTCAAAAACAAAAATGACTCTGATGGCTTTAACGGTGGTAATGTTTTTTATGGTAGCCGGGTTTATGGAGGTTGCCGATGCCAGGGTACGAAGTGGCGGACGTTCGTTCCAAAAGGCGCCGACCGCATCAAAACCGGCAGCACAGACCCAAGCACCCCAGGCCGTAGGAAGTCCCATGGGCGGCTCCTTTGCACGGGGCCTGGCCGGTGGTGTCATGGGAGGGGTCCTTGGCGGTATGCTCTTTGGCGGAATGGCCCATGGCATGGGCGCGGGCGGACTTGGCGGCAGTGGGATCGGTTTGTTTGAGATCCTGCTCCTGGCAGGACTTGGTTATTTCATATACCGATGGTTCTCCCGTCGTAAAGCACTGTCCGGGAATACAGGTTCGGCATTTTCACAGGAGGGAGATTCCTCCTCCCGACTTTTTTCAGGTGTCGGCGGCCAACAAAAGACCCGGGATAACAATGTGGAAGACCCTCTGGTAACAGGCGTTCGAGAAATCTGGACCGTTGACAGCAGTTTTGACCCCGATGCCTTTAAAGAAATAGCCCAGGATCTGTTTTTCAAAATCCAGGCCGGATGGACCCGCCGGGATATATCCGTGCTGACGCCTTTTGTGGGGGATCAATTGCTGGATGAATATGTCCGGCATTTCAAAGAACTTAAACAACAGGGCCATCTCAATCGTCTTGAAAATATTGCCGTTCGCAATGTCGAACTGATGGCTGCCGGTGTCCAGGACCGCGAGATTTTTGTCACGGTTCGGTTTACTGCCAATCTTCTGGATTATACCGTGGATGAAAAATCCGGAGAGATTGTGAGGGGCGATTCTGAAAATTCCGTGAAATTTGAGGAAGCATGGACTTTTGCCACCCCTGTGGGAAGTCGGGCATGGAAGCTGGAAGGCATTGGTGCTTAAAGGAGAATCAGGATAAAATGAGTTATTTTATTATCCTATTTTCTTGACAAAATGCCGCTTCCCATCCTAAAGGGTATCTGACATGCACATGGAGTCAATGCATCATCTTTAATAAAGGGCAGATAAAGACGATTTATGGTCACTTTTTCCGGTGTAGGGGGTAGCAAGCTTCAAGATGTCTGTCAATCCAACCGGGCCATCTGGCGTGGAGTGGGAATGGTTGTCATCTGGCTCCTGATCGTCAACTGCTTTGCCCTTGTTGCGTTCAACCGGTTGAATCTTGCCCCGGACAATGCCTTTGAGTGGATGGCCAACGGGGTGATCAGACAGCCTGCCCAGAACTGGCGTATTGTGGATATCCATAATCGCTGGGATTCTTACTGGTATCTTGACATTGCAAAAGAAGGGTATTATCTGCGGGGTGAAAAAGACATTGCCAATGTGGTTTTTTTCCCGCTTTATCCGCTTTTAATCCAGACAGTGGCTCCCCTGGTCGGCAACAACCTGGCCTTATCCGGATGGATAGTGAGCAGTCTTTTCCTGGTTCTGGCCGCAGTCATGCTGGTCCGCCTGACACAAAAATTTCACCCTGAAATTGACCCGGTGCTGCCGGTCATGTTTTTACTGGCATATCCCACAGCTTTTATACTCAATGCGGTTTATTCGGAATCGCTGTTTCTTTTTCTGTCTTTGGGCATGGTCTATTATGCCCGTGAGCAGAAATTTCTGATGGCGAGCATTTTTGCTGCATTTGCGTCGGCCACGCGCATTTCAGGCCTTTTTTTATGTGTGCTGCTGCTGGTTGAATTTATTCAGAGTCAGGGCTTTAAATCATTGTTCAGCAAGCGGGTATGGCCGCTCTTCCTGGCACCGTCCGGAGCGTTTGGATTCTTTTTGTACCATTGGGTTGCCTTTGGGGATTTTTTTCTTTATCTTAAAATCCAATCCAACTGGGGCCGGGATTTTGAGGTCACTGCCACTGATTACGTGATGCGGAACAATCCCTATATGATCAATATGGTAAATGATCTGTTTTTCACGGCCATGGTCATTGCCATTGGAATTCTGGCGATGAAACGGTTGAGGATTTCCTACGGGATCTACATGCTGGTTTCCATGGCCATAGCCTTGAGTACCGGTACGTTTCTTGCGGTTGCCCGGTATTCCATGATGCTTTTCCCGATTTATCTCATGGCAGCCTCCATCCGGTCGGTCACGGGTCGCGGAGCCTGGATCTTAACCTCGGCGCTTCTGTTGGCGCTGAACATCATCGGTTTTCTGAACCATTACTGGGTGGGTTGATTCTTTATGACGGAATTTTCTTCACAAACCCTATCCATTGTTGTTCCGGTGTTTAATGAAGAGGGGAATATTCCTCTTTTGTATCAACGGGTGGTTGAAGTGATGCAGTCTGTGCCGGGCAGCTTTGAATTGATTTTTGCCGATGACGGCAGTCGTGATGCCTCATGGCTTGCCGTCAGCGCATTGGCGGCTGGGGATTTGCGGGTAAGGGGAATCCGATTGTCACGCAATTTCGGGCATCAATATGCCCTTATGGCCGGACTGGAAATGGCTGGAGGCGACGCTGTGATCATGATGGATTGTGATCTCCAGCATCCGGTTGAAATGATTCCGGCCCTTTTGGAACGATGGCACGCAGGCTTTAAGGTGGTTAAAACCCTGCGCAAAGACAATGCTGAAATCGGGTGGTTTAAGCGATGGACCTCCCATAATTTTTATCGGCTTTTCTCCAGTATGAGCGGCGTAAAATTGCAGGCAGGCCTGGCTGATTTCCGCCTTTTGGACCGCCAGGCCCTCAAGGAATTGCTTCGTTTCAATGAAGAAGGATTGTTTTTACGCGGGTTGACCGAATGGATCGGTTTTTCATCCTGCGTTGTCCCGTACCAGGCAGGTGAACGCACCTGGGGACGGTCTCAATACAGTTTGAAAAAAATGGTCAGCTTTGCCTGGAAAGGGGTTAGCTCCTTTTCCATCATGCCTCTGCGGATCGGGATTTTGATTGGCCTGATGGGAAGCTTGATATCTATGTGTGGTATTTTCTACGCATTCTGGGGTAAGATTTTCGGCCAGGGAACAGTCCCTGGATGGGCCTCGACACTGATGGTGATGTCTCTTTTGTTTTCAATCCTGTTTGTTTATCTCGGCATCCTTGGAGAATATGTGGGCCGTATCATCATTGAGGTTCGCCGTCGCCCCCGGTTCATTGTCTGTGACACCGCAGGTTTTGTAAAAAACCATCCATCCGGTCAGGCATCCCATGAGCCTGACCCACGGTAGTCCTCTTTTTGATCCGGAAATCTGCGCCCGGTTGATTGTCAATGCAGATGATTTCGGTATATCAAAAGCCGTTAATGAGGGAATTGTCCAAGCCCATTGCAACGGCATTGTTACCACAACATCATTGATGGCCGTGGGTCGGGCCTTTGACCATGCCGTTACCCTATGCCGCAGATTTCCCTTGCTGGATGTGGGAGTCCATTTAACCCTTGTTGCTGAAAAACCGCTATTGAAACAACAGTCCTCCCTGGCCGGTGAAAATGGATATTTTCCTGCCAATATCCCCACGCTGCTGAGGCATCTTCTGAATCATCGGATTCAATTGTCGGACATTAAAGCAGAATGGTCTGCCCAGATTCAGCGAATCCTCAACTGCGGCATCCGGGTGACGCATCTGGACAGCCACCAGCACCTGCATGCCCTGCCCGGAATCGCACAATTGACGGTTGACCTGGCCCGTCAGTATCATATCCCTTTTGTTCGCATCCCCATGGAGGACCGCGTGGTTGCCCGGCCCATCACGCCCCATGGCCTCGTCCGCACCGCCGGAGCCCTGGCCCTGCGCGCAAGTTGTCTGGTTGCACATCTGAATCAAAGAAGGGGAGATGAATTTCAATCCCCCCGATTCCTGGGGTTTCATGAGGGGGGACGCCTTAATCCGGAACGTCTGGAACGGATATTGGGAGCATTAAAACCCGGCCGGGTGTACGAGCTGATGTGCCATCCCGGATTAAGGCCTGAAGAGCCGGATATCAGACGCTGGAACTATCATCATGAGGTTGAACTGAAGGCCCTTGTCAGCCCGTCCATCCGTTCTCTGGCGGCTGCCCGCAATATCCGGCTGTGCAGTTTTGCCGATTTATCCCATGGGCTATCCGCGCGTAAACATCATCCAGTATTGGGCCCCGATGGGAAATGACAGAAGCTTTTTTTCAATGGCCGCCAGGCGGTCGTTTTTCAGCCACTGGGGAGGAAGAAGATTGATATAGGCAGTTTCAAGAAGATGAAACGAATTCTGCAAAAACAGGTTCCGGGTTGCCGCTGCCGTCAATAAACGCGCATCTTTGTCAAAGGGGCAGGTTCTGACCAGAACACGGGTGATGGGATTCATGGGGTTCTGCTCAAATATCACCAGGCTTGCTCCGGGTTTCATCCTTTGGTACAGGGCCGTTGCTGCTCTTGGCCGCTCTTTTGGAGGAATATGGTGAAAGACATGGCAGGTCAGCACAAGATCAAAGCAAAGCTCCTGGGGGAGCTGACCCCAGTTTTCAACAAGGGTGACGGAGCTGTCGTTCAGAAGGGTCCGGGCTTCATTGAGTGAATCCGCAGAAGTATCGAACCCGAACAGGCGCAATTGCCCTGTATTCAAAAGAGGCCTTAACCTGTCTGATTCCAGAAGGTATTTCAGCATTCTCCCGTTGCCGCACCCGAAATCAAGATATGAGAATTCTCCAGCACCTATTTTGGATAATATCCATTGGGCTGCATAGGCGGCCCGCTGGGTGATGAAGCTTTCGCTTTGAACGCCGGGGGGAAGACTCTGATTATGTATTTTTTCATAATCCTGAGCCACCTGGTCAAAAATATTCCGGGTCATGGAGGGTTCCTTTTTTATCCAATGGTAAACATCATATTTTTGTACCGGTATCCGTGTCGTTTCCCGGCCGGAGCTTTGCCACCTGAAGGATGCTGACGCCGGTGATCATGGCGGAAACAAGGCCGATGATAATCACCGGGAGAAGCTGGATAAAATGATTGGCAAGGGTATAGCCAGCAGCAGTTTCAGCCGATACGCCGAACAGGGATAGCCCGAAGACGCCGCCGGCTTCCCACAGCCCCCAGTAGCCGGGGGCTGAAGGCAAGGCGATAAAGAGGCAAATGATTACCATCAAGGCGATGGATTGAAGATAAGACAATTCAACCCCGGGGCATCCTTTGGCCATGATATAATAGGACAAGGCCGTTCCGGCCCAGATCAAAATGGTGAGGATGAAGCAATGGAATATTTTTTCAGGGTTTTTTAAAAGGGAAAATCCGGCTGCAAACAGGTCGATTATATTCACCAGAGTCTGCATGAATTTTTCCCTTAAATGAAGTTTGAATGCCTTTGGGGTAAAGGGGATGATTTCGGGAGAAAATAAAATCAGTTTCTGGATAAGGGACCGGGTAAGGGGAAGCATGATCAGAAGGATGCCTCCCATGAAGATCAGGCAGAGGCGGAGGAGTCCTTTTCCGATGCTTGACAGATTTTCCGGGCTTAATTGGTATTTCCCAAAGGAGATGGTATAGTCCGGTGCGATGTCCAGTGTGGTTAGCACGACGGCAGACAAGAGGATTAGGAAAGTCATGTCCATCAACCTTTCCATTGCAACTGTGGCAAGGCCTGTAGTAAACGGCAGATTTTCTTTTTTGCTTAATATATAAGGTCTTGCCACTTCACCGATTCTTCCCGGAAGGATGCTGTTGAGCATGAACCCGATCATCAGGGGATGAAATACAGACCGGAATTCGAGTTTTTTTTTGCTTTCAAGAATGATGCGCCAGCGATGGGCCCGCAACAAGAAGCAAGGCACGGCAACCGCCCCGGACAACAGGACCCATCCATAATTGATGATGGCAAGATAGGCAAAAAGATCGGCAAACGGGACATTGCGCAGAGATAAGTATAATGCTGCAACGGAAACAATAATTCCTGCTATGAGTGAGAAAACCGTTTTTTTATTCATCTTTCCTGTGTGCGTCCTTTTTTTTGTCCTATATCAGATTGAGCCTGCTTTTGAAACAGGTGAATTTTTAAGGATAAGATTCAGTCCCTGGAACAGGCCATAAAAACAAGCTATTGACCCGCCGCATGTAATCATTATGATATAGGCATGATGAATCTGAATAAAAATAATTACCTGTTTGTCCTGATGATTCTTTTCAGTCTTGTTCTCAGTTGCAGCAGCAAGGCTGAACAGCAGGAGTATCAGAATATCGATGTGAATGAGGCGGCTGAGCTGATCAGGACAAAGCCGGTTCTGATCCTGGATGTGAGGACCCCGGAAGAATACAGGGAAGGCCATATCAAAGGCAGCATTCTGATCCCGGTGCAGGACCTGGAAAAGGAATATACAAAAATTTCAGACCATATTCATAATCCGGTGCTCATTTACTGCCGATCCGGCAACAGGTCCGTTACAGCATCCAATATCCTTGTTTCCAAGGGATTTAAAAATCTTTATCATATGAAGGGCGGCATAAAAGACTGGGTAAAACACCGGATGCCGCTTGAAAAATAGCCTTAGCCTGTTTCGTTACCAACTCAATTCCGCAATCTTATAATAATCCAGCATGGATTATATTATTTTCCAATCGACGATTTTCATTTTAAAAAAAGCCCTTGATTATAGTTTTTTTATTTATTATAGTTATTTCATAGGATTTATTTTGCTTGACAAGATAAATTTTATGAAATAACTATAAAAACTAAATTTCAACATCACCCAAACAAGGAGGTGCCATGGAAGACACGTTGACTGTATTCACCGCTAGCAAATATTGCAATGTTTCGTCTAAAACCATTATCAACTGGGTTGAGGCCGGACACATAAAGGCATATCGGACCGTTGGCGGACATCGCAGGATAAAGAAATCCGATCTTGAAGAATTTATGAGAAGCCAGGGAATCCCCATTCCCAAAGAAAAAGACCAGGGTGCCAGGAAAAAGATCCTTGTCGTGGACGATGATATGATAATTGTTGAATCCATTGTGCAGGCCTTGGAAGAAGACCAGTTTGATTATGAAGTCATTTCAGCATCGGACGGGTTTGAGGCCGGGCTCCAGGTGAATCATTTTAATCCGGATCTTCTAATTCTGGATATCATGATGCCGGACATCAAAGGCTATGAAGTCTGTAAAAAAATCAAATCCAGCGAAAAATCAAAGCATACAAAGATCATTGTATTGTCTGCATACCTGGATGATGAAAAATTTGCCCGGATGAAAGAAAACGGAGCCGATGTCTGTTTTTCAAAGCCGCTACCACTGCCCCAGCTCAAGGATGAAGTGGCCAAACTACTGGGATTAAAATAGGAAGGAGGCAGATCATGAATTTAAAGGAATCTTTGGAAAAAAAGAGATTTGTTGTGACATCCGAAGTTCAGGTTCCCCTCGGAGATGAAGAACCCGATGCGGTTATAGAAAGCCTGAGCAAGGTAAAAGGCCGTGTGGACGGTCTGGCCGTTTCTGAAATTGAGCTGGAAGGCGTTGTCGGCGATACCATTAAAGCCTGCGGCCTCTTGAAACAGAATAATCTGAATGCCATTTATCAGACCACCACAAGAGATAAGAACCGGTATCAATTGCAAAAGGATCTGACCCTTGCCCATGAGACCGGTGTTGAAAATCTTCTGGTATTTACGGAAGATTACAGGATTGCCGGCGATACCCTCCAGGAATCCATGTTCTTTCATGTGGATTCGGGAAAACTCGCATCGGTCATGGACCATTTAAGACAGGGCGTGACCATTGAAGGAAAAGAGCTGGACAATAAAATTGATTTTGTTCTGGGCTCCGGAGTGGAAACCCCCTGGGGGAAAAACATGCCCAAGCGCGGTATGGAAGAAATGGAAGATATGATGAATGTGGGCACGGGATTTTTCCTGACAACACCGATTTTTGATGTGGATCAGTTTGCACGGTTCATGAAACAGGTGGAGCCGTTTAAAGTCCCGGTCATTGCAGAGGTCATGATTCTGAGAACCGCAGGCATGGGCAAGTTTCTGAATCGTCACTTCAAATCCGGACTGGTTCCTGAATGTGTGATCCAGAAGCTGATGACGGCACCGAATAAGAATAAGGCGAGTATGGAGCTTTTTGCCGATACGGTGAACAGCCTGAAAGATATCTGCCAGGGGGTTCATATCATTACCATCGGCGGTGTTGACAACCTGGTGCAGTATCTGAATGCAGCCAAATTAAGATAAGGGAGAGCTTTAAAATGGCAGAGGCGATTAAGATTGATGAGCTTGACATTGAGTTTAAGGAAGAGGTCCTGGGAAAGGTGCCGACGGCGAATTTTGATCTATGCCTGACCTGCGGAACCTGCACCGGCGGTTGCGCCGCCTCGGAACTCATGGATATGGATCCGAGAAAGCTGATCCGGATGCTGAATCTCGGGATGGATGACGTGATCCTGAAAAGCAATTGGAAATGGGTGTGCAGCATGTGCCAGCGTTGTATAGCGGCCTGTCCCATGAAAATCAATATTCCGGCCCTGGTATTTAATCTTCGGGCCAGTATTCCCAGGGAAAAACGTCCCAAGGGGATTCTTGGGTCTTGTGACCAGCATATCCGGACCGGCAGCGCCATGGGCGCCCAGAAAGAGGATTTTGAATTCACGGTTCTGGATGTGGCTGAAGAAATCAGGGAAAGCCATCCCGGGTTTGAAGAATTGGATGTCTCCGTGGACCGGGTGGGTGCGACCATGGTGCTGAATCAGAATTCAAGGGAGCCTGTGACCGAGCCCGAAGAAATGGGACCTCTATGGAAAATCCTTCACATGGTGGGGGCGGACTGGACCTATCCTTCCGTCATGTGGGCCGGTGAAAATTATTGCATGTTCATGGCCGATAATGAGGGTTGGAAATATATCATCGAGGAGTTTGTCCACCACGTGGACAATAATCTTAAAAGTCCCATGGTGGTCAACACCGAGTGAGGCCACTCCTATTTTGCAATCCTGGAAGGATTGCGAAAATTCAAGATCCCTCACAAATTTGAACTGACCACCATTATTGAACTCTATGCCCAGTGGATCAGGGAAGGAAAGCTGAAAGTCAATTCAGACTGGAATAAAGACATTAAAGCCAAATTCACGGTTCAGGACCCCTGCAATATAGGCAGAAAGAGCGGTTCCAATAAGATTGTGGATGATTTACGGTTTGTGGTCAAGACGGTTGTGGGAGAGGAAAATTTTATTGATACCGTACCCAACCGGGACAACAACTATTGCTGCGGTGGCGGAGGCGGTGCTCTGCAGGCCGGGTTCCCGGATGAGAGAAGGGCATTCGGCAAGATCAAATTCAACCAGATCGTGGCTACCGGGGCAACCTATGTTATCGCTCCCTGTCATAACTGCCACGGTCAGGTTGAAGATATTGGCCATCACTATGGCGGCAATTATCATGTGGTCCATCTGTGGACCATCATCTGTCTTGCCATGGGGGTTTTGGGTGAATCTGAACGAACCTATCTCGGGCCGGACCTGGCTGAAGTGGGATTATAAATAAGGAGGGAATCAAATGGCCGAAAAAGGTAGAGGGTCGGTGATGGTTGTCGGTGCCGGCATTGCAGGTATTCAGGCTTCGCTGGATCTGGCGGATTCCGGATATTATGTATACCTCGTAGATAAAAACACAGCCATTGGCGGAACAATGGCCCAACTCGACAAAACCTTTCCCACCAATGACTGCTCCATGTGCATTATCTCACCCAAGCTGGTTGAGGCGGGCAGACATCTGAACATAAAGCTTCTGACCATGACGGAGATCGAAGCGCTGTCCGGTGAGGAAGGTGATTTTACAGTAAAGCTTAAACAAAAACCCAGATTCATTGATCTTGAAAAATGTACGGCCTGCGGCGAATGCGCCAATGTCTGCCCGGTGGAACTGCCCAGTCAGTTTGATGAATCACTCAGGGATAGAAAGGCGGCCTTCAAGCTCTATCCCCAGGCCATGCCCTCGGGCTTTGCCATTGAGAAAAAAGATAAAGCTCCCTGCCGCCTGACCTGTCCTGCCGGACTTAATGTCCAGGGATATGTCCAGATGGTCAAGGAAGGCAAATATGAAGCAGCCCTTGAAATCATCATGGAACAGCTTCCCTTGCCCGGAGTTCTCGGCAGGGTCTGTCCCCATGAATGTGAAAATGCCTGTAGAAGATGTGAAGTGGATGAGCCCGTTGCCATCCGGGATTTAAAGCGCCTCGCCGCCGACAGTTTTGACCCGAGGAAGGTCAAGATCGACTGTGCGGCAAAGATCGGCAAAAAAGTCGCCATCATCGGATCAGGCCCGGCCGGGCTTTCTGCCGGGTATCATCTGGCCAGAAAAGGCGTGGATAGCGTGATCTTTGAAGCCCTGCCCCAGGCGGGCGGTATGCTGAGGGTCGGAATTCCCGATCATCGTCTGCCGCGGGAAGTTCTGGACAAGGATATTGAAGTCATTACCAATCTGGGTGTTGAAATCAAGTTTAATTCCTGTCTTGGCAAAGATTTTACCGTGGACAGCCTCCTGACTGACGGATTTGATGCCATCTTCCTGGGACTTGGCGCCCATAAGGGGATTTCCCTGGGTATTCCGGGTGAAAACCTGGATGGGGTCCGCCAGGGTGTGGATTTCCTAAGGGAACTCAACCTCACCGGGAAAACCCATGTGGGCAAAAAAGTCGGGATCATCGGCGGCGGTAACGTGGCCATTGATGTGGCCAGAGCTGCCTTGAGAATGGGTGCCGAAGAAGTGACCCTTCTCTATCGCAGGACCAGAAAAGAAATGCCGGCCTGGGAAGAGGAAATTCATGCGGCTGAAGAAGAAGGAACAAAGATCGTCTATCTTGCCGCCCCCCAGAAGCTCATCGAAGAAAACGGCAAAGTAAAAGCCGTCCGGGTGATCAAAATGGAACTGGGCGAACCCGACGCATCGGGCCGAAGACGTCCCATCCCCGTACCCGGCAGTGAATATGACATTGAAATCGACCAGCTCATCCCGGCCATCGGCCAGAGACCTGATCTATCAGCTCTTGAAAACCTGGCAGGCGTTAAAATCAGCAAATGGGATACCACCGAAGTCAATCCCGTGACCCTGGCCACGGACAAGGCAGGCGTTTTTGCGGGTGGTGATGTCCAGACTGGCCCCAGCGTTGCTATTGCCGCAGTTGCGGCAGGCATGGAAGCGGCAGAATCCATTTACCGGTATCTGAAGGGTCTTGACATGGAAGAGGGAAGACAGCTTCCCCAGGTTGAGAGTCCTCAATACAGACCCATAATCGAGGATATGGAAAAGGAAAGCCGCTATAAAATGCCTGAGCTTGCCGTTGCAAAAAGGCTGGGGAATTTTAATGAGGTGGAACTCGGATATGGTGAAGATGAAGGCAAAAAAGAAGCGGCCCGGTGCCTGAACTGCGGGTATTGTTCCGAATGCCTCCAGTGCGTGGATGCCTGCCTTGCCAATGCTGTGGATCATTCCATGACCATGATCGAGCATACGCTGAATGTGGGTGCTGTTATTCTATCACCTGGCTTTACTCCCTTTGAACCCACCCAGATGACCCCTTACTGTTATGGTCACAGCCCCAATGTAATGACCAGCCTGGAATTTGAAAGGATTCTGTCGGCCTCGGGCCCCTATGGCGGCCACCTGGTAAGGCCGTCCGATCATAAGGAACCCAAAAAGATTGCCTGGCTCCAGTGCGTGGGGTCAAGGGATATCAATAAAGGGGACCATGCCTACTGCTCCGGTGTCTGCTGCATGTATGCCAATAAACAGGCTGTTATTGCAAAAGAGCACAGCCCAAAAGAGCTTGATACTGCTATCTTTTTCATGGACATGAGAACCCATGGAAAGGAATTTGATAAATACAATATGCGAGCCATGGATGAAAGCGGGGTAAGGTTTATCCGGTCAAGGATTCATTCTGTTTTCCCGGAGCCGGGGGATACCTATCGCCTTGTTTATTCCACGGAAGCAGGATCCATGGTGGAAGAGATTTTTGACATGGTGGTGCTGTCCATCGGGCTTGCACCCAACAAGGACGCCCAGGTCCTGGCGGAAAAGATGGGGATTGAACTCAATCACCACGGGTTTGCCAAAACCGACAATTTGTCTCCCGTCAGCACCAGCAGAAAAGGGATCTATGTCTGCGGAACCTTTCAGGAACCCAAGGATATTCCCTCTTCCGTCATGGAGGCCTCTGCCGCGGCAGCAAGCGCCACCATGGCCCTGGCAGCCGACAGATGGACCCAGACGATCACAAGAGAACTGCCGCCTGAAACTGATTTTACGGGGCAGGCCCCCAGAATCGGCGTATGGGTATGTAACTGCGGTATCAATATCGGCGGGATTGCCGATGTGCCGGCAGTCCGGGATTATGCAGCCACCCTTCCCTATGTGGTCCATGTGGAAGACAAACTGTTTACCTGTTCCCAGGATTCCCAGGACCATATGAAACAGATCATCAAGGAACATAAGCTCAACAGAATCATTGTGGCCGCCTGTTCGCCCAGAACCCATGAACCCTTGTTCCAGGAAACCATCCGGGATGCAGGCCTGAACAAATATCTGTTTGAGATGGCCAATATCAGGGATCAGAATACCTGGGTCCATATGAAAGAGCCGGAAAAAGCAACGGCAAAGGCAAAGGATCTGGTCCGGATGGCAGTGGCAAAAGCAGCATTGATTGAGCCTTTGCACCAGGTCAGCCTGAATATCAAGAAGTCTCTCCTTGTGGTGGGCGGCGGTGTGGCCGGTATGGAAGCAGCCCTGGGTGCAGCAAACCAGGGAGTGGAGGTCCATCTGGTGGAAAAAACCGGGGTCCTTGGCGGCATCGCCCGGCACCTGAATGCTACCTGGCAGGGTGAAAAAATTCAGGATTATCTTGAACCCCTGGTGGCCGGAACAAAGTCCCATGAATTCATTAAGCTGTATCTTGATGCTGAAGTGGATTCTTTTACAGGTTCCATGGGAAATTTTATTACCACCGTCAAGGGAAATAATGAGAAAACCACCATTGAACATGGTGCCGTTATTTTTGCCACCGGTGCCATGGAATATAAACCCCATGAATACCTTTACGGCGAACACCCGAACGTATTGACCCATCTGGATATGGATGCGGCCCTCCGGGATAACGACGACCGGGTCAAAAAGGCAAGGGCCGTTGTCTTTATCCAGTGTGTGGGCTCAAGGAACAATGAAAATCCCTTCTGCAGTAAGGTTTGCTGCACCCACAGCCTGAAAAGCGCCATTGCCTTGAAAGACATGGACAGAAGAAAACGGGTCTATGTGGTGTATCGGGATATCCGGTCCTATGGCTTTAGAGAAGATCTTTACCAGAAGGCAAGGGAACTGGGTGTGCTGTTTATCCGATATGATCTTGAAAAAATGCCCACCGTCACCCTGAATTCCAACAAGGAGCTGGAGCTGTCCGTGATTGATCATGTTCTCCAGATGCCGGTCAAAATCAACCCGGATCTGGTGGTTCTGGCCTCGGGCATTGTTCCCGGTGACAACAAGAAATTGTTTGAGAAATTCAAAGTACCCACCAACAGTGAAGGATTCCTTGTGGAAGCCCATGCAAAACTCCGTCCCGTTGATTTTGCATCGGATGGACTTTTTGTGGCAGGACTGGCCCATTATCCCAAACCGCTGGAGGAGAGCATTGCCCAGGCAAGGGCAGCCGTTGCCCGTGCCATGAGAATCCTTTCCAGGGATTCTTTGATGGTGGGGGGTGTGGTGGCTGAGGTGACACCTGAAAAATGTGCGGTCTGTCTCACCTGTGTCAGAACCTGTCCCTATGGCATCCCCTATATCCATGCGGATGGCTATGCACAGATTGACGCCTCTGAATGTCACGGGTGCGGCGCCTGTGTGGCGGAATGTCCGGGCAAGGCAATACGGCTGAACCATTTTACGGATCAGCAGATCATGGCAAAAACCGATGCACTTTTTCAAGAGGCATAAATTTTTATATCAGCGTTGAGTTAACGGAGGTTAATAATGACCCAAGAATTTGAACCTAGGATAATCGCTTTCTGCTGCCAGTATTGAGCGTATGCAGCCGGGGACCTGGCAGGTTCCATGAGACTTTCCTATCCTGCAGACATCAAAATTATTCAGGTGCCGTGCACGGGAAGGGTGGATATTCTTCATCTTCTGAATGCCATTGAAGACGGAGCGGATGGGGTATATGTGGCCGGATGCCTTGAAGGGGAGTGCCATTATATTTCCGGCAATCTCAAGGCCAGAAAAAAAGTGGCCTATGTCAAAAAAACATTGACGGAAATCGGCATTGAGCCGGAACGGGTTGAGATGTACAACCTGTCTTCGGCCCAGGGTGCAAGGTTTGCCGAGATTGCAAAGGAAATGGTGAGCAGGATAAAACAATTAGGACCGAGTCCGATAAAAAAAACCAGAGGTGAATCATGATAGTAGCAGATCGAAAATCTCTCCAGGAAATATTGGCCATGGTGGCAGATAAAAAAAAGATTCTCATCGCAGGGTGCAAAGGGTGCGTGACCGTCTGTAATACCGGCGGATTAAAGGAAGTTGAAATCCTTGCATCTTCCATGAAAATCGCCCGGAAAAAAGAGGGAAATGACATTGACATTGATATCCAGGTTCTGGAAAGACAGTGTGATACCGAATATGTGGCCGGCATCAGTGATGTGGTAGGAAATTATGAGGCCGTCATTTCCCTTGCCTGCGGCGTCGGACCCCAGTTCTTATCTGAAATGTACAAGGACCAGACCTTTTATCCGGGAGTCAACACCACCTTTTTCGGCGGTGCCACCCAGCACGGGGTCTGGGAGGAGCGGTGCGCCGGATGCGGTTCCTGCGCCATTCACAATTTCGGCGGGCTCTGCCCCATTGCCAGGTGCGCTAAAAGCCTCATGAACGGGCCCTGCGGCGGATCATCCAAAGGCGTGTGTGAAGTGAACAAGGATACGGAATGCATCTGGGATACCATTGTCCGAAAGAAAATGGATTCGGGCCGTCTCGAGGACCTCATGGGCGTCAAAGGGATCAAGAGCTGGAAAACCTCAAGACACGGCGGGCCGAGAAAGAGCATCAGGGAAGAACTGATTCAGGGAAATATTTAAATATTACAAAGGAGAGAACCCAAAATGAGTGAGCTTAAATCAGGCAGTAATCTTGAAAAGGTTCTGAAGGCCGGGCATTTTGCATTCACAGGAGAATGCGGACCCCCAAAGGGTGCCAATGTCGCACACCTTAAAGAAAAATTAAGCCATCTGGTCGGCATGGTGGATGCCGTCAATATGACCGATAACCAGACCGCCGTTGTCCGCATGTCATCCTGGGCCGGGTCTATTCTCATGATGGAACAGGGTCTTGAACCCAATTTCCAGATGGTCTGCCGGGACAGAAACCGCCTGGCCATGATGAGCGATATCCTGGGGGCCTATGCCCTGGGTATCCGGAACATGCTCTGCCTTTCCGGCGACCACCAGTCCTTTGGCAACCATCCGGATGCCAAGAATGTTCATGATATCGATTCCATGCAATTGATTGCCATGGTGAAGAAAATGAGGGATGAGGGAAAATTTCTCAACGACGAAGACATTGATGTGCCGCCGAAAATGTTTATCGGTGCGGCAGCCAACCCCTTTGCCGATCCTTACGAATACCGGGTTTACCGCCTGGCCAACAAGATCAAGGCCGGTGCGGATTTTATCCAGACCCAGTGCATCTTCAACATGGAAAAATTCCGGGATTTCATGAAAAAGGTCGTGGACATGGGGCTCCATGAAAAATGCTATATCCTGGCAGGGGTCACCCCCATGAAAAATGCAGGCATGGCCAATTTCATGTCCAAATTCGTACCCGGCATGGACATCCCGGAATCCCTGATCAAGCGATTAAAGAGCGTGGATAAAAAAGACCAGTCCGAAGAAGGCATCAAATTCGCCCTGGAGCAGATCGCGGAATTCAAGGAAATGAAAGGCATAGCCGGTGTCCACCTCATGGCCATTGAATGGGAACATAAAGTCCCTGAGATCGCCGAAAGAGCAGGCGTCCTGCCAAGACCCAAGGTATAGGTTACAGCTTATATTGTGTTATTATAAAGGCCTGACAAGGATGTTCCTTGTCAGGCCTTTATCCATAAATCCATCCATTTCCATCCATAAAATTAGATATTTTGTTTTTTATATTGACGCGTGACACTAAAGCGTGACATATTAGTGTCACGCTTTAGTGTCACGCAATATACTTATGGAGATCAATTTTATGGCTCGCGCTGTGTCTGCCGAGGAATTAAATCTGATTGAACAGGTGATTTCACAGCACCCAAAAGGGATTGGAATTTCCGCACTTGAGGAAATCCTTTCTCATCATTTGCCCCAAATCCTCCACCATCGAACTTTGCAGCGTCGTTTAGAAGTCCTCCTTGCAAAAAAACGGATCATAACCGAAGGTGAAAGCGTCGCACTGGTGTACAAACCCGGTTCCGGCACAGACGTGGTCATTGCCACCGGCCCTGCCGCTGTTTCGTTTTCAGGCAAAGCGGAATTCAACAGTTATATTCCGGTTTCTCAAGAGGGCGGCATCTTAAGGGATCTTGTGCGACAACCACTGATGCAGCGCAAACCCATCGGATATCACCGGTCGTTTTTAGAGGATTATGAACCCAATGTGAGTTTTTATTTATCCGCGTCTTTACGCGCTCAGCTCCAGGAGATGGGCTGTACAACCGGGAAGGAGCGTCCGGCAGGCACCTATGCCCGGGAAATCCTGAACCGGCTGCTGATTGATCTGTCATGGGCCTCTTCCCGTTTAGAGGGCAATACTTACAACCGCCTCGATACTCAAAACCTGATCGAATTCGGCCAGGCGGCTGAAGGCAAGGATATACAGGAAACTCAGATGATCCTGAACCACAAGGCTGCTATTGAAATGCTGATTGAAGAGGCTCAGGAGATCGGATTCAACCCTTTCACTTTTTTCAACCTGCATGCCATTCTGTCGGAAAATCTTTTGCCGGACGAAAGAGCATGTGGACGGCTGCGTCGAAGGCTGGTCAGCATCCATGGCTCGGTCTTCCACCCCCTGGCTATACCTCAGGTTGTTGAAGACTGCTTTCATTTGTTACTCAAGAAAGCCGCAGCGATTCAAGATCCATTTGAGCAGGCCTTTTTTATCATGGTGCAGTTGCCCTATCTGCAGCCCTTCGAGGATGTAAACAAGCGAGTTTCCAGGCTGGGAGCGAATATCCCGCTGATCCGGAACAATCTGTGCCCGCTGTCATTTATTGATGTGCCCGAAAAGGCCTATATAGATGGAACCCTTGCTGTATATGAATTTAACCAGGTAGATCTCTTGCTGGATGTATTTGTCTGGGCCTATGAGCGATCCTGCCAGCGATATCTTGCCGTCGCTCAAACCATGGCAGAGCCTGATCCGCTTCGCATCCGCTACCGGGATGTTATCACCCGGGCAGTACAGGAATTTGTTCGTGGAGGGCTGACCCCATCTGTGGGAAGTATTGAGAAATTGATATCTGACCAGGTATCGGAAAATGACAAAGCCGCCGTCATTAAAATTCTAATGGATGCCTTGCAGCACCTGCATGAAGGAAGTGTTGCCAGGTATCGCCTGAAAGTATCCGAATTCCAATTATGGAAAAGGGGTGTATCCATCCATAGCTGAAAAGGGTGTCGGAAGGGGTACCTGGAATTAAAACTTATTTTTATTCCTTGACAATCGCCACCCAATGAAATTAGTTACAATGCATGGTGGTATTGTAACCGGCACGGCAGAGATTTTCCGGAAGCCAGACAGATAAAAATCCGGCTGCAACGTTGCAACTCTTTATATACCCCCCTTTTTCAATAAGCTTCATTTTCATAAGTGTACCACCTGTTTTTAAAATTATAAGATCCGGAGGCATGATGCTTTTTGAGCGATACGACTTCACCTGCCGTCTTGATACAGAGGCGGAACTCCCCTGCTACAAAGGATCAACTTTTCGGGGCGTGTTTGGCCGGGCGTTGAAAAAAGTCGTTTGCGCCTTAAAGCAACAGGAATGCGAAACCTGCCTGCTCAATACAAAATGTATCTATGCCCAGGTTTTTGAACTCCCTGTTTCCGTGAACGCTAAAGATTCCCGTATGGCTGCGCCGCCGCATCCGTTCGTGATTGAGCCGCCATTGACCATCAAGACACATTTTCCGGCCGGATCTGCCTTTGACTTTTCCCTGCTGCTCATGGGTGAGGCAAACACCTGGCTCCCCTATTTTATTTATGCGTTTGAACAAATGGGCCAAATCGGCATCGGTAAGAAATTAAACTCCCATCGCGGGCGGTTTTCTCTTGAAAAGGTTCAAAGCAATAATGGGGTTATCTATTCATCCGACGATCATAAGCTGACCCCGAAACCTGCCAAAAAACTGGCTTTGAAATCTCCGGAAAGTTTTCAGGGCCAGGACCTTTGCTTAAAACTAACCCTGGAAACCCCCCTTCGCCTGAAATTTGAGAACAAGCTCCAGGCTGACCTGCCCTTTCATCTGCTGGTCCGGGCCATGCTCCGGAGAATCTCTTCTTTGATGAATGTCTATGGAGACGGGGAGCCGGCATTGGATTATCCGGGACTTGTGAAAAAAGCGGAAACCGTCAAAACAATAGAAACAAATCTTTCCTGGTATGACTGGCAGCGGTATTCTTTCCGCCAGGATGAAAAAATGCTCATGGGCGGCATGGCCGGATCTGTGACCTATGAGGGCCCCATCAATGAATACCTTCCGCTGATTGAATTCTGTGAACAGGTCCACCTGGGCAAGCAGACCACATTCGGGCTGGGAAAAATCAAAACAGAGCTGCTTGCATGAAAAATATCCTGCTGGCCGTCACCGGCATGACTCCCCAGGTGATCACGGAAACCCTTTATGCCCTTCATCAGAACAACCAGAGCGTTGATGAAATCCATATTGTCACCACCCGTCACGGCAAGGAAAAAATCTATTCCCAATTGATCGGTAGCCCCCAGAGCCATTTTTATAAATATCTTGAAGAATACGGGTTTGGAAAAAACCAGATCCGTTTTGATCATACCCATGTGCATGGGGTCACAGATGAATACGGCAATGAACTGGCAGATATTGTATCTGCCCATGACAATGAAAGACTGCTGGCAAAATGTCTGGATCTGGCATTTCAATTTACTGCGGGAAAAAATACATCGGTTTTCTTTTCTGTTGCCGGGGGCAGAAAGACCATGAGTTCCTGCCTGACACTGGCAGCCCAGTTATACGGCCGCTCACAGGATCGCCTCTATCACGTCCTGGTTTCCCCGGAATTTGAAAGCAACCGTGATTTTTTCTATCCTCCCAAAAAATCCCGGCAGATTGAACTCAAGGACCACCAGGGCCGACCCTATTATAAAGAAACAAAATTTGCCCAGGTCATCCTGGTTCCCATCCCTTTTGTATCCATCAGACATCTCCTCTCATCTGACCAGCTCAGGGAACCCAAAGATCCAGGGACTTTAATGCTTTCATTGATCAAGGAGGAAGAGCCCCGCCTCACAGTCAGCCTGCCCGCCGGAAAACTTTCATACAAAACCCTTGAACTGGATATGATGCCTTCCCAGATGGCATTATACGCATTTTTCGCCATGCAGAAAAAACAATGCCCCAAGGAAACAGACACCTGTACCGGCTGCCACGACTGTTTTATGGACATATCCGCCCTGGAAGAAAACCAGGAGGCCATTTCAAAATTATACAGAAAACTCTGCGGCACCCGCCCCTTTGAGGAAATGAGCAGTTCCGGCATTGCAAGCCTGACCGTGGAAAACTACCGGTCCCTCAGAAGCAAAATCAATAAAGCAATGCTGGGCGCTTTCGGCCCCTATGCAGGAAAAGAACTTGAAATCACCACCACAGGCACCCGTCCGGACACCCGGTACGGCATACTGATGGACAGGAAAAGAATGGAAATAGTGATTTGAAACCCAGGAAAAGGAATAACGGCAATGTTGCAGATCTTGTCTGTGATAAAGATCAAGAATATAAAGATAGCCAAAATATGAATAACATTCTGCAAGGAGATTGACATGTCTTTTTACATTTCACGATTTAAGGGAATGGAACAGAGGGAATTCGAGGTGGAAGTCGTCACCCCGCTTTTTCTTGGTGGTTCTGATCCCAAGAAAGCGGAACTGAGGGTTCCATCCATCAAGGGGGCTTTGCGATTCTGGTGGCGGGCGATTAATCCCCATTTATCCTTGAAAGATCTAAGCGAGCAAGAGTCTGAAATTTTTGGTGATGCTGGCGAGAAATACGGAAAAAGCAAAGTCAAAATAAATTTAAATAAAACACTATGTTATAATGGAAGAGATAGAGAGAATCCTGTTCCCCACAAAAACATCAATTTCAAATTCCCCTGCTTTATGCCAGGCGAGAAGTTTTCTTTGAAGATCCACGGAACTCGAAAAGTGATTAACCTTTTTGAGTTACTGTCAGTCATAGGAGGCTTGGGGAAGAGAAGCAGAAGGGGGTTTGGAAGTTTTTCCATTAACAGGATTGATGAAAAAGAATATAAGCCGATCTCATCAATTGATGAGATTTTAACTCTCATTCAAAACATTTCTGATAACAAGTTTAAAATTGATAATGGTAAAATTGTCAGGTCAGATCATGCCCATGCCGAATATGCCTTTATTAAGACGATTGAAATAGGAGAAGAACCTTTCAAAAATTATAAACCCCTTCTAGAAAAAATCGGGCAATCATCACATGATAACAATTCTGATTTTACCGGATATGCCAGAGGCCAAGAGCGGTTTGCATCGCCTGTATATGTATCGGTTGTTAATTTTTCGGTAGGATATAAACCGATTATAACCACATTGAACACTTCATTTAAATCTAAAAACCAAAATCATGGGCAAGATAAAAGTGTTCAATTTAAAAAAGAAATATTAACCGGAGGGTCAAAATGACATTCAAAAAACCAGACACCAGCTACTGGGACAGCAAATTCATTGCCTATATGCACGACCCTTTTGATAAAATTTTTCAGATCCAGGGACATGAACAAAGATCAACCCAATTTCTTGAGAAGTACGGTCTTCAAAAAACAAATGAAGAGTTCTGGAAAAAAGCCGACGGCATTGCAGCAGGGTTTGAGCGCGGGCAAATCCCATCGTACAGCCCGGACCCGAATAAGAACGGGGCCGTTAATTTTCTGGAAAATCCGGTAATCACCCATCCCACATCGGAAACCGCACGGCTGAAAATTTTACTGTCAGACCCAGAGCATAATACAGCAGATCATATTTTTCATGAACTTCTTGATTTCATGGAAAAAGAAATCGGGATAAAAGCCGGTAAGGGTGGATACTCGGATAAATTTAAAGGAGAAGAAGAGCGTTTCGCAATGGCCCGTTTTCTCTACACGCATCTTGTGCTTCGATTCAGGCTCGCGGAACGGAACGTCGGCGGCCTGGGGGGGTTCTGGCATCGGGTTCCAGCAGACACACGTTTCCCGGACCATTCCATCTGGCAGCACAATGCCCTATGCTCCGCCTTTTGCTCATGCATTGAACTTGGAGGGGATGAATCCGAAATCGGCATGATGGTTTTCAGTATCACGCCGGTTCAGGCCTTTATTTCAAAAGCCCGGAAGCTGCGCGATTACTGGACCGGATCGGTTCTGCTATCCTGGCTGGCCTTTGAAGGCATGCGCTGGGTCATTGAAAATCTGGGGCCGGACCATATTGTTTATCCCTCGCTGATTGATCAACCCCTGGTCAATGAATACCTCAAACAAGAATGGAAGGTTTCTCAGGATGGATACCTGAATCCGCCCAAAGACATTGCCTCCTTTCCCAATAAATTCCTTTTTCTGATTCCCATGAATCAGGCTGAAAATATTGCAGAAGAAATCAAAAGCCATATTCATTCGGCCTGGAAAAGCCTGTGTGAAAAGGTTTGCAATACTGTAACAGACATGCTGGAAGATTTATCGGAAGGGGAAAAAGCATATATCGAAGAGATTTTTGACAGACAAAACAAGGCTTTCTGGGACCTGCAATGGGCGGCTGCTTATCTTGTGAAAGCAGATGACCGTTCTGAAATTGAAAAACTCCTTCCTGAAAGCCTTTATGAAAACCCGTCCAAACTGCTTGAAAAATTTAATAAAATTATTGCCGATAAACCTCACTATGACAAGTCAGGGCGGGGCGCACTCTATTCTGTCAGCCATTCCCTTGCTCAGGCTGCACTGGCGGTTTCTAAAAACAGAAAAACCATTTCACGGTTGCCGGAAACAGGAGAAAAATGCCATCTGTGCGGCGAGTTTGAAGTGTTGCACCACAAAAAATTCAACAATGATATGTCGGCGGACGAGTATAAAAAAGGGACCGGCGATTTCTGGCGCCATCTAAAAGAACAGTGGGATGGAGACGAGAAAAATAATTTGGGCTATAACCTGAATAAAAACGAAAAGCTTTGTTCCATATGCCTGACAAAACGTATGGCATTTCAAACCATGAGAAAAGATTCCGGTCATATTCTTCAAAACGTTTTTAAAGATAAAGAAAGCTTTCCCTCAACAACCAAAATTGCTCTGACAAGCTGGTTTGAAAGGGAAGAGCAGAGACAGAACCGGTCTTTGTCAGAAAAAGAAAAAAATCAAATAGCTCAGAAAATTCATGAAGCCGTCGATGAAAAAACCGACAATCAAGACCGCTATTTTGCCATCCTGATGATGGACGGTGACAAAATGGGAAAATTGGTCAACGGCGAAACACTGGGATCAACATGGGCGTCAGTCATGCATCCGGATATTGTCGAGCGCTTAAAGAAACCGGAATTTGAATACCGTGACAACTGGCAAGATCTTTTTGATTCCACCAAATCCCTGTCCAAACGACTGGTCACTCCGGCCATTCATGCAGCCATTTCAGAATCTCTGGGGGATTTTTCCTTATATGGGGTTTCAAGGATTATCGAAAAATTTAAGGGAACCCTCATCTATGCGGGCGGCGACGATGTTTGCGCAGTGCTGCCGGTGGAAACAGCTCTTACAGCCGCAAGGGAAATCCAGCAGTATTATGTTTCCACCTATAAATGGATACAAAAACAACAAGCCCCTGAAGATGTAGTCGATTCCTGGACACCGAAGCCAGGCAAATTGTCCATCAATCTGGGCAAAGGTAAAGATATATCCATATCTGCAGGGATTCTTATCTGCCATCACAAGGAAAGTCTGACCCAGATGATTACAGAGGCCCATCACCTTTTAGATCAAAAAAAAGAAAAAGAGGGGGCAGGCAGAAATACCTGTGCCATAGAGCTGCGCAAGCGCTCCGGCGGCTCACGTTATTTTGTGAGAAAATGGAGTGATAAAAAGGCATGGGAATCTTTTTCAACCATCGGAGATGCCGTTAAAGACAAAAACAAGGCCCAGGTTTCCACATCGGTCGTGTACCGGCTGGAACAACTGAGAGACGGGATTAACGCCATATTGGAGCATGACAACTGGAAACCCATGCTTGAGGCCCTGATTTTAAAGCAGCTTGACCGATCGTCAGTAGGTGATAAAGACCAGCAGAAGCTTTTTGCATCCAGAATGGCGGATATATCGGTCTTTGAAAACACCAAACAAAACAAATATGAATTCAAACCTGAAAGCCTTATTGTGGCTGCATTCATGGCTGCCAAAGGAGGTGAAGACAATGCACTGGTATAAATTTACACCTGTGGACACTCTTTTTTTCAAAGGTTCCTCACCCATGAATCTTGGAGAAAATCATACGGCATCCCATGTTTTTCCGCCCCCGGCCCACACCCTCTCCGGGGCATTGCGGACAGCAGTGCTGGTCCAGAATAAAGTTTCATTCGATGACTATGGTCGAGGCAATGAACCGGCGGAAATATCTGAAGTGATTGGAAAAGCAGGAATGATAGCGCCCTTCAGCTTGGTTGGTCCTTTATTCATGGAGGAAAAGACGATTTATGTTCCAGCCCCATACTCCTGGTTTATGGACAAAGACAGCAAGGAAGAAAAGACAGCTATTATCAAAGGCAAACCCTTGAAGAGCCGTCTGTTAAAATCGGAAACCAATGAATTTTTCTGGGCCAAAGGTGAGGCCGGGAATCTGGTGTCCCTTGGCGGTACGTGGATAAAAAAAGAAGACCTCCATTCAACATCAAAAACCATAGAGGTCAAGAAAGGTACAGATTTTTTTAAAAATGAGTCAAGAACCGGCATTGCACTTGAAAGAAACAGAAAGGTTCGGAGAAGTCATCTTTATTCATTCAATCATGCCCGGCTGAAAGAAGAGGTTTCTCTGATCTTCGGCACAGACCTTAACCTGCCCATTGAAGATAAGGGCGTTTTAAAAATAGGTGCTGAGCAACGATTCGGCTGGTATCAGAAAATTCCCGACAATTTCCTGGAATTCAGCGATAATGGAAACCTGTATGCTACGCTTTCCATTCTTGAGGGAGATATAACAGCAAACGAGGCTTTAGTTGCCACCGGCAAAATTCTCTATTTTGGCGGATGGGATTTGAATAAAGGCTTTCACAAACCCATGAAGGGATTTTTTCCTGCCGGAACCGTTTTTAACCAGAAAATAAATAACAATTGTATCACTATAAAGGGGGCATAATCATGCTGACAAAAGAATTGTTTTCCATTTGTACATTTTACGCCATTTCACCGATCCATGCCGGAAGTGGAGCATCCACTTCAGCGGTAGATCTCCCGATTCAGCGGGAAAGACACACCCACTGGCCCCATATCCAGGCATCCGGCGTCAAAGGGGCAATGAGGGATCATTACCGGAAATTTGCGGGGGAAAAACAGGGTCAGACCATTAATCTCATTTTTGGGTCAGACAAAGGGAATGATGAACTGCAAGAAGGCGCCAAGGACGATCTTCCAGGAGCCATTTCCTTTTCAGATGCCAAACTCCTTGCCTTTCCCATGCGCAGCAATGTAGCACCCTTTGTCTGGGTCACCTGTCCTTCAGTATTGAAACGGCTGAAAAATGATCTTGAATTTTCAGGATTCCCATCGTTTGAAGGTATTCCGTCCCTGGTTGAAAAAGAGAACGCCGAAAAATTAAACGGAACTTTTCCGGAAAAGGTTATCCTTGAAGATGCCGTCGTGAGCGTTGCTGCGGTGGAGACCAAATTTAAATTCCCCGAAGGCTTCCCCGATATTGAAAGACTTCTGCTGATTTCGGATGAAATGTTTGATTACTGTGTTTCATACTGCACGGAAATCCAGACCCAGATCAAAATTGATTCCGCAACCGGGACAGCAAAAGATGGTGCATTGAGATATCAAGAGCTTCTCCCGGCAGACACACTGATGTATTCTATCGTTTATTACAGTCGATCAGCCGGATTGAACGAACTTCAGGCAGGTACAATTCAAAACCATATTGAAGATGTAATCAAAGATTTTATACAAATCGGCGGAGATGAAACCCTGGGCCGTGGTATTTGCAAGATTAAATGGCTGAAAAGCCAAACCGCCAAGGGAGGTGCAAAATGAGAACGCTGGGTCAGAAAAGAGCAGAGTTTGCATTGCATGAAGTTTTAAAGATTGAAGACACCAACCTTAAAAAAGATTTCAAAAATTTTTCAGCAGGTGCGCCGTCTATGATTCTTCAAAACGGTTTTGGGCAGGCGCTTGCATTCTGGCTCTCAAAAGGGACAGACAAAGATTTAAAAATTAAAACCAATGATAAACATATAAAAATTTTTGATATCATCATGGCTTGGCTATCTCACAATAACGGAAAAGATATTAATAACGACTTTGCCACAAAAACAAACCGGCGAGAGTTAATAAAAGAAATATCACAAATGGAACAAGCCAGATACCTGACTGCCCAGAAGGAAACCCTTGCCCTGCTCGAATGGGTCAAACGATATGCAAACGCCGGACTATAGGAGGGCAGTTTAATGACTTATCCGTTTTACAAAGAATTACAGGATGTGGTGGCCCAGAATATTACCGGCGGGAACTACGGCCTCTGGTACAATAAATTCATACCGATTTCCAATTTTGATGCGTGTAAGGCATCCGATGAAAGAGGCGACAAAGATAATGCCGTTAGCTATTATCATGACAAATACAAACAATCAAAAAAAGATAAAATCAATTTGCTCCTTGAAAAAAGACACTGTGATCAGGCTGGTTTTTGCAAAGCCTTATCCTCTGAGTATGAAGCTGTAATTTTGAAAGCTAAACTTAAAACCCCTCTGATTACCGGTATTGGTGAAGCCCATCCCCATGAGGTCAGCATGGTGTTTGACCATAACCTGGGGATTCCCTATATTCCGGCTTCCGGTATCAAAGGGATAGTTCGGTTTGCCCATACCATCGGGCTGATGCCTGTTCCACCTGAAAAAATCGAGACAGACGAAAAAACCGGAGAGCAATATTTCAACGATGAAGAAGTTTGGACAGAGATTCCAAATCTTTTCGGCACCCAGGCAAAAAGAGGATCTGTCTTTTTTCTCGATGCTTATCCCGAAAAGACACCAGAACTTCATGTGGACATCATGAATCCTCACTACGGGGCTTATTATAGTGATGAAACGGACACCACACCACCGGGAGACTATCTGGAACCCAAACCATTAAAATTTCTAACCGTGGCCAAAGATACGGTGTTTATTTTTAGAGCCCTGGTGGATAAAAATAATCCGGAACTGACGGACATGGTAAAAACAGCCTTGAGAAAAGCACTGACCGAAGAAGGGCTTGGCGCAAAAACGGCGGTGGGGTATGGGCTGTTTGATCTCCCGAAAGAAGAGGGTGCCAAATCAGTAAGGAAAGCTGCCGAAAAAGGGACCTCGTTAATTCAACCTCAGACAGCGAGCACTGAATCATTTTTTACTCCGCCCTCACCTCCGCCAGAACTAAAAAAAGTACCTGAACCGGAAATCTGGGAAAAGGTTATTCTGTTATATGCCCCCAATACACAGACGATTTCGGCTGGTAAGGAAGGTAAAACCGCGACAACAAAAGAAAAAAAAATTATTCCTGAGCCTCTTCTGGAAAAAATGATAAAAAAGAAAAAAACAGTCATGGTAACATTGAAGGCGCAGCTGATAGGAGGTAAGGCGTATAGTATCACTGAAATAATGGAGAACAAAGATGTCTAAACTTTACCTGTCATTTCTGGGAACCAGTGATTACCTGCCATGCACCTATGAACATCAGGCAGAAAGAATTGAAAATGTGAGATTTGTTCAGGAAGCCACCATTCGGATGAATTGCATGGGCTGGTCAGAAAAGGACTGGGTGATTATTTTTACAACCCGGAAGGCAGATACTTGTAACTGGCAGGACAATGGTCACAAGGATAGGAAAACGGGCGAAAACACTACAGTAGCAGGCCTTGAAACCTGTATTAAAAACAGCAATGGAAATTTTACATATGAGCAGGTTCTTATCCCTGACGGCAAAAATGAAAAAGAAATATGGGATATTTTTATTCAGGTATTTGATTCCATCCAGCAACAAGATGAAGTCATATTTGATATCACCCATGGGTTCCGCTCCATTCCAATGCTTGCGATTGTGGTTCTCAACTATGCAAAAATTATGAAACAGGCCACATTGAAAGGGATCTATTATGGGGCGCTGGAAGCCTTGGGCAGTCCTGCCGAAGTTAGGGAAATGCCGTTGGAAAAACGAATCGTACCGGTTCTGGATCTTACCTCCTTTGACCAGCTCATGGAATGGTCCGTGGCGACCGATCGTTTTATCGAGGCTGGTGATGCAGCGCAGATAAGCAAAATAGCCCAAAATTCAGCAAACCTTATTCTGTCCCAGACCAATGGCAGCGATCTGCAACAGCGTAGCATTGTACGTCTGGCAAAGGATCTTGATCAGTTCACTAAAGCCCTTTCAGCCTGCCGGGGGCAGGAGATCAGCCCTGTTGTTAAAAATTTGAAACAATCTTTGGAGAATTGCACAAAACTTACATTCGACATATCGCTGAATATACCTTTAAAAACCATTATAAGCAAAATCGAAGGTCAAATCAGTCAGTTCCCCGGGCATTTTATCAAAGATGGAATTCAGGCAGCACGCTGGTGCCTGGAACATAATCTGATTCAGCAAAGTTATACTATCCTGCAGGAGACCTTGATCACCTATTTTGTCTATAAAATCGGAGAGAATCCAGAGGATTTTAAAAACAAAAATCGGGATCTTGCCAATCAGGCGGCCAATATTCTCGAAAAAAATACTCCCTATGAAAATTGGAAAAAAGAAGCGAAAGAACACCCGGCAGTCATTGAAAAATACACTCATTTTTATCAAACCCAGCCGGAGCTGGTTGAAATCTATCACAATTTGACCGGATACCGGAATGATATCAATCATGCAGGATATAATGGAAATCCTATGTCCGCTAAGAAGTTTAACTCGAAAATATCCAAATTCCTGGAAATAGTTGAAAAAGCAATAAAGGAAACGTGTTAATGGAACCCAACCCCATCAAACTCATGATCATGTCCCTGGGCGGGACCCCGGACCCGCTCATAAAAAGCATTTCAACCTATGGCCCGGAAAAGGTGATTTTTCTGGCGTCACATGATTCCGTTCCCATCTCTCATACCATTTTAAGCGCCATGTTAAAAAAACCGGCGGTTGAATTTGTGATTACCGAAAATCCGAATTCCCTGTACGACTGCTATTGCAAGGCCAGGGAGTGTATTGACAGGGTCGGGAAAACAAATTTTGCCCCACATGAAATCATGGTGGATTATACCGGCGGAACCAAGGTCATGACGGCTGCCCTTTTACTGGCCGCTCTGGGAAGATCATACCGATTTAACTATGTTGGCGGCGCTCTTCGGGATAAAAACGGACTGGGCCCGGTGGTTAAAGGTCATGAAATCATGTTTGCCGAAGCCAGTCCATGGGCATTGTTTGCTGAGGAAGAACGCCGTCAGATTGTGACGCTGTTCAATTGCCGACGGTTTTCAGCAGTGATCGAGATCATTACCGGTTTTGACCGGCAGATCCCGCCGAAAATAGAAAATTATTTCGGCTTTATTCTGCCCCTGGCCCAGGGGTTTCTCCTGTGGGACCAGTTCAGCCATAAAGCGGCCCAGCGAAACCTTGAGAAAGGCATGGCAGCCCTTGAAAAATATATCCAGACCTGGCAGGCCCATGAGCTTGAATCATTTCTGGAATCTTCGAGAACCTGTAAAACCCACCTGGATGATCTGGTGGCAAAAACTGATGGGCCAGGAGTCTTTGACCATTGTCTGGTGAAAGACCTGATCAACAATGCCCGCCGTAAAATGGCGGATAAACGGTTTGATGATGCTGCCGCCCGCATTTACAGAGCCCTTGAACTATACGGCCAGATCATATTCAAGGAGGTGGCCCGGTGTGACAATTCAAAAGTCAAGCTTCATATTATTCCGGACCACCTCAAGGACACGTTTGAAAAAAAATATTATGACCCGTACACAAAGCATCTTAAACTTCCTCAGACGGCAACCTTTGAGTATCTGAACGCCATGGGACATGAGTCGGGCAAACGGTTTTTTAAAATGGAAAAAGAAATAAAAAATATTCAGACCAACCGGAACCAATCCATTCTGGCCCACGGCATTAGCCCGGTGTCGGAATCCGGTGCCGAATCTATTTTAAAGACTGTCTCCACCTTTGTCGGGCAAACCGATTTCTTTGATTTTCCGAAACTGCCCTGATGCATTTCGGAACTGCTCTTTGACAATTTGTTGACTGCAACGTTGCAATCCTTGAACCTGTCATGGCTGTCTCTTAAGCTGAGAGAAAAAGGAGACGGCCATGATTGTGTACATCAAAACCCAGGGAGCGAGAATCATCAAAGAAGGAAGGCATCTTCAGGTCAAAAAAGGGAACGATGTCTACAACACCCTTTTTACCTATAAGCTGGATCAACTCCTGCTTTTCGGCAATATTGAAATTACGCACAATGCGCTGTGCATGCTGATGAAATCCAATATCGACACTATTTTTCTGACCCGGTACGGCCGGTATCTGGGTCGGCTGGCATCCCCGGAATCCAAAAATGTTTTCCTTCACAAACGGCAATACCAGATGGTTGACGACCAGAACTTCGGATTGAAACTGACAAAAAATATCGTATCCGGAAAGCTGACCAATATGACGACCCTGATGATGCGCATCAAGCGAAGCAGGAACATCCAGGAGGCAGGAAATAAGGCCAGGCAGATACAGAACCTGATCGATGGGGTCAATAAAGCAGATACTGTTGACAGCGTCCGGGGATATGAAGGCCGCGGGTCAGCCGTTTATTTCAGCGCTTTTCATCTGGGCTTTACCGAGCCGACAACATTTACAAAACGAGTTCGACGACCGCCTACCGATCCTGTCAATTCCGTATTGTCGCTTTTATATACCTTTCTGATGAACCGGGTATATTCAGCCGTCCGGGTTGCCGGGCTGGACCCATATCCCGGCTTTCTTCACACCTTAGATTACGGACGGTATTCCCTGGTTCTGGATCTCATGGAGGAATTCAGGTCAATCATTGTGGACACCCTCGTACTTTCCCTTTTCAACCTCAAAATCCTGCAACCATCGGATTTCCGATTTGAAGCCCCGATGGTTCCGGGAACGCTGGCACAGACATCGAACGAATGTATGCCGGATGTAACCGCCGATCCCATAGGCATGATGACGATGAATGACGGGGACATGGGGAGTTTTGATCTGCCGGAACAGCGGATCGACACATCATCGGCCGTGGCTGAACCGGTTACAGGCAAATATCCGGTCAGACTCCAGCCTGATGCCTTTGAAAGGGTCATTGCCGCTTTTGAAAAAAAACTGACCACATCTTTTTATTATCCACCAGCGGAAAAAAACATTACATATGGGGACGCCATCATTTATCAGGCTGCCCATTACCGGAAAGTAATCGAAGGAGTAGCGGATGTGTATCAGCCGCTGACTTTGAAATGATTTCTCTGATAACCTATGATATCACCGATCCGAAACGGTTGAGAAGAATGCATAAATTCCTCAAGGAATATGGCCTGAATACCCAGAAATCCGTGTTCGAGTGCGACATTGATGACAATGCCCTTAAGTCGATCCGCAGATTCTGCCGGGTGGAGCTTGATCTGGCCGATGATCAGGTCAGGATTTATAAAATATGTTCCAGGTGCATCAATAAAGTGAGCCTCTCCGGTCTGGGGCTTAAAATTACACAGCTTGATTATGCGGTGATCTAAAATGGATATGATTGTTGCCTATGATATTGCAGACCCGAAACGGCTGAACCGGGTGGCAAAAATTATCAAGGATTACGGAACCCGTGTCCAGAAATCGATCTTTGAAGTCAAATTGGACGACAATCGCTTTATGGAAATGAAAGCCCGGATCGAAGGCGAAATAGAGCCTGCCGAAGATGGAGTAAAATATTTTCCTTTATGTGAAAAGTGCGCCGGTACAATTGAAAATATCGGCAATGGGATTTTTATTGATCCGGACAAAGAGTTTTATGTGTATTAACATTAGCCTGTATCGCGACCCGCAAGCAAAATCTTTGGAATAAAGATAACAGTCTGATATAGTTACAAAAATGAAAATCAGAGGATCAATGGTCGGCGGATGTTTAATTTTATTTGTTATTTCTGTTGGTTAAGCATAACATTAAGCTAAAAAAAGGAGGTGAAAATGAAAATTACAGGATTTGCTCCATCGGTCCGCGGAAAGCATGTTCCAACCACTTGGTTTAACAGCGGATTTAAAGGCCGCAGACGGAAAAGACCTGATTCACGAAGGGATTGAGACCTTCTTTCCTTCGGCGTTAATGCTGAGGGGCACTTGACGGAAAAGACCTGATTCACGAAGGGATTGAGACTTTTAAGATTGAGCCCTTTTGCATCAAGGCCAGTTTGACGGAAAAGACCTGATTCACGAAGGGATTGAGACCTAACCTGTGACATTGTTAACTCTTGGCCTCTCAACTGACGGAAAAGACCTGATTCACGAAGGGATTGAGACATTTCAAACATTTGGTTGTCTATTGTGGCTATTATTTTCAGACGGAAAAGACCTGATTCACGAAGGGATTGAGACCCTGAATTTTAATACACCTTACAGTCCAAATGTTAAAACGACGGAAAAGACCTGATTCACGAAGGGATTGAGACATTATTTCGTAAACTTCTTGCATTTTTTTAAGCCTCAGACGGAAAAGACCTGATTCACGAAGGGATTGAGACGCTTTCCTTCTCTCAGATTTAAACTGAGAGTATCCCCGGACGGAAAAGACCTGATTCACGAAGGGATTGAGACCGAGGTAATCAAACGTCCGCTTGTTTTCCAAGCGCTGTGACGGAAAAGACCTGATTCACGAAGGGATTGAGACACTTGATTGGTAACTCCTATCGCTTTGAGTTCTTTCAAAGGACGGAAAAGACCTGATTCACGAAGGGATTGAGACTTGGGTATCAGACGTTGAATTAATACTTAATTGTAGTGACGGAAAAGACCTGATTCACGAAGGGATTGAGACAGGCATCCCCAGGGAGCGATAGGAATTTGTCTCCCTGACGGAAAAGACCTGATTCACGAAGGGATTGAGACTAACGGACGCAGTTCCCTTTAAGTTTTTCCAGGAATAGACGGAAAAGACCTGATTCACGAAGGGATTGAGACGGCGTATGTTTTGTGCATGGGTG
>JANNUH010000146.1:0-30873 GCA_031395015.1 Desulfobacterales bacterium | reverse complement strand
AGGATTTGAACCCCTTGTAACAGTAAAGGGCATCCTTTTTGGCAGTTTCCACAAGGGTTGCATCCATATCCAGGGTGGCTGTTTTACGTGTGACCTTTAGGTTATGAGGGTGTACTGAGTTTAATGCATCGCAAAGATCAGTATTAACCCTTTCCAGTCCTTCCAGATATTCGTTTGGTATCGGTATGAATGCCTTTGTTACAGATGCTTCTCTTGCTTTTTCCTGGTCTGCATCATGAAATCCTGACAGGTATCTGAACATGGCTGAAGGCGAGGGAACAAATCGCTTCTTCTCTTTGCGCCATCTTCTTTCCAGTTCACGACGCTCTTTGCGCTTAAGGCCATATAATTCTGTTTTGCTCAATACCTCACAAAACCCCGGATCGGCATTCAGTATCTTTAAATCATCTACGTTGGTTCCGCCCGCCAGATTCAACAGAATCAATGATGTTAACGCCTGTGAGTCTTTCCAGCCCTGACTGTTCTCTCGTATCTTTACATGCTTTTGAATTGACGCCGACAGCCCGAGAACCCTGGCAAGATCAAGGTATATCGGCAACCCAGCCAGTGCTGTCATCCCGCTTTCACTTTTTTCTTCTTCGTACTTGAATGGTAACACGCCTTGTGTCATATTGGTTTCACCTCGTTGATGATAGTTTTTTGTTCACAAAAACATTCTATCTGCCTGAGCAGTCAAGCGCAACGAGGTTTTTTATTTTTTTGACGGCGGATCAGGGAAGCCCATATTTCAGAGCGGAAAGGCAGGAAAAACCCAGCTCCGGAAAAGGTTTTCCGGGGCTGGGCTGGACTGGCATGTTATTTATATTTGTCCTTGATAAAGGCAAAGGACTCGTCAATGGCTTTCAGGGTCAGGTCGAGGTCTTTCTGGGTGTGGCGGTAACTGATATAGCCGTGGTGGAAGGGCGTGAAAAAGAAGCCTTTGCGGATCAGCTCGGTGTAGAAATCCGTGCGTTTGGCTTTATAGGCGCCGGTGTCGTCGCTCTTAAAGGTGATATAGAACATGGGCGGGATGCCGGTGAGTTCGGCGCCCGCATCGTGTTTGTCGATGTGTGCCTGGATAGCGTCCATGAAGCCTTTTCCCTTTTCCCAGATGTTTTCCAGGACCTTGTCCCGCTCCAGGATTTCAATGGTCTTCAAGGCGGCGACAAAGGATTCGCTGTTGGGGAAAAAGGTGGAGGAAATGAAGAGCTTGCTGGCTGCGGCCATCATGATCTCTTTTTTGCCGGTGACAACGGATATGGGGTAGCCGTTAGCAATGGCTTTGCCGAGAACGGTCAGATCCGGGGTCACGCCGTAGTATTTCTGGGCGCCGCCCATGGAGACCCGAAACCCGGTGCGGATTTCGTCATAAACCAGAACAGCGCCGTATTTGTGGGCCAGGGCTTTTACGCTTTCAAGAAAGCCCGGCAGTGGCTCCTGCATTTTCTGGTGGTTGGGATGACCGAAGGGCGTCATGATGATGGCGGCGGTGTCACTGCCGTGGGTGGACATGAGTTCTTCGAGCTGGGCCAAGTTGTTGTACTGGAATTCAAATACATCTTCAAAGAATTTTTTGGGGATGCCGCCTTTCATTTCCACGCACCAGTCATGCCAGCCGTGGTAGCCGCAGCGCATGACTTTGAGCTTTCCCGTGTGGGCGCGGGCGATGCGGATGGCAGCAGAGGTGGCGTCGGAACCGGTTTTGAGAAAGATGCTCATTTCTGAACAGGGCACCAGTTCTTTCAGCTTTTTGGCCAGGAGGTTCTGAAATTTCTGGGTCAGGGTGAAACAGAACCCCTTGTCCTTGATCTGCTGATAAACCGCTTCATCCACTTCGTCTTCGCGGTAACCCAGGATGACCGGGCCATAGCCGCAGAGAAAATCGACAAATTCATTGCCGTCCACATCAATGAGGCGGCAGCCTTTCCCGCTTTCAAGGAAGATGGGATATTCGCCGTTGATGAAGTCTGTGGGTTTTCGTGCTCCGAGCACGCCGCCGGGCACAAGGCCGAGCGCCTCTTCATAGAGTTGGAGGCTTTTGGATAGATTGAGTTTGGGTGTTTCTTTCATCAGCTTCTCCTTATTTCCCTGTTTCAAACATGGAATCGATTTTATGGGTCTGGTGGATTCTGGCACCGCGCTTCAAAAATTCGCCAAGGAAAATGTCCGCATCAATGCAGCCTTCGGGCGCAACCACGCCTTTGACCTTGACGAGGCCGTCGGCCATCATCATGGCGGCGATGGCAGCAGGAAGACCTGTGCCCGGAGCCATTCGGCCGACCATGTCGGCGGTGTAGGTGACTTTTTTGCCGTCTTTTTCGCCTTTGACAATGACTTTCAGGCCTGAAGACTGGGGCCCGTTGTCTCTTCCCTCGGGGATCTTCTGCCAGAGTTTCAGTGCAACATCATAGGGAGTGATCTTTGTGCCTTTGACCTCAATGGGTTCGGTGGACAGAAGCCCTGTGTCCTTCTGCTCTTTGATGAGTTCATCCACCCACAGCGGGATGAGGGCGCCCTTGATGATGACGTTTTTAACGCCTTTGATATACCGGGGCAGAGTCAGGGGCTGGGGATGGCCTACATAACGGACATGGCAAATCCCTAAGGGTTCCAGGAACTGCTCGGCCACGACTTCGGTGCCGCCTTCCACGGTTACCAGCTCTCCATTGATATATTGGGGAATCTGGCCCAGGGTCATGTGAAGGCTGTGATCCCAGGCTGCTCCGGCGAGTTCCGCAATGCTGACAACCCAGTAAAGATAGATGTCATCCACTTTGTCCAAGCGGTCGGCATACCATTTGACCAGGATATTGTTGGTGCCGGGGTCGGACCCCATGCCGGTGAGAACCGTGATGCCCGCTTCTTTGGCCATTTTGTCGATATCGGAATTAAAGAGGATTTGTGTGCCTTCATAGTCGTCGCAGATGTCGATATAATTGACTTTGGCTTCCACGGCCGCTCTGGCAACGGGCACAGCGGTCTTGTAGAACGGGCCTGCCGTGTTGATGACCACATCGACTTCCTTGAACGCTTTGACCATTGCTGCATGGTCCATGACATCCATTTTAATCAGGGATGTTTTTTCGCTTTCCTTCAGTTTTTTGGACAATCTTTCTGGGTCCGGGTAAAGGTCTGCCAGGATGACATGGGTTATTTTTTCCTGTTTGATCAGATCCCTTGCAACTCCCTGTCCCATTCCGCCGACGCCGCCGATAAGTAATGCACGCATGTGTTTTCCTCCTGTATGGTGATTGATTTAAATATTTTGTATTCTCATTATCCGATTTTAATAATAAGGGCAGCTCCCGTATCCCCGGCTGCACACCCGGTAAAGAGCATATACCCGCCGCCCATGTCTGCCAGTTCCTCAATGCCTTCGATGATAAGCCGCCCGGCCGTGGGCGCCTGGGGATGACCAAAGACAAGGGATGATCCGAAATTGTTGAATGTGTTCACGTCAATGCCCATCTGGTCTGCAAGATATATGTCATTGGCAGCAAAGGGGTTGTGGGTCTTGATGACTTTCACATCCTTGATGGAAATCCCGGCATTGGCAAGCGCCATCTGAGCAGCCGGGACCACGGCCATGGCCATGAATCCTTTTTTGGCCCGTGAGAACCCATAGGACACAATCCTGGCATCCTTTGATGCATCACGGCTCAGTTCTTTGGCTTTCTCTCTTGTGGTGACAATGAGGCCGCAGTTCCCGTCGGCCGGGTGGGTCTGTGCGCCAAAGGTGTGAACCCCGCCGGGCAGAACCGGTTTTAAACCGTCAAGGCCTTCCCTTGTGGTGGGCAGGATGCCCTCGTCTTTTTCCAGGGTAATGGATTTCTTTTTGGAAATGTCCACGGTCACCGGGAACATATATTGTTTCTGGAAAGCCCGGTCATTGGCAAGACCGTCCAGGTACTGTTCATACCGCCGGAGGGCCACATCATCGCAGGCTTCCCGTGTTACTCCGGCTTCTTTGGCCACGTTTTCAGCCGTCTGGATCATTGCGTTTTTGGCCCAGGGATCGTTGTTGAACTGATCCATGACCCAGTTTTCCGAAATCACCTGGCCGCCGGGCCCGTTGGGATTGGGCCAGATGGTGTGGGGCCCGTTGGAGCACCGGTCTGTCATCAGGGTAAAGACATTTTTATAAAGCCCGGTTTCAATGCCCTGGGCGGCCTGGTAAAGGACCGTGGTGGAAGTGGAACAGGCCTGGCTGATCAGATATCCTGCAATGTCCTGAGCGCCGATCAGGGCCGAGGCCCAGGGACCACCGTAAAACACATGGGGCTGGCCAACGGTGATGCCGAGGATGAGGTAATCAAAACCTTCCGGGCTGATGTTTCTGGCCGTAAGCCAGGCCCTGGCAGTCTTTGCACCCAGGACAATGGAGTTTTCACTGGCAAGGCTTCCCTGCCATTTGGCAAAGGGTGAGGAATAATAGCCTTTGTACGGGATATATGCTTTTGTCAACATTGAGGTTGTCTCCCTTTATTGATTATAATGTCTTAAAATGGCTTCCAGCACACTGCCGCCAAGAGCCCTTGCTTTTTCCGAAATCGTATTGCAATATTCTATCTTTCCACGGGGGTCTACATCCCCTATTTTAAGGCCTGTCGTCACACGGGTTTGGGGCCGGATGAGTCCCCGGATAATGCCGTCAATGATGGTGATGACCGGCTTTTCTTCCACATGGCCGATGATATCGCCTTTTTGAACCAAAGTGCCGATGTTGAGGTGAGAGGTAAATACTCCGGCACAGGGGGCACGTAGCACGCGCTCTCCGGCAAAGCCTGCAATGGTGCCGGGAATGCCGGTATTGGGTTCCGGACTGCCATCCAGAATGACTCTGCCAAGATCATGTCCCCGGTTGGTTTCAATGGCCATGTGCACATTTTCTCCTGCCGTGAATCCAGGCCCAAGGCCAATGACCAGCGGGGCTTCAGTGATGGTGGTGCCAAGGTTTCTCTTGGCTATGACGGCATCGATGACCACATGGGGGTTTAACTGCTTGATGGTTTTCCAGGACGGGTCGGCCAGGACCGGTACTGTGTTTTGGGACCAGGCGGTTTGAATGCCGGAAGGGCCTTCAGTTTTGACGGCTGAAATGCCTTCCACACTGGCTGTCCCGTCATGAACAGCCTCACAGAAACTGACCCTTCGGCGGACGGCCAAAGGGGTTTCGATTTCCATCATGAAAATCCGTCGGAAATTGGCATTATAAAGCCGGCAGGCAATGCCGGTGGCCATCTCTCCGGCCCCTTTAACGGCAATGATAATTTCGTTTAACGGCATGAGGCGGATTCCTTATCGTCCAAATGAACACACAGGATAATGGCAGACGTCGCAGTTCATGCACAACCCTCCGTGTCCCATGGCGGCAATGTCGTCACCGGTAATGGTTTCTCCGGCCAGAACCCGCGGGAAAATCAGGTCAAACACTGTGTGTTTGTAATAGAACACACAAGCCGGAAGGCTGATGACCGGAATGCCGGAAAGGTCCGAGACCATGAGCATGGCGCCGGGCAAAACCGGGCTGCCATAAAAGGTGACTTTGGCACCGGCCCCCATGACCCCGACCCGGGTCACGTCATCCGGGTCCACGGACAGCCCGCCCGTGGTGATGATCAGCTCACACCCCAGGTCTTTCAGCTCCAGCACGGCAGCAGAGATCTTTTTTTCATCATCCGGCACCACAATCTTCTTTACAAGGCCGCATCCTGAATCAATGATCTTTTTGCCGATGGAAGGGCCGAAATCATCGGTGATCAGACCGCTGAAGACTTCAGACCCAGTCACCACAGCTCCGACTTTCAGGGACCGATAGGGCTTCACCGAAAGAATGGGAAAGGATTTTTTTGCCACGGTTTCCAGAACTTCAATGTTTTGGGTCGGGATGGTCAGGGGAATGATTCGGGTCCCGGCAATGATCGTTCCCTTTTCACAGGGAAAATTGGTTTTCAGGGTGGCCACGATAATGGAGTCCATCCTGTTGACGGCAAGAAGGGCGTCAACATTGATCTTCAGAAGACCGGCATGCTTGGCGACAATACTGATCTTGCCTTCCCTGGGATCTGTGAATTCAAGATCAGGGTCTGAAATGGCTGTTGCAATTCTTTTGGCTGCATCATCTTCATGGAGCTGGTCAGCCCCGAGATCCAGGACATAGAGATACTGTTTCCCGATTTTCAGGAGTTCAGGGATGTCTTCGGCTTTGACAATATGGCCTTTCCTGAAGGCAGCGCCTTTGAACTCTCCCCTTTTGATCCGGGTCATGTCATGAGCCAGGACCGTACCCACTGCATCTTCAACTTTTATCTTTTTCATTATTATTTTATCTTTTTAATTGCCGCCAATATCTTATCCGGGGTCAGCGGAAAAGAATCCATATACACCCCAATGGCATTACTCACAGCACCTGCGTATGCTTGGGCTGCGCTCATGGCGATGGACATGGCCGCTTCCTTGGCGCCGTAGGGGCCTTTGGGCTCAATGGATTCCACGATGATATTGTGGATAGGCGGCATATCGCAGGCCAGGGGGAGTTTATAATCCAGCATGGTGGGGTTCAGGCACCGGCCTTCTTTCCATTCATGATATTCGGTCAGCATGCCGCCCTGGCCGCCCATGGCCACGGAGCCTTCAAACTGGCCTTCAAGAACCAGGGGGTTCAGGGCTTTGCCCACATCCTGGCAGGCAACGCAGTTGAGAACCGTCACCTGTCCGGTTTGGGGGTCCACCTTGACTTCAATGATGGTGGTGCCGAAAGAAAAGGCTTCGCACATCTGGCCATAGGGGTTGGACACCCATTCGCGTTTCATGTCCACTTTGGGCCAGTAACCGCCTTCGGCATTGACGGAAATAAAATTGGTAAGGGCTACTCTGACCACTTTTTTCAGGGGGACGCATTTTTCAGGGGCGTCTTTGACAAAGATCATCCGGTTTTTGGCCGCTAAGGCATCTGCAGGGACTTTCAGGATTTTGGAAGCCACTTCAAACAGTTTTTCCTTGCAGTTGGCTGCCGCATTCTTGACGGCCTGGCCACCCACAAAGGTGGACACCTGGGAATAGGAGCCGGGATCGGAGGAAGTGGTTTCCGTATCTGCATTCACCAGATGAATATCTTCGGGTAGAAGGCCCAGCTCTTCAGCCGCAATCTGGACCAGCATGTTTTCATTGCCCTGGCCGTTGTCCACAACGCCGGACATGACGGTGGCTTCACCGTCTTCATTGAATTTGATAAAAGACTGGGAACCGCCCCGGATGCCCATGGGGAACCCGGTCTGGACCGAATTGGTGCCGATACCGATGCCGTGGAAGGGAGGAAGTTTTCCCCATTTTTCCTTCCACCCGGATTTTTCCACCGCCTTGTGGATGGTTTCATCCATGGCGCAGGAAGACACCAGGGATTTGGTGCTGGTGTATTCTCCGGGCTGGCGGGAATTTCTCAGACGCATTTCAACGGGGTCAATCCCCAGATGTTCGGCAATCATGTCAAGCTGTGTGTCAAGACCAGCGGCAAAACCCCGGCCGTGGGTCCGGATCATGCCCCGGATGGGTTTGTTGGTGTAGACCCGATAGCCGTTGTACCGGACGCTGCCCATGCGGTAGGCCTGTTCCATGGAAAGGAAAGGCACGCTGGTGGCAATGGGGCCGGTGGATGAATAGGCGCCGCCGTCCATATAACAGGTGGTTTCACGGGCCAGAACCCGGCCTTCCTTGTCCACGCCGGTTTTATGGGTGGTGATCATGGAATGGCCCTGGCGGGTGCCGATGGTATTTTCTTCTCTTGTAAACTGAATCTTGACCGGGCACCCGGTTTTTTTGGCCAGAAGGGCACAGATATAATCCGCCGGGCAGATTTCCGACCTTCCGCCAAACGCTCCTCCAATGGCAATCCTTCTGATTTTGACCTTGTGAAGGGGAATCTTGAAGGAATTGGACAAAGGTTTGGATTTCATGTGGGGCCCGCCGTTGGGACACCAGACTTCGAGACAATCGTCGGAATCAAACCGGGCCACGACCGCATAGGGTTCGGCCTGGAAATAGGATTCTTCCGGTGCTGTAAAGGTATCTTCCCGGATATAATGGGCCTTGGCAAAATTTTCATCCACATTGCCCGTGTCGATATTCACATGGATATTGATATTGTTGGGAAATTCCGCATGAATCAGTTCGGTCTCCGATGCCATGGCAGCCATGGGATCATAGACAGCCGGAAGTTCCTCGTATGTTACATCAATGAGATCCAGGGCTTTTGCGGCGGTTTCTTCATCCACGGCAGCTACGGCTGCCACTTCATCGCCGATATACCGGGCTTTGTCGGTCTGGAGAAACTGCTGATCCCGTGTATAGGCAAATACGCCCCATTTCACGCCTTCGGTGTCTTTTCCCGTGACAACGGATCTGACGCCGGGAAGGGCCAGGGCTTTTGAAGCATCAATACTGATGATCCTTGCATGGGCATAGGGGCTTCGTTTGATTTTTCCCACCAGCATGTGCGGGAGTTTCAGATCAGCCGTGAATTTTGCCTTTCCCATGACCTTGGCCCTGGAATCCACCCTGGGCATTCTTGTTCCGATGATATTGTAATCCGTCATGTCTTACTCCTTTGTCTTGCAGCAGGATTTAATGCCTGACGCACATTCCGGACACTGATCATCCGGATGGGCAGTATGGGCCACGGCCTCTACGATTTTGGCATAACCCGTGCACCGGCATATATTGCCGGACAGGGCTTTTCGGATGGTGTCTTCGTCCGGGTTTGAGTTTTGTTGCAACAGGGCGTCGGCCGTCATGAGCATACCCGGTGTGCAGAACCCGCACTGGACAGCGCCGTGGTTGACAAAAGACTCCTGGAGCGGAGAAAGCTTATCCCCGTCGGCCAGTCCTTCAACGGTTTTGACATTGCAGCCCTCGGCTTCCAGGGCCAGGGTGAGGCAGGAGCGGACCGGTTTGCCGTCCAGTTGAACCGTGCAGGACCCGCACACGCCTTCGCCGCAGCTTTCCTTTGACCCGGTGAAATCCAGGTGATCCCGGAGCACCTCTAAAAGGGTGTCGTTGGGCGTAATCCGGACATCCATGGGCTTGTTATTGATATTCAAGATAAGATCTAATTTTTCCATATGATTTAACACTCCATCTTTCTCATGTTATGCCTTTGAAGCCGCAGCAGCCGCTTCCTGAAGGGCCCGGAACACCATTTCAGATACCATGGCGCACCGGTATTCAAGGGTTGCCCCCACATTGTGAACCGCAAAGGTGGCGGCGCTGTTCATGGAAGAATCGGCCGCCTTTTGAAAGGCTGCGGTATCGGTGAAAAGCTTTCCTTTCAAGGAAGAAGATTCCTGGTTCAGGAAAAGAGGCGACCGCCCCATGGCGCCCACTACGATCCTTGCATCATCAATGGTGTCCTTTTTTGCCGAGGCCTTTAAGAGGACACCGGCACAGACAATGGGATAATCAATGGCAGACCGGTAAGCCAGCCGCTGGTATGAGCTCTTCCCACCTTCGACAGGTATGACGATTTCCTTTAACAATTCCTGGGGTTCCATGGCAAAGGGCATGATCCCGTCCGTGGTGTAAAAATCCGTCAGGGCCACGGTTCTCTCATTTGCCTTGCTCACAAGAACCAGTTTGGCCCCAAGGGCCATGAGGGCGGTGGCCCCGTCAGACTGGCAGGTGGAATTGCACCGGTCGGATTCATCCCGTGCATAACAGATTTTCCCGCCATCCTTGTGGCAGGCTTGCCTGCCGGACCGGTGAAAAGCCGACTGGTTGTAATGGAAGCACCGGTTGTCCTGGAGGATATTGCCGCCGATGGTGCCCCTGAAATGCTGAATGGTGGCGCTACCAACTTTTTCACAGGCAGTTGACAGGGCGGTTGCTTCTTTTTGAACCAGGTCCGAGGCGATAATATCGGCAAGACAGGTTCGCGCACCGATCCTGATAGCGTTTTTGTCCTTTTTGATATAGGACAATTCATTCAATGCCTTAAGGCTGATGAGAAATTTCGGGGCGATGAGCCCTTTTTTCATCCTGACCAGAAGGTCTGTGCCGCCAGCCAGGATTTTTGCATCCTGTGCATGGGCGGACAGAAGATCCAGCGCCTTTTCAAGCGTGTCGGGTCCTGTATAATTAAATTGTGGTAACCGCACGGTCTTATCTCCTTACATCATCATTTCAATGGTTTTTCTTTTTTTCCATTAGCGCAGCCAGAACCTTTTCAGGGGTAATGGGGAGCGTGGTAATCCTGACCCCGACCGCATCATAAACGGCATTGGCAATGGCCGGGGCCGTGGGTACACATCCGGGCTCGCCAATGCCCTTGGCTCCGAAGGGACCAAATTCATCATAGGTTTCAACCACAGGGGCCTTGATTTTGATGGCATCCTTGGCTGTGAAAAGTTTATAATCCCTGAAATTGGCGTTCATGGTTTTGCCATCTCTTACCACCACTTCTTCGGTCAGGGCATAACCGAGCCCCATGAGAACACCGCCGTAAACCTGGCCTTCGAGAAGCAGCGGATTGATGGCCCGGCCCACATCATGGGCAGCCACATAATCCAGAACCGTGACCTTGCCGGTTTCCTCATCCACCTTGACCTTGACCCCGTGGGCACCAAAAGCATAAGTCACGGACATATTGCCTTTCATGTCTTTTCCCATGTTTTCATTGTCCGGGTCATAAAAATAATCAGCCATGAGCATTTTGCCCTGGGGTGAGAAATGGACTTTTCGAAGGAGTTTGTCAATGGTCATGGTTTTTTCGGCATCGCCCGGCACAAAGATGTTCCGGGCTTTCATGACGATCTGATCCGGGGACACGCCAAAGGTTTTGGCTGCTTCTTCAAGGATGACGGCTTTCACTTTCTTGGCTGCACCCAATGCGGCGTTTCCTGCCACAAAGGTACTGCGGCTCGCGTGTGCGCCCACATCCCAGGGGCAGACATCGGTATCGGAATGCACCACATTGATGTCTTCAACGAGAAGGCCAAGTTCTTCAGCCACGATCTGAGCCGTGATATTGTCCATGCCCTGGCCCATGTCAGTGCCGCCGGTGAAGATATCCACCTTGCCGTAGTCATCCATTTTCAGGATGGCGCCGCAGCCGTCGGACTTGTAAATCCTGGCCCCGCCGCCTACATGGATGAGGGAGGCAATGCCGTAGCCGATCCCTTTTTCTTTGGGGCCATTGATGACCATTTCCTTTTCAACGGCATCAATGCACTCGGAAAGCCCACAGCTTGAAATCTTAAACCCTTGAGGTGTCACATCGCCGGGCTGGTTTCTATTGAGGCGCCGGATCTGCACCCGGTCGATCCCGGCTTTTTCCGCCAGCATGTCCAGGGTGGATTCAATGGCAAAGGTGGCCTGGGGGTTGCCGTAACCCCTGAAGGCCTGGGAATAGGTGTTGTTGGTATACACGCATTTGGCTTCGTACCGGACATTCTCCACCCGGTAAAGGGAGGTGATGGGCATCATCATGACCGAAGGCGTTGTTGCGCCCCAGGAGGTGTAAGCCCCGTTGTCCAAAACCATGCGCATATCGCGGAAAGTGAGCTTGCCGTTTTTGTCGCAGCCCTGTTTGATATAAATAATGGTGGGCTGGCGGGTGGAGGTGGCTTTAAATTCCTCGACCCGGTCAAACTGGATTTTTACGGGACGCCGGCACGCATGGGCAAGAAGTATGGCCACATGTTCATAGGCATAGGAGTCGAGCTTGGAACCGAAACCGCCGCCGATGATGGGCTTGATGACCCTGACCCTTTTATTTTCAATCCCCATGGCTTTCAGGGATTCTAAAAAATCCTTCTGGGCAAGAGAAGGGATCTGGGTATTGGTGTGGATGGTCAGGTTGTTGTTGGAATCAAAGAGCGCAATGGCGCCGCTGGTGCCAAGACAGCAATGGGTGACCCACTGGGTGGTGAAGCGTTCTTCCACCACAAAGGCGGATTCTTTTTCAGCTTTTTCCACATCTCCGTAATGCAGTTTCCAGGGCAGGTTCAGGACATTGGTCTTGTGATAGTCATGCACCAGGGGAGAATCCGGCTGCATGGCCTTTTCAGGGTCAAAAATGCCGGGAAGTTCTTCATACTGGATTTCAATCATATCCAGGGCTTTTTTAGCGATTTCCGGGGTGGTGGCGGCCACGGCAGCCACTTCATCCCTGAAGGAGCAGACTTTTCCTTTTTTCAGGGGCGGGTTGTCCTTGTAAAATCCCATTTTCATTTTTTTGGGCACATCATCCCCGGTCAGGATGCAGAGAACGCCGGGAAGGGCCTTGGCCCTGGAGGTGTCGATCTTGACGATATTGGCATGGGCATATTTGCTGTACAAAATTTTGCCGTAAACCATGCCCGGCAGTTTGATGTCCTGGATATATTCGGCTCTTCCCATGGCTTTTTTGGCTGCGTCCAGTTTGGGAATTCGTTTTCCGACGATACTCAGTTCTTTTAATTCATTCATGATTGACCTCCCCCTGCCATGTGTTTTTTGGCAGCTTCCACAGATTCCAGGATCTGCACATACCCTGTGCAGCGACAGATATTTCCGGCCAGGGCATGTTTGACTTCTTCTTCGCTTGCATTGGGATTTGAATCCAGAAGGGCTTTGGAACTCATGATCATGCCGGGCGAGCAGAACCCGCACTGGATGCCGCCGTTGTCCACAAAGGACTGCTGCAGGGGATGCAGTTTTCCGTCGGTGGAGGCAAGGCCTTCGATGGTTTCTATGGTTTTCCTGTCTGCATCCACTGCCAGATACAGGCAGGAGTTGATCGCGAGCTTGTCCACGATCACGGTGCAGGCACCGCATTCGCCGTTGCCGCAGCCTTCTTTTGTGCCGATGAGCCCCATTTCCTCTCTCAAAAGATGAAGCAGGGTCCAATGGTCCTTGATCTCGTATTCGATCTGATCACCATTAAGTTTAAAATTGATTATCGTCATGCTTTCTCCTAAATTATTTTTACCATGAAGATCATGAAGGCCATGAAGTTTTTTTCTTCATGTTCTTCATGATCTTCATGGTTAATTTTTCTTTATGATATCCATACATTTCATGCCCATGCGCCGAACCTGGACCCGGATCATTTCCTTCCTGTGCCAAGCGCTTCCACGGACGCTGTCCCGAACCTTTGATTCGTCAGCCGCTTTTTCACCGGCCTGTCTCAGCAAATCTTCAGTGATTTTTTTGCCAACGAGAAGCTTTTCAGCCTCATAGGCCCGCATGGGCGTAGGCCCTGCAACACCCAGGACGATTCTTGCCTTGACGCAGGTTTCAAGATCGGCATCCAGACTTAACAGCACACCGATACCAATCAAAGGCAATTCCATGGCAGCGCGTCGTCCGAATTTGATATAAGCGCTTCCGGTGCGCGGCGCCTGGGCCGGGATGGTGATTTTTTTCAGGATTTCGCCGGGTTTTAAAACCGTTTTATAGGGTTCGATAAAAAGATCTTTGACTTCCACTGAGCGCTCTCCGGAAGGCCCCTGGATCAGGGCGACGCCGTCCAGAGCAATCATGGGAATAGCGCCGTCAGCCGATGGCACGGCATTAATCAGATTCCCCCCAATAGTTCCCACGTTTCTGACCTGAAGCGACCCGATATTGGATACCGCATCATAAATAATGGGGTATTCTTTTTGAATCATGATGGATTTTTCAAGAATCGCATGGGTGACGGTTGCCCCGATGGTCAGATCGCCTGTATTTTCATTTTTACGGAATTCGGATAACTCTTCGATTTTTTTCAAGGAGATGAGAAAGTCGGGTTCCATCCACTCATCTTTCAGTTTGACGATGACATCCGTACCCCCGGCAATATATTTTGCAGTCTCGCTGTGCTGACCATAAAGGGAGACAGCTTCTTCAACCGTTGCAGGGGTTAAGTATTTAAATGGTTTCATAAATTTCCTTTCATAGTCCTCTGTTGTCAAAGATACGTTTGGCTTTGCCTTCGTAGCGGGGCAGACCGCCGTGGGCGCAGACTTCCGCGTCACAGCTTACCAGGATCTTTGAGTGTACGGTTTTCTTAATTTTATCCTTGATCATGCTGATGGCTGACGGATCAATACCCTGTTTTGCCTCAGCCTTGATGGTCATATAATCCTTGCCGTCTTCTTTTCGGATGAGATGCACCTGGTATTCGCTGCACACCTCAGGAATGGAGGATAAGACCTCATCAATCTGGCCCGGATAAATATTGACCCCTTTTAAGATGATCATATCATCGGACCGGCCCATGATCCTGTCGTGCATGAAAAGAATATTGCCGCAGGAGCATGGGTTGGCAATTTTCCTTGTCAGATCCCGCGTCCGGTAACGGATCAGGGGGGAAGCTTCTTTTTCAAGGGTAGTCACCACCATTTCACCGACTTCTCCGTCTTTTACCGGCAAGAGCGTGTCCGGATCCAGGATTTCCATGATAAATTTATCGGCCCAGTAATGGATGCCTTCATGCTTGTGGCAATCGAGACCTGTGCCGGGGCCGTAGAGTTCGGTCATGCCCGTGATGTCGAACATGTCATCCAACCCTAAAAGATCCTTTATTTTTGCCCGCATGGAAGCGCTGCTGCGCTCGGAGCCCAGGATGATTTTTTTAAGCTTGATTTTATCCTTCAACCCTCTTTTGTGCACCTCTTCGGCCATGAGAAGGGCCATGGAGGCGGTGCAGCAGAACACCGTGGTCTGGAGGTCTTCCAGGAACTGGCATTGCATGTCGATGTTTCCGGGTCCGACCGGAATGGCCATGGCGCCCAGGCGTTCACATCCCATCTGAAATCCCATGCCTGCGGTCCAGACCCCGTATCCGACGGCAATCTGCACCCGGTCTTCCTCTGTTACACCCGCCATTTCATAGCACCGTGCAAACATGTCAAACCAGGTGTCCAGATCCTTCTGGGTATAGGTCAGGACTTTTCGCTTGCCTGTGGTCCCTGAAGAAGCGTGGATTCTCACCACATCTTTTTCCGGGACCGACAAAAGCGGAAAGGGATAGCCTTCTTTTAGATCATTGCCTGTGGTAAAGGGAAGCAGCCGGATATCATCCAGGGTCTTGATATCCCCCGGCATGACCCCGGCCTTTTCAAACTGTTTCCTGTAAAAGGCAGAACCGTTGTACGCATGGCCCACGGTCCATTGAAGCCCTTTAAGCTGGTGATCAAAAAGCTCACTGGTCGTATTAAAGGGCGGCATAAAGGTTTTTTTCATCATCCTCATCCTTATCTTTTTTCTCGTAGTTTGCGGGTTTCCGCAAGGTTGACGGTAAGGGTTTCAGGGTCGATGACAACCCCGTAATCCAGTTTTGCTCGTTCAATACTGACATATTCATATTGGACGTCTCTTTCAACGGCCTTGGGGTCCCGTTCAAAAGGATCGCCATACCCGCCGCCGCCTGCGCTGATAAAGGAGATCCGGTCGCCGGGGTCGCAGAAGGTCAAAGTGCTGGGATCTGCGTTTTCTCCATTTTTCTGGAACTTGGCGAGAGACGCATCTTTCCCACCGAACATGCCCTTGGGCGGATAAATATAGCGCCCTGCCTGGACCGCAATGGAAATTGTTCCGGCGGAATTTTCCCCTTCATCCGGGGAGCGGATGACCATATGTCTGCCAAGACCGCCGCGCTGTTTGCCAGGGCCCCCTGAATCCTGGATCACACCCCTGGATTCGACCATCATGGAGGTGTCGCTTTCCAGGATTTCCACCGGGGTATTGGCCCCGTTGGCCGGGAAAATAGCACAGTGATGGCCGTCGAACCGGGAGGAGGCACCCATGCCGCCGCCGCGGATGATCATGGTGTGCCAGGCCTTGCCGTTTGCAAAGGTCCCATGGAAAATATTGGTCTGGGCCGGGGTCCCGCCTGAGCCTGCAATGATATTGTCCGGAGCGGCTTTGGCGAGAGCATTGAACACCATTTCCGTCATAAAATGGCCCACCACCATCCTGGCGGCCACGGCGGCCGGGAATTTGCAATTGACAATGGAGCCTTCGGGTGCGGACATGGTGATGGGGCGGCAGGCCCCTTCATTGATGGGCACGCCCGGATCAAATGCGGATTTGATGGCCATGAACACATAGGCATAGGTGAAATTGTACACCACATTCACGCCCCAGGGCACCTGCTTTGAAGAGCCTTCAAAATCCACATGGATTTTTGAACCGCTGACGTTTACGGTCAGTTTGATGGGGATATCGGGTTTGTTCCCTGCCCCTTCAATAATGCCGGTGTGCGCATAAACCCCGTCCGGGATTTTTTCAATGGCGGCCCGCATGCTCTTTTCCGTCCGGTCGATGATTTCATCGGCCAGGTCATCCAGGGTGTCAAGATCCTCATCTTCCATCATTTCGATGATTTTCCGGGAGCAGACATGGTTTGCCGCCACCTGGGACCGGATATCGCCGTCAAACTCTTTCGGAGTCCGGACATTGGCCCGGATCATATTGACGATATCCTGGTTGAGTTTTCCCGCATCATAAAGTTTGGTCAATGGGATATAAAGGCCTTCTGCATATACATCCCGGTTGTCTGAAGCGGGTCTGCCGCCGATATCCGTGTGGTGGAAGATGCAGGCGGTAAATGCCACGACTTTGCCCTTGAAAAAAATGGGGGAAAAAACGCAGACATCGTTCAAGTGTCCTGCCAGAGCCCAGGGGTCATTGATGATAAACACATCTCCGTCGCTCAAGCTGTCAAAGGAAATGGACTTAACCAGCTTTTTCATGCCAAGGGCCATGGCCCCGGCCATGCCCGGTGTGCACAAAGTTCCCTGAACCAGTTCCTGGCCCCGGCTGTCCGTAAACATGCAGGTATAATCGTGGGCATCTCTTAAAAGGCTTGAAAAAGCCGTCCGGATAACCGATGCATCGGATTCGTCCACAATGGAAACCAGGCGTTTCCACAAAATTTCAAGTGTGATGGGGTCGAATTTTCGTTTCATTGGTTTCATTATTTTTCCTCGCCTGATTCAATGTTGGGCTGAATAATTTGAACCCAGATAAACCCGAATTCATCCACCCTGATCCTGGCATCTTCGCCCATGACAATGGTGGATTCACGTTCCTCAATAATGGCAGGCCCATCAAAGGAGGCTCCTGGGAAGAGTTTCCCCCGGTCATACACAGTATATGGGATATAATCCTTTTTTATGATGGAAAAAGCTTTGCGCTGACCCTTGATACAGGCTTTGATATCCCGGTTCGTCGTGGTCAGCTTTGAAATGGTAAAGGGTTTTTTCGGAAGGCTTGCCCTCACCTTAAAAGTGACGAATTCAACCGGTGATTCTTCAGCCGTTCTTCCATAAAGCCGTTTGTACTCAGTGTCAAACATGGTGCGGATATCTTTTTTGGTAAATGCCTGAAAATCTTTATTTTCAATGCCAAGATCGATTTCCGCGCCCTGTCCCACAAATCGCATGAGCAAGGTCCGGTTATAAATAATGGCATCCCCTTTCTGGGCGCCTTCCAGGATTTTGGCGCTCTCAACTTCAAGCTCGCGGAACAACGCTTCGATCTCTTTGAAATCCGCATCATCCAGAACTTTTCGATGGCTCCTGGACATGTCAAAGGCCACAGGTGCGGTAAAGAACCCCAGGGCTGATCCAACACCGGCAAGAGGCGGAATCAAAATGGAACGTGCACCGATTTTTTTGGCAAGACCGTAGGTGTGAACCGGGCCTGCGCCGCCGAATGCGGTAACAGTCACAATATTGGGGTTGCCGCCCTTTTCCGCAATATGGGTTTTGGCAGCCGACGCCATGGTCTCATTGATAAGGTCATGGATACCGAAGGCCGCTTCCACCATGGTGGTGCCAAGGGGCCCCGCGATTTTTTCTTCAATGGCTTTTTTGGACCGTTCCAGGTCCAGGGCCATGGTGCCGCCCAAAAAGAAGTCCGGGTCAAGATAACCCAGAACCAGATCCGAATCCGTGACCGTGGGGTTTTCCCCGCCCTGACTGTAACAGGCAGGACCGGGATCAGCGCCCGAACTTTCCGGGCCGACCTGCAAAAGACCGAGATTGCTGATCTTTGCAATACTTCCGCCGCCTGCGCCGATTTCCATCAGATCCACCACCGGCACCTGGATGGGCAGGCCGGAGCCTTTCTGGAACCGCTGAACCCGTCCGACCTCAAAGGTGGAGACAAGCCCTGCATGGCCGTTCTGGATCAGGCAGGATTTGGCTGTGGTGCCGCCCATGTCAAAACAGAACATATCCCTGATATTAAACATTTTGCCATAGTGCTGGGAAGCGATGACGGCTGCCGTGGGGCCTGATTCAATGATTCGGACGGGAAATTCCTTGGCTGTTTCAATGGAGGTGATCCCGCCGGAGGAGAGCATGATGAACAGTTTACCCGCAAACCCGATGGCGTTCAGGCGGTTGATCAGCTTATTCAGATACCAGTAGGTGATGGGTTTTACATAGGCATTGACCGCCGTGGTGCAGGAGCGCTCATATTCCTTGATTTCGGGCAGAACTTCAATGGAAGTGGATAAAAACATGCCGGGCAGTTCCCGTTCGATGATTTCTTTCATCTTGCGTTCATTGACCGGGTTTTCATAGGAATTGATAAAACATACGGCAATGGATTCAATGCCTTTCTTTTTGAGCGCCTTGAGAACCGCAACCGCTTCTTTTTCATTCACGTCCTTCAGCACTTTGCCTGAAGCGGTGATGCGCTCATCAATTTCCACCCGGTCCGGCCGGGGCACAATGGGTTCCGGGTATTCACTGAAAATATCATAGGCATCATAGCGTTTTTCCCGTCCCAGCTCCAGGACATCCCTGAATCCCTTGGTGGTGATCAGTGCGGTTCTGGCCCCTTTTCTCTCAATGATGGCATTGATGACCAGGGTGGTGCCGTGGATGAATTCTTCCACATGGTCTAAAAATCCCGGCAGCTTTTCATCCAGTTCCCGGATGCCCTGTTCAATGGCGTCCGACGGGTCCGAAGGCGTGGTCAGGCATTTATTGGTGTGAAATTCGCCTGTGGTATTGTTGACCAGCACAAAATCCGTAAACGTGCCGCCTATGTCACACCCCAATCGATAGGTATCTTTTTTCAAACGTCACCTCCTTTTCCGGTTTAATAAAAATCAGGCTCTTTCCATTCGCCAAACACCTGTCTGAACACCCCGGCCATTTCCCCGACCGTGGCATAGGCATGACAGCATTTGACGAGATGGGGCATGACGTTTTCACTGGTTTTGGCGGCTTTTTCAAGACCCTTCAGGCACTCAGCCACATCCTTGCCGTTTCGGGTGCGGCGCAGCTCTTTTAAATTGGCAATGGATTTTTCAGCCCAGGCTTCATTGTATTCATGGAGTTCCACGGCAGCAGGTTCCGATCCCGGGTCCTTGTCCGTACCTTTTTCCGATACCGGCACAACTCCAACCTTCCGGTATTCCCCGGACTGCAGCCCTTTTTCAAATTCATAGGCCTGGCGGGACACCTTTCTCTGGATAAAGCCGTTGGAAATGCTTTTCACCATGCCGCCCCATTTTTCCACTTCCTTCATTTCTTCAAGGATTTTCTGTTCCATCTCAAGGGTAAGGGTTTCGATAAAATAGGAACCTGCAAGAGGGTCTACGGTGTCGCGAAGACCCACTTCATCCATGAGGATTTCAAGGGTTCTTAAAGATAAAAGGGCTGATCTCGGAGTCGGGATGGTATAGGCTTCGTCAAAGGAGCAGAGCGCCGTGGTCTGGGCGCCGGAAAGGGCAGCCCCAAGAGCATAATAGGCCCCTCTCATGATATTGTTTTCCGGCTGTTCCTTGGTGAGACCGGACCCGCCGCCGCCGAAAAGTCCGCGGAGGAACAGGTTTTTATTTTCCTTGACCCCGTATTCTTCTTTGAGCATTTTGGCCCAGAGTTTCCGGGCGGCCCTGAATTTGGCGATCTGCTCCCAGAGGTTGCCGTAGACATTCAGATTAAAGGAGAACCGTCCCACAAAATCTTCGGGCTTGATGCCGCGCTGGGTGACGTTTTCGATATAGGCTTTGGCAATCTCAAAGGCATAGGCGATTTCCTGGGCCGGTGTGGCCCCGGATTCCCGGATATGATATCCGCAGATGCTGACCGGGTTGGATTTTGGCAATTCTTTTACTGCATATTCAATGGAATCGCCAACCAGCCTCACCCCGTGATCAACAGGAAAAATCCAGGCACCCCGTCCAATCATTTCTTTTAAGATATCATTCTGGGGAGTAGTGGAGATTTGATTTTTGGAGTATCCGAATTTTTCCGCCACGGCCTGATACATGGCCATCATGATGGTGGCCACGGCATTGATCGTGAGCCCGGACCCGATGCGGTCCAGGGGAATTCCTTTAAATGCAGCCTCAAAATCCCTGAGCGAATCTATGGCCATGCCGACCCTTCCCACTTCACCTTCAGCCAGCGGATGATCCGAGTCATATCCCATCTGGGTGGGCAGATCAAAGGCCACGTTAAGCCCGTTCTGGCCATTGGCGATCATGAGCTTGAACCGCTCATTGGTTTCTTCAGGCGTTCCGAAACCCGTATACTGCCTGGTGGTCCAGGCCCGGCTGCGATAGCTCTGGGGGTGGATACTGCGGGTAAAGGGGTATTCGCCCGGCGCGCCCAGGTCTTTTTCATATTTGAATCCTGCCTTTTCAAGGTCTTCCGGGCCATAGGAGGGTTTTACCTTGATGCCGGACTGGTAGATCACCTCTTTAATGGCGTCTTTTTCGTTTTTTATATATTTTGCAACACCCATGGTTTCAATTCTCCATTCTTAGGAAATTAGTCAAACAGGCTGTTTATGCCTTTGATGATGTCCTCAAAAGAGGTTCCGCCGGGAAACACGGCCGCCACGCCGATTTCCTGGAGTTTCGGAATATCCTGATGGGGAATGACCCCGCCCACGGTGAGCTTTGTATGGACAAGCCCCTTTTCCTGCATCATGGCTTTGAGTTTTTGACAGATGGGCAGATGAGCACCGGACATGATGGAAAGACCGATGACATCCACGGCTTCCTGGGTGGCGCTCTGAATAATCTGGTCCAGGGTCTGGTGAAGCCCTGAATAGATCACTTCCATACCGGCATCCCTGAGAGCCAGGGAAACGACTTTGGCGCCTTTGTCATGGCCGTCCAGACCCGGTTTGGCGATCAGTATGCGAATTTTCTTGTTTGTTGCCATTTCTTTGTCCTTTTATTTTTTAAAATTACCTATGGTTATGCCACCCACTACACTTTCAGCAGCGCTCAAAGGATCTGTCCCGTTCAATTCCATTTTTTGAAGTGCTTCCTGGTAAGCCTTGGAAGTTTCCAGTGCCGACATGATTTTTTCAAGGGCCAGATCCGCAACAAGCGATTGGAAATATTTTCCTTCCTGGTTTTTCCGTTTCTGTTCCAGGCGTCCCTCCTGGTTTAAAAACGCATAATGGGACAAAAACACCTCAGCCAGCTCTTTGACGCCAGTGCCGTCCAAAGCCCTCGTCTTTACCACAACAGCTTTCCAGCTTCCTGGTGAAGGCGGCCGCATACTGATCATCATATTCAGCTCAAATTCGGCAGCGTCGCTGTCGGGCCGGTCACATTTATTTAAGATGAACACATCCCCGGTTTCAAGGATACCGGCCTTGATGGCCTGGATACCGTCCCCGGTGCCGGGTATGGTCACAATGCCGACACAATGGACAATTCCTGCCACATCCACTTCGGTCTGCCCGGCTCCCGCAGTTTCTATAATAAGGATGTCATACCCCATGGCATCCAGGACAAGAGCAGCATCTTTGGCAGCCCGTGAAAGTCCGCCTTTTTGCCCCCTGGATGCCATGGAGCGGATAAAAACGTTCGGGTCTGCGGCATGGCGCTGCATGCGCAGCCGGTCGCCCAGGATGGCCCCGCCAGAAACAGGGCTGGACGGGTCAACGGCAATGACGCCGATCTTTTTGTTCAGTTTGAGGAATTCTGCGATGAGTGCATCAATCAGGGTGGATTTGCCCACGCCCGGAGACCCGGTAATGCCGATGATAAAAGCATTTCCAGAATGGGGATAGAGCGCCTTTAACACTTCATGGGCCGACGGATCACGGTCTTCAATAAGACGGATCAGCTTTGCCCCGGCGTTCTGGTTCCCGGAAAGTATGTCCTTTATATCAGGCATATATCAGGCACTCTTTTCTTCTTTTTCCTCATCCGGAAGCTGGCTTAAAACCGCATGTTTGCCTTTGATGAGATGCTCCCGGACCAGTTTTTCAACCATATCCCCATCCCTTTTTTTGATGGCATCCAGCATCCGGACATGGTCTTCATTGCTTTCATGGGCATATTCATCCTGTTTCAGGATGATCTGCCGGAACCGTGAGATCTGAGACCGAAGCTGGTTGATCATTTTAACAAGTTTCGGGTTCCGGCTTAAAGCATAAAGAAGATCATGAAATTCCGTATTGATCGTCTGGAGCTTGTCATTGGCTTTTTTCTCCAGGCATTTCTGGTATTCCAGCATCTTTTTTTCCAGGGGGATGAGATCCTTTTCCCGGTAATTTTCGGCAGCGAGCCGGGCCGCATAAGCCTCAAGGGCGCTGCGGACGCCGAATGTTTCTTCAATGTCCTGCCGGGTCAGGTTTACCACCTGGAATCCGCCGGAAGGCGTTTTCTCAATCCATTCCTCTCTCTCAAGCTTGTGCAGGGCTTCCCGGAGCGGTGTCCTGCTGATGCCCAGCATCTCGGCAATCTTGCTTTCCACAAGCCTTGAGCCCGGTTCAATGGTCTGGTCAATGATGGAATTTTTCAGATATTCAAACACATCCTGACCCAGAGATTTTCTTTCTTTAAAACTGTTGCTCAGTTTCATCAAATGATCCCTTTTTCTTTGAATTCAGCCAGAGTTGCATCATTATACCCCAGGATGTCTCCGTAAATGGCTTTGTTCTCTTGTCCGAACCGCGGCGGGAATGACAATTTCCGGTCGCTCTGCTCAAGGAAAGGCGTCATGTTCGGCGGCGGGGCAAGCGTTACCTCTGTGCCGGTTTTCGGATCTTTTGAAGACAGAATCCGTTTTGCCACCAGGGGATCTTTGATGACTTCTTCCACATTTTTGATACTGGAGATGGGCACGGTGATGGATGTGAAAAGTTTGATCAGGTCTTCCGAGGAATGCTGTTCTGTAATGTCATTGATGGCCTTGTTCAGGTTCTTGACATCAGTGATCCGGCCCTTGTTTTTTTTGTATTCTTCTTTTGCCAAAGATTTAAACATATCCTGGGCCACCATGGATTCCCACTGGCGGTCATTGCCCACGGCGAGATACACAAACCCGTCTTTGGTTTTGTAAACAGACACGGGGCAGAAAAATTCATGGGTATTGCCCCGGCGGGATATTTTGGCGCCAAAGCTTTTGGTCAGGGCAATGGGAACCGTGAGCCAGGAAACCGTGGATTCAAACATGGACAGGTCAATGCGTGTGCCTTCTCCTGTGACGGCCCGTTTAAAGAGGGCTTTCATCAAAAGCCCGTACCCGTGTTCGCTGGTGCCCATGTCCGGCAGCGGGATGCCGAGAACCTGGGGATCTCCGCCAACTTCACCCGTGAGTTCCATGAGACCGGACCGGGCCTGGAGAATGGGGTCGTAGGCCCCTTCATTGGAATCCGGGCCAAACCCGGTAAGGCCCAGCCAGATGATATCGGGCTTGACTTTTTTCATGATGTCATAGGCACATCCCAGCTTTTCATAATTTTTGGGCAACTGGTTGGTGACAAAGATATCCACATTGAGTTTCTGCAAGAGTTCATAAAAGATCTCCCTGCCCTTGGGATCTGCCATGTTCAGGGTCAGGGCTTTTTTGCCGGAATTGATGCACAGAAAATAGGAATTCATGCGCTCTTCATTCAGGACATTATTGCCGATGAACCGGTTGGGGTCTCCGAACACCGGGTGCTCCAGGCGGATGACATTCATCCCGTCCTGGGCCAGCCGGTAAGTCAGATAAGGGGCAACAGTGGCCTGTTCCAGAGAGAGTACGGTGAGTTTTCTAAATAGTTCCATTTGACCTCCGTATATGAGATGCCGTCTTTTTGCCTGCATCATAACAGGCATCAAAAATTTTCAGGTTGATTCCCTTGACCTTGGGCGGGCTCATGCTGTCCACCATGGATCTTAAATCATCGGCACTGAGCGGCCCGACCCCGAAGGCGGCATAAAAGCCAACCATGGCAAGGTTTGTGGATTTTGGAGAGCCGAGTTCCATGGCCTTTTTTGAGGCTTCCATGGCAAAGGCGTCAATTTTATTTTTCTTTAAATAGGCTGCCACCCGTTTATCCGGGAAGGATTTGGAAGGGGCATTGGCAAACAATTGTCCGCCCTTTTTCAGGTAAGGCAGATATCGATAAGCTTCAGACTCATCCATGGAAATGAGAAAATCCGCCGCCCCGGCCCGGACAAGGCTGGAACGGGCATCCCCGACCCTTAAATGGGACACGACGGAACCGCCCCGCTGAGCCATGCCGTGGGTTTCTGCGCCCAGGATATTGTACCCTTTATTTAATGCCGTGGTGGCAAACACCTTTGTCATGAAAAGGATGCCCTGGCCACCGAGACCGCTTAATACATAATTGATGGTTTTCATATCATTTGTCTCCTATGGGTTTTCAGACTTTTTCAATGGCTTTCCGCGGGCAGACCTGAAGACAGACCCCACACTCGGCACAAAGCACTTTGTTGATTTCGGTTTTTTCCGTTTCAGGATTCCGGAACAGAGCCGGGCATTCAAACCGGTCCCGGCAGAACCCGCAGTCGGTGCATTCATCAGAAACATTGACGCAAATCTTTTCTGGGATGGCCAGATCCTTGAACCCGATCACGCAGGGATGGCGGGAAATGATGACAGCGATTCCGCCCTCCGGATCATTCACATATTTGGCTGCATCTTTGATGACCTTGATCATGTTTTTTGTGTCAAAGGGGTCCACCACTTTCAGATATTTGACCCCGCATCCTTCAACAACGCCTTCAAGGGAAACGGCATTGCCTTTTCGCCCATCCACCCGCAGTCCCTGGGTAATGGCGGGCTGCATGCCGGTCATGGCGGTGATGCCGTTGTCAAGGATGACCAGGACAAACCTTGAATCATTATAAACCGCATTGATAAGGGCCGTGGTGCCGGAATGGAAAAAAGTGGAATCGCCTAGAGTGGCGATAATGGGTTTTTTCACCCCGTCCTGGATATAGGCGTTCCAGAATCCCGAGGCCATGGTGATGCCGGCGCCCATGTCCAGAACCGTGTCCACAACCCCAAGATTGCTGCCCAGGGTATAGCACCCGATGTCGGACGGGAATATGGCTTTGGGCATGGCCTTTCGAATGGAATAAAAGGATGCCCGATGGGGACAGCCAGGGCAGAGGGTGGGTTTTCTAAGGGGAAGACCCAGCTCAGCCACAAGGCTGAAGGCTTCTTTGCCGCCGTCAAAATCCGACAAGGGTTTTTGTTTGCAGTCTGTCAGGGCCTTGTTCAGAATGACTTCTATTTTTTCAGGAACCAGTTCGCCTTCCATGGGCACATGGCCGGAGAATCTTCCCAGGGTTTTGACTTTGTCTCTGAGCATATATTCAATGACTGTGTCCGTCTCTTCAATGACGAGCACCTTGTCGCAGGCAGCCATGAATTCGTCGGCCAGTTTTTCCGGGAAAGGGTAGGGCGCCCCGAGTTTCAGGATCGGGATATCTTTTCTCCCGTATTCTTCAAAGAGATCCTTGACCACACTGGACGGAACCCCGCCGGTAATCACGCCGAAGGCATGGGATTTTTTCCTGCCCAGGGTATGGCTGTTAAAAGCAGACAGGGTATTGAATTTTTCGCTGATCTTTATATGTTTTTCATTTAAGGCCTTGTGCTGCAAGAACCTGAATTTAGGAGTGGACGCCCACCTTGTGGGTTCCTTCTTGAAATCAGCCTTTGTCATATTGCTTTCAAGTTTGTCATACCGGATGTTCTGGCGGGCATGGCAGACGCGGATGGCGGGCCGTACCAGCACCGGCACCTGGAATTCTTCAGACAGCTCAAAGGCGAATTTGATCATTTCCCTTGCTTCTTCCGGGCTTCCCGGATCAAGCACCGGCACCTTGGCCAATCTTGCCATGAGCCTTGAATCCTGTTCCGTCTGGGACGAATGGGGCCCTGGGTCATCACAGGAGATAATGACAAGCCCGCCGATATTGCCGATGTATGCGGCAGACATAAAGGAGTCGGCAGCCACATTCAGCCCCACCATTTTCATGCAGCAGGCGGCCCGCTTGCCGGATATGGCGCCTGCAAAAGCATTGTCAAAGGCGACTTTTTCATTTATCGACCATTCAATGCTGGTATTCAGTTTGTTGGCTTTGGAAAACCGGACCACTTCAGGAAGGATTTCACTGGACGGGGTTCCGGGATACGAGGTCATGATCTGGCAGCCTGCCTCCAGAAGCCCGATGGCCATGGCGCCGTTTCCTAATAAAAACTCTTCTTTCATTTTTAAATCCTTAAGTTTTGATTAATGCAAATTCTTTTTGACAATCAATTGCCGATGACATCACGAACAACGGTCAGACTGCATTCAGGGCGGGCCAAAAGAGCAGAAGCGGGAGAGCAGTTGCCTTGAGAGCTGATATGACGGTGCAAATCCTGCAGGGTTCCATAACATTCTCCATTCATAAATAAATCATTTATAAGTCTGCCAACTCGTATACGGTATACGGTGTACAATCTATTTCTGTCAAGAATTATTTTCCGTTTGACACCTTTTAAGCTGTGCAATATATTGTACAGGTAAATCAATAATCAGGAGGAAATCCATGCGTGCCATTACTTATACAACTGCAAGAAATAACCTTGCCAATGCAATGAAACAAGTCTGTGACGACCATGATCCGGTGATCATCACTCGAAAAAATAATGAAGCTGTGGTATTGCTGTCTCTTCAAGATTTTGAAGCACTGAATGAAAAATGCCTGGGAAGATTATTTGTATTGGCAGAACACGGATAAAAGAAATCTGAATCGTATCAACACTCTTATAAAAGACATCCTGCGTAACAAATATGAGGGTCTCGGAAAACCGGAACCCCTGAAACATAATCTCGCCGGATATTGGTCCAGGCGTATAAACCATGAGCATCGAATCGTCTACAAAATTGAAAACGATGCTGCCCTGATTGCTCAACTTCGATATCATTATTAGTCCTTGTCGCTCCCCCATGGGCGCAGGTAAAAAGAAATGACCTGTGCGGGTCCATGATTTTCAGGGGAACAGAAATCAGGATATATATTCGAATTTTTCTCTAAATGATTCTTGTTTGCCAATACCAAGGTTTTCTATGCATATGGGCAATAGCCCAAATTATGATTTCGTGTTTTTCTATTGTGAAAAGTATTTTATAAGGGAATTGGGGTATGTAGGACTTATAGAGGTCGCCTGATTCTTTTAGATACCACTCGGGATTATTTCTAATTTTCTCAATACTTTTTGTAACTATTCTTTTAAATCGCTTTCCTAATCCTTCAGACTGTTGATCATACCAGTCAATTGCATCATCAAACTCTTTTGCAGCCAATCCATGAATTCTAATCTTCATGGTATAAGCTATCAAAATCGATTAATTTTGCGCGTCCCTCTTTAATTGCCTGTCTTCGGTCCTTAACTTCATCCAGCCAAAATTTTCGAATTTTTTCATCTTCACAATCTATGCTGGCCATTATTAATTGAGCAAGCTCAATCCTTTCATTTGGCGGCATTTTCAAAGCTTCATCCAATAAATGATGTTCCATTATTTTTGTCCTTATTTGTTCATTTGTATGTTGATTTATATTTCAAATGATATCTGATAATTTTCCACGAGTCAAAAATTATGTATAAATCCGCCATCCACCTTTTGATGAATCGGAACCAGATCATTGAATTTTTTCAGTCCGAAGGCCGGATTCACTTTGAAGAATTAACCAACCTGGAATTTGATTTTAAAAAAGATTTTGATCCTGAGAAACTCAACCGGTTTTATCCCCATGCAGGGGATTACCTGCGCCCTATACAAGGGGATCGAAAAAGTGCATGTAATGGACCGAAAAGATTTTAATCGGGATATTGTTTCCAATGTGGACAATGCCATGCTTTTTTTAAAGCAGCACATCCCGGTTCGGTATGAATTCGACGGTTCCCCAAAGCGGCTCGAAGTCCCGCAGGTCCAGTTAGAGAGGGATGCAGAGCCTGATGAAAGAGACAGGGCATCCACCTATCAAATTTGAATTCACCACTTTTGTGACCGCCATATTTGACAGGAGAACCTCCATTGAAAAAACAATACGGTTGCAAACGGTTGAGGGATTAAATGAGGGATTAAATGAGGGATTAAAATCTTTGCTGTCTGCTATTTTTTAAAATCCCGGCATTCAAGCCCGGAAGGCCTCGGACATACTCAGCAACCGGCCTGTAAAGACCCTTGAAAGGCAGATTAAAATGTTGGTCGAAAAAGGCCTGATCGAGCGCAGGGGAAGTAAAAAAACAGGCGGATATTTCATCAAAGAATAAACCCCGCTGCAAATCAATTCTAAAAAGCTTATCTTTTCACTGAGTATATCTTTACCCGTTGCGCCCGGTCACTGAATGCGATAAGGGTGAAGGCAAATCAAGGAGAAAATCCATGAGGGGAAAGAATCTTGTCCAATTGATCAGAACCCTGGGCCTCCTGTCCCGGCCCATGGGCGCAACGAAAAAAGAAATGTCCGACGATCTGGGAATTTCCCTGCGCTCGGTTTCCCGGAGCATCCAGGCCATTGAAGAGCTGGGCATCCCGGTCTATGACGACCGTTCCGGCCTTGAAAGGGAAAAACGCTGGCGAATCGAATCCGATTACCTTTCCCGCATGCCCAATCTCGACCTTCCGAAAATTGTCCTGTCCCTTCCTGAAATCATTTCCCTCTGCATGCTGGCCGGCGAATCCGTGATTTTCAGGGGAACGGACATCAGCCACCACATCGCCTCCGCCATCGCCAAGCTCATGCATTTTGTTCCGGAAAATACCCAAACCGAGCTGTCAACCCTGAAGCGGATTTTCATCTGCAAAACCATGGGCTCCAAAACCTATGCCGGAAAAGAAGACATCATCCGGATTCTCACGGAAACCATGCTGAGCCGAACCGCCTGCAAAATCACCTATCATTCATTTTACAAGGATGAAATCAAGGAAGAAGACATCGGCCCCCTGCATTTTTATGAAAACCGGGGCGGCCTCTACCTGTTTGCCCAAAAGCTGAAGACTCTCAGCATCAGGAGCTATGCGGTGGAGCGCATCCATCGCATCCGTCCCCTGAGCCGCAACGTAGAGTATCCCTCTGACTTTGACCCTGAAGAAACCCTGAACTCCGCCTTTGACCTGACCCATGGCGAGCCTGTCACCGTCAGAATCCTCTTCAGCAAAGATGAAGCCCGCTACATCAAGGAAAAGTCCTGGTCCCCCATCCAGCAGATCATCGACAACCCCGACGGCTCCATCATCCTTGCCATGACCTCCTCCGGCTACCGTGACATAAAGCGCTGGGTCATGTCATTCGGCAAAGAGGCCCGGCTCCTGGAACCGGAAGATATGAAAAAAGATATCCGGGCAGAGCTGGAAAAAAGTTTGGAGGTCATGCAAAAAAATGAAAAAAAATAATTTATATAGGACCATTTTTGTCCGGGGTAGATGGTATAAAGGATTGTATAAAATTTGTGGTTTTCAGGTTTGTCACAGAGAGGTGTGTCTTTATTATAGGTCAAAATATTACAAAGAGTTACAATATTCTATCAATTTACTTATTTTTTTGGAGGTGTCTCTATGAAGCCTTACTCTGTTTCGATTGAAATATCTGGCCCAACGGCCATGTGGACAAGGCCGGATACTGGGGATTGTCCTGTAAGTTATCCGGCTCCGACATTTTCAGCGGTTAAGGGTGTTTTTGAATCTATTCTGTGGGGACCGGCGGTAGAGATTGTGCCGTTCAGGGTTGAAATATGCAAACCGCTACGTTTCCACGGCTATGCCACAAATTACAACGGCCCTTTGCGTAAAAGTGGAACCGAAGGGGCTTATCAGTTTTTAGCGACTGTACTGACGGATGTGTGTTACCGGATGTATGCCCATGTCTATCCAGTGCGGAATAAGAAACGATTGGACGATAAAGCCAAGACCTGGGACAGCAAAACGACTTCACCCGGACACGCCTATGCCGCGATTTTCGAGCGCCGTCTCAAACGGGGGCAGTGGTTCACGCTACCGTGTCTGGGATGGAAGGAATTTACGCCGTCTTATGTGGGGCCGTTCCGAGACGGAACAAAGGTTCAAGAAGATATCAGCACCGTGCTCCCCTCGATGCTGCGGGAAGTTTTCCCGGACGGATACAACTCCAAAGTCCGGTTCACGTATGACCAGAATGTCCCGATTGAGGGAGGAGTTCTGACGTATCCGCTCAAGGGGTTGGAGGTGGCGAATGATTGATGAATTAGTAAAAGCTGCAAACGCGATAGAAAAGGCGGGCATCAAACCTCAAGATTGGCATCCAAAATTAAAGCGCCTACCGAAGATATCGAAAGAGTCTCCTTGTGTAAGAATATGGCTGACGATAGATGGAAATATCCAAAATGTTGATTTAATCAATGAAAAACAGGTGAGGCAATTATGGAAATTTGAGCCCAACAATGGTTTTGCACTTCCAGGATTCAATTACCTCCCACCTAATTTGCCCACAATTTTTGAAAATGTTTGTGAGGAGTTTATATGAAACACCATAGCCCGGAAATTCATATCTCCACTTCTGCAATGTCTTTTTCAAGTTTTTTATCCGAATTTATTTTGCATTGTTTGGTTTGTATAAAAACCTCCTTTTTGTTACGGCTCAATTAAATAAAATCT
>JANNUH010000130.1:0-3590 GCA_031395015.1 Desulfobacterales bacterium | reverse complement strand
GGCTTTCAATGGTATTGGCAAGCTCTTTCCATTGATCTTTGGGCAGGTCCAGAAAGCCCAGGTTTAAAACCAGGGCCTGCCTTGGCCCATTGGGTGTGCGGACGGATTCTACCAACTGGTGCTGGAAATATTTTTTTCCTTTTTTGGATTTGACTGTTTCCCGGATAAACATGGGTTGACTATAAAGGTAGATTTTCCATTTGTCAATAAATAATTTAATAGTTCAGTCACTACATTTGCTTTTCTGCAATTAAGATCCAATAATATCAGATAGTTAAAAACAAAAACCACCTGCTTTCGCTGTTTTTAACTAAATTTTGTCGAACTTGGGTTAAGGGTTCCATTGTCTATACAGGCTTTCAAAACCGCCGCATTGGATTCAAGAACTTCGGCCGCCACAAGGTCTGTAACATGAAACTCATAGGGTAACCGGAAAAACGCTGACATAAGATTGATTTGTAATAAATCAATAAGAATATTGGCATCATTTACCAGCAGTATCATGAGACAAACAACACCTTTTGATCAAATTCAGATTCAGCTTGATTTAAAAACGCTGCGGCCTTGCTAAAACTAATGATCTGCTCAGCCGCTGCATGATAAACAAACTGCTTGAACCGATTGGCAACTTCCCTGCCTTCATATTCGCCAGGCTCCTGCTTTCGCCAGCCTTGGCTGCCTGAATAAATACAGAATGACTGGTAAGTATTATCCGAGATAATCCCCAAATTATGTGCCCGTGCCATGACGGCCTGGATGGAAATACCAAAAATTCCTTTGAGCTTGATAAGTTCCCACTGGGTGATTTTAGTTCGCTTTTCCCCCAATTCCCTTTTTATGACAGCTTCGGGTAAAAGCAAAGCCCCGGCAAAGGCGTGACATAACTTTTCAGTCTTTTTCTTTTCAACATCGGGAAGATTCAGCAGCAGATGGGCCAGTTCATGAGCAAGAGTAAAACGCTTACGCACCAGATCCTGCCCCTTGTAGACCGCCATCACCGGAATGTTCATCCCTGCAACAAATCCTGACAGACCGTCAAAATTTTGGGCGTCCGACACCTCGAACACCTTAAAGCCTTTATCTTCCAGCAATTCGATCAGATGAGGGACAGGGCCTTGCCCCAGCTTCCATTTTTCTCTTATTTCCTGTGCAGCCCGTTCAATATCGGCATGGTTTTTTATCGCAGGGTTTGAAACCGGATTCACAAAAGGCTCCTGGATATTTAAAATTTCCTCCAATTCCAGATATTTTTGAAGAAAATCAATGGTCTGATATTTAATCTGATCTTCCTTCTTTTTGCTCAAACTGGATTTCTTCCTGAATTCCAGCCCGGCAATAGAAACCCCGGATGGCCGAAAAAAATAATCCACTTTGATATCCAATGCGCGAGCCAGTGCCAGCAACACCTCACTACTGGGATTGATCATTCCTTTTTCATATTTGCTAATAGCCTGTTTAGTAACAAATGCGCCGGTTTTTAGGGCCAGCGCATCCAAGCTCAAGCCCGCCATTTTCCGAGCTGACTTCAAACGTATGCCAAATTCATTTATCATATTCATCACCTCCTTAGTTGACAAATATCATTTATTTTAACTTTTTGTCAACCATTTTAAGCGTCATGATCTATAGCCTTCCTTTTTATAGATCATAATTTAGCATGTTTTGATCTTCTATAAAATCAAGTTATTCCTTTCGGGCCTCCAGTATTTTCAAGGCTCTTTTACAGTTTTTCTCCGCCCTGTTTTTCATTTCTTCGGCCAGTTTCAGGGTTTTATTTTTATATTCCTCGTCAACGATGCCGGCCATGTTGATAGACACATTTTTACAGGCACCCCAGATACCCGTCTCCAGGGCCTTTGCCCCGACTTCGATATCGGATTTGGAGGCAATATTGGCATATTTCGCAGCTTCGATCATGGCATCCCAGGCTGCATCAGCCAGGGTCATGGTGACGAGCGGCACTTCGATGGCCCTTTTCAGACCCTCTTGAAGTTTTCTTTGTTTTTCTTTCTTTTCTTTTTCTGTCTCTTCCGGCAGCCGCAGGGCCGCCACATAGTCCTTAAAGGCATGGGTATCTGCGTCAATCATGGGGATCAGGGCTTTGGACGCCTGATGAAGCGGAGGAATGATGTTTCTCAACCGGGCATCCAGATGCTGAAATTTTCTGACTCCCTGGGTGAGCTTGACGGCCATGGACCCTAAGCCTGCGCCCATAGCAGCCATGGCGGCAGCAACGGAACCGCCGCCCGGAGCCGAGCTTCTGGCCGCCACCTCGTTGATAAAGGCCCTGACGGTCAAACCGGCCAAAGGTTCCTCTTTTTCCTCGGCAATGATATATTCAATGATCTTTTCCTTTGGGATAAAGGGAGCCACGGAATTGAGCCCCAGGCGGTCGATGACGAGCCTGATTTTCTGGTCTTCATCCAGGATAAAAAGATTTTCTTTTTCAATATAATAGTCGGCTGCCATGAGCATGGCTTCAAGGGGAATCACGCCCACGATTTCAGATCCTGTGACGGCCACATTCAATGCTTTGGCGTCCTTTTTCACCTCCTCAAACAGGAGGTGGGGCGGGGTCTCATGATAATTGGTGAGATTCACCGTGACCTGGGCCAGATTGTAATCCTTGACATACCATCCCATTCCCTTGACCTCTTTCAATCTTCCGGGGTCTTCCGGGCCGCGACCGGCTTCTCTCAGATCCAGGGCAATCCTGTGTGCCTGGTTGGAGGTGGCCAGAAGGTTCACGTTATACGCGATGAGAAAGAACCTTGCGCCGGTAACGGTTGCGCCCCATTCCGGAATAAACTCAGCCGGTCCGAAATCCGGTTCCCACTCTTTTTTGACAATTTTCTGTTTTAAGCCTTCATATTGCCCTTCCCTTATCTGGGGCAGGTTTTTGCGGTGTTCACGGGTTGAGGATGCTTCATAAAGATAAATGGGAATGCCCAGTTCTTCTGCGGCTCTCCGGCCAAAGGCCTTTGATATTTCCACACAGTCTTCCATGGTCACACCGGCCACGGGAATAAAGGGGCAGACATCCAGAGCGCCCATGCGGTGGTGTTCTCCTGTATGGGTTCTCATGTCGATTTTCTGCCTTGCCACACGGGCTGCGGCAAGGGCCCCTTCCACCACGGATTCCGGGTCCCCCACAAAGGTATAGACCGTCCTGTTGGTGGATACCCCCGGATCTGCATCCAGAAGGCGGCAGCCTTTGGTATTCCGGATGGCGTTACTGATGGCCTCAATGGTTTCCTTGTTCCTGCCTTCACTGAAATTGGGCACACATTCGACTATTTTTCTCATAACCGGTTTCCTTTTTTATGATCAATACGCAGTTTCATGTCCGTCTTTTTATCATAGGAAAGATGGCTTGTATATACAGGCTTTGTATTTTTATATCCCTGCGGCGATCATCGCAGAAATCTAAAAAAAACAACTGCATCAATCGGGTCTGCGACATTAATATAGGTAAAGGGTTGACGGAGTATGGATTTTCCTCTATTATCTGATTGCAAAGTAAGCATACAGATAATAGGAGGGAGCCGATGGAAGTGACTATTGAAAGCTTGGAGATAGAACGGGAGCAT
>JANNUH010000052.1:0-27019 GCA_031395015.1 Desulfobacterales bacterium | reverse complement strand
CGGTGATGTCGGCAGCGGGAAATCCACAGCATTAAGGTATGCTGCATCATCCCTTCATCCCTCAGAATACAAGGTATTTTATGTCACTGCGACAACCGGTTCCATCATTGAATTGTATCGCCAGATTGTTGAAGAACTGGGAATAGAAAAAACAGGCGGGGTTTGATTCATTTTTTTGTGAAATTTAACACCTCCAATAAAATTGAATGGACTGCTAAAAATCTCGCTCAGCTATGTATTTAAAAAGTTGATTATTCTTAGACCCTACCTTAATATTAAAAAAGAAAGGCTATAAAAATTATTATATATTCCTAAAGGGGAGATCAACATGGATAATAGGGTTACAGCTTTCATTGATATACTTGGCTTCAAAAAGTTAGCCGATAACAATACCAAAGAGACATTATTAAATTCCATAACACCTTTCTTGTTTTCTGAACGATTTATTAAAGATTGTCAAAATAAAATAATGGTAGCTACTTTTTTTTCAGATTCATTAGTTCTTTCAAGCGACGAAAAAAATATATCTGATCTCTTATCAGAAATTAGAACCCTGATAAATGAATGTACTTTGCATGGATTATTTCTTCGTGGTGGAGTCACCATTGGCAGATTATACCATAATAATAATATAATTTTTGGCCCAGCTATGAATTGCGCCTATAAATTAGAAAGCGAATTTGCTGTTTACCCAAGGATTCTTCTTTCTGAGGAAGTCTTTAGATTAGTTATTACCAAGTGTCCTATGAAAGTTGATAATGGATCGAAAATAGGAAGGATATATGATGAATACTGTGATTTTTCAAAAGCAGAAGATTTATTTCGAGATGACGATGGACTCTATTTTCTAAACCCTTTTCCCAGAAGCTTTGTGCCTGGACCATTTTATAAAAAATCCATTACAACCCCGCTTGAATTCATTCAATACTATAAAGGTGAAATTGAGGGAAAATTGAAGGAATATAAAAGCGATTTAAAAATATTCAGGAAATATTATTGGCTGGCAAAAAAATTTAATAAATATTACAAATCAGAAAGCACGATTGATCAAATCAACTTAGAACAGTATTAAATTATATATCAACTTTATTAACCTTAAACTTCCATGATTTAATCCAATTCCCATGGGTTTTCATTAATTTCCGGCCGGTATTTAAGCTGCATCCCTTTTAAAAAATTGCGCAGGATCTGATCTTTACAGGCCCGATAATGTCTGTTCCCGGGCTTCCTGAAAAAGGCGCTCAGCTCATGCTTGCTGATACTCACATCTGTCAATCCCATGATCTCAATGATATCCTCGGCTTTCAAATCCAATGCAATTCTTAATTTTCTGAAAATGATATTATTTGTCAGATGGTGTTCCTGATCCGGCTGGGGTCCTTCTTTTTTACCCCGTTTATCAAGGATCAACCCATTTAAAAAAATAGCCAGATGGGTATCTTGGCATTCCTGAAATGCCGGATCATCCTCTTTTTTGAGCCAATCGCTTATTTCGCTGCGTGTTACTGAAAGACCTGCCAGGCCAAACATTGCCATCATTTTCGAATCGCTGAGATCAAAAATATAGCGGATACGCCGCAGGATATCATTATTGGTCATTTTACTTTTCCCCGCTGTTTTAAAATTTTCCGTTGGTTGACAATCTCCAGAATGGCCTTGTCTGCCTTTTTTTCGCTGGCCGGATGGTTGGGACGTAACAGAACAAAATCCGGCACCTTCCCGCCAATGGTAAAACCGCTGACTTCTTCCCGTGGGATCTTTTCCTTGAGCAACCCTTCAATTGCCTTTATATACCCTCTTTCTTCAGGGCTGACCAGGGAGACGGCAATACCGCCGGCACCTGCCCGGCCGGTCCGGCCGATGCGGTGGATATAATCTTCCGGAACTTGAGGGATGTCATAATTCACCACATGGGGCAGATTGCTGATGTCAAGCCCCCTTGCAGCCACATCCGTTGCCACCAGGATATGGATCCGGCTGTTTTTAAACTCTTTTAAGGTACGGGTTCGAAAGGACTGGCTCTTGTTGCCATGGAGCGCTTCGGCGAGTATTCCTTTTTCAACCAGTTTCTCTGTCAGCTTGTTTGCCCCGAATTTTGTGCGGACAAAAACCAAAACCTGGCGCCAGCGCCCCTGGAATATCAAATGGATGAGCAGATCACGTTTATGGGACTTGTCCACCAGGTGAATCTTCTGGACAATGGATTCCGCCGCTGTATTATCGGGCGTCACCTCGATATATTCCGGTTCTGTCAACATTTTTTTGGCAAGATCCCGGATCTGCTGGGTATAGGTGGCGGAGAACAGCATGGTTCTGCGATCTTCCGGCACCAGCGCCAGAACTTCGGAAATTTCCTTGCTAAACCCCAGGTCCAGCATTCTGTCTGCCTCATCAAACACCAGAAACTCTATCTGGGAAAGATTCACATCCCGATGGCCGGCAAGATCCAGAAGACGCCCCGGCGTGGCCACAAGGATATCAATCCCCCGCTTCAGCCGATCTATCTGGGGATCAATATTTACCCCGCCGTATACCACGGAACAACGAATGGACACCCGCCTTCCATAGGCCTTGATGCTATCACCCACCTGGAGGGCAAGTTCCCGGGTGGGCGCCAGGATAAGGGCTCTGGGGTGACGCCGATGGGGGTTCCCCTGGCTCAACAGTTCAACCAGGGGAAGTGCAAAGGCATCTGTTTTTCCCGTTCCTGTCTGGGCACGGGCAAGGATATCCCTTCCTGCAAGAATTGCCGGAATAACCCGGGCCTGAATGGGGGTCGGTGTGGTGTACCCTTTGGACTTAATGGCGTTCAGCAGTTCGGCCCGAAGGCCAAGGTCATCAAATGACATGTATTTTTTCTCATCAGTATATGGTTTAAACCCTGGCACGCTTATACCACACTCACCCGGGAATGTCCCATCATTTCCAGTCTCTGTGCGGCGCCGCCCCCTGAAGAATACCTTTATAACACCAAATCACGACCTGACAAATTTCAGCAGCAGGGAATAATCATGGTCATCGGCCAGTCTTAACGCATCAATATACTCTTTTCTGATTTGACCCGGCTTTGCAAGACTGACGCCTCCCCAGGAAAAAGCGGTTGTGTTGAATATTTTTTCAAGTATCAGATCCGCCATGAGCCTTGCGTGCCTTCCGTTTCCATTGGCAAACGGATGAATGAAGACAAGTCTGTGATGAAACCTTGCGGCAAATTCATCCGGCGGATATGTGTTGAATTCCAGCCACGCTTTGGAATCGTCAAACAGTGTTTTCAGTTCCACTGCAATTTCATTTGATGAAATACCTATGTTTTCATCTGATTTTCTGAATATTTCATCATTGATTCGTATCTTCCCATAACGTCGCAGAGGATGAATTAATGATTTCCTCTACCAGATTATCCGATACTTTTTTGTTCTCTTCAGGTGAAAGCCCCTGATCTTCCAGCTCCATAGTGTGCATGAGTTTTTTCATTCGCTTTTTTGCCACAGACACGGCCTGATTCCGGATGGTCTCTTGCAGGCTTGTCCGGGGTATAAATCCATAAACAAAAATACAATCCAGTTCATCTGCTACCCGGTTCATGGTTTTCAGGGTCAGTCCACCCGTTATTTCATCCTGTTCTATGCGGGGGATTCTGGAATTGCTGACACCAAGACGCTGAGCAAGCTGCCGATTGTTCATTCCCAGAGCATCCCTGATGGCTCGTATCCAGCCTTTTAGGGGGCGGTTAACCACTGCAAGCTTTGAAAACTGTTTTAAAGTTTCATCCAGTTGCTCTTGAACCAATTTTTTGTGTTTCTTTTGCGTCATATATATATGTATTTTATGCTATCTATTTTACATAAATATATGAATAATAATATCTCGTCAAGTCATAAATATATGTTAAAATGATTTGATTTTTCTATTCGCCTGCCTCATGAAGAACGGCATCAATGAGTTTGAGGCGGATATAGATCCCATTTTCGATGAGAGCCTCGATGTGTGGTCTGATTTTTTCAATCAGTCCCATTCGCTTGGCACGCAGGAGCAATCCGATGGTTCCGATTTGTTTAATATTTAATCTTGCTGCTATCTTTCTTGCACGGGCATCATCCAGCAGGATGATGCTTCCGGGTGTGGTCTGGGCCAAAGCAATTGCCTGAGCTTCTCCAGCATCCACAAGAATGCTCAGCGGCTGGACCAATTGAGGTAAAGGCGTTTGGATTTTTATCCATTCGACCTGGCTTATCTCGTCTGCACCAGGCAATCCCTGACCTTTTATTGTTACTTCATGCCAGACTTCAGGTGGAGCTATGATCTCAGAAAATATGCGGGGTAAAAGTTCGAGTTGAGCAATACGTGTCAGACTGATGAGAGGTCCGCTGTCGGCAATAGCTACAGTCTCACGCATTTTTTAATTCTTCCAGGATTTGATCATCATCAAGGTTTATGACAGGTATTTCCAAGCGGCCCAGTTCGTCCCTGAATTTTATTTTGTTCATGTTGCAGAGTTCTGCTGCTTTACCCACAGAAAGACGACCCATTTCAAACAGTTTGGCTGCCAGTAAAAAAAGCATTTCCTGTTCCAGTGCTTTTTTTGACTTACCTGAGGATATCAAGAGGTCATCGCTGTAGGGTATTGAGAGAGTTTGCATGGTATCATCTCCTATTAATTCGCATACGTTGACATCCGGTCATTTTGTTTCTCATGATCACGGCATTCATTATCTTGTCTCCGATATTTATTCTTTTTTTATAGAAATAACACAGTTAGACAAATTCGACAACTTTTTTGGGCAGGTGATTTTTCTTTAAAATCAGTTGAGTTTTGCAACAAACCTGATACATTCAGACACAATCAAAATCTCATTGATTTTTCCGGAGATGGGTATTGGATCAGTATTTTGGAGCTTCGGACAGGATGATTCAGACAAAGATTTATAGAGCAGGGCTGGATATCGGTTCCACCACTGCAAAAATTGCTCTTCTGGATTCTGAGGACACCCTTGTCTTTTCCGATTATCAGCGGCACCATGCCAGAATCCATGAGACAGCGGCATTATTTTTCAAGCAGATTTTGGACCGGATGGGAGACTGTCGCCTTGAGCTGAAACTGACAGGGTCGGCAGCTCTTGGCGTTTCAAATAGGCTGGACCTTCCCTTTGTTCAGGAAGTAATTGCCGCCCATGAGATCATTAAAAAGCAGTATCCGGATGTGAGATGCGCCATGGATATCGGGGGTGAAGATTCCAAGGTGATTTTTTTTGAACCGGGCAGACCGCCGGATATCCGGATGAATGGCAGTTGCGCAGGCGGTACCGGCAGTTTCATCGACCAGATGGCTACCTTGCTGGATATCACACCCTTTCAACTCAATGATCTGGCCCGGCCCCATGATCATCTTTATCCGGTGGCATCCCGGTGCGGCGTGTTTGCAAAGACCGATGTCCAGAACATGCTTTCCCGGAATATCCCCCATAAGGATATTGCAGCATCCGTTTTCCATGCCGTGGCCATTCAATGTATCAATACTCTTGCCAGGGGAGTTGCCATCAAGCCGAAGATGCTCTTGTGCGGCGGGGTGTTTGCCTTTCTTCCGGAACTGGTCAATGCATTTTTAAGAGTTCTTCATTTTTCAGCATCCGATATAATCCTGCCCGGCCGGTCCGAACTCATCCCGGCCATGGGTGCGGCCCTGTTTGACAGGTATCAGGTTCCGGAGATCCGGGTCAGTCAACTGATCCAAAAACTGGATGAGGAAATTTTAAAAATTTCAGAAATAAAGGACAGGCTTGAGCCTCTCTTTTTAACACCCGGGCATTTTGATGAATGGAAAAAAGAAAGCTGGATCATCCCTGTCCAAACCTGCCCCATTTCAGAATATCAAAGCACTGAATGTTATCTGGGAATCGATTCAGGTTCCACAACCACAAAAATTATGGTCATCGGCAAGGAAAGGGAAGTTTTGTTTTCCTTTTACCGGAACAATAACGGGAACCCTGTAAAGGCTGCCATCCAGGGACTGATTGAATTTCGGGCTCTTTTGTCTCTGCATCATTCAGATTTGAAAATCAAGCAGAGTGCTGTCACAGGATATGGGGAAGATCTGATCCGGGCAGCTTTTAACATGGATCACGGGATTGTTGAAACCATGGCCCACACAATGGCGGCAAGGATCATTGATCCTGAGGTGTCCTTTATTCTGGACATCGGGGGTCAGGATATGAAGGCTGTTTTCATTGATCAGGGTATTGTCCACCGGGTTGAGCTGAATGAGGCCTGCTCTTCCGGGTGCGGGTCTTTTCTGGAAGCCCTGGCCGGGTCTTTGAATTATCCTGTGGGGGAATTCGGTGCCCTTGCCTGCCGGGCCACGGCGCCCTGCGATCTTGGGACACGGTGCACGGTTTTCATGAATTCCAAGATCAAGCAATCCTTAAGAGAGAACGCCGCCATTGAAGATATCAGCGCCGGGTTGTCCTATGCCGTGATCAAAAACTGCCTGTTCAAGGTGTTGAAACTCCATGCCATGTCGGACATGGGAGATCATATTGTGTTGCAGGGCGGGACATTTAAAAATCCTTCCGTTGTCCGGGCCCTGGAACAGATGACCCAAAAAAAGGTAAGGGTTTCCGATATCCCTGAACTCATGGGTGCTTTTGGGGCGGCCCTTTTTGCCCGTGAGGCGGACTTAAAGAGCCCTTTATCTGGGACCGGTTTCCCCGGGCTTTTAAATATTGAGGCAGTTGAAGCCTATCAGACAAGCCTTCTGTCCTGCAAGGGATGTGAAAACACCTGTAGGGTGACACGGTTTACATTTTCCAACGGCCGGTCCTTTTTTTCAGGGAACAAATGTGAAGCATACTATTCGGCAAAGGGCCATGATCACAAGCCGGGTTATAATTTTGTAAAATTTAAAACAGATTTGATGTTCAACCGGGCTCTGTCTCCCCATGAAAAGCCCCGAATGACCCTTGGGATACCAAGATGCCTGAATATTTTTGATAATTTTGCATTCTGGCATGCTTTTTTTACCGGCTGCGGGATCAATATCACCCTGTCTTCTCCTTCCACGTTCGGGCTGAGCGAAAAAGGCATGGGAACCGTCATGTCCGACAATATCTGCTTTCCGGCCAAACTGGTTCACGGCCATATTTTTGATCTGGTTGAAAAAGGAGTGGACCGGATCTTCTATCCCATGGTGGTGTTTGAGCAGAACGATTTTGAAAATGCCCTGAATTCTTATAACTGTCCCATTGTATCGGGTTATCCCGATGTGGTGGAAAGCGCCATCCCTCCTGATATGCGCTTTGGAATTCCCCTGGACCGGCCCATCATAACCTTTAAAGACAGGGGCCTTTTACGAAGGGCCTGTTTTGCCTATCTCAGGCAGTTTCATATTGAAAAGGCAGTCATTGATAAAGCCTTTGAGTCTGCCCTTGAGGCCCAGGAAAAACTCCGGGAAATGATCCGGGAGAAAGCCTCAAAGATTATTGAGAAAGCAGAAAGGGACAATTCCCTGCTCATGGTTCTGGCCGGCAGGCCCTATCATGCCGACGGGTTGATCAATCACAAGATCCCGGAAATCCTGACCGGATTAGGGGCAGACATCATCACCGAGGATGCCCTGCCCGCAGATACCGGCTCTCTTCAGGATATCCAGGTGGTAACCCAGTGGGCCTATCCCAACCGGATTTACAATGCAGCCGCATGGGTGGCCGGAAAACCTCGGCATATTCAGCTCATCCAGCTTAATTCATTTGGATGCGGCCCCGATGCCGTGGTCATTGACGAGGTCAGGGAAATCCTGAAAACCAAGGGTAAAAATCATACGCTCATCAAAGTGGATGAAATTTCAAGCCCGGGATCGGTCCGGTTGAGGCTGAGATCCATGGTGGAATCCTTAAAATTCCGGAAATCGGAAAGCGTTGGGGGTTGCAGGCCACGAAAACCGTTTCTGAAATTTGCAGGGGAAGACCGGAAAAGAACCATCCTGGCCCCTTTTTTTTCAGAAGATTATTCAGCCTATCTGCCGGCGATTTTCAAAAATGCAGGGTATGAATTTCACATTCTGCCGAAACCCGACCGGAAATCCGTGGATCTTGGACTTCAATATGCCAGCAATGACATCTGCTATCCAGGGACCCTCGTAATCGGGGACATTATTAAAGCATTGAAGACCCATTCCCATGACCCCGGAAAGATTGCCGTGGGCATTACCCAGACCGGGGGTCAGTGCCGGGCTTCCAATTATCTTTCCCTGATCCGCAAAGCCATGATCAATGCTGGATTTGATCATATCCCCATTATTTCCGTAACCGCTTCCGGGGGATTGGTGGATCAGCCCGGATTTCATATCAACTGGTTTTCAAAGACCCGGATTCTGCTTGCCACCACCTTCTTTGCCGATTGCATAGCAAAAATGTATTATGCCATGGCAACCCGGGAGAAAATAAAAGGGCGGAGTCTGAAAATCAGGCAGCATTATATGGAAAAAGTTGCAGACAGCATCATCCGCAGTGATTATGCAGGGATTTATAAACTCCTGGAAAAAGCCGTGGATGATTTTAACGGGATAGCAGTTCATCAAAAAGAATATCCAAGAATGGGCATCGTGGGTGAGATCTATGCCAAATACAATGCCTTTGCAAACCAGGATATTGTTCATTGGCTGATGGGTCAGGGCATTGAGCCTGTGATGCCTCCCATTGTCGATTATTTTATTCAGGATCTGGTCAATTATAAGGAAAATATCAAGGCCGGTATCCGGAAACGAAAAATCACGGATTTCATCGGGATTATCATTGAATGGGCAGTCAATACATGCAGCGCAAAGATGAATGGCATATTTTCAAAATTCAGATACGGACTGCCCTTTGATGATATTAAAGAGATTGCAGAAAAAGCCTCCCATATTCTGTCCATGACCCATCAGTTCGGAGAAGGCTGGCTGATTCCGGGCGAAATCGCAGCCTTTGCAGAACAGGAAATTCGCCATGTCATCAGTGTCCAGCCCTTTGGCTGCATTGCCAATCATATTGTTTCAAAAGGGGTTGAAAAAAGGATCAAAGCCGTTCATCCTGAAATGAACCTTTATTTTCTGGATTTTGATGCAGGAATGAGCGAAGCCAATATCAGGAACCGGCTGCATTTTATGATTGAACACCTATAATAAACCTTTTTCCTTGATTTTTTAAACTTGAAGGGCTCATAATGCTTTTTTTTAATTCTTTATTCCGTTCTGATTGAGGTTTACACTTTGACCGGTAAAGGTTAATACGGAATAAGGGAAAATAACCAGTGTTCAGGAGAATGAAAATGACGGACCCGAAGGATGAAATTGAAGATCAGGATGAAATGAGTTTTGCAAAACTTTTTGAATCATATGATACCGGAATGGGAAAAGAACTCGACCAGGGAGATCTGGTGGACGGTCGGATTATTTCCATCGGCACGGCAAGCATTTATATTGACACCGGGACCAAAAGCGACGGGGTTGTAGATAAAGCAGAACTTCTGGATGAAAATGGTGAATTGCCCTATAAGGTCGGAGACAGACTGAAGCTGTATGTTGTTTCCCTGAATGAAAGCGAGATTATCCTGTCCAAGGCACTTTCCGGTGCAGGAAAAGCATGTATGCTGGACGATGCATCCCGGAACGGAACCCCTGTTGAAGGAAAGGTGACCGGGGTGATCAAAGGCGGATTCAGCGTGGATATCCTGGGAAAAAGAGCCTTTTGCCCGGTCAGTCAGATGGATGTGAAATATGTGGAAAACCAGGAAGAATATGTGGGAAAGACCCATCGTTTTCTGATTACCCGGTATGAGGAAAGCGGGAAAAATATTGTGGTCTCCAGAAGAGATCTCTTAAATGAAGAGATAAAGGAAAGACTGGCGATTTTCCTGGATACGGTCAAGGAAGGGGATACCGTTGAAGGAACAGTGACACGGTTAATGTCCTATGGTGCCTTTGTGGAGCTGATTCCAGGGGTCGAAGGGATGATTCATGTCTCTGAATTGTCCTGGTCCAGGGTTGAAAAACCCGAAGAAATTGTTCAGGTGGGCGACAGCGTGGCGGTAAAACTCCTGAAGATTGAATTTTTAAAGGAATCCGGTGCCCCCAAGATTTCCCTTTCCATGAAGCAGACCTCTTCCAACCCCTGGGATGGAATGGGAGCTGATTTTCATGTGGGCGACCAGGTGTCCGGCAAAGTGGTCAGATTGACAACTTTCGGAGCCTTTGTTGAAATTGCCCCGGGCGTGGACGGCCTGGTGCATATCAGTGAGATGAGCCACACCAAAAGAATCCTCAGACCCGAAGATGTCGTAACCCAGGGAGACAGAGTCCATGTGGTTATCAAGTCCATTGATATGAACAGCAAAAGAGTTTCCCTGAGCATCAAGGATGCCCAGGGTGATCCGTGGACAGGAGCATCGGCAAGGTATGAACCAGGTTCAATCCATGAAGGCCGGCTTGAAAAAAAGGAAAAATTCGGTCTGTTCATTACCCTTGAACCCGGGGTGACGGGCCTCATGCCTTCATCCCATATCAGTCGTGCGGAAAAGCCTTCGGATTATGAAACACTTAAGCCTGGAGACAAGGTGGTGATAATGATTCTGGAAATGGATGAGGAAAAAAGAAAAATCACACTGACATCACCGGATCAGAAAGATTCCGACAACTGGAAACAATTCGCAAGCATAAAGCCTTCAAAATCCGGCGGAACCATGGAAAGCCTTTTTCTGGAGGCCATGGAAAAAAAGAAATAAATTTTTATAAGGCAGAAAATCGGTCGGGTATGATTTTAAATGCCGGAACAGAGATGCCGGTATATGTGATGTTGTTTTGCCCATTGATAAAACAATATTGTGAATCCGTTGGAACCTCGATGCTTCATATTTCAGAGCCCCGGTCAAAGCCGGGGGCCGTTTAATTTATTGTCGATAACGCAATTCATCCCGGACGGGGTGAGGATCGACTGTCGCATGAATGATCTCCCGAATCAGTTTGTATTCTTTTGGGTTATGAACCACCCCTTGAATGACGATGGCCCGGTCATCATAGAAAACCTTTAAGGTGGGGATAAAGATTTCCGGATGTGTCAGAATCCGGGCTTTTACCTTTGCCGCCGCAGCCTTTTTTTCTAATCGGCTTCGGCTTTCAGGCGTTTCCAGACAGTTCCGATCTTTTAAAATTTCCACCAGATTGCCTGGGCCAGTGTTTTGGCTTCTTTCCGGCCGTATTCTTCTTTATTCGTAAAGAAATGATGCGACTTTAACCTTTGGCGATCTACTATAGGTGAGGCATTACGGTGTTGTCAATAGCTTTGTCGGTATTGTATCAGAGGATAAAACAATATTGTGAATCCATTGAAAAAAAGGTATTGCAACGTGAAAAGGAACCGGGTTTTTTTAAAGAAAAGATTAAAGAAAAGATTAAAGAAAAGATTAATGGAATAAATGAATAAAAAACTTTTTATTACAGACCTTGACGGAACATTAATGACAGACGATAAAACCATCAGCCCCCGGGATTTGATGGCCCTTGAGAGACTGCGCCGGAATGGAATCATTACGGCCGTTGCTACAGGTCGATCTGCACATTCACTGGAAAAAGCATTAAAAGCCATTGGTCTTGGAAAGGGGCAGGGCATATTCCCCGTCGACTATGTCTTTTTTTCCACCGGGGCCGGTATTATGGAGTTTCCAGGGCGGGACATTATTTTTCAAAAGTCTTTGTCTTTGTCTGACGTAAAAAAAATTTCAGCCTACTGTGACCTGAAGAAACTGGATTATATGATACACAGGGCCATACCCCATACCCGGGAGTTTTTATACAGATCCCACGGCAGCCCCAATCCTGATTTTAAGGCCCGGCTGGCTCTTCATTCAGGGGACGGCTTGCCGTTACTGAATGATAATATCCATAGGATTGATCCGGCAACCCAGGTTCTTGCCATTATTCCGCATGGGGCAGTAGATGCGTCGGGCATTGACATCATAAAAAAAGACCTGTCGGATTTCAGTGTGATCCAGGCCACTTCCCCCCTTGATCATCAATCCGTCTGGATAGAGGTTTTCCATAAAGAGGTGTCAAAATCAAAGGCCGCATCTTTTCTTGCTGAAAAACTGTCGATGGATCGCCGCAATATTATTTCAATTGGAAATGACTATAATGATGAGGATCTTCTGGGCTGGTCCGGAAAAGGGTATGTGGTTGAAAATGCACCGGAACGTTTAAGACAGGACTATGAAACGGTAGGGTCCAACAATGAAAGCGGTGTTTCCATGGCCATAAAAAGGTCAGGATGGGTGGACATCTGAGGCTGAATTCATGTTTCGGATTCTGACAGGTCGAATTCGGGATACAGCCTGGTACAGCAGGCAGGGCAGATGCCGTGGGAAAAAATGATCTGGGAGAAATATTCTTCCACCTGTATCCAGGTGTTATCTTTTATTCTGATGCTTTTGCAGCTTGCGCAGATGGGAGTCACACCCTTTGAAGCAGCATCCTCCCGGATGAGAAATTTCTGGAATTTTTTCTTGAGTTCCACAAGTTTTGTGATATCCCTTGCCACAGCAATGGCACCCTGATACATATTTTTCTCACTGAAAACAGGGCTGCACGCAAGTTCCACGTGTATGATATTGTTTTTTGCATCAATCATTTCTATCTCATAGGTGCTGATGACGCCTGCTTTTCTGTCAAGGGTCTGCTGCCGGATGATGTGAACGCTTTTTTGTGTTGAAATGTCCTTAAGATTTTTTTCCAGGATCTCTTTATCTGTATATCCGATCATGGTGGAGAATGCCTGATTGGAATAGCTGAAATTTTCATCCTCATCCACTGTGAATACTCCTTCGGCTATATTCTCGGTAATGGTCCTGTATTTATTCTCACTTTCTTCAAGCTGTTCCCGGTATCTTTTGTTTTCATCGCTTAAGCGTTTATTCTCAAGAACCTGCCGGACGGTATGGCTGATCTTATCAAGGTCATCAATGGGTTTTGTGATATAGTCTTTGGCCCCCATCCGGAGTGCATTGATTATATCTTCCTTCTGTCCGGCTCCGGACACCACGATCATGGGGATATCCGGTTCATGTTGATGGATGATCTTCATAACCTCAATACCGTCTTTTCCGGGCATTCGCAGATCTGTCAGGACAAGGTCGATCTTTTCATTGAAATAAATATCAAGACCTGCATCGCCATCTTCAGCAGCGAAAACAGTATAGTCTTCGTCTTCAAAAAATGATTTCAGGCTTTCCCGTATGGAAATTTCATCATCAATGATTAAGATCGTCTTTTTTTGTATCATGGTCAGCTTTGAAATTTTAATCAGGTTAAGAACGAATTTCGCCTTTACTATACCATGGTTTTCTGCAATGTCAAAGGGCTGAGATCAATTGTTTCATATCCCTGACAGCCTGTTCCATCCCGGTGAGCAGGGCTCTTGAGACAATGCTGTGGCCGATACTGAATTCGCTGATTTCTGTAAGCCCTTTAAAGGCCTTGATGGTATTGTAAGAGATGCCGTGGCCGGCATTGACTTCCAGCTTTAATTTGGTTCCGATTTTTGCGGCGTCAACGATTCTTAAAAATTCTCGTTGTTTTTGTAATTTGGTGACGGCGTCGCAGAAGGCCCCGGTATGGATTTCGATCATATCCGCGTCAATTTTATGGGCGATTTTTATCTGGTCCAGATCCGGATCAATAAAGATGCAGACGGCAATACCGGCATTCTTTAATGTTGTGACAGCTTGCCTAATATGATCCTGGTGGGTGATGAGATCAAGCCCCCCCTCGGTGGTCAGTTCTTCTCTTTTTTCCGGGACAAGGGTGACGCAGTCGGGTTTGATATCCAAAGCAATCCCCAGCATTTCATTGGTGGACGCCATTTCCAGGATAAGTTTGGTCTGCACGATTTTCCGGAGCAGCCGGACATCCCTTTCCTTGATATGGCGGCGATCTTCTCTCAGATGAACAACAATGCCGTCTGCTCCGGCAGTTTCAGCCGCAACTGCAGCCGCCACCGGATCAGGGTAGTTGATTTTCCGGGCCTCCCGTAAAGTTGCCACATGATCTACATTTACAGCCAGTTGTGCCATGGGTTCAGTTCCTCCATTATTAAAATACCGTATTCAGAATATGGGTAAATCTTTATCCGGTTCAATTAATTTAAGCAATTCAAAGCTTTTATCTTCCATATCCCCTTCGCTTTGATCACCTTTTTCATGATCAAATCCCACCAGGTGAAGAACCCCGTGGATCAAGAGCTGGGACATTCTTTCAGAAAGATCGATGCCGGCCGTGTCAGCTTCTTTTTGTGCCGTGTCACAGGAAATGACGACATCCCCGAGAAGGCCCGGTGAAAGATCTGAAAAGCCTCCTTCCTGCATGGGAAAGGAAAGAACATTGGTCGGCCTGTCAATTCCTCTGTAAGTCCGGTTAAGCTCCTGAATCCGCGCATCATCCGTAATCAGAATGGATATTTCATGGGTTTTACAGCCCAAGGCGTTTAAGATCTGTTTTGTCTTTTGGCGAATTTTGTCCGTTGGGAATTTCTTTTTTTGCTGATTGTCGATCAGTATCTTTAATGAGGCCATTTTTTTCTTTTTTCTTTTCCTGGGATTTTTCCGGATATTCGATACGGTTGTGGTAAATACTGGTCAGAATATTATTAAAGCTTTTGGCAATCTGGTGAAGATCTTTTAATGTCAATTCGCATTCTTCAAGCTGGCCATCGGCAAAAATATCGTTGATCAGTTCTTTTACCCGGCCTTGGATTCTGGCCGGTGTCGGGCGGTCAAGGGCCCGGCTGGCAGCCTCTACAACGTCTGCCAGCATTACGATGGCAGCTTCCCTTGTCTGGGGTTTGGGACCCGGATACCTGAAATCTTCTTCTTTGACGGTATCATTGCCGCTGTTCAGGCTTTTCTGATAAAAATATTTAATAAGAGATGTCCCGTGATGCTGGGTAATGCCCTCGATGATTTCATTCCCGAGTTTATATTGTTTTGCAAGTTCAATCCCTTTTTTTACATGCTGAATTAATATCAGGGCCGACATGGAGGGAGAGAGCTTGTCATGTTTATTTTTTCCATCTGCCTGATTTTCGATGAAATATAATGTTTTATCCAGCTTTCCGATATCATGGTAATAGCCCATGACTTTTGCCTTCAGATTGCTGGCATCAATGGCGGAGGATGCTGCTTCGGAAAGAGTGGCAACAATAACGCTGTGGTTATAGGTGCCGGGTGCTTCAATCATCAATTGTCGCATTAACGGCTGATCAAGATTGGAAAATTCCAGGAGCTTGGAGTCTGTTGAATAATCAAAAATAACTTCAATCAGCGGAGCGAAACCAATGGTGAATATGGTTGAAAACAGACCTCCGCAGAAAGCAAAGGCCATTTCTTTGGCAAGAAGGATTACATCCGGCTGGGAAGGGGAATAAAGTGAAAGTGAAAGGGCCAGGGCAACATTGAACACAGATAGCTTGAAACCGGCAATAATAAAATTTTTTCTCTCCTGCCGCTCTTTGATCCAGAAGGCGGCTGCAAGACTGGACAAAAAGAAGAAGACAAAGACCTCGAAACTGCCGGAAAAAGCAAGGCTTGTCAGCAGGGCCAGAATGAATGTGAAAAAAACTGCAATATCAAATCCTAGAAAGAGGCATGTTACCATTGCTGCTGCCGGGATTGGAATGATCATAAAAAAAGAGACTGAAGAGATATCCCATGAAAGATCTGGGTTGGCAGACTGGGCAATATAGGTTGCAAATCTGGCAAAGGTCAGGTAAAGGACCAGCCCCAGGGCCAGGAAAAAAATATGTTTATTATGGTTGGCCCTTAATTGCTTGTGGTCTTTTAAAAAAAAGAAATAAACGGTCAGAATAATCAAAAAAGTAATCAGGGCCAGTCCTGTGCCGGCAATGAAGATATCCTTTTCTTCCACTTGTTCCTGGAGGGCATTGAGTTTTACCAGTTGGATTTTGTCTACCCTTTCCCCTTCTCTTAGAATCATCTCTCCTGCAACGATCTGGTAGAGGATCGGTTTGATCTGTGCTTCAGTGTCCTGGCTTCTTCTTTCCGTTTCATTTTTGTTCAGGGTAATATTGGGTTGCAGCAGTCTCTGGCAGAGGTCTACGATCAGGTTGGACAGATTGTAATTCATATCCTTCAGGATTGGCTGCCCCTCAATCCGAACCATGACTTTTGCCTGCTCAGGGCTGTAAAAGGTTTTCAGAACATTGACGGTTCTTTCGTCCCGGCTGCCGATGGTCTGAAGAATAATTCCCTTGTTCTCTTCCTTTAATAAAAGCTCTTTGTTGGCCACAACCCCGATGGTCAGAATTTTTTCAAGAACGGTTTTCATTTTCATGGAAATATCAGGGGAGAATTGATATCGGTGTAAAACAGCATAGGCATTTTTACTGATTTCAATTCCCAGTTTTTCTTCAAAGGCGGGTTTTGTTTCCAGCACAATGGCAAGGGTAGGTTCCGGGTCCTGTTCTTTTGTTTTGGTAAACAATTCCCGGGGAGCTTTCATGGCGTTGTCAATATTGGTCGATATCCTGTCCAAGAGTCCTGCATCATAATCATATACGGATTTGACAGACTCCCGGATCTCATTTTTTTTTTGATTTGTGGCGGCTTTATCCTCGACAAAGAAATTTTTAGGGGCCTTGATATCCCGTTTTGCCACATCCCCGATATTGTAAGAATAGGATAAATTGCTCTGACCCGGATAGTGCGTAATCGTAAAGGCAAGGGTGATGATAAAAAGCAGGAGCCAGAGGACCGAGGAGGATGTCAGAATAAAAGCTTTTAATTGTTCGATACTATTTTCGGTCTTGTTTTTTTTCATAGGCGTCAATGATATTGGATACGAGTTTGTGCCGCACCACATCATCCTTTGAGAAATATATGAATTCAATGCCCTTTATTTTTGTCAGAATATTTTTGGCTTCAATAAGGCCGGATTTTTTCTTCAAGGGTAGATCTATCTGTGTAATATCGCCCGTAATAACCGCCTTTGAACCATAGCCGACCCGGGTTAAAAACATTTTCATCTGTTCTGAAGTCGTATTCTGGGCTTCATCCAGGATGATAAAGGCATTGTTCAAAGTTCTTCCCCGCATGAAGGCAAGGGGTGCAATTTCGATGATATCCTGCTCCATAAGGGATTTTGCTTTTTCAAATTCCATCATGTCGTAAAGGGCATCATACAGGGGTCTTAAATATGGGTTGATCTTCTGGGCAAGATCTCCGGGAAGGAATCCCAAGGCTTCCCCGGCTTCCACCGCAGGTCTTGTCAGGACGATTTTTTTTACTTCTCCCCGTGAAAATGAAGCCATTGCAAGGGCCATGGCAAGATAGGTTTTGCCGGTTCCGGCAGGACCGATGGAAAAAAGAATGTCATTCTTGGCAATGGCCTCGGTATATTTCTGCTGGGCCGGATTCCTTGGAGTGATGGCTTTGTTTTTAACGGTTTTGTAGACAGTGGTCAGAAAGATATCTTTGAGATGGGTATTCTGTTTAACCGTGTTGATGGCAGCATCAAAATCGGCATCACTGAAACAAAAATTGTTTTCCATGAGATGGTAGAACTCATGAAGCAGTTTTTCCGCAAGGCTGACATTCTTAGAATCTCCATTGATCAGAAGTGAATTTCCCCTTGAGTTGATCTTGACATCAAATGCTTCACAAATTTTATCCAGGTTGGTATTATGATGCCCAAAAAGATCTCTGGTAAGCCCCAGGTTTTGAAATTCTACACTTTTCATGGCCTATAGGGTGCATTTTATTTGCTTAAAGGTCAATAAAAATCTTGACTAAAAATCGGGTTCATTGGTATTGAGAAAGGGCTTTTCAATAAAAAAAACAGAGGGAAGATGAACGCTTTTGATGTCGCAGCAATCGTGATTATTGCATTTTGTCTGATCCGGGGTCTTTTTAAGGGCCTTATTGGCGAAGTATCCGGTATTATAGGGGTCGTGGCAGGTTTCTACGGTGCCTATACCTATTATCCCCTGATCACTGTCCATGCTGAAAAATGGATTCAAAACCCGGGAATCAGAAATCTGACGGCATTTTTCATTCTATTCTGTGCCGTTCTGATCATTGTCAGCCTGATTTCAGTCCTGATCCGGAAATTTTTAAACCTTGTGTTTTTAGGCTGGGTGGACAGAACCTTTGGCCTTGTTTTCGGAGCAGCCAAAGGACTCTTGATTGTGTCCGTCCTTTTTATCATGATCACCCATTTTGTCCCCAAAGGTTCAACCCTGGTCGGGGGATCAAAATTATCCCCCTATGCCGCAAAAATATCCAAATCCATGACCTTATTTGTTTCTAAAAATACCCGGAAGGATTTTTTAAAGAAACTGGAAGGAATCCTGTAATATTTTGGAAACCTTGGACAAACTGCTTGGCATTATCCGAACATTAAGAAGCGATAAAGGATGCGCCTGGGATAGAAAGCAAACTCCTGAAACCATGTGGCAATGCCTTGTCGATGAGGTTTATGAACTGGAGGAAGCCATTGTAAAACAGGACCTCCGGCATATCTGTGAGGAGCTTGGAGATGTGCTGTTTCAGCTTTTGTTCATCCTGGAGATTTTTCAGGAAAAACAATCCATTGCTTTGGCTGAAGTTGTTGAAACCGTTGCCTGCAAAATGATTCGTCGGCATCCCCATGTCTATGAGGACGCCGTTATTTCAAGTGAAATCGAGCTGAACCGCCAGTGGGAATCCATTAAGGCGCTTGAAGAGGGGCATGCTGACCGGAAAATGGAATCCGTGCTTGATTCCGTTCCCATGGGGATGCCCTCTCTTATCCGGGCATTAAAGGTATCCCAATCCGTGGTTAAAGAGGGATTTGACTGGGATCATCCTGAAGAGATCCTGGATACGGTCAAAAGTGAAATAAAGGAATTTGAATCTGCCTTAAGCTCAGAGGACCGGGACGGGGCCGTCATGGAATTCGGGGATATTCTTTTTTCCCTGGTCAATGTGGCAAGGGCTGCCCGGTTCCATCCTGAAACCGCTCTTGCCCGTGCAACGGCAAAATTTGAAGGCAGGTTCCGGCTCATGGAAAAAGAATTAAAAGAAAAAAATCTTAACCTTCAAACCCTTTCAAGAGATGAGAAAGAATTCTTCTGGGACCGGGCAAAGCGTTCATATCAAAGATAATCCCCCCTCTGGAATTTCAGATATTCCGTCTGTGCGGTGACGATGGTCTGGGTCGCAATCTTTTTTAATGCAGTGTCTGCATCGGTCAGAAACTGTGTTTCTTTCAGAAGGCCGGCGGCTTTATCATTGATCTCTTCCAGAACCGGGGCAATGCTTTTTAAGGAAACTGCCGGGTCAACTAATTTTGATGAATAAGAATCCAGCATCTCCAGAAGTTTGTCGGTTTTTCCGGAAACAATATCGGAGGTGCTGATAATGTTCAGCGCTTTGGAACCGATTTCCATCAGCGATTGAGACTTTGTTCCCTCTATTTCCGGTTCCAGCTTTTTATCCAGGGCTTTGCCGAGGGCAATCCCAAAGGAATCGGGTTCTCCGGTTTTTAAAGGTCTGGCAGTCGGGGCCCCGAAAGCGGGGGGAGTGTCATTGATTGGGTTTATATTTGTCATGATGGTCTCCTTTTAACTTAAAATATATTTAAGCAAAAGATATGCCAATGGTGTCCTTTTCGGAATATTCCAAAAAGAACTGTAAAATCATATGGTTTTGTTTTATTCAAAAGATGTGGTGTGCAGGTGAAGAAAAAAATGCCGGGCAATTATTTTCTATTATACTAATTTATCCATGAAAGAGCCTATAATTTTTTCGGCAACGGTTTCGGCATTGATATTATATTGATTGGCTTCAATTTTCTGCTTAATGTCGGCCACATATTTTTTCCTTTCCGCAGGCTCGCTTTCAATGGCTTTGCTGATTTGTTGAAGAGCTTTTGTTTCGTCTGAAAAATTAATGCTGTCTGTTCTTTCATTAGCCGGTTTTTGAGATTTCAGGTTCTGATTGGCAGTGTTGCTGGTTTGACCGGCATAGGTCTGGTTAATATAATTGGGAGTGGTGTTGGATATTTTCATGATTTTAAGTCTCCTTATAACTCCATATTGCTGTTCGCGACCTGCCGCGCCAGTTCCGTCATTCGTTTCACAATAAATTTTGAATCTTCAACAGACAGAGTCCGGGTGGTTTTTTGATTGTTTTCATCAATCACGGTATAGGTGAACTGATTTCTGTCTTTTGTGAAATTAATCTTTTTTCCAAGCTCTTTTTCAATTTGTGAGGTAATTTTTTCTTCATTTTTTTCTTTAGGCCCTTCAGTGATAATCCGATCCACAATATTGGCAGCGACTTTATCAATAATGGCCTGACGTTTTCCTTCAGAAGAGAGGGTCACGCTGTCGGCAGAACTTGAGTTGGCATTGCCGAATTTATTTCGGCTTATAATTTTGCCCTGGCTCAATTGTCTTGAATAAACTTTCAGGACATTTTGTATCTGGTATGAAGGTATCTGCATTTATTTCTCTCCTTAGACACTGTATCGGTCCAGGAAATTTAAAACTTAAGTTTATTTTTAATCTTCAAAATTTCCTTCCAGACCTTTGTCGGAAGAGATTTTCAAAGCATTTTCAATTATTTTTTCTTGGGTCCAGTTTTTTTCAGATTCAATTTTTTGTGCCTTGGAACCAGGATCAGGAGATTTCTTGTTCAGAATCTCATCTATGACGATGGGAGCTGTGTCTTGTGCGTTGAATACGGTTGTCAAAAGGCCGTATACGAAATCTTCAACCCCTTTGGCCATTCTTTCCCTGATTTCTTTCGGCTGGGAAAGCAGTTTGCTTTCAAAGGGAAGATTCAGTTTTTTATAATCTCCGCCTTTAAGATTCTTGGTTTTGGCATAATCCGTCATCTGTTCCCACATGCTTTCTGAAACGCCAAAGCCTTTCTGCTTAATGAAATTACCGTTGTCAAGGATGGCATTTCCATAGTCATTGACCAAAAGGCCCCAGGAAATCATCTGCAAGGCTGTCGCAACATTGGCTTTGGTTGTCCGGGTGTTTGAGGCAATGGCGCGGAGACGGTCTGAATTATTCCCCGAGGTGCCGTGCTGGGCACCTGAAATCTTGTATGGTGCAAGGGCCTGATGGATACCGGCGGTCAATTCCACTTGAATCCCGGTATCGCTGGTTTCAATGCCGTGGGTTGTCCCGTTGTTCAAGGCGATCCAGTTGGGAAAAATATTGTGGGCATTGAGCCCCTGGATGAGAAAGAGGGCTTCCTCTTGTGTCGATAGCCCTGATTTACCTTTTATTTCTCCTACTTCGGTCTCAAGTCCGGCCCAGGCTGGAATAAAGGGGAATAATTCAATATTGGCCAGAAGATTCTGATCATCGGGCATATGAGAGGCATCAATGGCAATGGAAGTGATTCCGCTATCAAATAAAGACTGAATTTCCGTTTTTGCAGGATCAATGTCTTCGGGTTTTTTCAAGCCGAAATGATCGGCGTGGATGGCCACGGGAATGGTGATGCCAAGCTCGTTCATAAAAGCATCGGTCTGTCTTGCAATATTCCACAGGCTGACGGCGCAATAGGCATCGGTCCCTCCCTCGGACCTTGCAATTTCAATGATGATGGCGGCGTTGGCCCGCTGTGCAGCGGCAAGGGCACCCCTGATGATAAAAGAATTGCGCCCGTTGGCGGCAATGGTCATGCAATTGCCCTTTGTCAGCATGGCATGATCAATATATTTTCCGCTTACAATAAGGGCTTTGGAGTTTGGAAAAAGTTGTTTAATATTCGGGGGTCTGCCGAAATCAAGTGCATGTTCAAAATCTGAAGAGTAATTAAATGGCTTTATCATGTCACCCTCCCTGGTTTTTTGAAAATGAAATATATTTTGTTCTTTTTTTACATGGAATGATCTTAAAATCAAGAGAGATATTGAAGAATGAATTTTAATTCATGACTGACTGATCGAGGTTGAATTTGCTTTTCCCTTGATTACAAAAACGATGTTAATTTATAACAGACCGTAAATTAAAGATAAATTATATTATTTGATTATGCTGCCGTATCCATAATATTGGCTTGACATTTGATTGAATCTTTTGTTAGATGATGAATCAATATTCATTGCTAATAAAAGAGGAAATACAAAGATTGCAGAAAAATAAATCGGAGAAATATCAGATTATATTAAACAGCGCCGGAGCCGTGTTTTCCGAACACGGGTTCCACAAGGCCACCATCTCACAGATTGCGGCACTGGCAGGGGTAGCGGACGGCACTCTTTACCTGTATTTTAAAAATAAGGATGATATTCTCTATCAGTATATCAGCTATAAGACAGAGGTTGTATTTGAAAAGATGAGGGGTGCCGTTGAAAAGGGCAAAAATGCCGAAGAAAAATTAAGGCTGTTGATTCGATGCCATCTTGAAGAATTCCAGAACGATAAACACATGGCCGTTATTTTTCAGTCCGAGGCAAGATATTTAAGGGATATCCAGTCCCAGATAAAGGATATCTCAAAAATGTATCTCGACCTTTTATCCGAGATTATCGAGCAGGGGCAGATCGAAGGGGCCATGCGCCAGGACCTTTTTGTCGGCCTTGTGAAGCGGTTTATACTCGGAGCCGTGGAAGGGGTCATCAGCACCTGGGTGACTGCCGAAGGCAGGTATGATCTGGTTTCCATGGCCGATCCCCTGGTGGATCTTTACCTGACAGGTGTGAAGGGATAATAAATACCATATATTCATTGAATCATATAATTTTGTTGAATAAAGCTTTTTGCTTGACGTGTTCCCACAGGTTTATTAAAGCTTTTTTGAATCTTTATTCATGAGTTTAAGAAATAGTTTTGGAGGTAGAAAAGGATGACTTCAATAATTGGTCCTGCAAGTTATAAATTTTTCGGGATATTTCCCGCAGCATTATTGTCATTTATATTGCCCATCATCGGGATAGGGTTATTTACCTATATCATGGCCCGAAGGATTGCTCCCCTGGTGAGGGCAAACCCGGACAATCGCTTTGATCACATCGGTAAACGGATGGAAAACCTCATCGTGATCTGGCTGGGTCAGATGCGCCAGCCCCGCTATATGCTGGCCGGGGTGCTGCATATGGTTATTTTTGCCGGGTTTCTGATCCTGTCCCTTCGATCAATTTCCCTTGTTATTATCGGTTTTTCCCATGGCTTTGTATTTCCCGGATTGGGTGGCGGTCTCGGCCTTGTCTATAATTTTATCAAGGATTATGCCGCCACCTTTGTTCTTGGTGCCTGTATTATTGCGGCTGTCCGCAGAGGGATCTATAAACCCAAACGCTATGCCGTTCCGGAAAAATATGGGAAAGATCATACAGCAGAAGCGGTTTTCGTCCTCTGCGTCATTTCCACCCTCATGATTTCCGAAAGTCTTTTTGAAGCCACAGAAGCTGCCTTTGAATTCCAAAAAACAGGAGAAGTTCATTTTCTGGCTCCACTGACCCTGGTCTGGCTATTCAAGATCATGCTGTCCTCGGTATCTTTGAATGTTCTCCAGGGCCTTCATATTTTTGTGTATTATATCCATGATCTGGCATTTTTCTTTTTTCTCTGCTTTTTACCCCTGGGCAAACATTTTCATGTCATTACATCCATCTTTAATGTGTTTTTCATGCGGGTCAGGAAAGGCAATATCAAGCCGGTCATGTATGGCATTGCTGACGATAAGCTGGATGACCTGAAATCTTTCGGGGTTAAAAAACTGGAAGATTTTACCTGGAAGCATATGCTGGATTTTTATTCCTGTGCAGACTGCGGCCGGTGTTCGGATCAATGCCCGGCCAATGCAGTGGGACGCCCCTTGTCTCCGAGATTTATTACCATCAAGGCTAGGGACCTGATGTTTAAAAATTACCCGTTTTCAGGGGAAATCCATAACAGCAACAAACTACTGGTCCAGGATATTTATACGGAAGATGAAATCTGGTCCTGCACCACCTGCGGTGCCTGTGAGGAAGAATGTCCCCTGGGGATCGAATATATAGATAAAATGGTGGATTTAAGGCGCGGCATGGTGGATGAAGGCCTTGTGCCCCAGTCTCTCCAGAAACCCATGAAGGCCCTGGAAAAACGCGGGAACCCCTATGGAAAAATGGAGAAAAAACGGGCTGAATGGGCTGAAGACAAGGAATTCAGTGCCCTCTGCCAGGTCAAGGATCTGGACGGCGAAACAGCCGATACCCTGTATTTTGTGGACAGTATCACCTCCTATGATGATAATATCCAGAACATTGCAAGAAAGACGTCCCTTATTCTTAAAAAAGCCGGGGTGGATTTCGGAATTCTCGGAAAACTTGAAAAAGACAGTGGAAACGAGGTATTGCGGTTTGGCGAGGAAATGCTTTACCAGGATCTGAAATCACAGAATACTGAAGCCATCCTGGAAACAGGGGTGAAACAGATCGTCACTTCAGACCCCCATGCCTACAATGCCTTGAAAAATGATTATAAAGGCCTTCCACCGGTGAAGCATATCAGCCAGATAGTGGCCGAGAAAATCAGGACAGGCCAACTGGATTTGAAACCCTGCCTCAACCCTGAACAGGTTTATGTATATCATGATCCCTGCTATCTGGGTCGGCATAATGGTATTTACGAAGACCCGCGTCAGGCCCTGGATGCCATTGAAGGATTGAAACGGGTGGAACTTGAAAAGAGCCGTGACCGGTCTTTCTGCTGTGGCGGCGGCGGGCTCATGCTCTTCTATGAGCCGGAAGAAGAAACAAGAATGGGTGTTTTAAGGGTCAATATGGCTGCTGAAGCCGGAGCAACCGTCATCATAACAGCCTGTCCTTTCTGCCTGGTCAATATCCAGGATGCCATCAAGGTGGCAGGAAAAGAAGGGCAGATGGAAGCTCTGGATTTTACAGACCTGATCGAGCAGCATCTTGTATAAAATAACTGGGTTGCAGGTCTCTTAATCTGAGAAGCCGGTAACTGAAAATTGATTTAAAGGAGGCAATAATGGAAATTTTGGTATGTGTCAAGAGAGTACCGGATACTGCTGAGAATGAGTTTGAACTCAATGGTGCTGGCAATGATCTTGATCGTGATGATCTGGTGTATTCAGTGAATGAATGGGATAATTACGCAGTTGAAGAGGCGATTCAGATTGTTGATAAAGTCGGTGGAAATGTCACGGTGATCACTGTGGGTGATAGCGAGTCTGAAGAAGTTCTGAGACGTGAAATGGCCATGGGTGCCAATAATGGTATTCTGCTTTCCGATGATGCCTTTGAAGGATCTGATGGACAAGGGATTGCCGCCATCCTCAAGGCTGAAATTGAAAAGGGAAAATATGATCTGATTCTGACCGGAGCCCAGGCAGATGAAGGGGCTGGCCAGGTTGGCGGTATGCTGGCGGCAATGCTGGATATGCCCTATGCATCCCTTGTCAACAAAATCGAAGTGGGTGAAGGCAAAATAAATGTGGGAAGGGAAATTGAAGGCGGTAACCAGGAGATGAATGAAATAGCACTTCCCTGTGTTCTTTCCATCCAGACCGGCATCAATGAACCCCGGTATGTGGGTATCCGAGGCATCAGAAAAGTGGCGGGTGTTGAAATCCCCGTGAAAAGTGCCTCCGATATCGGCATTGCAGCCGGCATCGTGGGTAAAACCGGTGCAAAGACAAAAAGAATTGATTATTTTGTGCCGGACATGGGTGCAGGCGCCGAGATGCTTGAAGGATCCACTGACGAGATCATTGCAAAACTGATTGAAAAGCTTAAATCAAAAGGAGGGCTCTAATCATGACACAGATTTTTGCTTATATTCCATTTCAAAACGGTATTGCCGAGGATGTGGCCATGGAATTTTTGACCGCAGCGGCAAAAATTGATAAAGGCGCAACTCTGACGGCTGTTCTGACCGGTTCAGGCCCCGATCTCGATAAGGTTGCAAAGGAAATGACTGGCCTCTATGCCGAAGTCATCAAGATTGATCATGCAGCCCTTGCCTATCCCAATGCAGAAATTGTCCGCAAAGCCCTGTTGAATACGATTCCGGCAGGTGCGATTGTCCTTGTGCCCCATAATACCTTTGGCATGGATCTGGCCCCCGGCCTTTCCGTTAAAATGAATGCTGCCTATGCAGCAGACATCGTTAATTTTGACGGCCTTGAAGGGACCACCCTGAAAGCATCCCGCCAGGAACTGGGTGGAGCCGTCAGCACCCATGTGACCGTTGATGCCTCATCCGGTGCCGTCATCACCATCAGGCCCGGATCTTTTGCACCGGTTGATACAAAGATCGCTTCCGGAACCGTGGTGGATAAATCCGGTAATGCCGGTGATCTTTCCGCAAAACGAAAATTTCTTGAGGTTGTTCAAGCCGAAGTCGGTGATGTGGATATTACCAAAGCCGATGTGCTGGTTTCCATTGGCCGCGGGATTGAAGAACAGGAAAATATTGAAATTGCACAAGAGCTTGCCAAAGCCATGAAGACGGTGGTTTCCTGCTCAAGACCCATTGTGGATGCAAAATGGCTGGAAAAGGGAAGACAGGTCGGCACCTCCGGCAAAACCGTTAAGCCAAAAGTATATCTGGCCATGGGCATCTCCGGGTCTTTCCAGCATCTTGGCGGACTGAAGGGCAATCCCTTCATCGTTGCCGTGAACAAGAACCCCAAGGCCCCCATCTTCCAGGTGGCGGATGTGGGAATCATAGCCAATATCATTGAATTCATGCCTGAACTGACCAGCGCTATCAATGATCTGTAATAAGATTCTGTAATAAGATATAGAAGAAAATAAGTATCAAGGGGCCTGTCACGAGCTGAAAGGCCCCTTGCCATTTCCTGTCCTTGCCATCTTTTCACTGTTTTACTGGATATTTGCCATAAGAATCATATTTTCCAACCAATTTACGCCAATACCCGTTCCGGTCTGATCACCTTGCACTCCCTAGTGCCTGAACGATTTTTTAAAGTTCAGAAAGGCCTTCCATTAAACGGCGGAAACTCGGTC